>JBCBUG010000068.1:0-1501 GCA_039818265.1 Pseudomonadota bacterium | reverse complement strand
GAGGCGGTCCGGGCACTGGAGGCTTACGAAGCTCAAGACCCTCTCCCGCCAGCCGCCTGACGAGTTTAAGAAGGGAAACTACCATGTCCGGTACCGTTCACACCTCCGTGGAGATGGCGAACCTTGCGCTTGCGCACCTAAAGGAAACGCCGATCAGCGATTTCGATTTTGCGTCGGTCGCTTCGCGCTGGTTCAAAAACAACTATGCAGCTCAAAGAGACGCATATCTGGCACAGCATGACTGGGACTTTGCGACGGCATTGGTGTACTTGCCGGTGGAAACCGCAACACCCCCTTTCCGCTGGAGCTATCAATATCAGAAACCTGCAGACTGCCTGCGCCTGCCGCAGCAAACAGTCGATGGAATGCCAGACGGACAAATTATCCCTCACGAGGTGATCGGTCAGAAAATCCTCACGGACCAGCCCGCTCCTTTTCCCTTACGCTACATCAGACGCATTACGCGCGAAGCGGAGTTTCCGCCACTTTTCGTGCACGGGTTTGCGCTCTTTCTTGCCGCAGGCTGCGCACATCTCATCACCGGCAAAAACAGCCTTGCCGACACATTGCGGCAAGCCGCAAGTGAGGCTTTCGCGCAAGCCGGTGCCAACGATTCCATGCAGGGCACGCCGCTGCCCATGATTGATCTGGACATAATCACAGACAGATGAGTTACCAACTGCAAGCAACTTTCAGCCGGGGCGAACTCGACCCGGAACTGATTTATCGAACCGATCTTGAGTTTTTCCGGTCAGGCCTGGCAGAGTGCGAGAACTTCGTAACGCTGAAGCGCGGTGGATTGCGCCGGCGGGGCGGCACCAAGTTTCTCGGTGAACTGAAGGACTCGAACGCACAAGGCTGGCTCATTCCGTTCGAGTTCGGCAACGGTCAAACCTATATGCTGGAATTCGGCGACTATTTTTTCCGTGTCTATACCAGCGCCGGACGGGTTGGCACGGTTGAAGTCGCGACACCCTACGCGCAATCGGTTCTATCTGATCTCAAGTTTGTTCAATCCACCGATACACTTTTTGTTGTCGGCGGCGGCATTGCTCCCCAGGTCCTGACACGCCTTGGCGAAACATCTTGGGCGATCGAAGCGATGAACTTCAAGGATGGCCCGTTCCTGGATGTGAATATTCAACCAACCAGCCTGGCGCCAGCTGAAACCGGCAACCCCGTTCCAAAAATGACGTCCAACACCGCGCCAAGCGGTGTTGTCAGCGCGTCCAACAATTCCTCAACGGCCTGGCAGCTGTTCAACCGAACACCGGGGAAGGTCACTCTCTCGGGAAGCGGTGCCGGGTGGGTGCGGTATCGGTTTTCGTCTGCCGTCATCATCGATGGCTACATGCTGCAGGCACCGAACGACAACAGCCAGAATGACGACATGCCCTGGCAGTGGAACATCGAAGGCTCCGACGATGGCAGCACGTGGACAATTCTTGACTCCCGTGACGGGCAGGACACCTGGGCGTCGAGCGAATGGCGGGAATACCAG
>JBCBUG010000067.1:0-1781 GCA_039818265.1 Pseudomonadota bacterium | reverse complement strand
GTGCGCTGCCGCTCTTCCTCTTGCCGCGACCGGGCAAGGCGCGCCTGTTCGGCAACACCATCGCGGAAGCCGGCGATCGCGGAGGCAATCTCTCCGATCTCGTCTTTCCGATTGGCCTCTGCGAACGTGACATCGACATCCCCGCCTGCAAGCCTGACCGCGCTTTGAACCAGCCTGCCGACGGGCACCGTGATCGCGCGGGCCGCAAAAAGACCGACACACATCATGATGACCAAAATGACCGAGCAGATAACGGCGATCTGAACACCCAGCTGCCTTGCGGGCAAAAGCACTTCCGAAGCAGCTTCCGCTGCAACGACCGCAAGCTTAACGCCGTGAAACTCCAGTGGTGCCGAAGCGGCGATGAATTCCTGCCCGCGAAAGCCGTGAAGATGCCCATGGCCGACACTTCCGGAAAGCGCCGTCGTCACGATATCGCCGTCCAACCGCGCCTTCAGGATATCATTGTCGCCGGGCGTTTTGTCCGAATCGTTCCGGAACAGCCGATCCGGGCCGACGAGGACCGCCTCACCCGTTTCTCCAAACCCGGACGGGTCCGACATGACGGCGTTGATGTTGTCGATCGGCATCTGGAAGACCAGCACGCCAAGCGTTTCACCACCACGCGTGATGGGCATCGATATGAAACTCGCAGGTGCGCCTGCGCTTGGCGCATAGGGCTTGAAGTCGAAGAAATGAAAGCTTGCGCTGTCGCCGTTCAAGGCGGCCCGGAAAGCGTTGCCGAGATCTGTCTCCCTGTATTCTCCAGTCTCGAGATTTGTCGCGAAGTCGAGTTCCTTGAAAACCGTGTAGATCAGCGAGCCATCGCGGGAGAAGAGAAAAATGTCGTAGTAGCCGCGGGTCTTGAGCATCTTGCGGAACCAGGCGTGATAGCGTTGGTGGACCAAGTCATAAGGTGTGTTCCCGGCGCTCATCAGGGCATCCTTCTCCCCGAGCGGATGCGGATTGTCATGAATGTAGGCTTTCTGGAGTACCTGCCTCGGACTATCGTCGATCGTCTGCCAGGCGCTTTCGAAATCGAGAAGGGCGTCGCTGACAAAGGGGCTTGCCGCGGAGACAGCCAGGTCCATGCCAATGCCTTCAAGGTAATTCTTGAGACCGGCAGCGCGGGCGCTGGCCAGCGCGGTCAACCGTTCATCTGCCTGCTTTTCGATATTCGATACGCTGAACCAGTAGGCCAGGGCACCAACAAAGACGGCAGCGAAGACCGCACAGGATGAAATAATTGCAGGAAGGCGAAAGTTCAGCTTTGAAAAATTTGACTTCATCTCACGATTCCAGATTTTTACATCTATTTTCCTTATCTTTTGTTTTAGTTTCTAAATAGTTAATCAATTTTTATTTGATTTTACTATATCAATATTAAAACTGATGCAATTTGCGCAAGCGTGAATACATGTGCCAGGTCCGCGCTTGGACGACGGTTTTTGCACACCGCGACCACTCAGTCCGCGGCCTGACCACTTCCGGCAGCAGCGATAAGCCAGTCCCTGACACGCCGTGCGTTTTCGCTGAGAGGCCGGGCTTTTGACCAGACGAGGTAAAACCCCATCCCGGTGTGCCAACTCCATTCCTGACGGGCATCGAGGAGATTGTTTGCGATCAGGTCCGCAGCCAGGTGGTTCCAGCCAAAGGCGAAGCCCTCACCGGAAATGGCGGCATTCAGAACAAGGGCATAGTCGTTCAGCCGGAGACCCGACGGCGGTATTGCCACCTTGCAGTCCTGAGCCTCGAACCAGTCCTTCCAGCCCGGCCGTTCG
>JBCBUG010000066.1:0-1795 GCA_039818265.1 Pseudomonadota bacterium | reverse complement strand
TAGGCTGACATCGCCTCAACGAACCCGGAAATGGGAACTCCAAAATACTCATCGACCGTTGTTCGTGTGACCGTTGGTCGTCCCACGATCCCGGATCGACCGTACCAGTCGACAAGAACCTGCCGAACGGCGAGAACAGGCAGCCCCTTTCGCAGCGCATGGTTCAAGCTGCCTGTGACTTGAATAGAAGCATCTCAAACGTTTCAGCCGGAAGTAATTTCCAAGGTGAATGGCGTAGCGTCAGCTCCCGCCCGCATTCAGTTTATCGATGTCGTAGACAAGCCTCATCGTCATTCGGCCCCACTCCAGAACATTTTTGCGCTCGGTATGATCTCCGACCTGCGCAGCTGTTGCCAGGCAGCCGACGGTGACATGGTGCTGAAGGATTGCGAGGACTTCGGTCTGGGATGCCGGGATCTTGCGACCGAATTTCTTCTGAAACTCCACGATGCGCCGGAACACCTCCTGCTGGTGCTCCGCCTCCAGCGCGACAAGTTCTTCCGTACTCCCCATCGCGCGGAGCAGTTGCCAGTGTCCGCGGGAGTTGATCGTGTCGTCCCGGGACAGACACTCGAACACGGCATCCGAAAGCTCTCCGAGGTCTTCACTTCCGTCGAACCGCTTGCCGACGTCGTCCAACCGGTCCAGCGTCTCTTGCAGCCACTGGCTGAAGAGCTCATAGAAGACAGCCTCTTTCTTGGGAAAAAACTGGTAGAGCGACCCGATGCTGATCCCCGCCCGGCTGGCGATCTCGTTGGTTGTTATCTTGTCGGCAGGCCCCTCATTGAGCATTTGAAGGGTCGTGTCGAGGATAAGCTGAACCTTTGCCCTGGAGCGCTCCTGTTGCGCAACCTTCCGCTTTGAAACACCTTTTGACGCGGCTTCTGCCACTTTACTCCTCCCCCCGAAAATCGTCTTTCAATATGTCAGTGCGCGTTCAAAAAACACAATGCGCCACCTCGTCCTACACGTCTTCTTGACTGAAGATCAATGCCTTCAATTCGCTTTGAGCGGTGCGCCGTCCCGCCAATAAGCAATTGAAAACTGACTGCCTTTGGGCAGATGAAGGTCTTTTTTGAAAAACCTCCGCATCTCCTGGGCGGTCGCGTGTTCTCCGGCGAACCAGGCAAAGTCCGGTCTTTCCCCCGCAACCAGCGAAGACGCGGTTCCGCGCAGTGAGGCTCTGAAACGGAAGACTGGCAGCGCGCGAAGATCAAGTGGCGTATCCGGCAGATAGGCAGCAAGCTCACCCTTATTGGCTGCTTCGGCGATGACGTGCCCAGACACATTTTCCGGCAGGTCTTCCAGCATGCGCGCGATGGCGGGCAGAGCTGTTTGGTCTCCGCAGATCAGGACACGCGCATGCGCTGGCGGCATCTCTCCGCCGCCCGGACCAAGCAATCCAACCTTCTGGCCGCTTCCAGCGCGCTCCGCCCACTCGGCAAAGAGACCGCCTGCGTGTTTTACGATATCAATATCGACTGTCTGCTGCACAGGATCGACCGATTTTATCGTGTAGTAGCGCACATGAAGTGCGTCGTCGCCGTCCGGCCACAGCGTTGTGCCATTCGGTGCAACCCGCGGCCAAACCGGAGATCTGCCGGTAAGCGCCGGCAGCATGAGTTTCACATGGATGCCAGGCCCGGCTAATGAACCGAGGTCTGCTTTCCCGGCAAGTTTCAGGCGGATCAGACCGTGCATGGGCGAGCTTTTGCCAGCAACCGCCAATTCGAAGAAACTCGGTGGAAGGGCCGACGTCTTCTCGTGCGATGCCGCGTCCTGCCAGAGCAACTCT
>JBCBUG010000065.1:0-1808 GCA_039818265.1 Pseudomonadota bacterium | reverse complement strand
GGCAGGGCTGTTCAATGCTTTCCACGCTGTTTCCACAGCGATTTACGTAATTAGGATTCACGTCGCTCAAAAAGTCTGAATCTATAGGAGTGCATTTGATTCGGGGGATGCACTCATGGCATTGGAATTTATAGAATTTTTATCACGGGTTAAAGATCGCCGCCGCGCGCAAGGCAAAAAGTGGAAGCTTGAGAAGCTTCTGTTCGCGACAATCCTTGCGCTTTTGTCCGGCGCCACGTCCTATCGCAAAGTGCACCGATACGTCAAAGCGAACCGCGAAAAATTCAACGATGCGTTTGGCTTCGGCTGGAAAGAAGCGCCGGCCTATTCCAGCGTACGATTCGTTCTGCAAGGGCTCGACGCGCAGGAGCTGGAAAGTAAATTCCGCGAACACAGCGCTCAGCTCAGCGGTCGTGAGGCCGCCGGCGATGTCGAAAATATGCAGGCTCTTGCCATCGACGGTAAGGTTCTCAGGCACAGCTTCGATGCTTTCAACGACCAAAAAGCAATCCATCTGCTCAGTGTCTTTGCCGCCGATGAGACGCTGATTTTGGGCCATCTGCAGATCGATGACAAGAGCAATGAGATTCCAGCTGCGCCTGCGATCATCAGGGAGTTGGGCCTTGAAGGACGCCTGTTTACCCTGGATGCCCTTCACTGCCAAAAAAACATTTGAGGCGGCCCGCGACGTGAATAGCGAAGTCTTGATCCAAGTCAAAGGCAACCAGCCTAACTTGTTGGAAGATATAATAGAAACAACGAAAGACACAGAACCTGTCGAGGCAGACAAGACCGTTGACAAGACCGAAAGATCCCGCCAGGAGACCCGCATTGTCGAGACGTTTGAGCCGCCGAAAACTTTTTCTGATGAAGACTGGGGAAAGCTGATCAAAACCCTCATCCGGGTCACCAGAGTGACGCGCGTGAGATCTGCGAAAGATCGCGCGTGGCAAGAGCGCCGGGAAGTGTCCTATTACGCTTGCTCGGCGAAAATCAGCGCCCGCAAATCGGCAGGCGCGATCCGTGGACACTGGGGGATCGAAAACAAGAACCACTATGTGCGCGATGTCTCCATGTGCGAAGACGCAAGCCGCATTCGCATCAACGCCGGCATCTTCGCCAGAGCCCGCAGCTTTGCCCTCAACATCCTGCGCGCCAACGGCGAGACCAACATCGCCGATGCTCTCTGGGAAAACATCCTCGATTTCAATAGGCTACTGGCCTACCGCTATCAATGAGCAGCGTTGAACAGCCCTGCATAAACAGTATATCAGACGACATAGAATGTTTCAGGCGCGGAGGAAGCAATGTATTTTGCTTCCGATAGCAAGATTCGTCATGTACGGGCAGTGGGGATTTTCTTTATCGGTCAGGCAAGTATCAATCAAGGCGGGTTTGCAAGGCAGGGGCGGCATCCCATCACAAAGTGCATCTGCGCCAAGGAAAATTCGCAGCCGACGGCTTCGCGTAGCGAATATCAGTGGGCTTTATCCATTAACCCCGCTGCAGTGTTTATGGACACCATTTCCAACGATGCTAAAATAAGCATTGAAAAACGCTTGGAAATAACAATACCTGTCTCTAACAGTGCGTTCTGACAGGATGGATCGCCCTTTAATTCACAAGCGATCAGTGCTTCACTGAAGGCAAATTCGACTGCTGCAATAAAACAACGAGAGTGCCATGACCGGCGTCAACGAAATCCGCAACGCCTTTCTTAATTATTTTGCCAAGCACGAACACCAGCACGTGCCATCGTCACCGCTTGTGCCGCGCAATGATCCGACGCTTATGTTCACAAATGCCGG
>JBCBUG010000064.1:0-1814 GCA_039818265.1 Pseudomonadota bacterium | reverse complement strand
GTACGGTCCGCAAGACGCCTCTTCACTGGCGGAACGTGCCTGCCTGCTGCTTCCGAGCCAGACGCGGATCGTGCAGACCTTGCTGGAAAAAGGTCTCGTTACCCGGCAGGCGGATGAAAAGGACCGGCGTAAACAGACCGTCGCCATCACCGAGGCGGGACGGAAGATCATCCTCGACAAGCTGGACGAGGCGCAGGCGATTGCCGCCCGGATCGAGGACGTCATCGGCAAGAAGCGCCTGTCGGAGCTGTTGGATATCCTGGACGATTTCCAGAAGCTGTGAGAACGGCCCGCTGGCACGCGCTTGTGACTGCAAAGGCCGTCAAAACACCAGAAACTGCTTGAGTTCTGGGGAGGAAATGCAATCGGGAGTGTTCGTATCTGAGGATGGATCTCAGTGAGGAAACGCCTTCCAGATGAACATTCTTGCCCTTATGAAAAAATTCCTGATGTGCTTTTCAGGTTCGCTCGCCCTGGCTTTCTCTCTTCCTATCTTTCTAGCATCAATTCTGACACCCGTATGGGGGCGTGCGCCATTTGCCATCCTTACGATTCTCTACGCCAATCTTTTTGCGTGGCCATTTGAAGTCGCAAGCGAATTTGACAATCAGGTCAGCTACAGCTCGACAATTGAAAGGTCATCAGTCTTCGGGTCGTGCGATCATATGGCTGTTGCTTTGGAAACAGATGCTCAATCGAAACCGTTTTCTCAATTGCCAGGCGACAAAGATTGGCAGCCAAAAGTCGATGGATCGCCCGAGAGGCAGCCGAAAGGGCGGGAGGCCTGGCACCGGACGCCATTGGAAGAAAAGTGGGCGATGCAGCTTGCCCGGGAAATGCGTGGATGTGGATTTTCCGCCGATGTTGCGGAAAGAGCGCTGCAGGCCATGCATCAGCCAGGGTCCTGGGTCGCCTACAGTACACGGGGAATGGACAAGGTGTTTCTCTACTCCCGTTCACACGACTTCGCTCTTGTTTTTTCGAATGAAACGTGACTGCGCAGGCTTTCGGAAATTCGATCGCGGCGATCTGGTTTAGTGCGAAATGGGTCCCTCGAGACGATCTCAAGTTGATAGGATTGTCATTCCGGCTGAAGCGCAGCGGAAGGCCGGAACCCAGTAACCTCTTGTTTTGCTGTTTTGTTACACCCTTGGCCGCCTAGGGTACTGGCTCCCGGTCTCGCCGCTTGCGCGGCGAACCGGGACGACAAATCCGGGATACAATTCAGGATCCCGATCTGGCGACGGACGAATCAATGCCGTTCACAACAACAACAATTCAACGACACTTTTCAGACCAGTCAGTCTTGAAGGACACTGGCCGGCAATGGGCAGCACTCGGGTGATCAGGATCAGCCAGCCGCTCACAGTCCCCTGTCGAGAGCCGTTAGGATCTTCTCCACATGCGCTTCGCTCAGAACCAGGGGAGGCGACAGGATGATGTTGTTGCCTGAAACGCGGATCATGGCGCCGTTGTCGTATGCGGTCTTGTGCACCTTGCCGATCGTGGCCTTGTCGACCGGGGCCTTGGTTGCCCGGTCGGAAACGAGCTCAAGCGCGCACATAAGCCCATGCCCCCCGCGCACGTCGCCGATCAATTCGTGTTTCATGAACAGCTTTCGGAGGCCTTCGAAGAGCTGCTTGCCGCGCGCGGCCGCATTGTCCTTGACGTTGAGCCGTTCGGTTTCCTTCAGGCAGGCAATCGCTGCGGCCGCGCCGACCGGGTGGCCGGAATAGGTGTAGCCGGACCCGATCGCGCCCTTGCCGGAGGCATCGTTTTCGAACGCCTCCGCCACGCTGTCCGAAACCATGACG
>JBCBUG010000063.1:0-1834 GCA_039818265.1 Pseudomonadota bacterium | reverse complement strand
TCGAACCATACCACGCCATAAATTCTTCAAGAGTTTCAGACGCATCCAGCGGGTTCTTTTCCCAGAACTCGTCATCGTCATTGGTCAGATCCGGACGTGTCTTCAGAAAAGCCCGAAACTCCGCTCTCTGCCTGACCGCGTCGCGAAGCTCCTCGTGCTTCAGCATCAATCCGGCAAGGTCCAATACAATGTCGAACGGAAGGTCGGTTTCCCGGTCGTTCAGATGTTGCCGGAAATAGGCTTTGCCCTCTTCGCTTTCCTCAAACGCTTCCAGCTCATCCTGCCAGCCGGTGATATCTTCAAAATCTGCCATTGCTTTTGTTCCTGCTTGCCGGCACCTATATGTTCATGAATTGTTCCAAAATACAACCCTTGCGCGAGTCGATCTCGAACCCGACCGTCAGAAACCGCCCGACCGGCAACGCGGCTCAAACCGCACTTTCCCAATGTACTGTGATAGAGGCACCTTTAGCCCGGTTTTGACGACGCGTCTAACGAAGCCCAATGTCTGAAGCATGGTTTCAGACCAATCGCCGATAAAAGCTTCATGGATTCAGACCACTAAGAGAGTATTCGATTGAGCGTTTGATACAAAGAATGTTCCTCCCCTCCGGGGAGGAACGGTATCGCTGCAATGTTCAGATATTCACCTTGAGGCAGGCCAGTTTGACGTTGTTGCGCGTGTATTTGCGGTCCCAGTTGACCGCGTCACGCAACTCGGCGAGTGTCGCGCCTTGCGTCTTGGCAAGCGAACTTGCGGTGAAGTCCATCCCGGCCGGATGGATCATCTCGAAACGGCGTGTGGTCAGATAGTCGGCACCACCGCCATAACCGATATCCGGGTCCCTTGTGATCTCTGTGCCCTCGTTGCCGTAGATCGTTTCGCGGCTCGGAACCTCTTCGATATGCATGAAGGCACCCGGCGCAAACAGGAAACAGGAATATTCGTCCGAGTTGGACCCGGTGGTGACCGGCATCATCTCCGAGTGCACGACCATCATGCCCGCATAGTAAGGTACTTCAAACGGCGCCTCCGAAGGCTTCTTGAACTCGATTTTCTCGTCGTCAAGAAGACTGCCATAGACGTAGGTATGCATCGCGATGACTCGCAGATCGTCGAGGTTTTCGCCCATTGTCAGGCGAGCCCGGTTGATGGCCGCGTAGCTGATGCGGTTGGCGGCGAGCGGCGACGCGACATCCGAATAGACCGAATACACCATGTCGCCGCTGTCATTGACGATGTTGTCGGCAATGACACCTTCGGCGGTCGCAATGATACGTTCTTCCTTCCGGCGCCCCCAATAGGCGCTGATGCGTTCGGCAACCCTGTTCATGGCACTGTCGCCACGTCCGGTTGCAGCATAGCTTGCGACCGTCTTCGCCCCGTATTTTTTCGCCAGCCGGTGCTTGTAGGCGTTCATATCGCTGGCGGTGATCTTGCTGACCTCGATCTTGTTGTCGCTGTCGTCGATCACGGTCGGCTCTGTGTCGTCAAGGTCCTCCCAGTAAGGCACCTCGATCTGATTTCCACCGGATTTGAAGCGCTTGGCAATGTCGGGTGCTGGCGCAGCAAGGATGCCGGATTTTTCCAGCATGACCAGTTTGGCCGGCTTGTTTTCCGCCATGTATGGCGTGAACACGCGCGGAACCACGATGTCTGTGATTTGAGACGTCATTGAGTTTTCCGTTTTTGGAGTAAAAAAACCGGCCAGAATCAGGCCGGTGTTCGGACGGTTTCGCCCGGGTACTGCGCCATGCCACGCTGGACATGCCGCACATCCTTAAGCTTTCAGAAAGTCTCGAGCCTGCGTTGACCCCGGTTTCGTACTGGTCT
>JBCBUG010000062.1:0-1882 GCA_039818265.1 Pseudomonadota bacterium | reverse complement strand
TTTGATAGCCGAGCCCCTTGAGCATCTTCTCTCGTGTCGGGTTCGGCGCCGTTTGCGTTGCCATAGAGCTTCCATCCCGTTGGAATCAGGTAACCCAAATCATATCAGCCGTGCGCATACCTGCGCAGGCCTGTGCACCCGCGGGCGCAAATACGCTGGGGATAGACCGGCGAAAAGAAATGAAAGTAATGTTGAAGCCTGGCGTAAGCTGTTGCGTCGCTGCATCGGTGGCATGGTGATCGTCCATATTCGAGGCTGCAGAATGCCTTTGCCAGTGCTATCAGATGGACAAATCGGAACTAAAGTTTGGCGAGCAATATTCGAAATGCAATGGCTGCTGCAAGAATTCCAAGACACCCAAAAGCTCGCTAACGCACTTGATCGATTGAAGATTCCCTACACGTGGCACAAGGTTGTCCCGTTTGTCGGTGAGCTTGTTCCCGAACCTGAAATCATCAACCCGGCTTCAGTCGTCATGTTCGGTTCATATTCCCTGTGGCGTTACGCTGAGAAAAGGGCGTTGTCTCCGGGTGTATTCAAGATTCCCCCCTTTGTTCACGAGAAGTCATGGCACCCGTTGTTGTTGAACGGGGCCGATGCACTTTTCCTGCAGTTGCGAGAGATTCCCGACCAGTTGCCTGACGATGGCAAGCACTGGTTTCTGCGACCGGTGGACGACAGCAAGGAAGAGCCAGGTAACGTGAAATCAAGCGCGGAGATCATAAACCTTGCAAACAAAGTCCTGGCCGTGAATCAGGAAGAAATCCCTAATGGCTCTCTGCGCCACGACACTCAACTGATGCTCACCAAACCGGCCCGTATTCTGCGCGAATGGCGGATTTGGGTTATCGATGGTCGTGTTGTCACTTGGTCTCTTTACAAGGAAGGCCAAAGGGTAGTTTATCGCCAGGAGATTGATGAGGACGCACTGGAATTCGCGGAGCATTTGGTCGCTTGCAATCCTGCATATTCCCGGGCGTATGTGCTGGATATCTGCCGGACTGAACACGGACTGAAGATGCTCGAAACCAACTGTATCAACGCTGCGGGGTTCTATGCTGCCGATCTCGTGAAACTTGCCTCTGCGGTTGATGAGCTAGTTTAGACACTGCAACGGAGGCAGCATTTTCAGAATTGCATATCGAACACCACGTGAATGATCGGTAGCGTAGTGCCGTTGGCACGAAACCGTTCACTTTCCGGACTGTCAAGAACTGGTTACGACGGCGATCGCTCCGGGCAATTCGTCAAAATGCGAGATCACCTTGTCCGGCCCAAGCTCATGAACCGGCACAGGCGTGTAGCCGAAATCGACCGCAACGACCGGGATACCCGCGTTGCGCGCAGCGCTGATGTCAGTGCCGCTGTCGCCGATCATGACGGATCCTTGGATTGACCCGCCCGCGCGCTCGATCGCGCCGTGGACGGGTACGGCATCGGGTTTCGACACGCGGAACGTGTCCCCGCCGACGACCGCGTCAAAATACTTCGCAAGGTCCAGTTCTTCGAGCAGCGGCAGGGTCAGCCGTTCTGCCTTGTTGGTGCAAACGGCAAGCTTCCAGCCTTCGTTTCTGAAACGCTCAAGAGCAGGCACCACGCCATCGAACGCGCGCGTGTGCACCGCAATGTTGGCGGCGTAGTGCTCGATGAACTGGTGGAAGAGCGGCTGCAGCATTTCCTCGGTCCAGCTGACTTCATTGTAGTCCAGTCCGCGCTGCAGCAGCACCTTGGCCCCCATGCCGACCATGTGGACGACCTTTTCCTGGGGGACAGCCGCATGACCGTTCGACGTGAGGACGACATTGAGCGTGGCGACAAGATCTTCCATCGATGACACCAGCGTGCCGTCGAGATCGAATACAAGAACGGACATGAGACCCTC
>JBCBUG010000061.1:0-1938 GCA_039818265.1 Pseudomonadota bacterium | reverse complement strand
GGATGGGTGTTGTCGATCGCGGCGATCGTGGCGGTGCTCGGCGTGTGCGGCGCGGTTTGGGTGGGAAGTCCGGCGGGGGTAACGCTCAGCTTTGCCGTGGCGTCGCTGGCACTGGCGCTTGTCCCGCCGCTTGCCCTGACAATTCTTGGGCAGGCCGTCTCAGGCGCGAACCGGGTGCAGGCTATCTCACGAACCTGGGCGATCGCCAAAACTGCCTATGTGTTTGGCCCGGTGCTTGTCGGGGTTGTCTCGGACGCGGCCGGACCCGCCGTTGCCTTCCTTGCCTGCTCGTTTGCAATGTTGCTGATACCGGCCGCTTCGGTACCATTGATCCGGCCGAAGGGTTGAAGGGTTTTCTGCGCATCCTGCATACCAGCCCAGTCAATAGACTGGCTATGTTGCTCCGCAAGGGAGACCTGACATGAAACGAGATTTTACCCTAATGCGAGAATTGCTCTTGAGCGTCGAGAACAGCCTGAGTGCCGCCGGTGATCAGGGCAAAGAGGTGATGACTCTTTTGCGCAAAGTGATCTAACGATTTGCCTGTTTTTGGCTGAGTGTTCTTCGCCACAAAACAGGAAGAGTTTCATAGCTGTGATGTTTGGGTTCAAGCGGCCGGCAGCTTTCAAAGATCAGGCGAACTGGTCACAGATTCCAGAAAACTACAATTTCGTTGCGCGCAATCGGAATGGCCGTGCCTTCGCATATGGCGGCCTCCCACGAACGGACGCCGATAGTTGGGTCAATGTCCACGCCGTTGACCCGCTTGAAGTCACCAAATTCCATGGATATGTCAGGGGTTCGTGCGCCTGGTACGAAAGCCTGGTGGTTCGATGCGCAGGCTCATAAAGGGTTTTGTTCGAGCGCCTGTTGCCTTGTGTACGGTGTTTCTCATTCTGGCGACGTGGCCCTTGGGTGCCCTGGTTGTCCTTCTTTGTTTGCTGCTCTGGCTGGTAAGCACTCCGTGGGTCTGTCTCTGTTGCGCTATTGATCGTGACATGGAGCGTTGGCGGTGTTGGGTGCAGGAATTTGGTGAAGTCGGGTTTTTGTCCGCTTTCGTTTATCCGGTTTACGTGTTGCCCAAAGTGATGAAGTGGACACTTGAGACACCAGTCCCAACAAAAAAAAACCCGCCGTGAGCGGGGTTTTTTTGTGTCACACCGTGCGCGGCCGGGCGCTGTGTCAGTCCTTGTCTTTCAGAATGAAATGCGGGTCGGGGTTGGCGCAGTCGTTGTGACTGCTACTGACATTGTTCGGCTGGCTAATGCTGCATGTGTATTTGTATTTGCCGTAATTGTTTTCCATCTCAGCTTCCCAGTGGAGCTTGACTAGGTCGTTGCTGTCCGACGGCAGCGTGTAGACGGCTTCGACTTTGGCGTGCTTCGCATCGTTGTCGTCCCAATCAAATTTGATTGTTCCGGTCGTGCCAGCCGTGACCGTGGTCGAGTAGTATTTGATATTCACCTGCTGATGAGTGAGCTGCAGATTGGTGAAATCGTAGCTGGTGTTGTTCTCCACGTGCATCGTCACGTCCCGCGAACCTGCCAGTGCTGGCGCGATTGCGACGACTGAGATCAAGGAGGCGGCGAGGCCGCGTGCAAAAACAGTGAACATGTCGGTACTTGCTCCCTTACGTTAAACACGGTTGTTTAAAGAGGAAAAGCACCTTTAGCGAGTATGCTGTTTGCGCAAGACGTTGGTCGGACAAGCCGGTCGCTGAAACCGAAACGCCCCGCCAATGGCGGAGTCTGCGTCCTGATTAGGACGCCACCGCCGTCGTCTGGAACGAGATCTTCATGAGCCAGCGCAGTTTCTGGTCCAGGCTCGGGCCTTCGCCATATTTCGGGCGGTCGAAGGCGTGTCCCATCAGGCTCGCAATGATCTTGTCCGGCGGGTCCACCGCCGTCAGCCGGTCCTCGAATATGAGCCGCAGGGAAT
>JBCBUG010000060.1:0-1946 GCA_039818265.1 Pseudomonadota bacterium | reverse complement strand
CGGGCGGCATTGCAAACGCGCTCGGCCTGCCAAACGGCCAGGCGCTTGACTCGATTCGATGCCTTCCCCTGCAGACCCTCTTCACGCATTTCGCTCCTGTGCAGGCAGTCTTTGCATGCGGTGGTGCGCCGAACACCTTGCGCGGCAGAAAGCTCCTGCGATGGGAAATGACAGGGTGCGGGTCACCGTTCACACGTCCTACGAAACCGAGGACACGTCGCAAGACCGGGCAGCCCGTTTCGCGTTCTTCTTCGTGATCGAAGTCGACGATTTCAGCATCGCCCTTCCGATCACGATCGAGGATCCGGACCCGGGCAAGCTGGAGATGATCCGGCAGACGGCAATTCAGGATTTCCGGACGCTCCTGCAACAGATTGCCGAGGCCCCTGTTGCCACCGGTGTGACGACGCTCCCGCAAACATCGGATATCAGCATTGATGCTTGATCGGACGAGCGATTCTGCAAGTTGAAGCCCCGCCGTGAAGGGCGGGGCTTCTTTTCGCGACTTGCGTCGTCTTTGACTTGCACTTTTGGCAAGGTGTCTAATGTCGCGAAAGGATCGAATTCACTCCTGTTCAGTTTCGAAAACACTTTCGTACACGGGCCGCCCACAAGGCGTCGTAATTTTCTCTAGTGGCAAGCCGCAACCCTACTCTGGACCGGCCGTGTCTGATATCGAACCGGCGAATTTGCCGAAGTCATCCATCGACATGAGCTGGACACCCTGTCGCTGCATGGCTACCAGCCCACCCGGATAAACCTGCGTGATCGCCTCCGGAACGGCTCCTACGCGATAATGGTGATCGGTCGCGCCATACTGCGTCGCCCGCACGCAATTCGGGAAAGTCATGCCGATGAAAACGACACTGTCGATGTCCTTCGCTTTCAAAAATGCATTCAGACTGCTGCGGTCAAAGCCGTTGTAGTGCGGCTTGTAGATGACATATTCGTTCGGCCCGATCTGCTGCACACCGAGGTTGAGCAGTGTCTTGTAGTCCAGTGTCACATCACCGGGCGTTGTCGAAGCAACAAGCTCAGAGCCCCACGTTCCCGGTACGGCCATAGTGAATTGACCCTTTTCCATTTGCCATCTACGCGCCATATCGGCGTCACTTCCATCCGCGTAATACATCCGGACAATGTGCACGATCAGCGATCCGGTCTCCCGCCAGAGCTTGGTTTGCTTTGCGATGTTCGGAACGACGGTTTCGATATCCGTTTCCGGAGCCGAGCCTTTCGCCGTTCCCCAATCGTTTTGCGTGTCGATGATCAGGAGGGCCGTCTTGTCGCGATGCAGCTCCGTGTCCGGCGTCTTGAGATTGTGTTGAAGCAATTCTTCGAATGTCTTCTTGTTCGTCACCGTCCAGGGGACCTTGGTGTAAAAATTCTTGTCGTAGTAGCTGGCGCTGGTGTCGTTAAAATCGGCCGCAGCCCTGGAGACCGACAGGGCAATGAACGCGCAAGACAGGATGGTGACAGGCGCGATCCTGAACGCTTTCCACATGATCTTTCCTTTCAAAAGCTATGTAAAACTTTTACGTGTTTTTTCATTTTTTCAAACTTTAACTTTAGTCTCGCGGCGTAAGGACTGATATGCAGAAAGCGCAAAACGTTCATCCAGTCATGGGAATCACGCGCTTTTCTCACGAAAACCGCCGATCAATTCACCCGGTATTACAGCGCCGCAGAGTTTCAAGAGCTTACGGAAGTCGATCGCGACGCTCACCACCGTCTCAAAGCGAAGACCAACAAAAAAGCGGTGGACGATGAACCCGGAATTCATGGGCATGCCGCGCTTTGAAGAATTGCGCGCGGTCGTGAGAGAAGCCCACGAAACCAAAACCGCTTTTGCGGTATTCTGGACTCATGAGCGCGCTTAAGATGCCGCCCAGAAGGCGGCCTTGTTCCGCCCGGCGCCAAGCCGCATGCAGGATTGTTTCCCGAAT
>JBCBUG010000059.1:0-2108 GCA_039818265.1 Pseudomonadota bacterium | reverse complement strand
CTCCTTCTTCAGATCAACCCGAGCAACGACGACAAGGCGTCGGGCAGTTTCGTAATCGGTTTCACAGAGCTGGCGGAGGCCGTTTATGATGCGCTGAGCTACGGCGGACAGGTCCGCGCCTTGTCCGACTATCCTGCCTTTGGCGAATCGCAGGAAGATGTATCCGCTGGGTTCTCGGAACCGAAATCCGAATTCGGCGCCTGCGATCCGGCAGCGATCATGGAGAAAAAGCGCGCGCAAGCAAAGTCTCTCACCGACGCGCTTGGCGGCGCCGTCGACAGGCTGCTGGCAGACATGCCCAGGTACGATGCATGGCTCTCCAGAGTGAAACGTCCGGAAGGAAGGTAGCGGCAAGAGCGCGCTTCCAGACCTCAGATTTGAGGGCGCGCGGGACGGCAAGCGGCCCGCCTTCACCGCCGCGCATGTGCAGACACGCAATCTGGCCAATGGGGCGCTGGACGAGCTTAACCCGCAGGCCCGGGCCATCTTCTGGGTGGTGGCGGAACTGGGGCTGCGCCCGTCGGAAGCCGCCAACCTGCGGGCCAGCAAGATCTTCCTCGACACGAACATCCCGTTCATCCGGATCGAGGGGGATGATCGGGAACTCAATACGTTCGATTCGAAGCGGGATATTCCGCTGATCAGATTCGCGCTCCTGGCCATGCGCCGGCATCCCGACGGTTTTCCGGCCTATCGGGACAACGAGGACATGCTGTTAAACGCGGTCAACAAATATCTGAAGTGCCGTGGCCTGCGCGCCACGGCAGAGCAAGCGTTCCATTCCCTGCGGCTCATATTCGAGGACCGGCTGACGGCGGTGGACCCGCCGGACAAGATCATTGCGAGCCTGATGGGACACGCCTTCGACCGCCCGAAATATGGCGAAGGCCCGAGCCTGGACCAGAAACTGCGCTGGCTAATGAAGATTTCGTTTCAGACGGCGGCGGTGGCGTCCTAGTAGCAGCACATAATTACTGATCGGTCACTGGGTCGTCCCTCAATCGCTTCATGATCTCGTGATGCTCATCGATCAGAGGCTGAACCTGGCTCCATTCCGGAGAGTTTATGTCCATCGAATCTAGTCCGCCGGGCGTCAATCGCTCTATTTCGACGTTCAGTTCAGTCAGCCGTTTGCTCAGTTCGTCATATTCTTCACGGGTCACACTCATATTCCATACAGGTTTGTGTTCCGAAATTGGTGCGCGGTTGCGCGCCGTGATAATTCGTCATGCACCCTGGCAAGCGTTATGTAGTTCGCGCAGCCAGGCAAAAGTTGCCGCTTTGACGCCTGAAAGTGACCTCCGGCGAAAAGTCTGCCCGCTACTAGAGGCAAGATTTGCCTATTTGTGGAATGTACGCACAGTGTGCGCCTCCTATTTTGTGGCGTTAACCAAAATTTCGTAGACTTAGCAAGCAGTCTGCGATGCGGACCGACGCCGAAGGGGCCGGCAACAGGAAAGGCCGGGATTTCCCCGGCCTCGCCCCCAAGAAGAGGATCAAAACTTGAAGTATCTGCCTCTCTTGATACTGGCGCTTGAGGCTGTCGTTCTCGTCCTGAAGTATCTGGACAATAGCGACATCTCCTAGCACCTGGGCGTCCCGTCACGTGCGATGTGATGGGACGCCGCTTTAATACTTAGCAAAAGCCACGCCGGAAATACAGGAAATGACGCCAGCGCTGCACTCAAGTTGCGCCAGCAATTTTGACAATTTTCACGTGCAACTGTTTTTATTAGCGTGCCTCTCGTTTTCCCTAACGAAGAGGACTTCCCATGATCAAGAAATCCCTCATCGCGCTTGGCGCGCTTGCGCTCGCTCTGCCCGCTGGTTCGGCCTTTGCTGACAGCCGCACCATCACCCTGCACCTCACCAACGAAACCAATTATCTGCTAGACGACCTGACCCTGAAACACCATCAGGTCAACATCCACAGTAGTTCCGCCAGCATCCAGCCCGGAGGACATGTTGGCACCATAGAGTTCAGTTACAACAGAGACACCGCCGATAACGTTTATGTGCACGCTTTCTACACGATTTCAGGTGACGGCAATCAGACGGTCGAATTCAAATACAAGATGAAAATTACCAATACCGCCGTTAACTTTGAT
>JBCBUG010000058.1:0-2220 GCA_039818265.1 Pseudomonadota bacterium | reverse complement strand
CGGCACCGGATCCGCGGTCAAGGGCCACAATCTGCGCTCCGCGACTGCGGATCTACTCAAGGCGTCATCGCTCGATGGCCAGCGGGTCATTCGCCGGGAAGGCGCGCCCTTGCCTCTCAAACCCATGCGGCGATGGGACAACGGCAGAAATGTTCTGCTGATCGGCGACGCTGCCGGCACCGTTGCGCCATCCTCCGGCGAAGGCATCTACTACGCCATGCTGTGCGGTCAACTGAGCGCGGACGCCGTTGCATCCTGCCTTGCCACCGGCAAGGCTTCGAACCTGCGCCGGGTTCGCAAGCACTTCATGAAGGAGCATGGCCGGATATTCTTCATCCTGGGGATCATGCAAAGCGTCTGGTACCGGAGCGATCGCTTCCGGGAACGCTTCGTAACCATGTGCGCCGATCCGGACGTCCAGCGTCTGACCTGGGAATCCTACCTGAACAAGAAGCTCGTCCGGCGTGACCCACTTGCACACATGCGCGTTTTCTTCAAGGATCTCGGCCAGCTGCTGCGCATTCCGGCGGGTCAGAAATGAGTGTGCTGTTTGCCTGGCTTGAAACTGGCTGGCTGGCTTTCGCGGCCATCATGATCCTCTGGCTGGAAACGCTGCTGCTCAGTGTCCTCTCGCGCAAGCCGATGTCCCGCTTCAAGGCCTTGGCGGGCGGCGCCCTTGCCGGAACGTTCCTCCTGGCAGCACTGGCTCTTGCCCTGCGCGGTGAGGCGCTTGGCTGGGTCCTTGTTTTTCTAACCCTTTCACTCTTTGCACACCTGCTCGACGTTGCGGGCCGCGTGAAGGATCACTCCGCCGCATTGAGCCGCAACACCGAGAAATTGAGCAGTCCCGCCGTGCTGACCCAGAGGAGGTAGGGAACGAACAGGAACGAAGCGAGCATGGAAATCGGCCAGGCCGCGAGGATGAAACCCGCTATCGCGAGCCAGAGCAGGCCCAATTCGAACAGCGCCAGATCCATGCGTTTCAATCCGAAAAAGATCCAGGACCAGCAGCCGTTCAATATCAGTTGCGTGGCCCACAAGACCAGTGCGAATGACCAGCCGGCCTTGGTCCATATGTCCCATCCGGCATAGGCGATCATGACATAGAGGATCGACCAGACTGTCGGGAAAGCCCATTTGGGCGGGGTCCAGGAAGGTTTTCGCAACGTGTCGTACCAAGGTCCGGGCTTGAACACAGCGCCGCTCATCGCGGCAAGGAAAACAAGGAGTGCAAAAGTCGCTGCTGCCATTCATGGCCCCTGTTCGTCAACAAAACAACACGGCGCAGCATATGTCCTATCGCCTTTGTGAAACAACAGCCAACCGGAGTTCCAGGCGGCACCCGAGGGCTGATCTCAGTCGCGTTACGTAACGCGACACATTGCCGAAAAGTACAGAAATCATTCCTGGAGGGAGCAAAACATGAAATGTGCAATCGCGATACTCGCAAGTCTGTTCGTGTCGACGACGTTCAACGCCGCTGCGGCGGAAGGGGATGCCGAGGCTGGCGAGAAGGTCTTTCGCAAGTGCAAGGCGTGCCATGTGGTGGAGTCTGATCAGAACAGGGTCGGACCTTCGCTTCAGGGCCTGATCGGACGGCAACCCGGGACTGTCGACGGCTTTAAATACTCAAATGCAATGATTGAGTTCGGCGACGGCAAGATCTGGGACGAGGAATTGCTGACAGTCTACCTCGCCAAACCCCGCGAGATGGTAAAAGGCACCCGGATGGCATTCGCCGGTCTCAGGAAAGACGAAGAGATCGCCGACATTATCGCCTATCTCAAACAATACAGCCCCTCCGAATAATCTGCGGGACCGCATGCATTTCAAGGCCTGCCGGCTCGCATCTTTTTTAGGCAGAAAGTGTAAAAAAAAGTTTACACTTTCGCCAAGGTCGTCAAGAATAAGCGACAGCTGAGCCGTCCACCGGTGAAATCAAACTGCTCCGCCCTGGCTTGCGATACGCGAACGGATCCGAGAGCAGAACGGTGCCGAAGAGATGGCGACTGGCGCGGGAGGAAACGATATGAGCTTCATATCCAGGAGAGTGGCTGCAACACCACTGCTGGACCAGGTCCAATACCCGCAACATCTACGACGCATGACGACCGACGAGCTGGCCGCACTTGCGGACGAGCTCAGAACGGAGATCATCTCGGTGGTTTCCGAAACCGGCGGACATCTTGGTTCCAGTCTCGGGGTTGTCGAACTCACCGT
>JBCBUG010000057.1:0-2244 GCA_039818265.1 Pseudomonadota bacterium | reverse complement strand
TGCTGCACGCCATGAACATGTGGAGCACAAACACCTGGTTCAGCGCGGCATTGCTAGCGATTGCGGGGCTTTATCAGTTTACGGGGCTCAAGGCGCGCAGTCTGGCGACTTGCCGCAAGATGCCGTCCGGGAGCTCTGCATTTCGCAGCGGCCTGACCTATGGACTGAACTGCCTCGCCTCGTCACTTCCCTTGATGCTGCTGCTCTTCGCGGGCGGTGTCATGAATGTTTTCTGGGTCGCGTTGCTGACTGGCGTCGTGACGGTGGAGAAGGCGCTGCCGAACCCGAAACCGTTCCGCATTGCAGTCGGTGCTGCCAGCCTTGGCGCTTCCGCAGCGGTGCTTATCACACGACACTGACAGAAGTCTGGAAAGCGTATGAAATCACGCCGACAATTCTTGATGGCAGCAAACTTTTTGCCTTTGTTGTCCACCACTTCGCTCGCCTCCATCGGTCAAGACGCAGAATTTGAGGCTCATGGCGCGATCAATCACCTTCTGAATGAATACTGCCGGACGCTTGATGCCGGTCAGATCAGCAAGTGTGCCGCGTTGTTTGAAAATGCCGAGTTTTCAATCGAAGGCGTGGGCAAGGTCCGTGGTCGGCAAAGGGTGATGGACTTGTTTTCGGGCATCATCCTTTACGAAGACGGCACTCCCAAAACGAAGCATGTCCTGACGAATGTGGTCATTTCGATCGCCGCCGACCGCCACTCCGCTGTGGCTTCGAGCTACCTTACGGTTCTGCAGCAAGTCGAAGACACTCCACTGCAACCCATTTTTTCAGGAAGCTACGCAGATACGTTTTCCAAAGAAACGGGACTGTGGATGTTCGCTTCCCGCGTGGTGTCCGCCCCCATTTTTGGCGACATGTCGCGACACCTCGTCAATCCTCCAAAACAGTAGAGCAAGCAGATGAGAAACTACGAAAGAGCCCTTGTTGTCGGTGGAAGCCGTGGTGCGGGAAAAGAACTCGCGCTCATGCTGTCCGGACAGGGCGTGCATACCACCGTTGTCGCCCGAAGCGAGGACACTCTGGCAAGACTGAAGTCCGACGCGCCGGAGGTCACCACGCTCGCCATGGATGCTGCCGCCGACGGTGTGGCCGCCGAGCTCATGAAGGAAGTCGATCCGGACCTTCTGGTGCTGACCGTCGGCCATGAGCCGAAGATGGTTCCGTTTTACGAGCAATCCTGGGATGAATTCAGTGGCACATGGAATACGGATACCAGAATCGCACATGCGTTCTCATCGGCCGCGCTGAGGCAACCCATGAAAGAGGGGGGCGTAGTCGTGAGCTTTTCAAGTGGCGCGGGCCTTTCCGGTTCCAGGCTGACAGGAGGATATGCCGGCGCAAAGCGGATGCAGCACTTCCTGACCGACTATGCGCAAAAGGAAGCGGAGCTCTTGGGCCTGGGACTCACATTTTATTCGATCATACCGAAGCAACTGGTTCAGGGGACGGTCCTTGGCCTTGCCGCAGCTGAAGCTTACTCGACCGCGGTTGGCAAACCTCTCGCCCAGTTTCTCAATCAATGGGATGAGCCACTCACTGCAAACAAGATCGCAAAACACGTGATGTCCCTTTTGAGGCACTCCGAACCCGCCGAAAAGAAAGCTTATGTCATAACCGGGACAGGGATGGCGACCGCATGAACCGTGCATTTCTCACGACGTGGATCGGTGCGTTTTTCTTGACGGTGGTGACCAGCATCGTCTGGCATGTGGTGCTGTTCGAGCAGCGTTATGTCGAACTTGGCGTCTTCACGCGCATGGCAGACCCTATCTATGCATTTGGTTGGCTTGCATGGATCACGGAAGCAACGACGATAACGCTGCTGTACATCAATTCCCGATGGGCGAACGCCGGGTTTTGGGGCGCACTTAAACTCAGTTGGTGCGTCAGCTTGTATGCGGCCGCATCGACACTGTTTGGAACTGCCGCGAAGGTTAAAATAAGCGATCTGACGGGTTGGTTCCTTGTTGCGGGCGGGTTCATATTCTTGCATGCGACGGTGCTTGGTGCCTGGTTGTCCTTTGCTCCAAAATCCAGGGCGTAGTCGATCGGTCACGGGCTGCGCAATTTGGCTGACGCCAATGACGACAGTCACGAATGCGTCGATGAGATTCAGTCTTGGTCGTTTCTCCAAAAGCCGGAAAACAAATCGCAATAGGAAGGTCGACGACAACCGAAGCAGTCCCCACTCAACTTGGCGAAAGTCGCGCCTTGCAAACTCGTGGTCGG
>JBCBUG010000056.1:0-2460 GCA_039818265.1 Pseudomonadota bacterium | reverse complement strand
CGACGCGCCCGATTACGAGAACCTCGGCCCGGAAGACAGTTTGAAGCCGAAGCGCCAGGCCCGCGGTCCGAAGAGAGACTTCGACAAGCCGAAAGGACACAAGCGGCGGCGCGGCGACGACGAAGCGCCCCCGCATCACCCCGCGTATGAGCCGCTCGACATGAAGGCGCTAGCGGGCAACTCGGACGATGAACCCGGCACGAAACGGCGCCCTGCGAAACAGGGCGATGACCGGCGCAAGCCAAAAGCCCGTGCCGCCTCGAAGGAAACAGGTGCGAAAAAGAAGAGCGCGAAGAAAAACAAACCGTCGCGCGCGGCACGCAAAGCAGCCAAGGCGAAAAAGCCGTAGAGCCTGCTCTCGCGGCCACTGAGTACCGATCTGCGCCAAGAAATTTGTGTGCTTTGCAAGACAGCCAAAACACGCCGACCGTTTGCATACCACAAACGGTCGGCGTGTTGCTGGGCCGGGCGCGGTTTCATTCACGTCGATCAGAACGAAAAGGAAATGCCGAGACCGCCGGAAAACTGATCAGCAGATCCTTCCTCCTTGACGATCGGACTGTCGGCTGCGTCTCCGAGAAGTTTTGAGTAAGTCGCCCTGCCGACGATCCCCCAGCGCTCCGTGACGTTAATGCTGGCAGTGGCCCCAAGGCTGATATCCTTCATGCCCCCGGATGCGGAATACTCCGCCAGTCCTGACCGGAGCGCGCCGGCTTTGTTGACGCCGAAATAAGTGTCCATGTAGCTGTCACTGGCAAATCCAACCGACAGCTCTGTGCCGACACGCAACCGTTCAGTGACCGCAACCATGTAGCCCGCCCCGATCGATCCCGTGACACCATCGTGCACACCGGACACGTCCGCCATGAGTTCAGCGGAAATTTCGAAGATATCCGACTGATTCAAAAGCGCGTTGAACTGATAGGCGACAAATCCACCGGCTTCAAAAGCCCCGTCGATCTTGTCGAGGCGATCAACAACCTTGTTGGCAGCGCCGTCCCGCCCCATGTCGTAGCCGAAGGCCGGGCCAAATTGCAGCGCAGCATCCGGCCGCAGGTTGAGCGCTGCTTCGGGACCCTCGATTTCCAGACCGAGTCCAAACGCCGTCAGATTGGCGTAGAGCATCGGTATGGCCGCATATTCCGCCGCCCCCTCGAAATCGGGTTGCGCACCACCCCCCAACACGATGATGCCGTGAAATCCCGCCCTGTCGTTGTCCTCCTCCACGAGCGCGCCTTCCGGCGGTTCGACCGGGACGTCCGCGGCCAAGGCGGCTGCCCCGGAACATCCGTTTAGCAGCAGGACCATTCCCCATGTCTTTCTGAGATACCGGCAAGTGCGCAACGCTGTAACCTCCATGCCATTCAGGTTTTTGTCCGCCGGCTCTGTTTCAGTGCCAGCGGCAAAAACTTGACCGCAGGAAAGCGATTGCGAAACTCGCGTTCGAAACCCCAGATTCATCTACTCAGCGCTTAGGTGAGGACGAGTAAGCTATTGAATTTTCATTCTTAATTTAAAGTAAAATAAATACATCGCCTTCGTTCGTGCCGAGCAACTCGCGTTCCGGTCACAATTCTGACCAAACTTGCCTGCTTCTGGTTTTCCCGACTGAAAAAGGAGTTGTCCTTGCACCTGCAAACGGATCCGAACCAACGGCGTCAGCCAAAACAACTGCGCTCGCGTCTCATGGTCGAAACAATCGTCGAAGCCGCGCGGCAGATTTTCTCAGAACAAGACTTCAAAACCGCCAGTACAAACCTGATTGCGGAGCGTGCCGGTATCAGTATCGGCTCGCTCTATCAGTATTTCCCGAACAAGGATTCGCTTATTCTCGCGGTACAGAAGAAACACCACGATGAAGTCTTGGCGCTGGTCAAAGGCGCAATGGACCGATCACAGGATCTCCCGCTCCGCGACGCGATCAGCCTGATCGTCGGTGCCAATCTTGATATGCACCTTCAGTCTCCCCGGCTTCATGCCGCGTTTGATGAGTGGATACCGACGCAATCAAAACACGTGGACCGGGAAAGCTTTCAGCAAGACATGGCGGCGAACGTTCTGAACTTCCTTTCGGAAAGACCTGATGTCGATCTTGGGGGGCAACTGAAGCCGGCTGTTTTCGTGATCATGAACATGGTCCGGTCGGTGATGCATGCGGCCGTTCAGGATTGCGAAACCGTCCCTGATCGTCACCAGATCATCGAAAGTCTCACCGTCAGTATTCTCGGCTGCCTGACGCCGGGGGCGGAGTCGCGGTCCTGAAACGCGCCTGTTTTGATCGTGAATCGGCTGACGGGACCGCTTCCAACGGGCAGACTCATTCGTTGACGATGGCCGCGATGACCCAGTCGACGCCGTCCTGGATCAACTGATAGTGACAGGTGAATTCAAGCACCGTCTCGCCGTCCGCGCTTTCCTGTGACCAGTCGAGGGTCACAAGCGCGGAGGACCCACTGACAT
>JBCBUG010000055.1:0-2652 GCA_039818265.1 Pseudomonadota bacterium | reverse complement strand
GGGATCAGTCTGAGTATATTGCGCGGCACTCAGGCGGGTTCAGCCTGGAACGGACAGGTGGCCGAGTGGCTGAAGGCGCACGCCTGGAACGCGTGTATACGGGCAACCGTATCGAGGGTTCGAATCCCTCTCTGTCCGCCATATCTTTCTGTATTTTATTGATAAAAAAGGAAATCAGATTAGCTGATTTCCGGTCCATCATCAGGTTTTTCCACTCTTCGCCGCAATTGAGTGAACCAATCGCTCGCAGTTGCAATCGGCTTCGCGCTCGGCTCATGTTTCAGCCTCAAGAGTCGATTCGATCTTCTCCAGTTCCTCGCAAGTCCGGCATAGAGCACAGGACGTGCTTGCGTTGCTTGATCACCCGCATCGCGGGGCAGTTTGGAGGCTTGCAGCGTCATGCACGATCAACGCGGTCTCCAAAGAAATGAACCGGTAAACCAACATCCTGATAGACCAAATACCAGCCATGCAATAACAATCAAAACGGACCACTCAAGTGGGGCTGATCATATGTGTGGACGCTATACTCAAATCAAACCGTGGCGTGAAATCCACGCGCTATATAGCCTAACGGACCAGGACGCGGAGCGGAACACTGCAGCCCGCTACAACATCGCACCAACGCAGGAAGTGCCCTTCGTTCACCTTGACAAAGGCGGCAACCAAATAGTCTCGGACGGCCGTTGGTGGCTTGTTCCACATTGGGCAAAAGAGCTGCAGAGCAAGTACCCGATGTTCAATGCACGCTCCGAAGACGCCGAGAAGAAACCGGCGTTCCGAGAGGCCTATAAGGCAAAGCGCTGTTTAATACCTGCGGATGGCTGGTACGAATGGACCAAGGCTGAAGACGGTGGCAAGGACCCCTGGTTCATCCAACTGGAAAGCGGGGCACCTTTCTCCTTTGCCGGGCTTTGGGCATACAACGCCAATGTGGAAGTTACCTCTTGCACCATTCTGACTGCCGCGGCCGTCGCGCCGATTGACCATGTGCACAACCGCATGCCGATCGTGCTGGCTCAGGAGCATTACGACGCCTGGCTGGATCCGGAAACACCGGTTCCGGATGCCAAGGCGCTGTTGAGCGAGAACCTTGGTTCGAGTTTCAAATTCTGTCGTGTTGGGCGGGCGGTCAACTCTTCGCGTACTGAGAATGATCCGGGTCTAGTTAAGGCCATCTAGGATAGAGAACTGAGCATGCTGTTGATTGATGGCGGTGGGCTTTTTGTGCAGCTCGGGAAGGGTGAAGTTCACTCCACAACCGCCAAGAGCAACCATTAAGGGAGAAATTTGCATTCACTACCCAGTTTGTGTATTTGCTTGATTAACAAGGGGCTGGGGAGTTTTTGTGTTGTTCGACGTTCTCAAAGTTTCTGCGATTGCGGTATTCATTGGCTTACTGACCGGTTGCGCAGCAACCTCGGTTACGCCTATCTCAAAAAACCAGGTTTTGATTTCAACTAGCGCTGCACCTGCGTGTGGAACCGACGGCGCGGCGAAAGTTGCCTCTCAAATGGCAGCAGTCGCAACACTTCGCGCCGGGTACCAGCGATACGTGATCCAAGGCGGTGGAGTGCAAAACAATACAAGAGTGGTGTCAACAGGACCGACATTTGCTACGACCTACGGGTCAGCATCAGTCTATGGGAATACGGCTTACGGATCGTCTACTACTTACTTCGGCGGCAGCACCTCATATCTCGCAGGCAGCAACAACGCCGAGTTCGCGGTGCTGATGCTCAATCCCGGAGATCGAGGGTACGCCAACGGGCTCGACGCCAAGGCTGCTCTTGGAAAAGAATGGGAAGCCAAGGTTAGGGATGGGATCAACACGTGCGGTTAGCTATCAGAATAATCGTGACGACGATTTTTGCGATTGTGCCTCTGGTTTCGCTTCCCGCGCCAATCAGCGCCCAAGAATGGGAAAGTGCCGTCTCCAGGGTGATCGACGGGGATACATTTCAACTTAGCCGCCCTTTAGTCCGTATCCGGCTCTGTGGCATCGACACGCCCGAGCGTGGACAACCCAGTTATCGCGAAGCGACAAGACTCACTCAGTCAATCGTTGCCGGCAAAACTGTGCGGTGCCGCGCCGTTGGAGAAGGAACCCCATGCGATGGCAGATCACGCAAAAAATCAGGCGAACGTTTTGTTGCGCAATGCTTTGTCAATGGAACCGACATTGCAATGGCATTGGTGACCTCGGGTCTCGCCTGCGCTTGGCCAAAATACTCTGGGCAACACTACATCGGCAACGCGAGGTGCGTGAGGCGTTAAACGCATTGCATGCCAAGTGAAAAACTAGCGAAGTGTTCGGTCGAAAAACGGTCAAGCTGAGAGGGCTGCGCAGGGCTTTGTTGCCATAGCGATGGGATTGCTTAGCGATGAAGCTGTCGTACGTAGCCCATGTCACTGCGCACCTGACCATTTGCTTAGTTGCTAGGACGCAGTCGAGCTCATCCGCTTGCCTTCATGCTGCTTTCGATGCGGCCGAGATCCGAAATCCGCGTCGCCTTGGAAAAGCCGTGCACGGCCTGCAGCAGGTTCATCTTCAGCCCGTTTTCGGTTTTCAGACCGCGCTGCGCGGCCAGTTCAAGCAAAGGTGTCGCCGGGGGGTCGTAGATGACATCAAAAACAAGCGCGGCCGGCGGC
>JBCBUG010000054.1:0-2700 GCA_039818265.1 Pseudomonadota bacterium | reverse complement strand
TCCGGACTCTGAACATCCTGGACGAGTATTCCCGAGAGTGCCTGGCAATCTGGGTGTAGCGAAGGCTGAACTCCACCGACGTGATTGATGTGCTGACGGATCTCTTCATCCTTCGAGGTGTTACAGTCAACATCAGATCAGACAATGGGCCGGAGTTCGTTTCTCAAGCCGTCAAGGACTGGATCAACGCTGTGGGTGCCAAGACCGCTTACATCGAACCAGGTTCGCCATGGGAAAACGGATATTGCGAGAGCTTCAACGCCCGGCTCCGTGACGAACTGCTGGACGGAGAAATCTTCGACAGCCTGAAGGAAGCGCAAATCCTGATCGAACAATGGATGAAACACTACAATACCAAGCGCCCGCACAGTGACTTGGGCTACCGACCACCGGCACCGGAGACCATCCTACAGATGGACCACAGCCCAATCATGCACTAACAATCAAAACGGACCACTTAGGTGGCGCTGATCAGGCGTCTGCGGCACCGCCGTTTTGAGGTCCCGGCAACTTTGATGCCGTCGACTCTCCAAGCGCTTTTTCTGCCGCTATGACAATCCTATCGTCTGCTACGTGATCCAGACCAAACTCTAGCTTCTCCTCTCGTGGAAAAAGCCAATTTGTTTCGTTTCCATTCAAACCCAATACCCTCCGATTTACAGCATTAGATGCATGAGGTGCGAGATCGATGCGAAGCTTTCGCGGTTCCTGATACCAGATCAGCAAGAAACGCAAGAACATCGGCGTGCGCGTACGCAAGGCAGAAAAAATGCACAAAATCTAATGAAACGTGCCTTCTTCTCGCTTTTCTGCGTGTGCAATTTTTTTTTGCAACCAAAACGAAGCTGAGAGGCCGTGACGCATGTTTTCACGCCGCTTTTTCCTGCAATCCATCGGCGTCACCTTCGGAGTAACCTGCCTCCCAGCATATGCGGTTGTCGTAGAACCATTCTTTTTGCGGGTTCAGCGTCACGTCGTGACCCCTCCCAACTGGCCAAGAGGTTTGGAACTCACAGCAGCGCTTATCGCGGATCCGCACGTCTGCAACCCCTGGATGGGGCTCGATCGGCTGCGTTTCATCGTTGAACGAACAAATGCACTCAAACCCGACATCGTGCTGATGCTCGGCGATTACGTCGCCGGCCACAGATTCAAGACAAGCACAATTCCCTCAAAGGAATGGGCGCAGATTTTTGCCGGTTTCACGGCTCCGCTCGGCACACACGCAATTCTCGGCAATCACGACTGGTGGGATGATCGCACCGTTCAACTCACCGGAGAAGGTCTCCCCTTTGCAGGCAGGGCGCTGCTGGACGCCGGGATCAGTCTTTACCAGAACCGTGCTACCAGGTTACAGAAAGTCGGACATCCGTTCTGGATCGCGGGACTCGACGACCAGATCGCCCTCATCCCGAACAGGAACGCCAAGCGAAAGCGCTGGCAGGGAAAAGACGATTTGAACGGTACTCTGGATCAGATCACTGACGACGCACCCGTGCTGCTCATGGCACACGAGCCCCGCATCTTCCGCAAGGTTCCAGGGCGCGTCAGCCTGACGATGTGTGGGCACACCCACGGGGGACAGATTAACTTTTTCGGATACAAACCCGTTAGTGGAACCACTCTCGGCAAGGATCGTAACTATGGCCACATCATTGCCAATATACCCAAGTCCTCGACAGGCACAGTTGGCACTGAGGAAAAACCAAGGCATTTGATCATTTCAGGAGGATTGGGTTGCTCGATCCTACCTGTGCGCTTCGGCGTACCGCCGGAAATCACCTTGGTGCATTTGCAGGCTAGCCCCGTCTCAGTACCTTCACCACCTTCAAAACCATCATCGCAGAGCTGACCGGTCAAGACTAGCGCTTTGCACTCAAACCCGGAACATCTTCGGATCCCGTCCCGCTGCCAGGATCATCTGCCGCGCACGGGCCGGGTTTCGGTCCAGCAGTTCCGACTGCAGCTTCAGGTCGAGACTGTCCTGATCGAACGGGTTGCCTCCACTTGCCCCTTCGCAGACGCCGCTCAGGCCGTCTTCGGCAAAGGCCCGGTCATGGATGAAGGTCAGCAGTTTGACCGCAACCGGATCGACGACCTGCTGCAATCCGTTCTGGTCGGCTTTTGAGAGCGCACCCTTTTCCGCGAACCAATCCGTCAAGTCGATCCCCGCCGATTTCAAGCCTGTCAGCGCCCGGTCCGCTCGGGCGACCGCGTTCTGATAACCGTCGCTTTCCGGCGTGCCGTAGTCACGCACGAGGTCCTGGTGCGCACTTTCCGCAGCCTGCTGCTGGGCGCGAGCCGCGTTATTCGCGGACTCTTCTTGCGCGCTGAACTGCTCGGCCATCTTGCTGACCCACCTGTCGTGCAATTGCTGGGCTGCCTCTGGGTGCAGCCCTGCCTCCTTAAACCAGCCGCCGGCCTCTTGCGCAAATGCCTGATCATAGGGAAAGCTGTGCGGCAGCGTCTCCGGCATCTTGAACCGGTATCCGTCTTTCGGCGTCCAGCTCTTGGAGACTTCCGCGTAGAACTCAGAGCGCTCTTCCGGGCTCGCTTCTTTGCCGGGAACCTGAACAGATCCTGTCAACGCGCCCTGGAGCGCCTGATAATCTTCCAATACGCCGGCCGCGTCCTGCCAGCCGTTTGCCGCGGCAAGAGACCGGTGCTCGTCGCTCAGGCCGGACAGAAAGCCGTCTTCGG
>JBCBUG010000053.1:0-2946 GCA_039818265.1 Pseudomonadota bacterium | reverse complement strand
TTTCCAGTTCGACTCGCCTTTCGAGATCACGGTTTCTGTATCGGCGAGGAAGAGCTTGTTGTGAGCCGCCGGGCTGCTGTTGAGGTAAAGCTGCCCGTCAACGATCGCCCAAAGATCCGGCTGGGTCGGCACTTTCTTGCCCTTGCTTGCGCCGGCCGAGCACCATCCGCCGTAGGCCGGGGCATACTTGGCCGGATCGGCATCAAAAAGCGCCTTGTTCTCGGCAGATGCAAAGTGCCACGTTGCGCCCTGATACTCCGACGCAAATTCAGACGACCCGGGCGTTGGCGCTCCTAAGGTATGATAGGCGACAACGTCGGTTCCCCCGACGACGGCACCGCCATCGACGTAATGTTCGTCAACGGCAAGAGCCTGATTTGCCATGAAGCTCATGGCCATTGCCATGGAAACCATCGCGATTTTCGTTCCGTAGGTCTTCATTGGTTGCGTCCTTGGATCTGTGTTTCGACAAACTCGACAGGAGCTGCGCTTCCGTGCGCCGTCCCAGGACAACGGGTATAATTGAACGGAGTTTTGAGCCGGTTTGTGCTGCGTTAGGTTTCGGTTAGGATCGGACGCAGGTCAACCGCACCACCTTCTGGCACCAGTAGGATCAACCAGGGCCCGCTGCGCCGCGCTCGTCAGGAACGCCTCACTCTTTTCGCTCAGGACCATCCACTTGCAAACGTGCACGGCACCCGGGCGGGTGCAAGGCCGCGGCAAGCCACTTGGGCGGGCTTCCGCCCGCTGGCCCGGGCAAACCTCCGCCTCCACCCGTTGCTGCTGTTCAGAGGGGTTGAAGAGTGTTTGCTCCCGGGTTCCAGGTGGTGAGCTCAGCGCCAGAAATCGTTTGCCTGGGCGATCGTTTGAAAGTTTGTTGCCACGACATGCGACGCCATTGTCAGGCTGTCGGCATTGTTGGCATAGTCGGGGCGCATCCGGCTGCGCGCCGCGTCGTCCGGTTGGGTCACCTTGACCGCCATGCGCGAAAGCTTGATCGCGAGCTCGTAGCCTGCTTCGGGTGTCTCTGTCTTCAGAGTTGGTAGCCACGACATGGGTTAAGTCCTTTTCTGGTTTGATATTTTAGCATCCCTGACAAGGGTGCCTCGGGTCTCGGGGTTACGTCTCGCCCGATCGCACGCCCATGCCTTGGGCGCGGATTGCTGAACGGGCCGCAAGAATGGGATCGTCGGAACCCGCGAACCCGTCGCTGAGATTGGTCGGACCGACCGTACTGAATTCACCGGCAAAGCAGATCCCCTTGGTGGGATTGCAGCGTTCTCCCGGTGTTATGCCGAACGTGTCTTCGGACACCTCGAAGTCCTCTTGTGCGGAACGATGGTTTTGGCCGTCAGCCATTGCGCCCATCGGTATGGTTGTCATAGGTGCCGGGAAGACACTGATCTTGAGCATTGGTTCACTCATTAAAAGTATGTATACTAACAATAAGATATCTAACTATCTTATGTGCGCCTGTCAAATGGTGTATTGAGCGACGATCTCGACCACGCGAACTCCAGGGAAACGCAAACCGTGCCAAAAGATGACAAGCATGACATTCCAGCCGATCTTGTCCTCGACCAGCAGCTTTGTTTTGCGGTTCACGCGGCCTCGAACAGGATCAGCGATCTGTACCGTCCTCTCCTGGCCGAGCACGGCTTGACCTATGCGCAATACACGACGCTCATGGCTCTGGCTGAAGAGGACGGGGTTTCCATCACGCATTTGGCCAAGCGCCTGGGCGTCGCCAAGGCCACGATGACCCCGCTGCTGCGCAAGCTGGAAGACAAGAGATTGATCACGCGCGCGATGGACGCTGACAGCGAACGCCAGAAGTCGATCGGGATTACCGAAGCCGGGCGTGACCTGTTGAGCCGGAGTTGTCACGCAACCGAGATTGTATTTGCCACGACCGGTTTGACCGGGAAACAGGCGAAAGACCTGATCAGTCTGTGCAAGAAGGTTTCAGCCATGTGACCAAAAGCGGGCCTGCGAAAGAAAAGCGTCGTTGGCAACGTTTGGTGAGATGTCACCAAAGAGCGAAGGTTGGCTGGGCGCCTTTTGCGGACTTCTCGCCCGGCATGCGGTAGCGTGCGTGATTGTTTTTGTGAGGAACTGATCATGACGACGCCAGAGATTAGATTGAAACAGCTGGGCCTTGAATTGCCGCAACCCACGAAACTGCCGGCGGGGCTTAGTTTACCCTTCGACTTCGTCAACATCAGAGGTGACCGCGCCGTCTTTTCGGGTCATCCAAAAAGCGCGGCGGATGGCAGTATCGCAGGGCCTTTTGGCGTTGTCGGGGACGGGATCACGACAGAACAGGGTTATCAGGAAGCCCGGGAGGTCGCCCTTGCCGTCTTGGCCAATCTCAAGGCGGAGCTTGGCGAGCTGTCGCGGATCGTCGGATGGGTCCGCGTTTTTGGCATGGTCACGTCCGCGCCCGGTTATTCTGACCAGCACGTTGTCGTCAACGGGTTCAGCGATCTTGTCATCGAGGTGTTCGGAAAGGACGTGGGCCGCCATGCCCGTTCGGCCATTGGTGTTTCAGGATTGCCACTTGGGTTCGCCATGGAAATCGAGGGCGAGGTTCTTATCGCACCGTGAATGCCAGGCAGCCTCCCGCTCCGCATCTTGCCGATTTCCCCGGCATGCTGATCGTCGGTGTTCGGGACCTGGTGCCGGCGCGGTCAAATGAGAACAACTGATTTGCCGGCAAATTAGTTGTTGTTTCTCACGTTCGCGCTGCCTGCTCCCGAGAAGCACCGGAGACCCGCAGGCCTCCGGATGGCTTCAGGTCATCGGGTGAGGTAGCCGCCGTTGATCCAGACCGTTTGCCCGTTGACCCATTGCGACTCGGCACTTGCGAGGAAGGCGACGATGGGCACGATGTCTTCGACCAAAGCCAGGCGCTGTTCGGTTGACAGGCGCGCGGCATAGGCCGCC
>JBCBUG010000052.1:0-3132 GCA_039818265.1 Pseudomonadota bacterium | reverse complement strand
TCTGAACAAGCCGCATCTCGCCCAAGGCGATGGCGAACACAGCAAAGAAAAACGTGATGCCACCAAGAACAACCGCCACAGGGAGGCCGCTGAACATGCCGATGACAAGGCAACCGAACATCAGCGCCGGCAAAAGGTCTACTAGGATTTCCATAGGCCCTCACGCACAAAGGGTTCGTCCAGCTCGCCGCGCAAATGGGCAACAATGCGCAGCAGAACTGACCAAGCGCCCATCAAGGCGATCAATGCCGAAAGCGGCACAACGGATTTAATGATCCAGCGATGGGTCAAGCCAAGGCTGACGGGCGAACGCTCTCCACGCGAGAACGACCTCTCAGCAAAATCAATGCCATACCAAATCACCACAAGTAAAAAGGGCGTCAGAAACAGAGCGATGCCCAAAATCTCCAATCGCGCCTTAAAGCGGCTTGAGAAATTCTGTGAAAGCACATCGATGCGTACATGTGCGTCGCGTGTATAGGCATAGCCAAAGGCCACTAGAGCAATGGCACCATGGATGTGCCATTGCAGCTCGCTCAGCGCAACAGAGCCGGTGTTAAAGAACTGTCGGCCAATAACGTCGTAAAGTACGACAGCCGTCAGGGCGAGCAACAAGATACCCGCCAGGCGTGCCGCGTAAACGCAAAGCCGCTCAAAGAGATGTGCAATTTTAAGCATGGTTTTCTTGTTTATTTGCGAGGGGCCCCAGCCCCTCGCAGTCTAGACTATCAGTCTAGGTATCCAAGCTCGGACCACGTCGCATAGCTCTCGCGGAAGGCGGTGATGCTTTCCCAGACACGGGCAAAATCGGCGTCCGCAGCGGCACGTTCGACGACAACTTCGTTCCAAGCACCTTCAAAAGTGGCCAACATCTCATCAGACCAGCGGTGCACCGTGATGCCCTCGGCCTTCAGATCGGCCAGCGGCTGAAGTTGGATTGACTCACCTTCGGCAATCGTGGCCGCCACGTTCGCCGCACATGCTGCCTCAATCGCTGCCTGTTGGCTGTCTTCCAGTCCATCCCACACATCCTTGTTGATGATGAAGTGCAGGAAAGAACTCTGCTGGTGCCAACCCGGGAAGTAGTAGTGCGACGCGTGCTCTTGTAGGCCAATCGCTTTATCGAGCGCCGGGAAGCTGATTTCGGCAGCGTCAATCGCACCAGTGTTCAGCGCGGTCATTGTGTCGCCCGCGCCCATCGATTGCGCTTGAACGCCCAGCTTTTCCATAGTGGCCGCACCCAGACCGAAGATCCGCATCTTCAAACCATCCAATTGGTCAGGAGAGGTGATCGGCTCTTTGAACCAGCCTGACGCTTCCGGCGCCACGACCGAGCAAAGCTCAGAATGGATGTTGAACGGTTCGGAAATCTCAGCCCAAAGCTCTTTGCCGCCACCCTCGTACCACCAGGCTGTGTATTCCACGGCGTCCGGACCAAACGGGAACGCAGTGAAAAGCGAGGCGGACGGAATCACACCCTCCGCAAAGCCAGTGGCATACCAGCCTGCAGGCACGGCCCCGGTCGAAACTGCGTCCCAAATCTCGTTTGTCGCTACCAGCGCTCCGGGAGATTGATAAACGATCTCGACTTCACCGCCGGTAAGGCGCTTGACGCGCTCAGCCATATCAACACCTGATGTCGCCAAGACAGGCACCGTGGGCGGCAGGAACGACTGCATATCAATGGTTTCAGCCTGTGCAGTTGCAGCAAGCCCAATCGCCAAAGCAGACGTTGCCAACAGATAACGACCCGCCGCAGCGGCCTTTAGTGTTCTCTTCATATTTTCCTCCCTTGGATGGCACGATCAGGGTTCGCCTGCCGCGCCGGTCTTGTAAGGACCCGCATTGCGTTTTCGCGAATCGAGCCTTCTCAAATTGCGTCTTTCGTCGCTTTTCAACTGGATTTGACGCCACCAAACCCCCTAGCTTTAGAGCGCCATTCCTGATTTACGTCAGCAAAAGCTATCGTTTCTGGATCGAGAGTGGAATTCTGGCTTTGAGAACGCAGCGTTGCAGAAAACGCAAAGCTTGCCTTGGAAGTCGCCCTAAGCCACATTCTCAAACGATCAGAGGAGTTTATATGCACTTTGACTTCGTCACCTTGCGCGCCTTTTTGATGGTTGCGGACGCCGAAAACCTGCGCGCAGCGTCCGAACAGCTGAACCTTTCGATTTCAGCAGTTAGCCGGAGGATCAGCGATCTGGAAGCGGGTCTTGGTCAGCAACTTTTCGTGCGCCACTCGCGAGGATTGGAAATAACCGAGGCTGGCCGCCTTTTGATGGCCCGCGCGCGCGACACTTTTCGGACCTTGCGCGCGATTGAGGACGACATGCAGAGGCTCACGACGGGTACGCGCGGCAAGATTGCGATCTGCGCCAACGGGTCCGCGCTGGTGAATGGGCTGGCCCAGCATATCCAGTCTTTCCTGGCCCAGACCGACGACATCGACATCGATCTCTTGGAACTCTTGACGCCTGAGATCCTGGACCAGGTGCAGCGAGGTATCGCGGATATTGGGTTTATTTCAAACACCTTGCGCATTCCCGGAGGTCTGCGGACCCTGCCTTATGTCAGTGACCGGCTGGTGCTGGTGGTCCCGAAAGCGCACCCGCTAGAAATAAAGGGCAGCGTCTCGCTCGAAGATTTTCTGGATTGGCAGATGATTGGTGTGCAGAATGCGAGCTCACTCACGCGGCTGGTTCGGAAGGTCGCTGGAGCTGCCTCCCCCCGGTTCGCATACAGCTACATGGCCAGCACGAACGAAGTTGCGCGTACAATGGTGGCTAATGGTCTCGGGATCGCGATACTACCCGAGATGTTCGTCGCACCGTACCTTTCCCTGTTGCCGATATCGATGGTCCCAATATCAGGTGACTGGGCCGCGCGCGACATATCCATTGTATTGCGTGATGATGCCGTTCTATCTGGCGCTCCGGAAGCATTCTTAGATTGGCTAAAGCGGCACAGTTCTCTAGATGCTAAAGTCAAATGAAGATTTTGGGTTCGGCAGAACGAACGTTTACATTAAGCCTACGAAGGAGAGGTTTTACCGTTGGAGCTTCTTTGCCACCGTCGCAAAGCGCAAGTCGGGCATTTTAGTCTGTTTCGCCAATCTAACTTAGAACCAAAAAC
>JBCBUG010000051.1:0-3437 GCA_039818265.1 Pseudomonadota bacterium | reverse complement strand
GCGGTTAAAGCTGGCTCGGATGAGACAGGTTTATCCGCACCTGGGCCGCAGGGAGATCGCACTTGATTGGTTCGGGTCGGAGGCCGGTGTGCCGGCGTCCGACTAGCACGCGGTCACGCGCCCATAGGCGCGGGATTTGCCAGTGTCAGCCAACAACAACCCCATACCAATGCCGGGGCTATGGCTCCCGGCGTTTAGCTGTGAATGTGATCTTGATGACGATCAAGTTGACTTCGATGCTGAGGCTCAAGTCGATCTTCTGAAGCTGTTTTTTCACTGCTTTCAGACGACGAGCTGCAAGCCTGCGAAGCTGTTTGGATTTTTTGCGAATGTATTTCATGTCTGTCTCCTGTTGAAAATTCGCGGCTCTCGGACACGGCGGGAAAGCAGACCAGTCAACACGCGCGGCACGCGCCCCGGAGGGCTTGGTGTTTACTGGTCTGCGCGGCGTGTATCTTGGCCGCTCATTTTCAATGGGACAGATCGAAGGCAGGCGCGCAGGAAACCGGGGGTTCGCTTTGTAGTTGGCGAATTGGGGTGAAATGCACAACGCGCGGAAGTTCTGAAGAACAGCAGTCGGCCCAGACTCGCGGCAACGATCGGGCCGACTGGCTCAAAAGAGCGTTTGTGTCGATTGCCGTCGACTCGGTGACGGTAGCACAGCACCAACAGCCATAAAAGTCGCTCAGGCCGCTAATGCGGCCCCGTGCGCTGGCAGCGCACAGTCCTGGTGAATTGGGGCTAACGGCCCCGGTTCGCCGGGACAACAAAGGGGAACAGACCAAAGCGCGCCACACATGGCGGCGCGCAAAAGGTGGTCAAACCTCCTTTCCGTCGCTGTCAAACCGGCGAACTAACTGAAAATCAATGAAGCCGGACGAAACCAAATCGGCAAACTGTGCGCGGGCTTCGTCTGAATCGGCGTAGGTTTCCGGGTCGGCTCCATCCGGCAAGTCGATTTCGAAAAACTGCATTGCATCGCAAGCGATCCTGACAATTGGTTTTGTAGACATCGGCTTTCCCTCAGCGGCGGATTCTGATGATTTTCGTGTGAACGCTGGCCGTCGCAAAGGTGTCTGGCGGCAAGGTTTCGAGTTCTTCGGCCTCGTCGTGGTGGAAGGTGACAGGGACCAGGGCAACAAGGGTTGCCGGTTCGTCATGCCCACCCCGCCCTAGCAGGGACAAAGCCGCCTCGATGTGGGCGCGGACCTGCTTAAAAGGCGGGTTCATGATGATGCGGGGAAACTGCGCGCGGCCTTTGACTTCCTCCGCATAATCAAGAAAACAACGGTTGATCGTGGGGCCAATGGTGCGCAGCTTTGCCGCAAGCGTGTTGTGGCGCTCGATCATGGTCAATTCGCAAGTGCTGTGACCTGATGCAATCAGCGCCTTTGCGAGCTGGCCGGTTCCGGCGCTTGGCTCCAATGTCAGATAGTCACCTTGCGGCCCGAGATAACCAACCATCCGCGCAGCGACAGGATCAGGCGTAACGTGGCATTCGGTGAACTTATCAACGGCGATAACTTCGGGGGCCTTTAGCTCGTCCAGTTGGGGCGCGTCATGCCGCACCCTAACCGGAATGGTTAGGGGCTTGTTCGGGCGGTAGTAGATGCTTGGCCGTTTCTGAGTCATCGTCCTAGCCTTTCAACTTCAAGGGCGTTCGTGGCTTGGTTGACTATCCGTTGCGCCGTGTTGGCCTCGATTCCGGTCTCCATCAAGCGGCGCACTGTGACCGCCTTGCCCAGAACGGACAGGCGCGAAAATCCTTCCTGAACATACTCCATCGGGTCGGCTTCAACGATCTGGCATTCTCCCTCTGTGTGACCGTGGCTGATTGCCTTTTGCCGCATCCCCTGCAAATTCTCGGGCAGGATTGCCGCGCCCTGAGTGAGCGCGACAGCGTAGGTGTAAAGGTGGGTTTCCCAATGACGGGTCATTGCGCAATTTCCTCGTCAAAATCGGCGGGGGCGTCATGCTGCTTTTGATCGGTGATCAGGATAGCAGCCCACCCAGCCGAGAAACGCGGCCCTTCGTGGTTCGGGTTCGGTGCGATCCGCACCCGGAAAGCGCCACAAGCCGAAAGCCGCGTTCCCCTGTAGTCGGTGCCAATTTTGGCAAATTCCGCTTTGGTCATTTCCACCTGCGGCAAAAACTCGACTGTTCTATTCCACGGGTTGCGAACCAAAAATTTGCCGGTCTGCGCTTTGAAATTCAGAATAGGCGGCTTTGCCGGTTTCTTTTCGGGCGGGACGTATCCGCAAGACTGCATCAAATCGCGCCACTCATCGGCGGATAGCTCAACGGTGCTGCCATCGGCCACATGAGCGGGCAAAGGGGCGTCACACTCAACAGAAAACAGATCGTCATCGACCTTTTTCCCTTTGGGTTTGTCTGCGCCGTGTTCGCGGACAAACATTTGCAACAGGGTCGGCGTAATCTCACCTTCAAAGCGCGGCACGTCGCCCAGCATTTCGCGTTCATATGAAAGGCGGTTCAAGGTGTGAGTGATCCAGCGGGACAGGTTGTCATTCTCGATAGTGCGTTTTGCAGCCTCGATGCACTGCGCGCGGGCCTCTGCCGGTGTGGTCTTGCCGTCTGCGACTGCCGAATAGAGACCATAAGGCACCGAAGGGCTGCGGCCCAGAATGAAGCTGATTTGCTTGTCAGTGGTCGCGCTTTCCCACATTGCCAAGGCTTTATGCGCAGCGTTCAACCGGCGCTGAAGGTCGCGCAGCTCGGCCAGTAGTTTCTTGATCCGGCGCGCGCGCACCTTGGGGTCATTCTTCCGGTTTGCATGACGCTCGACACCTGCCGCGCGATATTGCCAATAACCGATAGCGCCATGAGCCTTAACGGCTTTGTCCATTGCGTTGTGCATCCGCTCTTGTGTCTTGCGGGCTTTGCGCTCGGAGTGATGCCCGACAAGAATAGGCTGACCAAATTCGAATGCGCGGGACAGTTCATCAGCGGCCCGGTGAAATGCGTTTGCCTGTTCGGCGCGTTTCTGTGCGATCCCGTCCAGGCGATCCGCTTTGATCTGCGCCCGTTCGGCCATTGTGGTTTCTTCGGGTTCAATCTCACCTGCCAGTTCAAGCGCAAGGTTTTCGCGGGCTACGGTCCACATAGGGGCGACGAACAATTCCTGTTTAGGTGCCCATTTGAAGCCTGCGGCTTTGACGCGCTCGTATGTGTCGGCGTCCAATCGCTCCGAGGCATACAGACGGATTTTATTGTCCTCGGGGGAGTAAGTTGCAGTGATATTAATATCAAAATCAGCCATTCGTGGCGTCTCCTTATCGTGGCGATGCGGTTGCCGATGTTTCCCGGCTATCCGCTAATGGGCGCGGCCTTCTGATCTGTTAGCTGATAGATGGACCACATCTATCGGCTGGCAGAACAGGAGGGCGAAGCCCTGCCTGTGGCCTGGGGCGGGACTG
>JBCBUG010000050.1:0-3877 GCA_039818265.1 Pseudomonadota bacterium | reverse complement strand
TTTCCAGACCGGGTCCTTGTATTGCGACAGCATAAAGTCGGAGTCGCCTTTGGCGGCGTATTTCAAGCCGGTCATGGTGTTCGTGATACCGCACTTGTTGAGAATGATCTCCGCGATCACCTTGCCGAGCAGGGCACCCGCCCAGCTGTCAATGGGATAGTGAACACCGGCGACGGTCCTGCTGACGGAAATGCGCTCGGCCTGCTTGAACAGAAGATTTTTGCGTTTGTCCGGATCCGGATAATGCGACCCTGTGGCATCGACCAAACCCGCTAAAAGATGCGCTACGGCGAATGCTTCTGTTGCGTGTGCGCTCGGGAAGGCCCCGTGACCGGGCGTCGGGATCATCGGCAACACGGTCGCACCAATGCGATCTGGCCTACGAATGGCCAGGTGGTGTTTCACGATCATCGCCACGTGTGCCGCCAGAACCTGGCAGACAGTGATCAACTCGAAAGTCTTTGCGTTGCGCGCCGGGTGCAGACCCAAAAGCATTGCAAAATAGGGGGTTGGAAACCCGAGCTGGGACGTGATTTCCGGAGTTCTTTCCGGGCGCTGGTCCATGTAGGCACGCACGTATGTCAGTTGCTCGTCAAACACCGTCGCTGCCGGACGCACGATCTCAAAAAACGACTGGGCCGTTCCGCCAGAACCCTGGTGACTCAACGTCACCGACTCCGGTTGATTCCCGTCCACGATCCAACGCAATTCGCTGAGGAAATCACTCAAATAAAGCGATGCCCGAACCCAATCGCCCCAATAGTCGAGGTTGTCCGCAGACGAAAACGCCAATTCACGCGACGCATGCGAAGCGCCATCGCCGGCGGCATGACTGATTGCCTGCGCGCTTGTTTGCAGACCTTGAACGGTTAGCGGATCCAAGACGCCAACCGTTCCTGCGCCCAGGAAACTTCCCAGGCCCGACGCATTTAGGTTGCCAATGCCACCAATGCCGCCAATGCCGCCAATGCCGCCTATGCCACCAATTCCACCAATTCCACCGATACCGCCAAAGTATGCCATTTAGCCCTCCAATTCATAACTTTACTGAAAGCCTGCTGCGCGTAGTGCATCAGCAGCATTTTTTCCAATTTGATAGTCAGCCGCAGGGTGCGCGCGCATGTAATCATCAACCGAAAAATTCGGCTGTCTGCGGCGCAGTTCCGCCGCAACCTCTTTTGCCTCTTCGTCTCGACCCAAAAAGTGAAGTGCGGTGATCTTTGCCCGCAGCGTTGACAGGTGCCGCTGGTTTCGGGCGAGCGAATTGTCGGCAAATTTCAGCGCCGTCTCGTAATCTTCCGCGGCCAGATATGCCGTCGCACTCAACGAGTCGAAATAATATTTGAAGGGGTCGATCGGCGACAGCTGCCGCGCCTTTTCAGCCGCATGGACAGCTTGCGAGCCTGCATCCTGAAATGCGAACAGCGTCCCTCTCAGCAACCAGGAGAGTGCCTCATTCGGATTGTGTTCGAGAGCCGTGGAATAGCGCTCCGAGGCGACGTCCAACCTTCTCAACAAGTTGTTGTGCGCGAACCCGTCAATCGTGAGGCAGAACGCACTTTCAGGATCGATATCGAGTGCCTTGGAGGTGTTGTTGATCGCACCCTTCGTGTCCTTCACCGGATCCGAACTCCAGCCATTGAATACGCTCAAGACGTGCCATTTGCCACGCCAGGCATGCACTTCTGCCGATTGCGGCGTTCTGGAAATGGCCTCGTTCAGGATCTCCCGCGATTTTGCAAAATCACGCAAAGTCGGCCGGTGCATCAGGCTGACGCCGGCCATGAGCAGCCTGTGATCGGCAATTTCGCTTATTGGACGTCCACGCACATAGTTCAGCGTATCGGATGCGATTGCACTGCCGACGGACCGCACGATATTCGACAGACCTTCACCGGCATCCTTCAGGAAATCCCGGCGGCTGGTGCTGTATTGCCGCGTCCAGAGGATGCGGCCGGTTTCAGCGTCCAGAAAGTCGATATCCGTTATGACTTCCTCGTCGTCCTGCCGAATACTGCCGCACACGCAATAATCAACGGCGAGTTTCGAACGAACCGATCCGATGTCGATCTGGCGTCCAGCGAGCGCCCGGCTTGAAAGATGCGAAATGACCGCCAGAAGATTGGTGCGCGACAGGGAGCGGCAGATCTCCTCCGCAAACCAGTCTCCAAGCGCCATGAGTTCCGGATTGTTCTCGACGCTCAGGAGCGGAACCACCGTGACTGTCGGCACGGGCGGGCGCGGGATCGGAGACGACGGAGCACGGAACAGGGCGCTGATCTGTTCCGGATTGTTTCGTATCAGGTCCCGCCAGCTCAGGTAATCGGGTGCGGGAATGTCCAACCCTTCCAGGAAGGTTCCCTGCCCCGGCTTGCCCGAAAAGACGACATTGTTCAGGTCGAGGGTGACCTCGGAATTGTTGGTTGTGATCAGTTGGGCGTAATAAGGCCCAAGCGCCGCCTTGATATCGGCCAGGGCACGCCGCAGGCTTTGCCGGCCGGTGTCATAACTCGAGACGCCCCAGAGTGTTTCCTGCAGGAAAGTCCGGCTTCGGCACCCATGCGGTGCGGTTGCCAGCAATGCGAACAGGGCACGGTGTTTCTTGCCCGTGACGTCAAACGCCCCCGGTTCCAGGGAGCGCACGATGCAGGACCCGAACAAGCTGATTTCCAATATCTTTGCGCGCATGCCCCGTCGCCTCGAGAAAACTACGTATTCTATAGAACAGCACTTATAGTCACTATCCAACAGCCTCACACTTTTTTCACGCTCCTTCGCGTGCAACAGCCACTAAACTCACGCCGTGAGGAACAGAACCGTGAGCAGGAAAATTGTCAGAAAAAAACGCTATTATTGACGATGTTTCAGATGTTGTAGATTTCTTCCTGGCCTGGAACAATCATCGTGAAACCGTGTTGAAAATTTCGGAAATGGACCAGCTGGACAGCGAGCAGAAGAAGACACTTCACTGGCTCGTCAAGATGGCGGACAGGGTCAGCCTGACCGATCTGGAGAAGGACGACCTGCACTAGGGCATGCAGGGACCCCTTCGATGAACGGTTAAGGCCTTTGGCCGCTATCATCCACGCGTTCAATCGCGACACCGATTGTGTGCCGCGAGGGTCTCGTGCACGTTCGGTTTGCCGGATCATCAAATCCGGCCCGGACTGCGCCAGCCCCAGACTGCGCCAGCCCCAGACTGCGCCAGCCAATGATTCGCCATGACTGAAACATGTGCCGCATTCTCATTTTGCTCACGAGACTGACTTTGCGGTATCATCGCTGCCAAGAGAAGTGACTCGCGCAGGAAGCGCTGTGCGCACATTCGCCCCAAGGCAGACATTCGAAGCGGTTTCAGATCCAGTATTTCATGAAGACACACCCGGTTGCGTTCCTGTTAGCATATCTTCTTGCTTTGCTTCTGCCTGTGCACGGATTTGCGCAGGATGACGGCGTGCGGGTCCCGAATTTCTGGGACCCGAAGGCGGTCAGCGACCGGCCAAGTTCCATACCGGACAAGATCCAGTTTCTGGCAACAGACAACTACCCGCCCTTCGTTTTCAGGGACCCCCAGGGCCGTCTGACCGGTTTCAACGTCGATCTGGCGCGCGCGCTTTGCCAGGAACTTGGCAGTTCCTGTGCGCTCAGGATCAAGAATTTCAACGTGCTTCTGTCCGCGCTGGACGAGGAAGAAGGGGACGCAATCATTTCCGGCCTGTCGCGAGGGCTTCCCGCGACGCGCCGTCTCAATTTCACCGACGACTACCTGAAGCTGCCGGCACGGTTCGTGGTCCAGTCAGACAAGGCCGATGATTTCGATGAGCAGGCGCTCACTGGCAAAAAAATCGCCGTGGTGACCGGTTCCCGCTACGAAGCC
>JBCBUG010000049.1:0-4019 GCA_039818265.1 Pseudomonadota bacterium | reverse complement strand
TCTGGAGCATTGATTTCCTTTGCAAACCATCCCCCAGCTTGAGCGCCAGTGTTCCCTGCAAGAAAAGTCTTCAACCCGAAAATTTCACCGATTTCATGGTGAAGCTCCTTGCCGCCATCATGGTAGTACCACACCATCATTTCCTGGGCGGTCAAGCCGAAGGGAACGCCGGTAAAATACGCCAATGCCGGATGCTGACCGGTAAAGAAGTAGTCCGCAGAGTGATAGAGATCAGCCTGACCGGCCGTGACCGCGTCAAAGACCTCCAATGCGCCGACAAGTTCCCCCGCGGATTTCTTTTCGATTTCCAGCGTTCCGCCAGACATCGCGCCAACACGATTGACGATGAAATCCGCTGCGTCATCCACGCCGGCAAGACCCCGCCCCCAGGTCGTGACCATGGTGAGTGTCCGCTTGCCCTGCGCGTATGCAGGTGCGGCCAGTGTTGCCGCAGCAGCAGGTGTCGCAATAGCGGCCCCCCTGATAAACGATCTTCTATCCATTTTTCTCCTCCCATTTTGGAAATTTTCCTCGAGAATAGTTCCCGAGGATCTTATCAGGCGATTTCAGTGCCTCGCCTGTTCGTCTTTGAGTTGCTCGATCACAGCAGTGCCCATCTCCTCAGTGGTGGCCGCTGTTTGATCTTGCCCGTTTAGAAGATCGGCCGTCTTGATGCCTTTCTTCAGAACATTATCGACTGCCATATCCAAACGTTCCGCTTCCAGTGGCAGACCAAAGGAATGTCGAAATGCCATGGATAGGCTTAAAATAGTCGCCAGTGGATTTGCTTTGTTCTGCCCCGAAATATCCGGCGCAGATCCGTGAACAGGCTCATAGAGCCCTCGGCAAACCCCTTGCGGGGTTGTGGTGCCAAGCGAAGCTGATGGCAGCATTCCAAGCGACCCGGTCAGCATGGCGGCTTCGTCACTCAGGATGTCACCGAACATATTGTCGGTCAAAATCACATCGAACTGCTTTGGATTACGGACCAGCTGCATCGCGCCGTTGTCAGCATACATGTGTGACAGTTCGATATCAGCGAATTCAGCCGAATGTACATCAGTCACAACCTCACGCCACAAGGCGCCAGCTTCCATGACCTTGGACTTCTCCATCGAGCATAAGCGACCATGACGCGATCGCGCCAATTGAAATGCACGACGCGCAACTCTGGCAATTTCGCCTTCCGTGTAACTTTGTGTATTTACGCCTCTGCGCTGTCCATCATCACTTAGAAAAACGCCCCTCGGTTCGCCAAAATAGAGCCCCGCGGTCAGCTCTCTGACAATGACGATATCCAAGCCTTCAATGACATTGCGCTTCAGCGTTGAATGATCTGCCAAGGCTTCAAAACATATCGCTGGTCGGAAATTTGCAAAAAGTGAAAGTTCTTTTCGCAACCTCAAAAGGCCTTGTTCAGGGCGTTTGTCAAAGTCGACCTGATCCCATTTCGCGCCACCAACGGCACCGACCAAAATAGCGTTGCAGGAGCTCGCGGTGGCCATCGTCTTTTCTGAAATAGGAACCCCGTGCCTGTCGATTGCACAACCTCCTAGAAGGTCTCGGCACACTTCGATGTTCACTGTGGTATTGTCGTTGAACCAGTCCAAAACGCGTTCAGCCTGCGCTACGACCTCTGGCCCAATCCCGTCACCAGGAAGTACAAGAAGTGATTGAGATGCCAAACCGTTCCCTCCCAAGAACCGTCTAGCACCGACGCTAGCTGCTCACGCCCAAAACAGATATTTCAAAAACCTCATCAAGTGTTCGTAAAATTGTACAACTTCGGGCAGTTTAGTGCATGATTTGAACAACTCTGTCGGTGACAGCTCGGAGAAGAATCGTGGAAAATGTCAATTTGAAGTTGGTGCAAACCTTTGTTCAGGCCGCAAAGTTTGGCAGTCTTAGGAAAGCGGCTGACGCGCTACAAAGGTCACCTTCCGCCGTCAGCGTTCAGATCAAGGAGTTGGAAGAGCAACTAGGACTTCAACTCTTTGTGCGCGCAAGGCAGCGCGTAAGCCTTACAACCGAAGGACAGGAACTTTACGAGACGGTGAGCGGTTCGCTTGCCAGCATCGATCAAGGATTTGCAACGCTTCGCCGCCAATCAGAATTTCGCAAGGGACAGGTTTCTATCGGTTGCGCTCCGACCTTAGCAGCGCAAGGCGTTGGTGACGTGCTGAGAATTTACACGAAGAAGTACAAGGACAGCGCCGTAACTTTGATGGAGGCTCCACCCAATGAAGGCGCGACCTTGCTTCGTGATGGCAAAACAATCTTGTACTTGGGGCCTCCTGCATCGGAGCTGGAAGAGTTTGATTACGAGCCACTTTATAGGGACAGGTTAGTGGCCTGCCTGCCGGAGCAATTTGATGATGGCCAAGAGAAGATGCAATTTGTTGATTTGCTCAAACTCCCAGTGATCGTTCTTAACAGTAAGACAGCCACACGGCAGCTTATCGAGCGGATCGCACAAAAGCGAAATGTAACCCTTAATGTGCGATGCGAGATTGAAAATGCGTACACGGGACTGGCGCTTGCGCAAAAGGGTCTAGGCGTCGCGCTTTTGCCGCGGATCGCTCTTGGGATGGGCGCGTTTGACAACTTTCGAGCCGTTCCCTTGGCCGACGAAGAGGCAGTGAGGACTGTCGGGATCACCATGCTTAGAAGACAGGTTCTTCATCCGAACGCCACCAACCTAATTGATCTGATCAAGGATAACTTTGAGAAAGTCTCACTAGAATACGGCCAGTCTTAAGGTTTGAAAAAACCTAAATATGCAAAGCATGGCCAGAACTCATCAAGGCCGCCTCCTGGAGCGCTTCACCCTTGGTTGGATGGGCATGAATTGTGCCCGCGACATCTTCAAGATGAGCACCCATCTCGATCGCCAGTGCAAAACCAGCCGCCATTTCTGATATACCCTCGCCGACCGCCTGGATGCCGAGGATTTGATGATTATCTGCGCGTGCAACCACGCGGATGAAACCATCTTCGCGCTCGGTTGTCATGGCGCGACCATTGGCCATGAACGGGAACTTGCCGGTTTTGATGTCGTGTCCTACGCCTTCCGCCTCAGTCGGCGACAGACCAACGGTCAGGATTTCGGGGTCGGTGAAGCACACCGCCGGAATGCAATACTTGTCCCAAAGACGCTTTTCGCCTGCGACGATCTCGGCCACCATCTCACCCTGCGCCATGGCGCGGTGGGCCAGCATGGGTTCACCGGTGATGTCGCCGATTGCGTAAAGCCCGCGCATCGACGTTGCGCAGGTTTCGTCAATTTTGATGAACGTGCCGTCCATGTCCACGGCCAACCGGTCAAGATCCAGCTCTTTGGTGACTGGTCGGCGCCCCACGGTAACCAGAACCTTATCGCACGCGATGCTGGTTTCAGTGTCGTCAGCATCCTTGACCAACAGCGATTTGCCGTCGTCGCCGACACCCTGGGCAAAGGTCTTGGTCATTACTGTAACGCCCAGCGTCTCCAACCGGTCAGCGACAGGTTTGGTCAACTCGGCGTCGTATTGCGGTAGGATGCGCTCGGCGGCTTCGACCACGGTGACTTGGACGCCCAGCTTGGCCAGGGCTGTACCCAATTCCAGTCCGATGTAACCGCCGCCGACAACGACCAGCCTTTTGGGCAGGACCGGATCGGCCAGCACATCGGTGGACGATTGTACAAAGGTGCCGTCAAACGGCAGAAACGGCAGCTCCACTGAGGTTGAGCCCGTCGCGATGACGACATTTTCCGCCTTGATGATGGTTTCACCCTCCGGGCCGTCCACGATCACCTTTTTGGCGTCATGGAACCGCGCGGTGCCGGCCACCTGACGTACCTTGGCTTTTTTCAAAAGCCCCGCGACGCCGCCGTTCAGGCGACCGACGATCCCGTCTTTCCAGGTTAGCGTTTGGGCAAAGTCGATCGCGGGCGCGGCAGCAGTGATACCGATGGCAGACCCTTCGGTGGCATGGGCCATTTTGTGGTATTCGTCACCGGCATGAATGATCGCCTTGGA
>JBCBUG010000048.1:0-4054 GCA_039818265.1 Pseudomonadota bacterium | reverse complement strand
TTCTTCGGGGCCGCATATGTCGGGCGCTTCATTGTGCGAATTCCGACGGACATTCTTTATCCGCTGATTTTTCTGACCTCGTTTGTTGCCGCATATGCGTCGCGGGGCAATCTGTTCGACGTCTGGATCATGGTCGCAGCGGGCGTGCTGGGCTGGGGTATGAAAAAGCTCGACTTCAACCCGGCAGCCTTCGTGATTGCCTTTGTGCTCGCCGGTGGGGCTGAGGAAACATTCCGCCAGTCTTTGCTCTTGTCGGACAACGGCTTGATGATCTTCGTCACGCGCCCGGTTGCGCTCGGTTTCCTTCTGCTGGGCGTTCTGACAATTATCCTGCGCGCACGCGCCCTGAGCAGAGAAGCCCGCGCCCTCTCCCTGGAGGATGCGTGATGCTGCCGCTGGAAGGTCTGAAAGTGATCGATTTCACCCATGTGCTGGCTGGCCCTGCCTGCTCGTATTTTTTGGGCTTGCTGGGGGCAGAGGTCATCAAGGTGGAAAGCCCGGTCAAGGGAGACGCGATGCGCCACCGGGGCGGCACCGACCGCGAGGCCCAGGCAAACGGGATGAGCACGTCCTACCTCACGCAAGCGGCTGGTAAAAAGTCAGTCGCTCTCGACCTGCAAAGCGAAAGTGGCGCCAAGACCATGAGGCGCTTGCTGGAAGAGGCGGATATCTTTGTAGAAAACCACCTGCCCAAGACCATGGAAACGCTCGGTCTCGACCCCGATAGCGTTCGCGCAATCAATCGACGGCTCATCCATTGTTCCATGACGGGGTATGGCCGCGGCGGCGACCTGGAAAATGCCCCGGCCTATGATGTGAACATTCAGGCGACCAGTGGATTGATGTCACTGACGGGATCTCCCGAAACAGGCCCGATCCGCACAGGAGCGCCGATTGTGGATTACGGCGTCGCGCTATCGGCGGCATTTGCCGTGACCACGGCATTGTTCCAGCGCAGTCAGACCGGGAAGGGATGTTTCATCGACGTTTCGATGCTGGAAACCGCGCATGTAATGATGAGTTCGACCATCTCCGACTACCTCTATACCGGAAACAAGCCTACCCGGCGTGGCAACGCTGCCAATAGCCGCAGTCCTGGAGCCGGCAATTTTCGGTGCAAGGAGGGAATGATCAGCCTAGGCGTCAATGAAGAGAGCCAATTCCGCAAGTTGGCGAAAGCCTTGGGTAAAGTGGGTTGGCTGAGCGATCCGAGGTTTACCAATCGCAAGGCCCGGCTGGACCATGCAGCAGACCTGGAAGGCGAACTGGCGGCTGCGCTATTGACCAGGACTTCTGAGGAATGGGAAACAGTCTTTCAGTCAAGTGGAGTTCCTGCAGCGAAATTGCGGACCTTGCCTGAGAGCTTGTCCATGCCCCATGTTTTGAAACGCGGGTTTATTCACACCTTCCCCGACACTGGTCTGTCCGTTCCAACACTGCCATTTAGAATTGATGGACATGCGGCATTTGCGCCATCGTCGAACGCGCCACAGCTTGGCGAACAGACGAAGTCAGTCGTCCAGGCTTTGGGATCGAGATCAACAGCTCAGGAGTAAACTTGCCAACGGTCACAGTGTGTTTGTTGCGTTATGGGAACTGGCCTCGGCCCTCAGGCCAGCCTTCCTCTGGGCTGTCAGGAACAGCTGTCCGATGACACCAACAACCTGAGGGCGCGGCCGGACTGGCGCTAGGGCTCTGAATCTCCGTGCCGGGCAGACAAGTAGCCTCGCCCGGCCAGCTGTTGCCCTGATCCCGGCAGATAGAGGAGCCAGGGTCCGCGATGATCCGGACTACGTTTGAAATTTTCAAAGATTCAGGAGGCTTCTGACAGTCGCTGAGGGATCTGCGCAAAAGCATTCGTAAAATCTACTGATAGTATTTAAAAGTAATCAATGCCTATTATATTGATGGGCAAGCAATCGGGAAGCTAAAGAAGCAGACACCTCAAAGGGCGTTAGGCATGAGCGGAAAAATCGGCCAAGACAATTTGGATCCAGCGGACGAATGCTGCAGCCAAGTGGGTGTTTTGCTGGTCTCCGGCTTTTCTTTTTTGCCGCTACTTGACGACTCGCCGATCTTGAGCGAGGTGCGGTTGCAATGAGCCTGTGGTTTCCGCCCAAAGGTCTCGTGACACAGTCGAAATTCGTCGACGTGGTGGATGTCGACGACTTTGAGGCTCTTTCTGATCTCTTTCCAGGCAATCAACACAGGATTCAGCTGAGCGCTGGCGCTTACAACGGCAAGGTCATGAATGCGGACTTTGGCAGCGTGAAGGTAGTCGTAGAGAAAAGCAGCCAGTCGTATGAGTTCGAAACAAACGCCGCACCGCATCAGAGCAACCAGGGGAACGGGTTTGAAACTGGCGCCGAGCCGTTGCTTTTTGGCTTTCTTGTTATTCTGGATCAGTCGCGACCAACCATAATGTTCGGCAATGAAGTGGACTTTGACCAGATTTTGGTCATTCCGACAAAATCCCTCTTGCATACCGTTGTGCCACCAATGGGGTTGTTCGCCTTAATCCTCGTGGATCACGACGCTCTTTTCTCCCACCCGCATCTCTCGACTGAGGCCACCGACTGGATGATGGGTCTGGAACGATACGCCACGGTTTACCGTTCACCTTGGCTCGCTCATAGGCTGCGCGAAGACATAGGGGTTTGCTTGGACTGTCTGCTGAATGTGAAGACAGCGGAACAAAAAGCCAGACTGGACACAACAATGCTCGGCTGCATCGTCTCAGCCCTGTCCATGGAATTCCTGACGCGCCGCACCGAAAACGCGAACCGCAGACCGAAGCACTTCGAGACGTTCTGGTCCGTGCGCGCCGCAATGCAATCGATCGATGGTAAATTGCCTGAACCGCCGGCACTTCTCGATCCTGGTCTCTCAATGTCACGGCGCACGATTGAGACAATCTTCTCAAACATGGTTGGGTTGCCGCCGGTCAAGTACCATCAGATTTACCGGCTAAACAGGGCGCGTCAGAAAATACGCAATCTGATGCACACCAACGACAGCATTGGCGACATAGCAGCACAAGAAGGTTTCTGGGACTGGAGCCGCTTTACCACTTACTACCGCAAGCATTTCGGCGAACGCCCTTCCGAAACGCGCAGGAAATTCAGCTTTCCGGATGAGCCGGCGAGGCGGCGGTGATCAGCTTTCCACAGGGGACCTTTTTCCTTGTGCATGTTCGACAAAGTATCAACATTACCCGGCCAAGAAATCACCGTTTAACAGTTCATCGTGGAACCACACACTGAAGCAATCGCAGTATCCATTCTCTAAAGGGGATACCGGTCCGACAGACGCGGTGCGCGGATGAGAGCCGCCCGCTCGTGGCTGAGCGTTGTAAGAGCTCGTGCCGGGCGGACAAAGCGGCACTGTGCTTTGAAATCAAATTGCCCGGATCTTACTTAAGGAAAATCTTACCTGATCAAGTGCGTCGCTTAACCGTGAAACCAGGTCAGCGTATTTGAGCTCTTCCTTTGGGTGCTGCTGTTGCCCTTAAAGGCTGCAAAGAGGTAATTACTTCGCGAATTAGTTGCGGCAACGTTTCAAAAACTGGCGATAAACTGGCTCCGCCGCTGCGGAATTCTTTCTTTTTTAAGTGTGTTCGGCTATCGATATCGTGTGTGGGGGACGTCTTTGTTGAAAGACGTCCATGATGACGATCAAATCCCGTCAGCTGTTGCTGACATTTGTTTTCTCAGGTGCGCTTGGTCTCGGCCTGGCATCCCGTTCGCTTTCCGATGATTTTGTTGTTGATGATCCCGTAACCGGCACCCAGACGGTGGACGGTGATGACACACTTACCATTACCGAAGACGGCAGCATCTCGACGACAGGCAACTCCGAAAATGGGGTGGAAAGCACCGGCGCTGGCAACATCATAACGAACAACGGTACGATCTCGACAAGTGGTGGGAGTGCAAGCGGTGTTTACGACCTCGGCACCGGCACTGTCATCACCAACAACGGGACAATACTGGCCGACGACGACGGCATACATGGCATCGGTGACAACGCCGTCATCACCAACAACGGCACGATC
>JBCBUG010000047.1:0-5333 GCA_039818265.1 Pseudomonadota bacterium | reverse complement strand
GGCGTTCAGGAACGGCGCGGCAATCTTTGCGCGGTTGTCCGCGCGGGCGCGCTGAAGCGCTTCGGCGGAGAATGCCGCGAAGTCCTTGCCCAGAAGCGGCAGGTCGAGAAGCCATTCGCCGGGATAGTCGATCAGGTCCACATGCAGCCGGCCCGGACCGAGTTTCCGGTAAAGGAAGGATGCACTTTCAAAGTCGATCGTCAGACGCAGTTCGGAGACCTGCCGGGTCGAGTCGGGCCAGATCCGCTCGTTGACGAGCGCGTTGACATGGGCCTCGTAGTCGAAGCGGGGCACCGCATCGTCCGGCTGGGGCTGCAGACAGGCGGATGTAATCCTGCGCCCGGCGGAGGCACTGAACAGAGGCAGGCGGCCACCGTGAACAAGATTGTGCACCAGTGCCGTCAGAAACACGGTCTTTCCCGACCGGGCAAGACCCGTCACGCCCAGCCTGAGGCTCGGCACGGCCAGTCCGGTCGCGGCATCGGCCAGGTTCGCAAGCGTCAGCCGTGTTTCTTCGGTCAGCGAAGTCAATGTGTTCACAAGCACCTCCAGGGCGTTCATGTAGGCGAGCGGCAGGAAGAGTGCAATTGGGGAAGGAAGGGAAGAAAAAAGCCAGCGCCGGAGCGCTGGCCTTATCTGGTGCAATATCTCAGCTTGTTAACGGCTGGACTGCGTTTTCTGAACAAGAAGAGTATTTCGGATTATTTTACATCAGTCAAATTTACCTAAAGTAATTATATGACTATTTGATTTCTAAGCGAAATTCTATTCTATTTTATTCACCATAGATATAGAAATATCGGCGCTTTTTATTAAAATACGCGCATAGATTGCAACTTATGGTGAATTAAGATGCGTATCAAAACACTGGGGCTGGATCTTGGAACCAATTCTCTCGGCTGGTGCCTGATCGAAACGGACGGCGAACCCGGCGAGAAAGAGGCTGGACGCGTCATTGATCTGGGAGTGCGGATTTTTTCCCAGGCCGAGATGGCGGGTAGGGATGCGAAGTCGAAGGAGTCTCTCGCAAAGGGGCGGCGAGAAGCACGCTCTGCGCGGCGGCGCCGGGACCGGTATCTAAAGCGGCGCGAGAAGCTGCTTGCCCAGTTGATCGAAGCCGGCCTGATGCCTGACGACAAACACGCTCAAAAACAGCTTCTTGAAGAAACGTCCGATGGTGAAGGCGGCAATATGGATTCGTCAGTCTATGCCTTGCGTGCAAGGGCGCTCGACAAGGCACTCGAGCCCTATGAATTGGGGCGCGCTCTGTTCCATCTCAATCAGCGCAGGGGGTTCAAGTCGAACCGGAAGACAGACAGCAACGATGCCGAACAGGGCAAGATCGCAAGTGCGATCACCCGACTTGAGGAACAGATGGCGGAAGAAGACTGCCGGACCTTTGGCGAGTGGCTTCACAAACGCAGGCAAACGGGACTGTCCGTGAGGGCGCGTATGGCATCGGATGGCAAGGCATATGACTTTTATCCGTCCCGCGCCGCGCTGGAGCATGAGTTTGACCGGATTGCTCAGAAACAGAAGCTGTTTCATCCCGGTCTCCTGACGGATGCGGTGCTTTCCGATCTGCGCGAAACCATCTTCTTTCAGCGCCGTCTCAGGCCGGTTCAGCCGGGAAAGTGCTCCTACAATCCCGCCGAAGAGCGGTTGCCGAAGGCGCATCCTCTCTTCCAGTCATTCCGGCTTGTGAAGGAAGTCAATGAGCTGGGCATCACGGGCGAAGACAAGATTACGCGGAAGCTGACTCCGGATCAGCGGGATACATTGCTGCTGCTCTTGCGGACCAAACTGAACAAACAGGGAAAAGCACCGTTCTCCAAGCTGCGCAAGGCCCTGAAGCTTCCGCAGGAGGTGCGGTTCAACAAGGAAAGTGAAACGCGGCGGGATATCGAGGGAGACGTCGTCTGTTTCCGTATGTCCCAGGCTGAGTGTTTCGGCAATTCATGGAGCACCTTCGACGTTGATCGGCAGGCGGAAATCGTTGAAAGATTGAGATCGGAACAGGACCGGGAGGTTCTTGTCGACTGGCTGCGCAGCGAATTCGGATATGAAACAGAAAGGGCCAGAACGATCGCTGACACGCCTGTTCCGGATGGCTACGGACGGCTTGGTAAAACGGCACTTGCATCGCTGACCGATGAAATGTTGCGCGCGGTCGATGAAGACGGTTGCGTGGTGCCAGAAGCAGAGGCGTCCAAAACCGTCTATGGCAGGACAAATTCGGAAAGCGATCCCGACCGGAAGGCATTGCCCGCGTTGCCCAAGTACCAGGAAGTCCTTGAGCGGCATATACCCCCCGGGACCGGCGGGAAAGCGGATCCGAAGACACCGGAATGGGACGAGGTGATGGGCCGGATCACCAATCCGACGGTTCACATTGCGCTCAACCAGCTCAGGCGGGTGGTCAACGCGGTGATCAGGAAGCACGGGACACCGGACCGCATTGCTGTGGAAGTTGGACGGGACCTGAAGCTCAACGAGGAAAAGCGGAAGCAAGCCGACCAAAGAAATGCGAGCAACAAGCGCATTGCCGAGGGGCTGTCGAAGGAACTTACGGAAATCTACGGGCAGCGGGACACGGGCTACAATCGCTTGCGGCTCCGGCTCTGGAAAGAGCTTGACCCGGAGGTGACAAACCGCGTGTGTGTCTACACCGGCAAGGTTATTTCCGCTCAAATGGTGTTCTCGGACGAAACGGACATCGACCACATCCTGCCCTATTCCGCGACGCTGGATGATGGTTATGCGAACAAGGTTCTGTGTATCGCAGCCGCCAACAGAGAAAAGAAAAACCGGGCACCTGCCGATGTTCCACAATGGAGAGACCGGTTGCCGGACATACTTGCGCGCGCCTCTGTGCTGCCGAAGAACAAGCAATGGCGGTTTGCGGAAGGGGCGATGGAGCGTTTCGGTGAAGGCGGATTTCTGGCCCGCCAGCTCACGGACATGCAATATATTTCAAGGCTGGCGCTGACCTATCTGTCGTTTCTGTATAATGCGGAAGAGGTGGATGTCGACGGAGTAGTCACCCGCAACAGCCACGTCAGGGCGCTTCCGGGGCGCACGACGGAAATGTTGCGGCGGAACTGGGCGCTCAACGATATTCTGCATGACCACAATGTTTCCGACGTCACGAAGCCCAAGAACCGGCTCGATCACAGGCACCATGCGATTGACGCCGCGGTCGTGGCCTGTACATCCAGATCCCTGATCCAGAAACTGGCCACAGCTTCGGCACGTGCCGAGGAAGACGGTGCGGAACGGGCCGCTCGGGCAACGGCGACACCCTGGCCGGAGTTCCGGAACGATCTGCGTGAGGCGATTTCTTCAGTGGTCGTCAGCCACAAAGCGGATCATGGCACCGTCTCCCGTTCGCCTGGTAAAAGCGGTCGCGATCAGACCGCCGGGAAGCTCCACAATGACACCGCCTATGGCTATACCGGCGAAAAGGACGCAAAGAGCAACGATCTCGTGGTCGTGCGAAAGGCGATCACCTCGCTGTCGTCCAAGGACATTGATGCTATCCGCACCAATGACCGCGATCATTCCGAGTTACGTGACCGGCTGAAGACGGTGACGCGAGGTTTGAGCGGAAAGGACCTTGCAGAAGCCTTGCAACGGTTTGTCGAGACGGATGACAAGTTCGGCTACAAGGAGTGGACCGATCCTGACACGGGAAAGAGGAAAGTCCGGCAGGGTATCCGGCATGTGCGCATCGTGGAACCCTTGAGGACGATACCTATCAGGGGCAGGGACGGGAAGCCCTTCAAGGGCTACAAGGGGGACAGCAATCATCGATATGATGTCTGGCGCTTGCCTGACGGAACATGGAAGTCGGACGTTGTGTCGACGTTCAACGCGCACAACCCGGAGTGGGCCTCTGACATCAAATCGGAGTATCCGAGCGCCCGCAAGCTATTAAGCCTGCAGCAGGGGGATTGCCTTGCAATCGAACAAGAGGGCTCGCGCAGGATATGCCGGATCGTCAAATTCACGGCAAGCGGGAACCTGACGGCCAGCGAGCATCATGAAGCAGGACCGTTGAAAGCCCGCAATGACGATAAAAATGATCCATTCAGATATATAAACGTTTCCCCGGGCAGCATGAGGAAAATGAATGTCCGGCAGGTCCGGATCGACGAGATCGGACAGGTTTTTGATCCGGGTCCCTGGTGGCGCTCCGATTGAAACGCTCTTCAAGCAGTGTTTGTGTCCCGTGATTGGCTAAGGTCATGCTGCGTATCATCGATCTTTCTACGGACAAGTTATACGTCTCCGTAAAAAGGGGATTTCTGATCGTCTCCAGGGATGGCCAGGAGTTCGGCCGGGTTGCACTCGATGATATCGGGGCAGTCATTGCCCATGCGCATGCTTTGACATGGTCAAACACGGTGTTTGTCAGGCTGGCGGACCGCTCCGTTCCCATCGTGCTTTGCGCGCAAAACCATGCTCCGATATCCTGCATCTGGCCGATGGCCGGGCATCATTTGCAGGGAAAGCGCCTCAACGCCCAGGCGTTGGCGACAAGACCGCTTTCGAAGAGGTTGTGGCGGGACTTCGTCGTTTCCAAGATCCGGATGCAGGGCGCGGTTCTTGCGTCAACAGGAAAGGAAGCCGGCGCCTTTGCAAGACTTGCCCAGAGCGTCCGCTCGGGAGACCCACGGTAGCAGTTCAGAAAACGCAGGCCAACCGCAACATAGTGCGCAAAAACCCGCCCAAAAACGAGACGGTAGCAGTTCAGAAAACGCAGGCCAACCGCAACCTATCGCCTCTTCTGAAATCAAGGAGATCGACGGTAGCAGTTCAGAAAACGCAGGCCAACCGCAACGATATCCGCCGTTGAACAGGGCGAGATCTCACGGTAGCAGTTCAGAAAACGCAGGCCAACCGCAACGCCGTATCCTCTTTTGTCAGCAACGCCATTACGGTAGCAGTTCAGAAAACGCACGCCAACCGCAACTCGCCGCGTGCGTCGCCGTCGCCGCCGATCACGGTAGCAGTTCAGAAAATGCAGGCCAACCGCAACTGTCCGCAACCAGTATAGACGAAGACGCTAACGGTAGCAGTTCAGAAAATGCAGGCCAACCGCAACCAGTCGTAGCGGGAGGCGCTGCTGGCGCTGACGGTAGCAGTTCAGAAAACGCAGGCCAACCGCAACGGATGCCCATGAGGCCAAGCGGCAGCAATTACGGTAGCAGTTCAGAAAACGCAGGCCAACCGCAACACGCATGTTCCAGTTCCGCTGCCGGTACAAACGGTAGCAGTTCAGAAAACGAAGGCCAACCGCAACAGGTGCGGGTCGCCGGCGGTACGGCGGG
>JBCBUG010000046.1:0-6498 GCA_039818265.1 Pseudomonadota bacterium | reverse complement strand
GTCAGCGGCGTCCTTCGATGTTCCGGATTTCTTATTCATCTTCGCTCCATAATGGCTTCGATGAACCAGAAATCCTCCGTTGCTCAAACCCCTAATTCTGTCCGGTGGGTGCTGACGTCAGACAACTACGCTCGACCCAAGTCCAATCGAAAAAATCGTCAACTACCCGCACAAACACTGACCACGCAGCTTGGACTAAAGCCCGTCTCTTCCCCCGGATACCCTCGCTGGTTCATGACAAACCGGATCGGGCCGTGGTCGCCTGCACCGGTCCAATGCTCGTCTTCATGCGAATGACCGCAAACCCAGGTATGGATTTCGTAAGCCTTGATGACGTCCCAAAGATCGCAGGCAAAGCCATTGTTCATCGCGCGCTTGTCGTGACCGCCGATAGTGCGCCAGAGGGCGATAAGCTGTCGCACTGGTAAGTGATGGGTCATGACAATTGTGGGGCCAGCATGTGGTTGGCTCAAAGCCTCGAATACCGCAGCCTTATCCTGGCAGTGGCGTTCCAGCATGTCATCAACAGTAAACCGCGTCTGCTGCGTGGTACGGATCGTACGATAGTCCTGCATGTAGGCAGATACCATCAACCGAGCCAGATACTCGAAGGGCGGATAGAGCTTCAGGTCGGTCCAGAGCGTTGCGCCGATCATGCGGATGCCTGCAACTTCAGTCGTTGCCCCGTGCAGCACACGAATGTCGAGGCCTTCGGCGCGCAACTCCTCAAGCTTGCGTTCCTCATCCGCCATTAGCTCTGACCAGATCGAGCCATACGGCTCATGGTTGCCCCATATGACGACGACAGGACAGTTGTATTTCCGGGCAGCACGCGCAGGAATATCCAGATGCCGCCCCATCGTATGGGTGTCGCCCGCAATCAGAACGCCATCCACCGGTGCGGACAGATCCGGAAGATCAAATCCTTCCCAGAATTCGTCATGTAGGTCGCTCCAGACCAGAAACCGCGCCATCGCTCCTACTTTCGCATGATCTTTGAGCAACGCTTTGGATCGATCCACTGCTTGCCATCTTTGGGTGCGCCCCATGGATTGCCATATTGCTTGTCAGTTGGTGCATCATCAAATTCCAGATCACAGGCACTGAGTGCGCGCCTAGCGCGCTTGTGCTCGGCCTTCTTGAAGGCTTTATCACTCGCTGCGGTGGGCATCCCGCAGATGGGTGTTTTGCGATAGGATCGGGACATCTCAGAACTCCCTCGCATTGTGCTCGACATCGGCCCAATGCTTGTTTTGGGGCAGTGACTTGGCGCGACGTGCGACATCTTCAAATCGCACGGGCATGTAGTCCCAGACATCGACGCCTGCATTGACGCTGTTGTTTGAGCCTTTCCAGTTCTTGTGCACATGGCCGAAGATCTGCAGGGCTCCTCGCCGGGCGCGATTCCAAGTGATCATTGGGTAGTGACACAGGGTGTGCATTTGTTTGTCAGCGCCATCCTTGACCTCGGCCATGTGAGAGATACTGTCCCATGGCAGGGCCAATGTCGGTTCCAAGTCATGATTGCCGACAATCAGGTGCTTTTCTGAGCCCGGCAGCTTGGCAAACAGTTTGGTCAACCATTCGCGATCCTTTGCCTTCTGCCCAAAGGCAAAGTCACCGACGACCCACAGGGCATCATTGGGGCCAACCGTGGCCCAGAGGTTCTGCATCAGAACCGCATCCATATGGTTCGCCGAGCGAAACGGGCGGTCACAGAACTTGATGATGTTGTCGTGCCCGAAATGGGGGTCTGCCGTATACCAATTGGTCATATCTTTAACTCCGTCATGCCCGCCCGTTATGTTTGGAGGCGGCGGCGTCAGAGACAGTGCGGGATGGGGGATCATCGCGTGGCGAACAGCTCGAAGCCGCCCGCCATTCTGCGGGCGCTAAAATAGGGTGATATCTGCGCGTACTGTGATCATGCGGCACTCATAGCGGCTTTGTGCTCGCCTGGCTATCCGGGAAATCACAGATCCATGTCTGAGGCTTCAATCTCCTCGCCGGTCAGCGCGTCTACAATCTGACGATCCAGTTCTTCGGTGTGCATCCGGCCGAGCTTATAATCTTCCAGAGAGAAGGTGATGGAGGTCATGCCGGGCTCACCACGATAACTGACTTTGAAAGTGGCGATGCAGCCCGGTTTGATCAGCTTGTCGCGCGGGTATTCGAACCGGTACTCGACCGTGTTGCGATAGTGCTGGGCCGAGCCGCACAGTTCGTATTCGGTGATGAGCTTACCGCCCGAGCTTGTCGTTTCCTCACGCCTGATTGGCCCAAGTGCATCGAGGTCGGGAATGAAACCGTCTGTGCTCCAGGCGTAGGTCAGCACCATGTCGCGCCCGTTGATCTCGACGCGGGAGGGTGGCCCGTAGGTCTCTTCGATCTGGGCTTTCAGCTCCAGCGGCTCCGGCAGATCGTCACTCGGCTGGCGAATGCTGCGATAGATCGCCATAGGGCGCTGTTCCCTAACATCCGAGGACAAGCGGGCTGTCACCTGATCCTGAGGTGCTTTGGCCAGGCGTCCATTGATGCCAACATCCCCGATCCGGGAGAACAATTGATAGGTGAACTCAAACACCGCGCCATCGGGGGATTGTATCCGCAGAACTTCGCTCTCGCTTGTTGGGGCAGCGTCGCTGCGTTCCGCGTAGACGGCAAGTACATCATCCAGCGGATCACCAGGTTGCAAGCCGAGGATCTCATAGGGGTACGGGCGCTCAGCGGGCGCAGGCACAGCGGTCAGCGTATCCTCCGCGAAACCAGTTGAGGCAAGTGAAAGGACAAACCCAAGCGCAATTGAAAAACGGATCATGCAACAGACTTTCTGATGTAGGAAAAGGAAGAGGCATCACCTTCGAAGGCTTCAAGGCGCAGGCCTTGCAGAGCCCACCGCACCTCGATGGTCAGGGCAAGCAGTTCGGACCAGGCTGCCTGCGCCTCGCGATAGCGGGCATAACCGGGTTGGCCGGACTTGCAGGCCAGCATGGAGGTAAAATGTGCGACATCGCCACGCAGGATCTGTTCAGCCAGAGCCTCTGAGGCAGGGAGCTCTGAATGGAATACAGGAAGCGCGCCAATCGCTGCGTGTATCTCAGCAGCTTCGGCAGCACCGTAGCGACGACCAGTGATCAGGCCGAAGATGTGCTCGGGGCAGTCAAACTGCTCACTGATGTTCTGCGATGAGAAGCGCGCCTCTATCGGGCCTGTGGCGGGCACGACAATCAGGTCGGCTTTCGCAAGCGCCATCGACAACGCGTTTTCAGGATAGGCCTGTGTATCGATCAAGACGACATCAAAGCCGCGCGTCGTGGCAGCTGCCAGGGCATCCTCAACGCGCTCGTCGGTGGGGCATTCAGCCAATTCCAGTTGAGGCGACCGAAACCGGCAAGCCTCCATTGCCGCCATCCATGCCTGCAATGTGGAAGGCTCCTGACATTTGGGACCCCTGCAGGTCTGGCTGGTGCAATCCATCACCATCACGCGCTTGCCCAAAGCCAGAAATCCCGACGCCAACGCCATAACTGCCGTCGTCCGTCCGGACCCGCCCTTAGCTGCAGGAATGGTGATGGTGTGCATACTGCATGTCCTAGCTAATTCACAGAATACTTCATTATTCACAAAATACTTCATGGTTGCAATGGATCGATTCCTGACCCTTGCGTTATGAAGAACGAACTTGAAAATGATGCTCTGTTGGACGCGTTCAGCCGTGAACTGAGACGAGCGCGAACCGAAGCGGGGATTTCGCAAGAAGAATTGGCACATCGCGCCGGTAAGAGTATCCGGTACATTTCCTTGCTGGAAAGCCGCAAACATCAACCGAGTTTGGCCACTCTAAAAAGTGTCTGCGATGGGTTGGGCATTTCGATGTCTGTGTTCATTGCCAAGATCGAGGCAAACCTGAGCTCGGCCTGACGTTATCAGCTAGTTTTCCGGGTCATTTTTTGGGTAGTTCGGAATAATAACGAACGCTGATCACGCTGCAATTTTCTGTTGCTGGAGTACAGTTCGCTGTTTCAAAAATAACTTGACTCTCATACAGTGTAAGCGGTTTCCCGATCACACGGAGGGGCAATAGTTCCACGGCATCAGCTCTTCGATCCGGGATTGTTTGTGCCGGTTGACGATGGCTTGGAGCGTATCAGAGAGCCAAGCGTGGGGATCGACTGAGTTGAGCTTGCAGGTCTCGATGAGCGACGCCAGCATTGCCCAGTTTTGGGCTCCGGCATCATGACCGGCAAAGAGGGCGTTCTTTCTGTTGAGCGCGATCGGGCGAATGTTGCGCTCAACAGAATTGTTGTCCAATTCGACACGACCGTCTTGCAGGAACAGGCAGAGACCGTCCCAGTATTTTGCGATGTATTTGAGGGCTTCGCCGAGGGGGGATTTCGCCGAGACGCGGGCACGGTTGGCGGTCAGCCATGTTTCGAACTGATCCACAACCGGCTTTGAATGTTCCCGTCGAACAGCCAGCCGTGCCTCGGGGTTTTGGCCACGGATGTCCTTCTCGATCCGGTAAAGGGCAGCGATCTGCTTTAAGCCCTCATCGGCAATCGGTGTTGTGCCGGATTGAGAGACCTCATGCAGCTTGCGGCGCGCATGTGCCCAGCAGTAGGCAAGCCGCACATCTTGAGCAGCCGATTGTACCCTGCATAGCCATCAACTTGTAGGGTGCCGGAGAAGCCTTGCAGGATATCCTCGGCATATTGACCGGAACGCCCTGGCGCGTAGGTAAAAGCCACGCCCGGTGGATCTTCACCACCCCAAGGCCGGTCATCGCAGGCCAAGGCCCAGAAGTATCCGGTTTTAGTCTTTCTCCGCCCCGGATCGAGCACCGGGGCTGTGGTCTCATCCATGAATAGCTTCGAGGACTTCTTCAGGTTTGCCAGCAGCGCCTCATAAACCGGGGTCAATTCAAACGCGGCCCTTCCCACCCAGGACGCCAGTGTCGAACGGTCCAGATCGTTGCCCTGACGGCTGTAGATCTGGGCTTGCCTATAAAGAGGAAGGTGATCAGCATATTTGCTGACGATCACATGTGCGACGGTGGCTTCCGTTGGTATACCGCCCGCGATCAGATGTGCAGGGGCTGGAGCCTGAGTGATCCCACCTTCGCAGGATCGGCAGGCATACTTAGGGCGGCGGGTCACGATCACACGGAATTGCGCAGGAACGATGTCCAGCCTTTCACTGACATCCTCACCAATCCCATGGCGCTGACAACCGCAGTCACAGACGGTGCTCTCCGGTTCGATGACTTCCTCAATGCGCGGAAGGTGCTTGGGGAGTGATCCCCGGTTCGCTTTGCGCGGGCGTGGCTTGCCCCGAACCCGAAGATCATCCGCTTCGTCTTCCGCATGGATTGCCTCTTGCGCAGCCTCGATGTCTTCCAGGGCCAGTTCGAACTGTTCCGGACAGACCTTCTCGGACTTCGCGGCAAACAGGGCTCGCTTGAAGTCAGCGACCAGTTTTTCCAACCGGACAATGCGATCTTCCTTGCGGGCGATAACGCCTGTATGCACAGCAGCCTGCTCTTGCTGAGCAAGAATAATGGCCTTCAGGGCATCAATATCGTCGGGAAGATCAGAGGCAGCGTTCATGCCTGTCATCTACCAAATTCAACCCTCATATACCCGTCCAAACAGCCCTGTGATTCACTCTGCCGCAGTCGGTGGACGCGCCGCCAAAGCCTTCACTTTCCGCCAATCGAGACCGGCAAACAGCGCCTCAAATTGCGCATGATTGAGCGACATCAACCCGTCCTTGATGGCTGGCCAAGTGAAGCTCGTCTCTTCCAACCGCTTGTAGGTCATCACCAATCCGGTGCCGTCCCAGTATAAAAGCTTCAGACGGTCCGCTCGTTTAGACCGGAACACAAACACCGTTCCGGTGAACGGCTCCTTGCGAAGCTCGTTCTTCACCAATGATGCCAGCCCGTTATGACCTTTCCGGAAATCGACAGGCTTGGTCGCCACGACGATCCGCACCCGGTTCGACGGGAAGATCATGGTGCAGCGTTCAGCGCATGGACAATCTCGGCAATCCGTTTTGCAGGGACGGTCGCATCCAACCGGACAACAAAATCACTAACGGCAATCTCAATCGGACTGCCTGTCGCTTCGACCGCAGGCTCCGCACTATCCGTTAACGGTTCGATAACCATTGGCGCAAATGCAGGCTCCGGTTCCGGCAGAGCAGGCAATACCAGCTTGCCCTCCCGCGCCAACCGCCGCCACTCAGACAAATGGTTCGCCTGCATATCATACCGGCGGGCCACCTCGTTCACCGTCACGCCTGCCACCAGCGTCTCGGCCACAATCCGCGCCTTAACTGCATCAGGCCAACGCCGCTGACCACGAGGGCTTGAACAATCTGACACCTGCCGATGTCTACCACGGCCGCGGCACGAAAATCTTGAAGATGAGAGAGGAGATCAAGAAAAAGACAATCGAAAATCGAAGGTTGCAGCACCAAGCCGCTGCCGCCTAAGCT
>JBCBUG010000045.1:0-6594 GCA_039818265.1 Pseudomonadota bacterium | reverse complement strand
TGGGCTCAGAGCGGCCTAATGCTTACACGGCAACGATCTCCAACTTGCCTCCCTAACACCGGCCCTTCGATTAGACGGTATGATCGCCCTGTCAGCGCGGTGTTGATGATTGGGTGCGGAGGGAGGATCGGAGGGCATATCATGCCAAGAGTCCAACTTCCCGCAACCACCCCGAAACGCAGAGCCTGGAACAAAGGGCGGATCATCGGTCAGAAACGGCCACTCTTACCAAAACAGGTCTGGGCAATCCGGGCGCGGCTCGAACTGGCAGGTAATCTGCGCGATCTGGCTTTGTTCAACGTCGCCATCGACAGCAAGCTCCGCGGCTGCGACTTGGTCAAACTGGCAGTTGTTGATCTCGTCAAGGATGACCGCGTGCGAGAACGTGTTTCAGTGATTCAAAGCAAGACTAAGCGCCCAGTCCAATTTGAACTGACTGAAAATACGCTTGAAACCGTCTTGGCCTGGGTCAAGTCACCCGAGATGTTTGCGTGTCGCTTCATGTTCCCAAGTCGATTCCATGACCGCCCACACATCTCAACACGCCAGTATGGGCGCATGGTACGTGAATGGGTGACGTCGATTGGGCTTGAACCGAGCGGATACGGCACCCATTCGCTACGGCGGACAAAGGCGGCGGAGATTTATCGAAAAACTGGCAACCTCCGCGCGGTCCAGCTGCTTCTCGGCCACACTAAGGTCGATAGCACTGTTCGTTACCTTGGGGTTGAACTAGAGGATGCCCTGAGCATCGCCGAGCGGATTGATATCTGAGCTAACATGGCGAGCTGCGCTGCCGTTCGCCATTTCAAAGCATATGCCCGTGTCTCGTGCGGCGTTGGTCGGCATTGAGCCCAGACTCACCGATGCTTCATCACGCACGAATGACCGCAATGGGAAAAGATAGTAGTAGTTCCGGCGAGCGATTTTCCGTATGCTCGTTGAATACTTGGGAAATCGGTCTAGGTGCTTTTCAAAGCACTTACCCTTTGGAGAGCCTATTGCAAATTGTCTGGTTTAAGCGAGATCTCCGAGTACAGGACCATCGCGCGCTAGCACGCGCTGCGACGCAAGGAGACGTTCTGCCGCTTTATGTGGCGGAACCTTCGCTTTGGCACCAGCCTGATATGTCCGGGCGGCAATGGTCGTTTATCGCCGAAAGTTTGAACGAGTTGCAGACTGATCTAAAGGCCTGCGGCCAACCACTAGCTGTTCGGACGGGCGACGTAACGCAGGTACTTGAAGCGCTGTCGCAGCACGTCCAGATTGATGGGCTCTGGTCTCACGAAGAGACGGGCAATGATTGGACCTTCAAGCGCGATCAACGCGTCGCTGCGTGGTGTCGCGCGCACGGCATTCGGTGGACCGAGATCAAAAATCACGGTGTTCAGCGCCGCCTGACCTCGCGCAACGGTTGGGCGGGGCAGTGGGATGAATTCATGGCCGAGCCCGTCACCGTTGCACCTGCCTTAAAGCCCGTTAGCGTTGATGTTGGGCATATCCCGAACGCGCGCGATCTGGGGCTTGCGCTTGATCCATGTGAGTTGCGTCAAAAAGGTGGGCGGCGAAGAGGCTTGAGCCTTCTAGAAAGTTTCCTCACCGAGCGCGGCGAGCAGTACCGCAGCGCCATGTCCTCTCCCGTTTCGGGGGAACGTGCGTGCTCGCGCCTGTCGCCGCATTTGGCATGGGGCACGCTATCGATGCGAGAAGTAACCCAGCGCACATGGGATAAACAACGTGAATTGAAGGCCAACCCGGTGCGAGGAAATGCACCATGGCGGGCGTCTTTGAAGTCCTTTAATGGCCGACTGCACTGGCATTGCCACTTCATGCAAAAATTAGAGGATGAGCCAAGTCTCGAGTTACGAAACCTGCATCGTAAATATGACGGCATTCGCCCCTCCGCACCTGATCAAGAGCGTCTCGCGGCATGGGCGAAGGGCGAAACCGGCCTGCCCTTTGTGGATGCCTGCATGCGGTATCTAAGAGCGACAGGCTGGTTAAATTTTCGGATGCGCTCGATGGTCATGGCGACGGCAAGTTATCATCTATGGCTGGATTGGCGGGCCCCAGGATTACAGCTTGCGCGGTATTTCACAGATTACGAGCCGGGCATTCATTGGAGCCAAGTTCAAATGCAATCGGGCACCACGGGCATCAACACCGTGCGGATTTATAACCCTGTGAAACAGGGCTATGATCAAGATCCTACGGGGGTATTCACTCGCAAATGGGTGCCCGAGCTATCCGCGATCCCGGATGAGCACTTACAAGAGCCATGGAAAGCACAGAACGCGGGCGATGTTTTGGGCAAGACCTATCCAGAGCAGATCGTGGACCACCTTACGGCAGCTAAGCAGGCGCGGGAGCGGATCTGGGCCGTGCGCCGGGGGGATGAATTCCGGGCCGAGGCGTCTGCAGTGGTGGCGAAACATGGCAGCCGTAAAAGAGCAGCACGTAAGTACGCACGCCGTGCGAAGACAGCTGACCCACACCAAATAAGTTTACCATTTGGAGACGGGCCATGAAGATGCGGCGTAAATCAGACCTGCCCAGCAAGATCTGCGTGACATGCGGTCGTCCATTCACGTGGCGAAAGAAATGGGCCAAAGTGTGGGATGAAGTGCGTTATTGCTCCGAACGGTGCAGGCGATCTTCATGAGTGATCAAGACATGTTCCAAGAACTCGAGCTTCCGTCTGAGACAGTCGAATTCACGCCGACACGGCAGGCGGGCCTGGCGCGCCTTGAAAAGTTTGTGTCGCGGACCGGGCGGCACTATGCCCGCAGGCGCAACTATGATTTCGGGGCCGCGCTGCGGGATAATGTTTCGGTTCTATCGCCTTGGATACGACACCGCCTGATCACTGAGGAGGAGGTGCTGCACGCGGTGCTTGCGCATCACTCGATATCCGCCGCCGAGAAATTCATACAAGAGGTATTTTGGCGGACCTATTTCAAGGGTTGGCTGGAACAACGCCCCAGTGTTTGGACGACCTATCAGGATGGTCTCGCACGGGCTTTGAATGACGGCACCCGGTATTCTGACTACCAAGATGCCATTGCCGGGCGCACTGGCATCGCGTGTTTTGACCATTGGGCGCAGGAACTGGTTCGGACGGGTTATTTACACAATCACGCACGAATGTGGTTCGCCTCTATTTGGATTTTCACGCTGCGTTTGCCGTGGCAGCTGGGCGCTGACTTTTTCTTGCGGCACCTGATCGATGGTGATCCTGCATCGAATACGCTAAGCTGGCGTTGGGTTGGCGGGTTACACACAAAGGGCAAGACCTATTTGGCCCGCCCCGACAATATCGCGAAATACACCGATGGGCGTTTCAATCCCGTTGGGCAGCTTAGCGCGGTGGCTGAGCCTTTGACGGAGCCGTTCGAGCATTCCCGCGTGCCATTGCCTGTGATGGAGCCGACGCCCGAGGGCGATTTTTTACTGTTGGTGACCGAAGAGGACTGCCAGATCGAGACAGCCTTGCCGCATCCGCCCAAGGCGCGGCTGGGTGTTTTGGCAAGGTCGCCGTTTGAGGCGAGCCCATTGGTACGGTCTTTTGCTGTGGGCGCTGTGGAATCCTCGAGAGGTGCGGCGGTTGATACGCGCTCTGCCTGGAGCGACCAGATCATTGAGGCGGCCTTGGCTGCGGGGACGAGGCATGTGGTGACCGGTTACGCGCCTGTGGGCCCGGTTGCCGAGCAGTTGGTGGCGCTGAACCTACGCGAGGCCGGCATGACATTGCATCAAGTCCGACGCGACTACGATACGTTGGCGTGGCCCTATGCGACCAAAGTGTTCTTTGGTCTTAAGAAGAAGATACCGCATGTTCTTCGCGCGCTCGGTTTTGCGGCCTAGATTGCGCTACTTATAGGTCTCACGACGATCAGAGAACACGCGCACGCGTTTGCGCCACGCTCTGTAGCTGCCGGTTTTTAATTCACGACGCATAAGGGCTTGAACGTCTTTTTCGCCAATCCCGTACTCTAATCGGATACTCGCAAAGCTAACATGATCACTGAGCGCCATTTGAACGATGTCACTGATTTGAGCCTCGGTGAACGTCTTCATTGCGGGCCAATCTCCTTGAAGAAACGCAGTGCGTCATCCGCGATGGCTGCGCGTTTTTCGTCACTCATCCGGGAAAGTGTTTTGTACATAAAGCCCATTCGTGGATTGCGGTGCAACGCCTCGGCGTTGCGATCAATGAAATCCCAGTAAAGGTAATTGAACGGGCAGGCCTTGGGGCCATTTTTGACGGAGACTTTATAGCTGCAACTGTCGCAATAGTTGGACATCTTTTTGATATAGGATCCGCTGGCAGCATAGGGTTTCGACGCCAAAACCCCGCCATCAGCGAAGAGGACCATGCCGCTGACGTTGGGCAGCTCGACCCATTCATAGGCGTCGGCATAGACCAGCATGTACCATTCGTTCACCTCGTCAGGGTTGAGGCCCGCGATCAAGGCAAAGTTGCCAAGGACCATTAAGCGCTGGATGTGGTGAGCATAAGCGTTTTGTTTGGTCTCGAGCACGCATTGGCGCACGCAGTTCATCTGTGTCTCACCCGTCCAAAAGAAATCAGGTAAGGGCCGGTGCGCGTCCAGAGTATTCTCCGACTTGTACGCAGGCATTTTCAACCAGTAGATCCCGCGGACATATTCGCGCCATCCCAAGATTTGTCGGATAAACCCTTCGACAGCGTTCAAAGGAGCTAGACCCTCATGATAAGCCGCCTCAGCTTTCGTGATGCACTCCAAAGGGGTCAGCAATCCGCAGTTCAAATAGAGTCCGATATGACTGTGATACATCCATGGTTCGCCTTGAACCATCGCGTCTTGATAGTCGCCAAATAGCGCGAGACGTTCGTTGATAAACATGTCTAGCGCCTGCAACGCACCTTCGCGGGTCACAGCGAAATGGAACGGATGTATATCGCCGAAATGATCCGGAAATTCGCGCGCTACGACCTCGCTGATCGCTTCGACAATGGTATCATCACGCGCTTTGAAAGGTTCAGGAACGCTCAAAGTTTTTGGCGGCGGCTTTCGGTTGTCCGCGTCGAAATTCCACTGCCCACCAATGGGGTCGGGTCCGTCCATCAGCACCCGGTGCTTGCGTCGCATCTCGCGGTAGAAATACTCCATCCGCAGTTGCTTCCGGCCCGCGGCCCAGGCTGCGAACTCGGCCTGCGTTGCGAGAAACCTGTCATCTTCGCGTAATTCAACAGGGAGCTTTAGTTGGTCAGACCATGTTTCGAACTCAGCCAGCAGCCGGAACTCGCCCGGCTTGGTCAGGACGACCTCCGAGATAGTATAGTCTTGGATCAGCGCCTCAACCTGTCCCCGCAAGGATCCAGCATTGCATGGGTCGTCAAATGTCACATAGTGAACGTTCAGACCTTGATCCCGCAGCGCCTGTGCAAAGTGTCGCATTGCGCTGAACACAAACACGATCTTCTTTTTGTGGTGTTTAACATAAGTCGCTTCTTCCTTGACCTCACACATCAAGATCAAATCATCAGTGCCGGCGTCTGACAAAGACGCCAACGAGGTGGTCAGTTGATCGCCAAGAACAAGCCTAAGCTTCATGGTTTACGCGACCTCACAAGGCACAATCGGGAAACTCAAGCGTGACTTGCGCACCGGTTTCTATGACCGCAGTATAGGTTTTATCTGCGACATGAAGAGACACGGTTGTGCCGCTCATCTCACCGTCAGCGACGGTAATTTCTCGGGTGCCAGCCGTATCATCGACATCAATGGTGAAGGCAATCGACTGTTTTATAGGAAGGCTTGTCAGATTCAAAGTGATCCGTTGATCCCCATCTGAGATCGAGGGCTGATCGGCTAACAACTGCCCGCCTTGGGTGACTTCAAAGGGCTGAAATACCTCGACACCCGCGCCCGACCCGGTGACGTCGAAAATCAATCCTGCATTGGATGCTGCGAAATCTATCTCGACATAAGCTGCTTCGATATCGCAAGACCCTATGTTTGCGACCACAAATCGATCCTTTGGCGCACCTTCAAAGAACTGCAGCTTAAGGTCTGCATATGATGGGCTTGATAAAGAAAGACCGCCGATGATCGCGAGAACTGTAGCTCGTTTCGTCATAGAGAATATCCGTTTGTGAAAGTTTCAATGGGCAGTTGTTAAGGCTTAAGAACACCATGAAGCCTATACGCATGGCGCGCTTCAGTGGACCAAATTGAAATCACTGTTTATGCACTTCTTTCATTATGTATCCAGATGCGCGGTCAACTCATTTACTCGACTAACTGCGACCTTTACGCAATCCGTACTGTAAGATTTGAGCGTGGAAATACTTCCATTGCAGCTATTGGCGGGGCCTCAGTGAAAGCCTGCTTCGTCCGCGTCTGAGTTGTCGGATCGAACTGCGGCGAAAGTTCAGTTTCGGTTCGAGCCAAATCGACGCCGTGGAATGACTGCTTCGGTGACTTGCGCTGCACTGCAACAACAAACGTTCCACGGCGTCGATTTGGCTCGAACCGAAACTGAACTTTCGCCGCAGTTCGATCCGACAACTCAGACGCGGACGAAGCAGGCTTTCACTGAGGCCCCGCC
>JBCBUG010000044.1:0-6741 GCA_039818265.1 Pseudomonadota bacterium | reverse complement strand
GCGGTTAAAGCTGGCTCGGATGAGACAGGTTTATCCGCACCTGGGCCGCAGGGAGATCGCACTTGATTGGTTCGGGTCGGAGGCCGGTGTGCCGGCGTCCGACTAGCACGCGGTCACGCGCCCATAGGCGCGGGATTTGCCCAACTACTCTAGTCAGAGCTGGTTAAACCAAAGGCAAACACCAAACCGCATTGCTTACAAAAAAGTTGGCTCAAACACGTTTTTTCTAAGCAAAAACGGCAATTTCGCTGAGCTTTGGAGATAAATACAGGTACATAATTTTATAGGAGTAACTGATTATGACTGAAGATTTTAAGGTGATTTTGAAAAGAGCGAACGGTTCAAGAGACGAAACTACACGCACGTTTGAAGCTAAACCGCGACTCGGTGACGGTCTATTTTTCGATGGGGAAGGTTTTGAAGTTGAGCTTGTGGTGACTGACACAGTTGGTCACGACAAGAGCATTGTGTATGCAAAATCGACTGGCTGTGTGTAGCTGGGGCTACTGTACAAGGTTGTGGCGGTGCAAGCCGCTACAGCTCTGCCCGATATGCTTGGGGGAAGCAATTGGGGCGCACTCCGAGGGGGAAAACGCAAACGAGCTGCAGCGGCTATCCGTGAGTGTCAGAGTAATTCCTGACTCAGCCACAGGTAGAACAGCCAGCCTTTACAAACAAGGCGAAAATGAGCGCCAAAGCGTCACGGGTTCGTGTGCGAGACCGACCAGCCTGGAGCCGGAGCAAAGGAAAGGGCGACTTGCGCCGCCCTGCCCTTCCCTCAGTTCTGCTCGTCGTCGTCATTCCGCTTCGGGAAAGCCACCATTTCGACGCCGGGGAACATATCGTGTTTGACCTGGATCGAGGTGATGTTGCCGTGATCATCGGTGTTTACAAAGGCGACACCGCAGCGGTTCCAGAAGTTCTTGCCATCTTTTTCACCGGCTTTGACGTTCAGTTTCAGAGTTTGAGTTGCCATTGTTTGATCCTCGTTTTTGAGTGTTTCGATGAACATGCAAGAAGCGGGCATAAAGGAGTTGTCAGCAGGTAATTTGTCCCGCGAGGAATGCGCGATCAGCGCAGGGGAAATTACCTGTTGAAGCGGAGCGCCCGAAACGGGGGCTGCGCGGCTACTCCGACTGCCCGATTATGTTCATCTTGAAAGAAACACGTGAACGAGGATCTTCACTGGCAACGGGTTTGAGGCTGTCAGACCGAGTGAAAGGCAAGAACTTCTGGGCCCGCTGCGAGCGGAACACCTGAACAATGGAAAAGGCGGCAACATCACCTCGATCTGACACAAGCTCTGTGCGCAGATCCGCGAGCTGGTGGCTTTCCCGAAGCGGAATGACCTGCAGAACATAGATATTGGGCGCATTGGCGGTGCAAGTCGCCCTTTCTCGATGGCGTAGGCGAAAGGCTGGGCCGTCCGGCCCTGGGCCGCGTGTCGCGGGCCAGGTTAACAGCCGGACGCGATCTGCCCGGGCAGCACCAGGCGCAACGCGGCGCTGGTGCGCCGGCCGCCGTGGCGGCCGTCAGAGCGAAGCGATCAGTCGCGCCGGCACGTGGGGCCGTGGCCCCAGGTGCCAAGGGACAACAACGGCACGTCGAAGCCAGGACTACGAAAAAAGAAAAGACCCGCCGAAGCGGGCCAAGGTCTCTCGCCACGAGAGGAAAACAAAAAAGCTCGTTGAGGCTAACGATTTCGCGCCCGATCGACAACGCCGTCATAGGTGATCGCGGTAATCCGATCTTCAGTGCGGCGGGTCATCTCGATCCCGTCGCCCGTCATTGTTGTCTCAGCGTGTTCGGTCCATTTGAAAATGCTGCCATCCGCTTCGACGTGGGTTTCATCTTCTGCGCCACGGCGTTTGACAGAACCATCATGGTGAACCTCAATGATTGTGCCGTCGGCCATGCGGACAGTTACAGAGTGGTCATCGACCGCAACCCCTTGCCACCAGATTTCAGCATCGCGGCGAACAACAATCCGATTGGGGTGCAGCTTGATTTGCACATCTTGGGTATCTTCTGGGTCGGCGGCTTTGACCACAACAATTGCCTCTTGCTCGGCAGGGGCGCCATGAATTGACGCGCTTCCGTTCTTCGGCGGCCAGAACTTCGGTTCGTCGCGTTGGCGTTTGTTCTGGTCCTTGTGGAACGCAATATACATTTGCGCGGACTTCCAGACGCGGCGGGCGGTTTTTTCAACCTTTGTTACGGCGGTGGCTTTTGTCATTCTTCCAGTCCCTCAATCGGATGGGTGATCCCAAGGATTCAAAACATTGACGCCTAAGAACTGAAACGGCTTCACGTCTCTGGTTGCTACAGAAAAACCGTGTGTCTTTGCAATCGCCGCGATCTGCGCGTCTGCCAACTTCACGTCATAGGCTTTCGCCTCGGCTTGCATGGTAGCAAGGGCTTCCGCAGCCGCACGGTCGAATGGCAAAATCCGGTTGCCGCAGAGACGGCCTAGCGTAAAGTCGAAGCCTTTCCAAAGCGCAGCTTTCCGTTTGCCGTCAGGCAGTAGTTCAATCCCATATCGTACCTCAAAGATGGTGATTGTCGTGGTGTAAAACTGCGCGCTATGCAGCGCATTCAACCACCCAATCACCGCCTGCGAAGGGGTTTCCTTCATGGGGTCGGACAGTACATTTGTGTCTAAAATAATCACCCGAAGTCCGCCGGTTCTGCTTTGTCGTCACTGCGTTCAATATCAGGCAAGAACGCATTAAGGCCCTGCACGTATTCAACAATCACGTCGCCAACCTTTTCGGCTGGTCGAGACGCTTCATCGAGAAGTTGCCGAGCGGCTTCCTCCGTGCTGATGCCACGTTCTGCCGCGACAAACCGAACGCGACTGTGAACGTCATCAGATAGGTTTCTGACTGTCAGATTTGCCATTTCATCCTCCATATTTCGTAGTGATAGCATACCGCTTATATGATATCAGTGCAAGCAAATATCAAGTTTGCTATCACTTCTTCATTGCGTTCCAGTTGTCACCTTGCGGAATTACATCAGCCTCGCGCCTCAACACCGCCGCGCGATTGTTGAGTGCCACTATGACAGCAGTGGTCGGGTGGTCGCCACGGTGGCCGCGCTGCGGGCGCTGCAACCCGGTCGGCCCAGACTTTAACAGCCAAACTGCACTCTCGATGGCCTCAAGATCATCCTCGATCTTGATCATTTCCAGCGGCATACACATTGCATGAGTTTCAAGGTCACGGCGCATCTTGCGTGACAGTCTGCGGCTGTTCAATTTCCAAGCCGCTGCGCACCATTCGGCCACGTTGGACCAGCGGACGCGCGTGCCCGGCGTCGTGTAGATGTAGCGTGTCATGTTCCACAAACCCCGTCACACTCGCTGCGGAAATCAAAGTCTGGCCCACCTGTTTCAGCTTCAAAGTCGATGTCTCCAAGCGGTCGGCAAGATCGGTGCATATATTCCAGCGCGCGCATCCCGGCTGCGGGACCGTTACGGCGCATGGCGGCATCCAGCGCAACAGCATCAGAGAAGGCGTCTGGATCGTTGAGGCTCAATTCGAGCCAACGTGCATTCGTGCGGAACGGGCAACCAATACAGGCGGATTTGGGTGGCTCCGGGTATCCATGCCGCTTGCACCACTCGGAACAGTCACCGCGCGACATGCGGGCCTCTACGAGCGGCCAGCGATGCGTGATCCAGCTTTCAGGCGCATCCTTGATACGTTCCATTTCGTCGGTACTGATGCCAATCCATTGCTCAACGCGAAACGCGGTCGCGCGCGCGCCTTTGGGAACACCAAGCAGGCGGCGAACTTCGGCACGGATTGGATCAATCTTGGCCTCTCGGGTGCATTGGCGGCGGTTCATTCCGCCTTGGCCCAGAAAGTAAGGGATAGTTACAAATCGTCCTTCGGCGCGATCCGCGCGTGCCTGGACCTGTGCGCGCAAATCCACGGCCTTTACACGGTGGATCGGAAACGGCAGGACATTCCCAGATGAAAGCCAGTCCAGATGCTCGTAGACCGCTTTAGGCTCCCATCCGGTATCTGCGAAAATAGCCAAATCAGGCATTGGGCCGATTTCGCCGTGAGCCGCCATAAGCGCCAGCGTAGTGCTTTGAACACCTGCCCCCAACGAAAGAACTCTGAGGTCGGCATTCTCAACTGGCTCACTGACACCGGGCCAAATCGGGTGTTTGTATTGGGTCGCGTCGAACATGGTTAAATCCCTGCTTTGGACAGGGCGCATTGCGCCCTGTCCTGCTGGTTTCAGAAGCACTCAGGAACCCAAGCGTCGATCCGGGCTTTCTGTTCGGGGCTGACGCGCAACGCCTTTTGATGCTCTGGATCGTTGAACAGCTTGTGCATCGCTTCGTTCTTCTCGCCCTTCTTGGACTTGCTGAACGCGCGGTAGTCGTCGGTATCCATGTGCAAATCCAGAAGGTCTTTATAGAGGTCGTCAAGCTGCCAGCCCTTCAAACGCTTGAAGCAGTTGGTTTCTGATGGTGTCCAGATCGAGCGCATATCAGCGCCAACATCAGCCGCGATTTCCGCCATGAAGTCGGCCCGCTGGGTTGTAAAGCGCCGCGCGAGAAACGCGGTGATTTCGCCGTTGCGGGTTTTCTTGCCCAGATCGCGGAATGCCTTGAACGCTTCGATGCTGCCTTTCCCGGCCATTTCCTGAAACTGGCTGTAGGCTTCCTCTGCGGCCTCATCCCGCTCACCACCAAGACGCGGATCAAGAACAAACTGATCGTCAATCTCGGGCTTGTTGTTCTCCGCCCCGCCGTAGCCGAACCCGAACAGGCTGGTGTAGTGACCGGATGCCGGTGTCGCATAGAAGGCAAATAGGCTCAGAACATACTCGGGCTTGTCCAGCATGGCCGTTTGAACAGCCGCCAGCCGGATCGCTTTCATGTCGTCAATGAACTTCTGCGAGAATGCCGGTTTTTCAGCTTCCGATGCAGTGGGCTTAGAAGGTTTTGAGGGGGCTTCGATGAACTCCTGTTCAATAGCCGCTGCCTGATCCTCGGGCTTAATGAGGCCACGCAAAGCAGAGATTTCGCCATTGTGACGGACAAAGACCATGATCCCTGCAATCGCTTTCTGCTCTGGCTGATATTCACCATCCAGAACCTTTTGCAGAGCATCCAATTCAGCTTGACCGGCTTCGTCCAGTGCATCGCCTTCTTCAAGCTCGGCCAGTTCGTCAAACCGCTCGGCCTGTTCCTCGGTCAATAAACCTTCAATCACTGGTGTTTGTGCAACCCCGTGGGCATCCCGAACCTCGTAGAAATAGGGATTGCTGTCGTCGGTGGTCATGGCCCATGCCCAACCTTCCGCCTCGCGCAGCTTTTCGGCTTCGGCGTCCAGCTTCTCAGAATACAAGCGTTCCAGCAATTCAGGGTCTTTGAACAGGGTTTCGTTCTGGAACAAATCACTGGTGACGGTGCCGCCAGCCTCTTCAAAGGCATCCTGACCAACAAACTTTGCTTTGCGGTCTGTGTTGCGCACGGATTCCGGTGTCAGGGCTTGGCGCACGTAGTATTCGTTATACAAACGTCCAGATATTGCGCCTTCCAACGCCTCAAGGATTTTGGCCTCGTCGTCGCAAATGGTCATTGCCTTGGCGATGCCTTGGCTGATTTCCCCGGCTTTGACCGCATCCAAGACAGGATCGGGCAGATCGGCCAGCGCAAGGCGGCGGCGCACGTGCGCCTCTGTCACGCCAAATGCGTTGCTGATCTTACCAACAGACAGGGATTTCGCAGCCATTTTCCCATAGGCACGAACCTCGTCAACAGGGTCCAGTTCTTCGCGGGCGGTGTTCTCGGCATTGGCCCATTGCTCGGCCACAAAGGGGTTATCGGTGATCTTGACCGGCACCTGCGCCAGATCGGCGCGCTCGGTTACAGCGATGTTGAGGGCGCGAAACCGGCGACCACCTGCGACAATGCCGATTTTACCGTCTTTGTCGCGCAGACCGCTCAAGTTCTGGATCAGGCCACACGTGACGAGGCTTTCGGCCAGCAGCGCAATGCCTTCGTCGGCAACTTCCTGACGCGGATTGATTTCAGACAGGTACAGATCGGACAGGGCAACGGTTTCGATGGTTTCCGGTGCGGTGAATGTTTCGTGTTTGCTCATTGGGCAAGTCCTTGTTTCGTGGCTAAGTTTTTGTTATTGGTGCCCTACCCCTTGCGGGGTAGAGCGAGGCCGCTTAGGCGGCAGCTTGAGTTTTCAAGAAGGCGAGGCCGATCTTGGCGGAGAGACCTCCCTTTTTGATCAGCGCATAGGCTTCACGCTTACGCTGTTCGATCATTTCAATGCTCATGGTGTTCACCTCCTTTCGTGCGCGGGTTGCGCATTGGCCGTTTCAGAACCGGACTATTCGTCCACGCTGAAAACGACCGTTTTGTCCTCGACCGTGTACGGTACGGCCTTGGACAAAAGCTGTTCGATGGCGGTGGCTGGGACAGATGGGAAGCTCTGGCACATGCTGTTCAGCAGGACCGGACGATCATCTGCGAAGTGATACCCGTTGATGGCCCATGCAATTAGACCGGGGGTATGAACCAAATCCGATGATCCAAGACGATATTCAGTCATGACAACTCTTTCTTTCGTGGCGATGCGGTTGCCGATGTTTCCCGGCTATCCGCTAATGGGCGCGGCCTTCTGATCTGTTAGCTGATAGATGGACCACATCTATCGGCTGGCAGAACAGGAGGGCGAAGCCCTGCCTGTGGCCTGGGGC
>JBCBUG010000043.1:0-7342 GCA_039818265.1 Pseudomonadota bacterium | reverse complement strand
CTTTGAAGAAAATGACCGTAAGGCAGTCTTTGTACTGGAGGACAGCGAAGGGAGCCCGAAGGCGCTCGTGCAGCTCTACGGCATCTATATCGATGAAATCGCCGTCGAGTATACACACGTGACCGAGTTCGCCATGTCGTCGCTACGAGGAGAAGTTGGTGCTCGATTGTTTATCAATCGGGATCCGATGAAGCCTCTGCAAAGAGACTACCGGATTTCCGTCTCATCTTCGCTCCTTGATCAGCTACGATGAGCCAAAAATCCTCCTCTATGCAAACTCTTCAATTTGTCCCATTGGCGCTGAAGTCGAACAAGAACTCACCGTGTATGTCGGCACCTCTGCATCTATCGATCAGTATCCAAGCGCGAAAACAGTGGGCTCTTCAATGGATGATCGATAAGGTGGCAAATGTGTTGAATCGCAAGATGTTAACAAAGTAGATTGTACATGGGATTATCTATCTATTCAGACTCAACAACTTCCAAAATTCACAAAGATACCGGGCTCTCCCGACACCAGCTCTACTTCAGTTTCACCTCCACTGGTGGTTGATCAATTCCGCTTCAAGTGATTTTCAGCCATCATCGAAACCATCTCGAACATGATTGCGGCAGCTCCCAAAGCGGTAATCTGGTTCGGACTGTCCTTGGTTGGCATCAGACATACAACGTCACCTCCGACAATGTTCATGCCGCGCGCGGCCCGCACGAGCTCTACGGCCTCGTCCATCGAAAAACCTGTGACACCCGCTTCAAGGTTCGAAACTCCCGGCGCAACGGTTGGATCGAGGCAGTCAAGGTCGAAGGTAATGTAGACTGGACGACCACCCAAGACTTCTTTGATCTGGGCGATGACATCGGCTGACCCACGGCGACGATAATCCTTCATTGTCACGACGTTGTAGCCAACATCGTAAGACGGCTGCAGCCAATCGAGTGTGCGCGTATGACCACGCAACCCTATCTGCATTGAATGCGTGGGGTCTACTTTGCCCTGATCAGCAAGATAAGCACCCCAATGTGCCGCTGATTTTTTTGCTCCAAGAAAATGATCGACTGTAGTGTACACATCCGTGTGCGCATCAAGATGCAGGAAGCAGACTGTCTCGCCACCGGCAATGTTGCCGCATCCGAGCGCCTGGACAATACCGCCTGTGATAGAGTGGTCGCCACCGATCGAAACAGGCCGCGCACCGACTGCATCGATCTCGCTGTAGAACCGGGTAATCTGCTCGATGCAGTGCTCGTTGTCGTTTGCTCGAGGAAAAGGAACGTCGCCGACATCTGCAATACTAGCAGCGGCCCAGGGATCAATCTCGAACTCGCCATGAACGCGTCGCAACATGGCCGAGACGTTGCGTACGGCGCGCGGCCCTAGATGTTGATCGCGCTCCGTCGTGCCATTACCTGTCGAGTGGGGAACACCGGCAAGCACTATATCTTGCGCTTCAGGTCCTTTGTTGTGGCAACGAAACAACGTCGGAACCCCCCACCAATAGAGGTTGCTCATCATGCTAACATCGTGTTCTTCAGCCACGGGCCGTATCCTTCTATTGTTTTGAAATTGCGATTGACTAGCCTGGCGAAGAGCAACCCGCCTGGCCGGTCGGATCGATCAGCTGTTGCCTGCTCTTCTGCGGTAAACACCCTGTGCGATACGGTCGATCACCATGGCGCAGAACAAAATCGCCAACCCGCCAAGCAGGCCCTGCCCCTTGGCCGCGTATTGCAACGCTTCCAAAATGAGGGCACCGAGACCTTCTGCACCGATCAGCGACGCGATAACGACCATAGACAGCGACATCAAGATTGTCTGATTGATGCCGGTCATGATTGACGGCAACGCCAATGGAAGCTCGACATTGAACAGCAATTGTCGCTTGGAACAGCCGAATGCGATTGCAGCTTCTTTGGTTGTCTCGGGCACGCCGCGCATGCCAAGCGCAGTCAGCCGAATGACGGGCGGCATGGCGAAGATGATCGTCGCCAGAACACCGGGCGGCTTACCAGTTCCGAAGAAGGCAATGATCGGGATCAGATAAACGAAGGCCGGCATGGTCTGCATAAAATCCAACACCGGTTCTGCCAGCGTATAGGCGCGGCGAGATTTGCCGAACCAGATGCCGAGCGGAATACCGAAAAAGACGCATAGAAAAGCACCAGCGCCGATCAATGCGACCGTTATCATGGAGATTTCCCACAGCCCCATGAATGCTAGATAGGCCAGGGCGGCAACGGTGAGAATTGCCACACGTGGTCCGGCAAGGCGATACGCCATAACCACGATCACCAACATGACGACAGGCCAAGGGGTCTGGATTAACAATATTTCCAGACTATCGAGCACCCAGCGTACTGCTGCGGTCACACCGTCAAAGATGCCGCTGAAATTGCTAGCTAGCCAGTCGAAGCCTTCATCGCTTAGTCTGGCAAAAAACGAGAAATACTCCTTCTGCACTGGAAACTCAGTGATAGAGATCCGTTCACCCAGAACACCATTGGTCAACTTCGCAATCGTCTCGTTTGGATCGGCCACCGTGAAGCGAAAGAGCGTTAACGGCCAGATCGCAAGCAGCAACAGCGCACCAACACCGGCATATGTCCAATTGACGCCCGACTGAACCTTGGGATCGGTTCGCCATCTAAGATATTGCGCCTCATAGGCTATATTGGCGTAGTAGCCTTCCAACAACTTGACGAAGACAAGCACGGCCAAGCCTGCGAGAAGTATCATTGTGGCTTCACTCGAGGCGAGATCTGCCTGTTCCTTTGCCGTCGCCGCAACCTTTTTGAGGTTATCAGCGATCTTCAATTTGCTTTCTGCGTCCGCGGCGTTGCCAGTCGCAAGGAGTTCCTGAGCCTGCTGTTCGCGCTTGGCGATGTTGGCAAGCAGGCGCTCATACTTGGCCAGCTGATCGGCACCGAGGTCGCCCCAGAGGCCACGTCCGATTTGCACGAGAGCAAAAAGTTCGAGGATCAGGAAAATCCAGAAGAACCCCCAAACGCCGCGTAGCGCACCCCAAAGCGGACCGAAAACAGCCGCCATCGTATTCCACGACCACGCAAACCCGGTGGTCCCCTGGATTTTAGCGAATTCCGCTTCGTAATAGGCTCCGTTTTCGCCCGCAAATTCACCGGTTTGGGAAATCCAGGCATCCGAAACCATTTCAATCGCTGTATTGGTCATGCCTTGCCCCCCTGAATGCCCGCAAGCAGGGTCGATTTATTGATCACGCCGACGTCCCTGCCCTCGTCGTCGATGATGACGATCGGTTGTTCAGTGGTGATTGCGATATCAATAAGCTGATCGAGATCAGTGCCGTGATGAGCCCGTGGGCTTTGCCTCAGGTCTTCGTTGTGCGCGGGTTGGTAGTCTTCGATCGGCTCTATGATCGAATGCGCAAAGACCAGCTTCAGCTTGGAAATGCCCTCAACGAAATTGCGTACATAATCATCTGTCGGTTTGTTGACGATGTCTTCTGGCGTTCCGATCTGGACGATACGCCCGTCTTTCATGATGGCAATGCGGTTCCCGATGCGGATCGCCTCGTCAAGATCATGTGTGATGAACACAGTTGTCTTGTTGAGCTCGGCCGAAAGCGCCATGAATTGATCCTGCAACTGTCGACGGATCAGGGGATCGAGGGCAGAAAACGGCTCATCCATCAAAAGCACATCCGGGTCGGAGGCGAGAGCCCTCGCAAGGCCAACACGTTGCTGCATCCCGCCGGAAAGCTCATGCGGAAAACGATCCTCATAGCCGTTGAGATTGACCATCCGGAGACAGCGCTGCGAGACGTCCCAGCGAATGGACTTCGGCTCACCGCGTACCTGCAGCGGGAAACCAACATTGTCGCGCACAGTTCGGTGCGGCAAAAGCGCTGTGTGCTGAAACACCATACCAAGACTGCGTGCCCGCATTTCACGCAGTTCGGCGCTCTTAAGCACAATCATGTCTTTGCCGAGGACAGATATGCTGCCGGCAGTCGGTTCAATCAATCGATTGAGGTGCCGCACGAGGGTCGATTTACCGGACCCGGATAACCCCATGATGCAGAATATTTCGCCTCGCCGGACACGGAACGAGCAATCGGCAAGGCCGACCACGCAACCGAACTCTTCCAAAACTTCGGACTTTGACAAACCACGGTGTTCAATAGCCTTCATCGCTTCGTCACCGTTTGGACCAAAGATTTTCCAGACTCCGTCAACGTGAATGACATCGTCACTTGCTGTCTCGCTCATCAACCCTGCCCTTTTTGCTGCAGCGCTCACTTGGTTGAACTGTTCGGGCGAACTGACTTCGCCCGAACCGCATCGCGGATCAGTTCAACCAGCTGTCCACGAGGTCTGAGTTTTCCTCGACCCATTTGTGGGCGAATTCCTGCGGATCCAATTTCTTAACGACAAGCGCGTACGTCATTTTCGATACAATGTCGGTATCAAGCTTGAACTTGGACAGGACCGAGGCAGCCTCGGGATTGGTTTCCTCAAGTGCGCTTGCAAAGTGCAGATGAAGGAAGGATGGGCTCCACGCGACGGGAGCATCCGATTTTTCCAACCATTGTGGATCATCGGTAGGATGAACGACTTTCCATTTGGCCGGATCGTGCTCAGGTTCGTTTAGGATCACCAGATCGTAAAGGGCGAACATGTGGTGCGGCGTATAGCAATAGAAGGCAATGTTATGTCCCTGAGCGATCGCGTTATCGACCTCAGCAAGCGCCAGTGCCTCGTCCATTTCCTTCAGCTTCATGGTTTCGGAATAACCATAGGATTTGGCTCTGATCTTCTCGACATTTGTCGACGCCCAGCCGGCAACACCGATCCACAACTCTCCCTTGCCGTCGCCATCCGTGTCAAATTGCGCTGCTATGTCAGGATCCGTAAGCTCCGACAATTCAGATATACCGGTGCGTTCCTGCGTATCCTTCGTCACACATATCGCCTGGTCGGAAACCACTCCATTCGGGTTCATCCGCACGGTGCCTTTGTCCTTCACGAACTTATCGGTAAGGTTGACCTGATTTGGCAGCCAGACTTCCGGATGCACTTGCATTGCACCCGAATCCATCGCTTCGAAAATGATCGGATTTGTGCCGTTCTGAAGCTCCACGTCGAGGCCAAGGTTGTCCTCCAGCACCACCTTGAGCACATTGGCGGTAGCACGCACCGACGGCCAGTTAGGCACGCCAATCACCAAATCTGCTGCCCGTGCGAAGCCTGTCGATGTCAATACGCCGACTATAGCTATTCCGACAAATGCAGTTCGTTTTTTCATGAATTGGATCCTCTTCCCAGTATCTGCACGGTGTTTGTTTCTTGGAATCTGACGGGTTTGAAATTTGCGCGTCCCGAGGGCACACGAATTGTCGTGCATTAATCGTTGCTCCAGGAAAAAAACCGCTGGTAACAGCATTGGAAGGTGGCAGACGCTTCAGTCGAATTAAATTACAAATGTCGAATACGAAGTTGTATAACTTTGAAAGTGAATGGAGATGAGCGTGAATCTTGCCCGGCTGTCGAAAGTGGACTTGCATCTACTGCACGTGTTTGTTGCCGTCGTGGAAGCGAAGGGCTTTTCAGCAGCACAAGTGGCTTTGAACGTCTCGACGTCCACGATCAGCCGGCAGATAGCTGACCTGGAACTGCGGCTTGGGATGCGTCTTTGTCAGCGCGGCCGGGTAGGATTCCGCCTCACTGACAAAGGACGATTGGTCTATAACGCCGCACTCAAGCTTTTCTCGTCGCTGGATGAGTTCAGCGGAACAATCGATGGATCGCGAGGCAAACTGATCGGTCAGCTTTCGCTCGCCGTAGTCGACAACTGGATTATGAACTCCGACGCTCCAATTGTCAGCGTCCTGAAAAAATTCACCGCTGCTGCTCCCGACGTTCATATCGACCTGCATTCGTTAGCGCCAGACGACATTGAATATAGCGTTCTCGACGGTCACCAAACCATTGGTATCGGTGTGTTCCACAATCACAAACCGGGGTTGATCTACAATCCGCTGTCCATAGAACAGATGGGATTGTATTGCGGTCGCGGCCATCCTCTCTTCGATGCAGAGAACTTCGAAGAAGAAAAGCGATGTCTGCAATCGGCCAATCTGGCGACACGCGCCTACCTTGCCGAAGAAAAGGTCGCCCCTGTCTTGATGGGGCTGAACTCAACGGCGACGGCACACCAGATCGAAGGGGTCGCACTTCTGATTCTAACCGGCAACTTCATTGGTTATCTCCCCGAGTCATATGCCGCACCCTGGGTCGCAGAAGGCCGGATGAGGAACGTTTCAAGGGGCAAACATAACCTTCCCACACAGATTGAAACGGTAACAAAGAGAGGCAGCAAACTAACCTTGGTGGCGAAAACATTCCTCAAATACTTGTCCGAAGAAACGATGACCTCCCCATTGGTTTAGTCTTAAGTCATCACGCAAAACGACTCACCTACTTATCTGAATTACACGGCTTCCGATTAAGTTGTACGCGAGATTAAAACCCGAGTTCAGTCCCAGACGACTTGCCGATATTGAAGCAGCCTTCGAAGAAAGGAATTAACTGAAAGCAACGAGGCACCGGTTTGCCGGGTATAGAGATTCTGAAGATGGCCCAGTCGGTCCGAAGCTGTGGGATTGACCTGAGAAGCGCCTATTGGGGTCGAGTGCGGCTGAGTACTAAATCCCCCTTTAAGCAAATTCTCGTGTCCGTCTTCATATGTTTTGGGACAAATTGAGGCCTGATTTAAAGGAGGTTCTAGCTCATCAGGTTAGTAATATTATGCGGCTGCCTTTCGGTCGTGCAGGCGCCGTTTTCATAAGGTGTCCTGTTTGATCTTTTCCCGTTGTTTGAGGATGTACTGGCCACGTCCGAAGTAGACATCGGCCGGAGTGAGATTGCCAAGGCTCTCGTGATAGCGCCGGTGATTATAATGGTCTACGAAGGCCTCGCTTCGGTGTTTCAGGTCCCCGGGCAAGAAGTAGTTTTCAAGCAGGATCCGGTTTTTCAGGGTCTGGTGCCATCGCTCGATTTTGCCCTGTGTCTGGGGATGGTTGGGGGCTCCACGCGTATGTTCCATGTTCTGACCTTCCAGCCAGAGCGCCAAGTCGCTAGCAATGTAACACGGGCCATTGCGCTCTATTATCCGGCTGCGTGATGTTTCAAAGGAACAATTCCTGCCACGGAACCAAGGACGTAAACAGCCCCCACTGAACAGCCAGACGGGCGAGGAGCGAAGGGAACTGCACCACCCAAACCGATGGTTGCTGAGGCCCAAATCAACAGGTAAATCTGCACTAACGCCGTGAAACTTCGCAGAGAAGTGAATCACCAACTAGCG
>JBCBUG010000042.1:0-7419 GCA_039818265.1 Pseudomonadota bacterium | reverse complement strand
GAAAGCCATTTCTACATGTATCTGGATGGCGACCTTATCGAACATGACGGCGAAGCATAGGAGCTGCCCCATGCCGAAGATGCCACTCAAAACCGCCCTGCCCGACGACAAGATGATCGCCTTTCGGACGGACATGCTCAAAGTCCTGAAAGATCATTCTGGTGATCTGCCGGCCGACGTGATGCTGTCGGTTGCCGCTTACACGGTCGGACAGCTGGTCGCCATGCAGGATCAGAACAAGTTCACGACCGAAATGGTCATGGCACTTGTCACCCGAAACATCGAGGCCGGCAACAAACAGGCGATGGACGATTTCATCAATCAGCCGACGGCCGGCAGCGCTTGATTCGAAAGGAAATGCCCGGCAATGAAACGGCTTTACAAAAACGGCAAAACCGAAATCTGGGGCTTCTACTCAGGTGGGGTTTTCGAGTTTGGCGTTTATGGCACCTACGAAAGCGGCGACCCGCGCATGTGCCCGTCAATCGGAATGGCTATGGACGTTGCCGGCGTGTCTAGCGACGAAGCGGAAGAGATCATCGATCAGCTGCCACCGAACGCACGGGGCTGATCTTTGATCGCCTAATACAACGAGATTGAGCCCTAGTCCGAACTAGCGCGCCGATGTTTGAATAGGAAAATCACCCTGTTGATTTCGTGACCAGCGAGGCTCCTATGTCCGAAGACCACGACACTCAAGCCGTCGACCAAGAAATTCAGCGCATCTTGCAAATGCCTGATGAGGAGATCCAGCGCCAGAAAGCGGCAGAGGAAGCAACAGATCATGCATTCCGTATTCTGGAATGGATGACCTACTACCACCGCCCGCTTTCACTCTTCCAAGAGGAAGAAGCCGGATGGGTTGTCGCTGACAATTCGAACAACACCGTCGTCGCGAGTGGCGAGACTGCATTTGACGCCCTGTCCCGCGCTCATAAGCGGCTCGAAGAAACCGTGTGAAGGAAGGCCCCACGAGATGAAACACGATAAGTTTTGGATGGTCTGGAACCCGAACGGACACAGCCCGACGCGCAAGCATTGGTCGCGTGAAGCAGCGAACCGAGAAGCTACCCGACTAGCGAAAAAGAACCCTCGGCAGAACTTCTTTGTGCTGAAAACTGTCGGTGGATTTGCCACCGAAGAAACGCCGGTCATCCCGATCAGGATGACCGACGCAAAAGACAACATTCCGTTTTAATCGGAAAGGCCACCTCCTTTGACCGCCCTCCCCGACAGCATGACGACGCAACTGGACACCTTGTTCACCGGCAAAGTGCTGGTTTCGCATGCGGTTGCGGCGCGGTTTATTGGGGTGCATGTGCGCACCTTGACACGCTGGGGTGATGATGGCCTGATTTTCTACCGAATCCGGGGCACGCGGCGCGCCTATGCAAAAGAAGATATTGCCGCGGCGATGACAGCGGGGAACGAACAATGTCCGTCTTCAGGAAACGCAAGCGCGACCCACAAACCGGAGACTGGTTCTACACGTCGCCATATTACTATTACGACTTCGTCCTCGCGATCGACGGCCAACGTCGTCGATTTCAAGGCTCAACTGGAGAAACGACAAAAGGCCGCGCGCAAAAATTCGAAGACAAGGAAAAACGGCGCGTAAGGGACCAAGGCCCCAACGATCACATAACCCTCGGCGAGGCGTGCCTGCGCTATCATGAGGAAGTCATCCAGGGCAAGGCGTCGGAAGTCGATGAGCTGATCGCGATCAAACACTGCTGCCGGTTGATCGGCGAAACCGCCCTGATCAAAAACCTGACGACAGACGACATCGCGATCGCGGTCAGGAAACGCGCGGCCGAGACCAAGGGCAAGCACACCAAGACGCTGATCGCGCCGGCGACCGTCAACCGACAGGTCGTCGAAATCATGCGCAAAGTTCTCAAGCGCGCCAAGCGGGTTTGGCATGTCAAGATCGATCTGGACGCTTTCGATTGGAAAGGCATGCGCCTGAAGGAACCGAAGGTGCGCGTGCGCGAATTCGTCGGCAACGAGGCGGACCGGTTCTGGGAGGTGATGCGCGCCGACTATGCCCCGTTCGTCTGGTTTCTCCTGTCCCGCGGCTTGCGCGTCAACGCGGTCACCGGCATGTCGAAAGACCGGCTGGACGAACCACGATGCAGGATCCAGATCTGGATCAAGGGTGAAGGTTATGTGTGGGTGCCGGTCACAAAAGAACAGATGGCCGTGATCGTTCAGGAGGCACAGAAAGCGCCGGGCAAGGCGGTCTGGTCTTACGAAATGCAGCGACACCCGCATCGCGGCAAGCGCCGGGCAATCAGCTACAACAGTTTCAAGCGCACGATGCACACGGCCCTGAAGGCGGCCGGCATCGCGGATTTCAAGATCCATGATCTGAGGCACGATTTCGCGTCAAAACTCTTGCGCGCCACCCGCGATCTTGCCCTGGTGCAAAACGCGCTCAAGCACGCCGACATTTCCTCGACCGTCCGTTATGCCCACGTGCTTGACGAGGACGTCAGGGACGGGCTGGAAGCGCTGGAGATCAAGAGCCCGGCAATCAGACACAATTCCGGAAAAATCCGTCGTTTTTGACGGCGAGTAGAACTGGAGGAGCCGCCCGATGCATGGATTTTTTCAAAGAAATTTGTTCCATGAGAACGAAACAGAAACTTCTTGCATTATATCATTCTGGCAATAGACTTTTTCGATCCAAGAATCGCGGTCTCAATCATGTTAAAACCAACTTTCTATGAGTTCTTTGCTGGTGCCGGAATGGCGCGTGCAGGCCTAGGTGGTGACTGGTGCTGCGTTTTTGCAAACGATTTCGATCGAAAGAAAGGTCTCACCTACCAACACAATTGGGGTGCCGGTACGATCGAGATCGGAGACATCAGGGAGGTTGAACTTGCATCCCTTCCAGGAAAGGCCAACCTCGCTTGGGCGTCTTTTCCATGTCAGGATCTATCACTTGCAGGTGGCGGTGCTGGTCTTCGCGGAGAGCGAAGCGGAACCTTTTACCCTTTCTGGGATATCGTTCGAGAACTCGATCAGGAAGGACGGGCACCAGATCTTATCGCGCTGGAAAACGTAAATGGAACGCTCACCTCACACGGTGGGAAAGACTTCACGGCCATCTGCAATACGTTCTCGGACAACAGATATAGATTTGGCGCAGTGGTCATTGATGCTTCACTTTTCGTGCCGCAGAGCAGACCGCGACTGTTCGTAGTTGGAGTGAAAGAGAGTATCGAGGTTGATGTGCGTCTGACCACTCCGGAACCCACCATGCCGTTTCATACGCGTGGGTTGCGAAATGCAGTTGACCGGCTTCCGTCAGCTCTTTTGTCCAACTGGATTTGGTGGAATCTTCCGACGCCACCGCGCAGAGCAGAAACCTTCGCCGACGTCATCGAAGAGAACCCGGACTCTGTCGATTGGCACACCCAAACAGAAACGGCGAAGCTTCTGGAGTCCATGACGCCTGTCAACCTTGCCAAGGTCGAAGCGGCGAAGCGTGCAGGACGTCTTATGGTTGGCGGCGTTTACAAGAGGACCCGCGCAGGAATTGTTCGGGCAGAGGTTCGTTTTGATGACGTCGCCGGATGTCTCAGAACCCCTGCCGGCGGGTCTTCCCGCCAAACAATCATGGTCGTTGATGGCAATGTTGTCCGGAGCCGGTTGATATCATCCCGAGAGACAGCACGCCTAATGGGTCTCCCAGACAGCTACAAACTTCCAAAGGCCTATAATGAAGCCTACCACCTTACCGGGGACGGAGTCGCGGTTCCGGCCGTGCGATGGCTGGCTCGCCATTTGCTAGAACCGCTTGCAGGTGTACAACTCTCTTCAGAAGAATCATCTGAAGAGATAAGTGCTGCATGACATCAGACTCGCCAATTCCTTGCGATCAAAACAAGGAACTTCGAAAAAAGATCCTAGAGTATTCCGAGGTTTTGAAAATCGAAGCTCACAAGCTTGGGGACCACGGCTTAGACGAGAAGGATTTCTACAACTCTGGCCTATTTCGAGGCGCAATCGAACGTGTTCGTGGTCAGTATTCAGCCACCATGTCTGTGAAGCGAGAGTTCGTCCGCCACGTTCTAAACTACATGGAAGACCAAAAGGCAATTAAAGGGTGGGCTTCCGCTGGTGAAGCGAACCGCCACGACTACGTGGTCGATCTGCTAGACGGTAAGAAAGCCGCCATCGAGCTAAAAGGGTGCCTCGACGGCAATAATACGAACATCTTCGAACGCCCTCCCCACGTTCAAGAGTTTGTAATCTGGTCCGTTTGCTCGAACCTTGGTGCCTCGCCACCCCACAATGCGTGGTCTGGCATTCATACGCGACTGTCCGCCGAAATCATCTCCCGGAGCCAACGCGTCGATGGATTGCTGATCTGGGATTGGATGTGCGGGACATCCGGGCGACCATGCCCGAAATTAAAGGACGGGTCAGCAACCACCACAGTTGGCCCCTATGAACTAACGCCTCCGTGCATCTATCTTTTTCCAGGTACGATACCCGCGCCGCGCAACAACCCAAATCCACCGCCTCAAACATTGAATGATGTGGGTATTCTTCGTGCCTTCCACCAATGCTTTGGTGGTGATGACAGGCATCTGCATTCGGTCGATATCGCTGTCGAGTATCAAGGTGTGGAAACTGTTCGGACGACGACGATCAAGCGGAACGGCCGGACGGTCAAGAGTTCCACCCCCACGCCAATACAAAGGACTTAATCGTTCTGGGATATCGGAAACCATGGAGAAACATAATACAGCCCAGGAAATGTTAACAAAACCTTAACCTGATCGAGGTTCAAAATATCCTGCGAACTATTGAAACGCCGCATTTGGGGTGCAATATGTATCGCAGTAATGAGTAATGGAGGACACTACTATGAAGTCAGGTTCTTTCCTGTCGGGCTTCTATCGTGGCTTCACATCACCGAGCCGCATATTCAGCCCGTTGACGATTGAACGCTCATCTAAGTATGACGCGAGCGTTGCGAGTGCATGGCGCAAGACCGGTAGTTTTCTGGGGCGTTCAATGATTGAAGAAGGTCAGCGCATTGGCAAAGGACAAAAAGTCGACCGCAAAGGCAGACGACAGGCCGGAAAACGAAGAGCCCGCGTCCCTGCCTGAGCTGCGACCGCAGCTTGCTGAAGAAATCAAGCATGGCATTGAGCCTCTCCTTCAAAAAGGCCAAGCCACTCAGGTGATGAATGTGGTCCAATCAGTGCTTCTACGGGAGCACTTTTCAGGGCCACTTCCTCATCCTCGACATTTTCGTGAATATGACGACATCGTGCCTGGCTCAGCCGAACGCATCATTCAGATGGCAGAGAAGGCTCAGGATCATAACATCGACATAGAAAAGAAAATCATCGGTGCTCAAATCGATGATCAAAAGCGCGGAATGAACTACGGCTTGGCAGCTTTGCTTGTCGTTCTGGCGCTAGGCGGCCTCTTCGCCTATCTCGGAAACAATTGGGCTGCAGCCTTATTCCTTGGCACCAGTGTATTGGGCGTGGTTGGCGCATTCATTACCGGCCGCGTGATGAAGCCCGAGAAGTAAATCATTTTGCTCTAAATGCTTCTCGGGTCCTGAAATAGCCCTGAAATCCCCCATATCGAGGGTGCTTGCAAGCGAGTTGTCTGAAGGGTTTCAACGGGTTGTGGATTCGAGAGTCAGGCCTCCCAAACCAGATGCGCTACCAGGCTGCGCTATACCCCGATCCGTTGATTTGGGGGGTGTACAGAGGTTCTCAGATTGCGTCAAGCGGGAACAGAGCGTGATGCCATGGCCCGTGTGGACAAAATGATCGATGTGTCCAGCGACGGTCCTTAACCGCGTGCGAGGCACGTTGCTGTTCCAGAGCGGTTTAACTCCGAAAAGTGCAACCCGGAGAAAGGGTTTTCACGCGGCACGCCTCGAATCGTGTCTTTTGTGACGGACATCATAACGGATATTCCGCCTTCCACTTACTTCATGAGCCAAGCGACGCCGGCATGTGGCCGGCCTATATTTTATGGAGTTTGATCATGAGTTCGGTAAAAGCAAAACGCGGTTACAAGGGTCCCTATGTCGAGCAGCTGCAACGTCAGCTCAACCGGTCCTCCATCGGCATCACGTTGACGCCGGACGGCGATTTCGGATCCAACACGGAAGCTGCGGTTTATGCGTTTCAAAGCCAGGAAAGCCTCATGGTGGATGGTGTTGTCGGTGCTTTCACGGACGCTGTCCTGTTCGACAAGGTCCACCAGAAACTGCGGCGCCAGCCCACGGAAGTCTACCAGGGGGCAACGTCCAATTGCTGGGCCGCTGCGACGGAAAGCTGGCTGACCACGCAATCCGGCCGCCGCAACTACACGCAGGAACAGATCATCTCCGGCATGATCGAGGAAGGGGGCGCAAGATCGAACGGCGCCTTGCGGATCCCGAGCGGTCAGACACTTTGGGAACTTTACTACGGTCTGCGCCCGGTCTCAGTGGCGGCGGAAGATTTCTACGCTGAAACGGCCTTCACCCGCATGTCCTGGCACGGTCCGCTCATGATCGGCTACAAACCCTCCGGTTCGGAAGTCGGACACGTCGAAGTCATGTGGGGGACCACGATCCACAAGGGCAAGCCCGCCGTGATCACAATGGATCCGCTCAAACAAAACAACGCCATGAAAGTGATCATGATCCCGGAGCTGCACGGTATGGGCGGACGCGTGACCACGTGGATGCCAAAGGTGCCGCTGCTCATTTAGCGGCCTGCAAAGGCCTGCCCGGCCGCGTCCTCGATTGCATGAGCACGTCCGAGAGGCAACGAGCAAGCGCGCGTGAAGTGGCTCGCCACCGGGCCGGTCGGGGATCCGGCACATGTTCAGCCGACCAGTTCTTTCAGGAAAGGAACGGCAACCTCGCAGGTAAACATAGGGTACGGAGGATCACGCGCGAGGCTGCCAGGCGATATTTGGGATCGCAAAATTACGTTACGTAATCTTTATTAATGAACCGTTTCGTCTCAAATTTTTTACCTTATGGAAAGACAGCAGCAAATACGACGCTCTTGCGCTACCGGCTGCCCTTACGTCAATAACACCTTGCCAATGCCGTTAATATTTGATTTACTTTTAATTGAATTCGCCCTGGCTAAACGCGCAATGGTTTCATTTCTGGCGAGATCATGCTGCCTAAGCGTATTCAATTTTTTGTTTATTTTCAAAGGATTATATCATGTTCAGAAAATTGGTCGGAGGCTTGTCCTTCGCGTCCTTGATGATTCTGACCGCGACTGCTCAAGCGGCATCGGTTTCTCCGACATTCGTCGATGTCGGCATCGACACGACCGGTACGGCGACAGAAACGCGCATGTTTCGAGCCGACCTGACAGGTCTGGGTCTGACCCAAGTGGGTGCCGTTACCCTCAGAGACTCCAATTCCGG
>JBCBUG010000041.1:0-7609 GCA_039818265.1 Pseudomonadota bacterium | reverse complement strand
GCATCCGGGTCCGGCTCACCTGACGAGGTAAGGTCCGGAACCACACCATAGCTGTTGTCATCGATCAGCGTGCCTAATTCCGCCAACCCCGCAACTGCGCACCAAGACGAATACGAAACAGCGCCACCACCATGCGCGCCACCCTTCGGCAACTCTTCGCAATATGCCCATTTCAGCAGTTTTTCGATATCTATCTGTTTTTTCATTGCTATTTGCCTTCCAAAAGACAGTTAGTGACAGTTAGAGATAGTTGAAAAGAGAGTTATGAAGAGAGTTTCATTGAATGAATTCATGTGTTTAACGGCAAATAGAGAGGGTTGGAGATAGTTTTCTCGCACCACACCTATAGCCACAAATCACCCCAAACCCCTCCCACATATAGAGACCCACGGAAAACCCTCACCAACTATCTCTAGTCGTTGATTTCATTCAGAAACCCCGCTCCCCAACCCTCCCCAGAACAGTCACCCAACCCTCTATAACCCTCACCTAAGAAGAGGGTTTGGAAGAGTTTCCGCTTGTTAAAAGAGGGGGTCCGGGGGCTTGGGCACATCGACGAGCTTGATACCTGCGTAGTAAATTCGACCGGACTTCGTGATCTTCTGCACCTTGTCCTTGATGGTCCGGCCGAATTTCGTGTTCGTTCTCGCCCGCTTCGCGTTTGCCTCACTCCACTGCACATAAGACTTGTAGAGGTCGGCAGCCTGGATCTCGCTATAGGCGTCATCCCGTACACAGGTTGCCCAGAATTCCCCGATCGGGTCCATCTCTTCCTGATACGCGTCCGTGTGCTGCCGCACGTCTTCAGCGATCACGAGGCCGTTTTCCAGATAGTCGAGCACGCCTCGCGCCATCCAGGCCAATATGCCCGGCCCGTCTTCCCTGACGAGTTCGGAGACCATTTCTTCAAAATCCCGCTGTTCTTCTTTCGGCAGGATCTGATCCCAATGCACCAGCAGCATGCGCCGCCAGATGCCGTTATCCGTCCCGTTGATCGTTGGCAGGCCGTTACCGGACATGTGCGGCGATGCCACGTTGTGGAACTCGAAAAACCCCTTGAACAGCGTTCGGACGGGAAACGGCTCGCCGCCCGTCAGTTTCTTGATGAGGTCCTCGTGCAGAGGTTCGTCACCCGGGACCTCCAGAATGCGCACCATGGTCTTGCCATAGAGCCGATAGAGATCCGGTGAAGCGCCGCCGACAGCTCGTTCGCCGGCGCCGATGATCGATTCACGCGGCAGGCCAACCATATGCCCGGGCCCGAGAACCCGCGCGAGCGTCTCAAGAAACACCGACTTGCCATTCGCACCGGCACCGTAGTGGAACATGACGAATTGCAGCGCCAACGACAGAAGCCCGAGCCCGGAATACTGCTGCACAGTCCTGCGCTTGGCCTTGTCTGGCATACAGCGATCAAGAAACTTTTCCCATTTCGGCGCCGGGCAATCGAGACCTTTCCACTCAACCGGAACGCACGACATGCGCCAGTCGGTGCGTCGATGGCCGTCTATGACATCCAGCTCAGCGGTGAAACGATCGATGTCGGGATCCGGGCACTCCAGGTCGAGCACTTTGCTGAATTTCAGCGTGTGCGACTTGGTCACCACTAGAAGGGGATCGGGGTTGAACTCCTCGGCCGGCTTGCGCACCTCGGAAATCGCCATTTTGAGCATGGCCTCGACCCTGCCGGCATTTTTGGACGTAACCCCGAAGTTAACCCGGTTCGCGACCCGTTTCTGCCAGGTACGCAGCGCCTTGACCGCCGGCTTAACCGGTTCCGGGAAGTCACTGACTGTCAAGAATGCCTGATCGAGCTGCTCGCGGGAAAACCCCGCCGTTTCTGCCGCATCAATAACTTTTGTCTCTTCAGGCGTTTCGACGATGTAGTGCGATTCCAGCCCAACAAGATCACCGACACGTTTTGCCTTTTCCTGTGCGCCGGCAAGTCCACCCGACATGTCCCAATGAGTACCGCACCAGGACAACCAGTCACCACCAACAGCACCATCCATCGCCAGCACGGCAAGATCATCACCAAAATGAGCAAGCAAACGCTTCCCGTTGTCGGTGTCGGAAGTGTCCAACTCGCTGCATGCCCGCACAATCTCGCTTGAGACGCCCGTCTCGTCTTCCGGGTCGTCGCCGCCGTGCTCTGTCCCGCCGACGAGCCGCAGATGCTCCTTCGGTCCGGGAGGGCCGTCGGGGATCGTGTCATGCGCGGGCGGTCCAGCCCGTCGACGCCCTGCCCTTGCCTCTGCCTCGGATCTGATTTCTTCAAGACGCTTTCTGGCATCGCCGCCATTTGCCTTGCCAGAGTCCATGCCGCGGCGGATTTTTGCGTCCGTTTCCTTGTCGCCGTCGACAGCTGACATTCCGTTCGCATCCGCTGAATCGCGCAAGGCTGCCCAAACCTCACGCTCTGACAGCGCGCCGGCCGCAACGAACTTTCCGAGCGAAAAAGCAACGGCATTCAATGTCGAGCCGCGCGTCCCCTCAGCTGCCGAAAGCACCTCAGCTGCGCCATTGTCCAACGCCTTTTGCACGTATTTGCGAACAGCCTCGTCACCTCTGTCCGAAGCGCTCACCGATCGAGGACCTGCAGGCCCTGAAAACGCGGTACCAGCAGATCCGGGCGACGACGCGTGACGCGCAAATTTTCCACGCTGATAGATCAGGTCCAAAAGCATGGGTGGTGCGTCGGCCGCCTCGCCTTCGTCCGGCCCGAGCGACCAGTGATAGCCTTTCCCATCGAGCATCATGGAGGGCGGCACGATCACATACCCGCCATCGCCTCGCCAATCGACGCCAGGCAGTTTCTTGGCCGAATTCCGAGGCGTTTCCTCGCCTTGCGGCAATTTGAAATAATAGTGGGCACCACCTGATTGCGTTATCGCGCGCAAGCCTGGCGGCAGCTCGCCAACCGCAGCAGCAAGGCGTTGTTCAACGTCTTCAAGCGTTTCGTCGCCGCGCGGGTCCAGGTCGACGACAAAAACACCCGATGCCTTGCCGGTCGGCATGCCGATCAGCGCCTTCGGCCATTTTGCCCACCACGCGCGGATTTGCTTTTCGTCGCACGTTGCCTTGTAGAGCCCGCCAGTTTTCGGAATCGGATTTAAATTGGCGTCGCGATCATTCCCGACAAGCGGAGACTTCGCCTTCTTGGTCTTGGTGCTCGCAACGTCCGGCATGGGATTGCAAGGGAAAACTGGCCATCCCGCGCGGGCGTAATCCAGCGCAGCTGCAAGTAATTCACTCAAATGATGCGCCCCCTATGCCTTCCTGATCCGCCGGCCCGGAACGGGTTTGTCGACTAGATGCGAGTGTTTTCGGACACCGTGGAGCACGGTCGTGTGATCGAGGCCGAAGAACCTTCCAATATCAGTGAGTGACCAGTCCGTCCCGGCGCGCATGCCCCAGAATGCCCGATGCCGTGCGTCGACCAGGTCCTGCTCGCGGCACCGGCCTGTCACTTCGGAAAACAGATGACCGGTGCGCAGAGCAACCTTCATCATGATCAGTCGGCAAGACCCGTTGACGCCGCGTTTCTTTGCCAACCGAATTTCGAGCAACATGCGGCGCCGCTTGGCGTCCTTGATCTGCTCAGCAGATGGCGGACCGCTCGGGGTTAGGTTATTCGTTACGGTGGTATGGGTGCGCGTGACGATGACTGGTACACCGCGCCGCTCCGCTTCCGCCAAATCGATCCGATAGGTTTTGGAGCCTTCGTGGCATTGCAGGAGTTTCATGTGGGATGTCATGCGCAGACTCCCACTTGCAACCACGCCGTGCTATGGGCAGGAACATGCAAAAACGTAACGGGTACAATTTTCTGAATACCCTTCCGGTTGCGCTTTATGCCACGGCAGGTATTGGTCTTTTTCTTGCGAATTGGATGTTGGGGATGGATTGGTCGGGCGTAACACTCTTGAACTGGGTAAGTGCTCTGAGTGGATGGTTCGCAACTTTTGCAGCCGCGGCCACGATCTACGCAATGTATCACCAGACCCGAAAAAACGAGCAAATTGCGCACAGGAAGCAAACTGAAGCAAAACAGCTCTTCGAGGATCTGGTTGCACCGATTTTGAGTGATCTCAACATTGTGTGGAAGCACATAGAGGATGTAATCAATGAAGGGTCTGCTGACGAAACTAAACTGACAATCCTCGAGCAAAAAACGAGAGAGAAACTCGCAAGCCTTTCGCGTGTGCTGAATGAGCTTGAGCCAACACGATTTTTGCCACTCATGCACCCATATGACACTGCATCTTGTGAGACTATTTTGAAAGGCCTTAAAGTATGTCTCGGGCCGATGAAAGCACACGAATGGGATCACCAGATGAACAGACCAGAATATAAAGAGCAGACAGGTATTTCCTATTTTATGCTTCTTAGCCATTTCCTTTCTGCGATGTCTTACGATCTTTCTACTGTTTCCCCGCATCTGGGTGAAACCTTCAAAAACCGATCCAAATCCCGATCGGTGACAGCGATACTCGAAGGGCGGCAATTCGCAAACAAGGCATGGCTGCAGCTTTTCCCGAACAACCCCGACAATCCAGTTTAGGTCTGCGGATCTGTTCTGATGGAACGCTGCTTTCGCTGTCATTCGAAACGACGGGTCGAAGTGAAGGACATAGACAGTCATTCGGCGGCTACTCCTGTTTTGTCTGAAATCAGTTCAACTGAACCGCTTAGAACCGTCCGCCTGATAGCTTCATCGACCATGTAACCTTGGCCCCAAAGAGTTTTGATCTCGACGCCAAAGGGCGCCAGCTTCTTGCGGGCTTTGCAAACGAAAACATCAATGATCTTGATGTGTGCCTCGTCCTTTCCGTCATTCCGGTAAAGAGCCGCCATCAAGGCGTCCTTCGTGGCGAACGGTCGTGAAAGAAGGCAGGCAACAACGCGAGACTCGTTGGCTGTAAGCCCCCAATCAAATGGGACGATCACGTCCGCAAACAGCGCCCGCTCCAAGTCATCAATCCGTGCCCGGAGTTCATCGTTCTCGGCCTCAAGCGCTTGATAGTCCGCTTCACTTGGCACGACGCTTTTTCCTTGTGTTCCGGAAGTAAACGACCGCCATTGCCCGCCAGCGCGGTACCTTGTGAGCCAGCTTGAAAGCCGCAATGTCAGCCTCCATCACCGCTGTTGCCCCTCGCATGGTCGCCGCCAGATTTTCTGGATCTAAGGCGTCCGCGTATTCTTTATCGAACAGGAGAGATTCCACGGCCTTGACCGCATCGCTGCTGACAGGTGCAAGTTTCGCGGACACGCAAACGTCAAGCACTCTGCGCGCACCAACTATGAAACGGCGCCGAACGAGCGACTTGATCGAGCCGATAGCGAGTGTTTCTCCTGCTTTGAAGCGACCGAAAGCCGGAGGCTGCTTGAGGATTGTGACGCCACTCAAACGGCAGGCGTGATCAACATCGATCGCGTCTTCATCACCTGCGGCAAGCAAGGAGTGATGTAGCTGCATAGGCGTAACATTGACGCGATCCCGGTTGTGTTTGACGAAGGCCGATGCTCTTGCATTCGCTTCTTCCGCCTTCACCACCATCACCGGGATAAGCACGACCGCTGGGTGTGTGGCAGCTCCGGTTGCTGTGTGCTGGCCGTCAACGACGTGCAATTCGCTCCCCACCTCGACACAGACGGGAGGCTTGAACGCCTTCCAGTCCCACTCTGAAATGATCTTCCTGATCAGCTTGACCGAACGATCGGACAGGTTTCGCTGATAGCGGGCATCCACCCTGAGTGTTGACGGATCGACCATTCGGAACTCAGGCCGCTCGTCCGATACCGGACCCGGCGTCAGGTCTGGTATTGCGATCGGTTTGATTGGCCGCGTGTTTTCACTAGTCGTGTTCATCACGCCGCCCTTTCCGCTTCACTAGAATCGTTGTCCGGCTGCGTGAATGCCTGAATGGATGCGCCGATCAGATCACTAGTGCTGCCGCGCATCGGCATGAGGATGGAGAGCAGCCGTCCGTCTTCTGACGCAATGATGGCGGGATCGCCCCCGGACATTGCAGAGATAGAAATGCGTTCGGCATGACGGTGAAGCGTGCACATGCTTTTGAGGTAGGAAAGGTTGAAGCTGATCTGGTTTTTCGGCCCTTCCCACTTCCAGGCTGAACCGCTGTCGAGCCGCTCGGAGCACTCCTCAAAGTCCATACCCTTTGCCGCGACGACAACCATTTCGCCGTTTGCCGGTGCGCTGAGGTCAACGCCGCGAGCCCGATGCGAACCAGCCACCTTGCCGATCCGCGTCAGGACACGCATCATTTCTAAAGGGGCGAAGGAAAGCGAAGGCGTATCGTCGGAGTGTGTCGGCACCACCCGCTTCCAATCGGGGAACGTGCCGTCGATCAACTTGGAGCGCAGTTCACCCCCCGGGTACTGGAAGCTCATGCGCGATCCGCTGGCAAAAATTGCGGTCGGTTCAGGCAAAAGGAACAGCGCGGGCAGCGCGACCTTCGGCAAGATAAGATCGCCGTCCTGACCGTGATTGAAATCATGGGCAAGCAGCCGGTGCCCGTCTGTCGCAACAAGGACGTCCCGGCCTTCCGTATTCTTGGAAAAGCAAACGCCGTTGAGGTAGTAGCGGGTTTCCTCGGTCGAGATCGCCCCCTGGACCGCGGCGAGCGCTACCGAGAACCCCTCTGTCGTGGTCATCGGCTTCAGCCCCTCAACCTTATTCCACGGCGGGAAATCGGCCGCCGCAAATGAGGGCAGCTTGTACCGGCCGCCACGAAAGAAAACATAGATCCCGTCAAAGGGACCGCCGGCGGACTGCAGGCGAACATCCATGTCATGCGGCAGGCCGGAAAGCAGCTCGAAGAGTTGACGAAAAGGAATTGCCGCCGAGCTCTTGAACGTCTTCGCGGCGAACTTCATTCTTATCTCAAGGTCGAGGTTCGTGGCCCGCACGGCGCCGGACTTGAGCAGCACAGCCTGCAGGATCGGGATCGTGCTCCACTTGGGAACGACCGGCTTCACCAGGTTCAGGGCAAGGCGCAAATCACCAGCAGTTGTCTCAATCAGCATGCTTGTACTCCTTTTGTTCCGAGGAAGGTTTCGAGGTCGCACTGATCTTCAGACAAACGGGTGCCGCCGCGGCGATACGCGGACAGGTCGATCTGGCGTTCTGAAAGGGCGCGCTCCACGCGCCGGCATGCGGTCTCGAAGTGCTCAGGGTCGATCTCGACCCCGACAAACGGGTTGCCGGTGTTGATGCAGGCGATCGCTGCGGTACCGGACCCGAGAAACGGATCAATCACGTGTTCGCCAGGGAGGGCGGAATTTCTGATGTATGCCTCAACCAGGGGAACTGGTTTTTCGGTAGGATGGTTCGTTTCGTCTTTCTGAGGGAAACTCACCATCTGCTTGTCGCCGCAATTGGCGATTGCACGGGCAGTGCCTGTGTAAAGATAAAGAACGAACTCAAGGTTCTTCATGTACCAGCGATTTGCGGTCGCATTGACCTTGTTCCATGCCAGCATGTTGTGGAACTTCAGACCAGCATCACGGGCTTCAAGTTGGGCCTCGAACTGGTTCTTGTCGTTCGCGAATGCGTAGACGTCCGCATCTGGCTCAAGACACCCTG
>JBCBUG010000040.1:0-7751 GCA_039818265.1 Pseudomonadota bacterium | reverse complement strand
GGAATTTTTGAAACCTAGTCTGCCTGGCTTTCCTGCGCCTTGAGCTCATCCAGCCGCGGCATCGACATGATGTTGTAGCCGCTGTCGACAAAGTGGACTTCGCCGGTAACGCCGCCGGAAAGAGCTCTAATCAGCGCATAGGGAGGTGTCAGACACCATTTTGTTGGTTAGATTTATTGTCACGTGGCGACACCCGCATTGACCATGGTGTAATTCAAAACGACTTGGAGAAGCACGATTAGTGAAGTCCTGAATCGCATCAAGAAAGAATATGACAAGCTTCCTGGCCAGCTTCAGGAGGCCGCCAGGTTCATATTGGAAAATCCAGACGACGTTGCTTTTTTATCCATGCGCGAGCAGGCGCAAAAAGCCGAAGTGCAACCGGCCACGATGGTTCGCCTCGCCAAGCGGCTTGGTTTTTCCGGCTACGACGAAATCCGCAAATTCCATGCCGAAAGCATGAAAACCGCCGCTGCGCACTTTAGCGGCCGCGCGGACGATATGCTGGAAAAGCATGGCAAGATCGGCGAAGAAGGCTTCATTGGCATGATGGCCGCGGGATTGGCGTCAGACGTGAACAGTCTGGGCCACCCGCAAAGCCTGAGCCGTTTCAGCGATGCCGTTGACATGCTCTTGAAGGCTGAGAGAGTTTTTTGCGTGGGCGAACGCGGCTCTTTTCCTGTCGTTTATGAATTTCACTATGCGCAGAGCTATTTTTCGAAAAAGTCAGTGTTGTTGGACATGCCGGGCAGCGCGGGGATAGATCCTCTTTTCGATGCTGGTCCAAATGATGTGCTCTTTGTCGTGAGTTTCAATCCATACGGACGGAACACGCTGGATGCGGTCCGCATTGCTGTAGAAATGAATTGCCCTGTGCTTGCCATCACGGACGAGGATCTGTCAACAATTGGCAGGAAGTCTCAGACCTCGATCATCGTGTCCAAGCAGTCCTCGTCGTTCTTTGACACGTTTACGCCTGCTTTTGCCGCAGCAGAAATTTTGCTGGCGCTGTTGGCGAGTCGAATGGGTGGCAAAGTGCCCAAACAGGTGAGCAAACGAGAGGAAAACATGACAAGGCACGGGCTCTGGAGGCGCGAATGATCGTTGTACTCTTGTGGAGTTTTTGCCGTCCGGACTAGTCGAATTCCGCCCTCAATGACGCGACAAGGACTTGCTTCATTTCATCAAACATGAGCTTGCCGCGCGCCGCAGTTGCCAGCTTGCCTGAAGACAAGTTTCCCGATTCCGGAACCCAGTCGAGGTTCTCCGGGAAAACATCATAGGGTGGAAAGTCGGGAAGGTCTTCTTCAGGGATTTTGTCCTGATCAACCAAGTGCGGGTATGCATACAACATGAGGGCTGTTTCATAGAAGCCGCCATGTTCCAGATGGCGGCCTGGAAAGGGAAGTCCTTCATAGGCCTTCGCCCTGACTTCATCACTCAGGCCTTCGGCAAATTGCGTCTTGAAAATTTTGATGCCCTCGATGCCCGCGTACTTCAATTCGCGGATGCATTGGTAGCACGCTTCATCCAGAAACGAGCGATTTTCGAAATGCGCGTCGATCAAGGCGATTTTCTTGACGCCATGGCCAGCCAGTCCCAGAAGCACCTCTTTCACCATCGCGATCAGGGTCTGGCCGTCAAGGCTGGTCGTTCCGTATTGCTCTGCGCCACCGCCTGCACGCACCTGAGATCGGCCGGCATACATGATGGGTGGCGCGACGACGCCATTCACCTCCCTGGCTACTTCCCGGGCCATGAAATCCGCCAGTAACCAATCTGTCCCGAGCGGCAACGAATAGCCGTGCTGCTCCACCGCACCAACTGGCAACAACACGATCCCGCTCTGGTCGACGACGCGACGCTTGTAGTCATCCTTGCTTAGTTCAGACATCGAAACAGTTTCGGTCATCTTCACCTCCGTTGTTTTCGTTTCAATCAACTCAGCCGCCTGAATTCTGTTTTTCAACCATGCGCAGCTGAGAGCCAAATTGATTCAATTGTTGACAAAATTTATCAGTTCCGCAACATTTGTTTCAACATGGGTGCTGCAGACACGTCCTTTTCTTCGTCTCGCGAATGCCGCTGTGAACCAAGAGAGACATAAATGACCTCGGACCGTTACTCTGCAAACATGCCAAGTGTTGGCATCACGTCTTTCATGAAATCGCCGATACATGAGGATTTTTCGAGCCTTGACGCTGATGTCGGCTTTTTGGGGATCCCTTACGACGCAGGCAACAGCTGGCGCCCGGGCACGCGGTTCGGTCCACGCGACATCCGTCAGAATTCTGTCCGGTACTCTACATGGGGCGGCGCCAATCAAAGCGGGTACTGGGATATCAACCAAAAGAAGAGGTTCTTGGACGGGGTGCGAATTGTCGACTGCGGTGATGTGGACATCGCCTACTATGATATCGACAGAAACATGCGGAAGATTACCGAGTCAGTCGGCGCGATACTGGATCGGGATGTTTTCCCTGTAATTGTCGGCGGCGATCACTCTGTAACTTACCCCTCTATCAGAGCGTTCGAGCGCTTCGGGCAGCTCGATATCGTGCAGATAGATGCACATCTGGATTGGGTGGACGCTGTCGATGGCATCGGCTACGCGAATGGCAGCCCAATGCGCCGCGCGATGGAACATGATTTCACCCGCAATATGGCTCAGATCGGCATTCGCGATGTGCGGTCCAGAGACCACGAATACGCGACCGCCGAAGCTGAAGGTTCGCGCATCTTCACCCGTCAACAGGTTCGCGAAAGCGGCGTAAGCGGCGTTCTGGATGCCCTGCCGGAGCTGGGGAACGTTTATGTCAGCATTGATATTGACGGCCTGTGCCCGTCGATCGCCCCTGGAACAGGGTCTCCGACCGTGGATGGTCTGCTTTATCACGAAGTTCGCGGACTGGTGCAAGGCATCACAAAGCGCGGAAACGTTGTTGGATTCGACATTGTCGAGGTCAACCCGATGGTGGATGTGAACGGCCAGACAAGCCTGCTCGCCAGCACGCTGATCATCGAATTCCTGGGCGCGATTTTCGCGGCACGCCGATAAGGGATGGGCATGTATCAGATCTGGCTCGGCTGACGATATAGGCCGCAAGAAGAGGGAGAACATTCGCGCGCAAAGACGCGAATCGCAAACGCTGGAGTGCGTCAGGGAACAGAGCAAAGCGGAAAACCGAAAGAAGGCTGACTTCTGGAGAGTTTCCGGCGTGACACATCCGTCAACTTTGAAAAGGAGACAAACATGTTGCAAGAACTGAAGCTAACCGCGGCCGGACTGGTCATGGCCGCCACGTTTGCGGGAGCGGCTGCTGCGGAACAGACCTTCATCACAATTGGCACAGGCGGCGTGACCGGGGTGTACTACCCGACCGGGGGCGCGATTTGCCGACTCGTGAACAAAGGCCGCAAGGACCACAACATCCGGTGTTCCGTCGAGTCCACAGGCGGGTCGGTGTACAATGTTCGAACGATCCGGCAGCGTGAGCTCGACTTTGGCGTCGCGCAGTCAGACCTGCAGGCGGCGGCTGCAGAAGGTGTGGGTGCTTTCGACGGAGACGAACCTTACGAGGGTTTGCGCGCGGTCTTCTCTGTCCACTCCGAGGCAATGCACGCGATGGTGCGCGCCGACTCCGGCATCAACAGTGTCGCAGACATGAAAGGCAAGCGCGTTAACGTCGGAAACCCGGGCTCGGGAACCAGGATCCTCGCCGGTGTCCTGTTGGACGCCGCTGGTGTTGAAATTGAAGATCTGGCGCTTGCCGCCGAATTGAAATCCTCCGAACAGGCAGCAGCTCTTTGTGACGGCAAGATCGACGCTGCCATTTGGGCAGCCGGACTGCCGAACGGGTCTTCGATGGAGGCCACCTCCACATGTGACATCAGGCTGTTGGACCTGACAAACTCGGGCATGGACGCTGTTCTTGAAGCCAACCCGTCCTACGCCGCAGCAACCATTCCGGGGGGAATGTATCCGGGCAATGACAACGATGTCCCATCGTGGGGGCCGAAGGCGGCATTTCTAACGGATGCGGAGGTACCGGAGGAGGTCGTCTACGTCCTGGTGAAGTCTGTATTTGAAAACTTCGAGGACTTCACGGGGCTTCATCCGGCCTTTGCTCCCCTGACGGAGGAGGGAATGATCAAGGACGGCCTGACTGCTCCCCTGCATCCTGGCGCTGAGAGATACTACAAGGAGCGCGGCTGGATGTAGTTCGAGCTGCTCTCTCATCAAAGAAACAGCCCTTCTCCCCTCACGGGGAGGAGGGAAAAACCAAGTTCTCGGGGGCAAGTAATGGCTGCCACATCCACAAAAGCCGCCGAAGTAGATCTGGACGACATCGTTGCCGACAGCGACACTGGCGGGCGAAAACCAACCGGCACGTTCGACAAGCGCGCACTATGGATCATACCACTTACCTGGTCGATCTATCAGCTTTGGATTGCTTCTCCCTTGCCCTTCATGGTGGGCTTTGTCTGGAACGACACCCAAACGAGAGCAATCCACCTCGGTTTCGCGGTTTTGCTCGCCTTCCTCGCCTTTCCTGGCTTCAAATCAGCTCCTCGTAATCGAATTCCGGTAGCAACCTGGGTTGTCGCAATCGTAGCTGCCACCACCGCCTCCTATCTGTGGTGGGATTATCGCGGGATTGCGGACCGCACCGGCAATCCCGACACGATGGATCTGATCATGGCAGGTGTGGGCCTCGTCCTGCTTATGGAGGCCGCACGTCGCTCGCTCGGCCTTCCGCTCATGTGTGTCGCGCTGTTCTTTTTGGCCTACGTCTTTTTTGGCTCCTGGTCCGGTTTGCCGGAGATGGTCCAGTGGAAAGGGGCGTCGTTTGAGAAAGCCATGAGCCACATGTGGCTGACGAGCGAGGGTGTTTTTGGCGTTGCGCTGGGCGTGTCGTCCGGCTTTGTTTTTCTCTTTGTGCTCTTTGGGGCTTTGTTGAACCAGGCAGGTGCTGGGAACTATTTCTTGCAACTGGCTTTCGCCGCTCTCGGCCATCTTCGTGGTGGTCCGGCGAAGGCCGCTGTCATCGCTTCGGCAGCGACGGGTCTCATCTCGGGTTCCTCTATCGCAAACGTGGTCACCACCGGGACATTCACCATCCCGTTGATGAAGAAAGTCGGCTTCCCGGCCACAAAGGCGGGTGCGATTGAAGTGTCATCCTCAATCAATGGCGTTTTGACACCACCTGTGATGGGTGCCGTGGCGTTTCTGATGACAGAATATGTCGGTATTTCCTACGTTGAGGTCGTCAAGACAGCGATTGTCCCGGCTGCAATTTCCTATGTCGCCCTGGTCTATATCGTGCATCTGGAAGCTTTGAAGTCGGGAATGACCGGCACCAGCCGCATGCATCCAGTCAAATTCATTCTTTTCGCAATCTTCATAATTGCAATCTCAATCGTGGTCGCAGGCGGGTTGCTCTTTCTGATGGGGGTTTTGATCGATGCGATTTACGCCACTTTTGGCACTGCATCGATCTGGGCAATCCTTGCGCTCATGATCGTCGCCTATCTCGCGGCGGTGCGCTATGCGGCGCAAGTGGCGGATCTGGAAACAAGCCTTGCATCCATGCAGAACCTTCCTCCGGTGCGCGACATTTTCAGGACCGGCATTTACTACATTATGCCCATCCTGTTGCTCATGTATCTCCTGATGATCGAGCGGAAGTCGCCGGGTCTTTCTGCCTTCTGGTCCACCATCGCGCTTCTCTTCATTGTGGTTACGCAGAACCCGTTGAAAGCATTTTTTCGGGGTGAGTATGTAACACTCGCGCATATAAGAAACGGAGCGAGCGACCTCACTGAAGGGATGATCGCAGGTGCGCGCAATATGATAGGGCTGGCCGCCGCGATGGGGCTGGCCGGAATCATTGTCGGCGCGGTGACCCTTACCGGTATCGGTCAGGTAATGGCGGAATTCGTCGAGTTCCTCTCGGGCGGGAACGTCCTTGCAATGCTTTTCTTCGTGGCCGTGATCTCAATTATTCTCGGAATGGGTTTGCCATCGACGGCGAATTACATTGTTGTGAGTTCCTTGATGGCTGGTGTTGTCGTCGAGCTTGGGGCGCAGAACGGCCTTATCGTGCCGCTCGTCGCGGTGCATATGTTCGTGTTTTACTTCGGTATCATGGCAGATGTGACCCCACCTGTGGGTCTGGCAAGTTTCGCGGCGGCGGCAATCAGCAAGGGTGATCCGCTGAAAACAGGCTTTCAGGCGTTCTTCTATTCGATCCGTACGGCATTGCTGCCGTTCCTTTTCATCTTTAACACGGACTTGCTGTTGATAGATGTGGGGCCTCTTCAAGCAGTATTCGTGTTTATTGTCGCGCTGATTGCAATGCTGCTTTTTGCCGCTGCAACAATGAACTACTTCATGGTGAGATCGAGACTTTATGAGAGCGCTGCGTTGCTGCTTGCTGCCTTCGTGCTGTTTCAACCCGGGTATCTGCTCAACAAGTTCTCGCCCGAATTTGAAACGCGACCCGGAAGCAACTTGTTTATGACCGCTGAAGCTGCTCCGGACGACGCGTCGCTGCGCGTCAGGCTTGTCGGTGAAAACCTGAATGGAGACCCAGTCGATGCACGATACCTGCTACCCCTAGGTAACGCTGGAGGTGAAGGTGCCGCCCGCTTGCTTGACGGTGCAGGCATCGAATTTCGAAACGAGGATGGCAGAATGTTTGTCGAGAATGTCGCATTTGCAGGCCCGGCAGAACAACTTGGAATAGACTTTGACTGGGAACTGGTGGAGTTAGAAGTTCCAGCCGATCGAATGCCCAAGGAAGTCTTTTATGTGCCAGCTGTGCTGCTTGTACTGCTCGTGTGGGCCCTGCAGCGTCGTCGCCAAACCGAGGGAGCCGAGGCAATTGCATGACCAGCCACATTCTTTGCGCGATCGATTTGAGTCACGATCTTGACGCCCGAGCTCTGGTTTCCGAGGCCGGCCGATTGGCCGACCTGGAGGGTGCGCTTCTCAGTCTTGTTACGGTTCTGCCTGACTATGGAACGTCTTTTGTCGGGTCGTTCTTTGCGGACGGCACTTTAAAGCAGGCGGCTGAAGCCGGGCGTGTGGCATTGCATGAGCTTGCGCAAGATGTCTTGCCGGAACATCGAAATGTGCAATGCATCGTCGAGATCGGCACAGTTTACGAAGAGACCTTGGAAGCGGCGAAAAAATGCAATGCCGATTTGATCATCGTAGGTGCACACAAACCTGACTTGGCCGACAAGCTGATTGGCCCGAATTCAGCGCGGGTTGTGCGGCATGCCGATGTATCGGTCCTCGTATTGCGCGTTTAGAGCCCTTCAGTCGACCAAGGCCACTTTTCCTGGAAGGTCGAGAGACCCGCTTCCAGTGATGAATAAAGCCTTCTAAACAAACGAAAAGGCGGCCAGAGGCCGCCTTTGAACCATCGGCAGAATTTTTGAAACCTAGTCTGCCTGGCTTTCCTGTGCCTTGAGCTCATCCAGCCGCGGCATCGACATGATGTTGTAGCCGCTGTCGACAAAGTGGACTTCGCCGGTAACGCCGCCGGACAGGTCCGACAGGAGATAGAGCCCGGTTCCGCCGATCTCTTCGAGCGAAACGTTACGGCACAAAGGTGAATTCCGCTTCTGGAAATTGAACATGAGCCGCGCGTCCGAAACGCCCGAACCCGCCAGCGTCCGCACCGGTCCGGCGGAGATGGCATTGACGCGGATATTCTGCTCGCCGTAATCGACCGCTAGAT
>JBCBUG010000039.1:0-8273 GCA_039818265.1 Pseudomonadota bacterium | reverse complement strand
TACTGCTGAGCCTGTGAACAAACATATGGGATGTGTCGCAAACACTGGGGTCTAGTTGACAGCCCTTTAACGAGATCATGCTCAAATAACCTGTTCGAAAATCATTCGACCAGTACAAACCTCAGATCACCCAGGCTCGTCAACTAGACCCCAGTGTTTGCGACACATCCCATATGTTTGTTCACAGGCTCAGCAGTAATTTCATAATGATCGTTTTTCAGTCATTTTGCACACTGTACCTGCAACCCTCAAAATCACTGTTGTCACCCGATTTGCATCCCTATTCGACCTAAGACGAGCTCTATCAGGAATTGGGCACAGAATTGGCGTTGAAGCCCAAACATCTTAGCCCTCTACCCTCCCCCCCTGCCCTCTCAGAATCAGACCGTGGAATGGTCTTTGATCTATGCGCACCTACCATAGTCGCTGGGCCCGTGAACAAGGCAAAGGCGTTGGCCTTGATTGCCTCACGACCTCGGCGGCATCTCAAACAAGAACAACGGCGCCAGACAACAGCGGTCTCAGTCGCGCAAAGCCTGCGCAAGACACTGGCCTGCCCGTCCGGGCTCGACTTGGACCGGAGCGTCACATCCTGGTGGGAGCTTGCTGGACAAAGTAGCTCGCCTTGCAAGCGGGCACGCCCTAGTTGAAACAAACCAGCGCCTGGATCCAGTTACAGACCCAACGGGTTTGCGTAGACCATGCAGATGGCCTTGTGATGAATGTGTTGGCACTAGTTTTATACGCAAAACACCGGGCTGATAGCCCGGTGCTTGGTCTGGTCTAAGATGGCAATTTCTTACCCGTGGGTAAGATCATCCTCTTCCTGAAGATCATCAAGCAACACCGCAACAGCCTGTTCCAGCTTGCTACGATCTACGCGCGTGAAATCCAGATCATATTTCAGTTCTATGCGCCCGTTCGAAGCCGAGCATCGGGCGACCCCTGCCCTTCCCGACACTTGAAACGTCGTTTTGGCGCGGCGGGTTTTTCCTGAACTGCTGGGCGCCGGTTTCTTTTCGGCTCCCGTTTGGACCTCTACAAACGACCGCAATATCGCCATCTCGCGCGCGCTGTCCCGCTCCGGTTCGCTCATCACGGCGGTGCTCACCTGACGTACCAGACCAGGATCAGCATCGAGCTTGCGTTTGAGCGTGACACCCAGATTGCGCGGGATGTCATTTGGGTGCATCAGAACCTTTTCCAGCATCATCAACAAACTGGCAAACGCGCGGATATAACTGCGCTTTGTGTAGCTGGCGGATTTGAACAGGATTGCCACTGCTTTATCCACATCCGCACAATCATTTGCCGGGTCTTCGGCGTAGGCGCGCGCCAAGGTGCCCATTTCTGCAAATGAGATATCCTTGCGGATGAGGTTTTCATCCACCATGCGCCGGTAGCTGTCATTGATATCCGCAGCGTCCGAAATGCCTGCCGGGATTTCAGCGTAAATCTCATCGCCAGTTTCCTCATACAAGGCGCGATAAGCAGACAAGCGGCGCATACCTTGTATCAGATCAAACCGACCATCCGAGCGACGTTCCAACCGAATTGGGTTTGACAGTCCAATGTCGCGGATCGAATCCTTCAATTCATCCAACTCGTCATCCGGACCAGCCTTCCGATCGCGTGTCAGCTTTTCTGTGACGACATTCGAAAGCGCCACACGCTCGGTCACCAAACCCTCAGACCGCAGCCGCACCAGTTCATGCGCCAATCGGTCATTTTCGGCGCGGATCGTATCTTCGGTTGATTGCTGATCGCGCAGGGCATCTGCGTTCTCTGAAATCGCTGCAGCCATCGGACCGCGTCTTTTCTCCAGCACCTTGTCTGGAACCTTACCGACGGGGATGTCCTCCATTGCCGGCATATCGATGTCAAACATTCTGCGTTTACGGCTCATGCGTCATCCTCCAGCTTGTCCCAGGCCGTCAGCATGACATCCCGGAATTCCTCATAGACGTTATCAAAGGTCGATCGTGCGCGCCGCCAGGTTTCGCGCGTCATCTCTCGGTAATCCATCTCGTAGACCGAGCTTAGGAAACGGCCCGATTGTTCTACGGCACGGGTCATTTCCACCGGGTGCTGCGCAACGTTGTCGCCGAAGACCTTGCGGAACGCCTCGAACATCGCAAGGTGCAGAGCGTTGCCCGGCTCGTATCGCGTCAGCAGGAAACGAAGTTCGCAGAAGGTTTTGGGAAGACCGATCTTACCCGTGGGTAAGGTCTTGTCGAACCCATAAGCCAAATCCTCGAGCGCTTCGGCCAGCTGACCAATGAAAGAGGTGGTCGAGTCGTATTCCCAATATCCTGGCCCGGAGGGGATATAGAGCATGTCCGCCGCAAAGACCGCATTCATAGACTGATAGCCAATCGCGGGCGGGCAATCGAATAGGATCAAGTCGTAGGCATCATCCGGGATCTGATCCAGGTAGCGCGATACCGCTGCAAAGAACGACCATTCAGGATTTAGGTGCCGGTACTGGGCCGAAGCAAATTCAACAAAAGCGGCGTTCGCACAGGACGGAATCACATCGATCGTCGACCAGGAGGTCTGCCGAATAAAGTCAGCGACCCGCAGATCACCCAGGCCCATACCGGTGATCGACGGTGGCAGCTCGCGGCGGGGCAGGGCGGTGCCGGATTCGGCAGCGGCAGGGCGGTTGTTCATCCGCTCTGTTTCACGGATCAGATCGCGCGCCATGATACCCCAAACGGTGAAATCTTCGGCCACGTCCGTCAGGCCCATCGAATGGCTCAGGGTCGCCTGCGGGTCGAAGTCCACTACTAGTACACGATAGCCATCCAGCGCAGCCGCATGCGCCAGATGTAAAGCAACGGTCGACTTCCCGGCACCCCCTTTGAAATTGGCAACAGCCGCGCGCATGGCGCGTTTGCCGGCGGGGCGGGGCGGCATCAGGGATTTGCGGTTGACCTTGAGCCTGCGGCGCAGCTCGTTCACCTCTTCGAGGCTGAACCAGCGCTGTCGGCCATCTGGCTCGACCTCACCACCCGGCAGTGAAGGATCAGCGGCAAGCTTACCGCGGAAGGTCGACTGGTTGATCCGAAAGATCAGCTCGGACACTTCCCAGCTAGAGAAGCGACGGAGCGTCTTCTCCATCTCGGGGCTGAAGGTCTGCTGCCGTATCCAGCCCTGCAGTTTCAGCGATTGATTGCGCAATGCGTTTAGATCTTCGTGCGTATACATGCCTCAGCTCTCGTTCCTTCGGACGCTATTTGTTATCTTTTTTCTATTTACGCCCGATTTGCACTTTACGCAAAAGAAAATATCATGAAGATGAAACTTACCCGTGGGTAAGAAAACAAGGGCCAGCGCAACGCTGAGCGATTCGGAGACAAGGGTACTGAAATCCGCGGTAGCGCATCGCTGCTCCGCCCACATTTAGGGGGCCACCAATAGGCGGCCAACCCCATTTAGGGGGACAGAATGGCCAAATAGGGGGTCATCCTGTGTGTCCCCCATCACCAATACTTCACCAAATTTCTTTTATTGAATTGATCTGAACCCAAGCCCAAACTGGCCTGAAATGAGACTCTGCTTGACAGAATCGAAGCTTTGGACGCTAATCACTGCAAGATGATGAAAAGCGTTGGCAAACAGCGTGACACGGCGGTAAGAACCGCATGAGGCAGACCGGAGCGGTGAGAACGAGGATGCAGCTTGCAAAACCGGTCGGGCGAAATGCACCGGCCCTCAAGTACGATATTCTATCGGCGCTGACAGTGCATGCGCTGTCGGGCGACAAACATCGTCAGCGCAGTATTCTACGCATCGTAGCCCTGATCACCACGCGGTATAACTGGCGCAGCAATGAGCTTTCGATTGGACGAGAAGAAATCTCGCGGCTGTGGTCGGTGAATGAACGCACGGTGAAACGAGAAATGGCTAAATTTCGTGCGATGGGCTGGGTTGTGGTCAAACGACCGGCTGCCCGAGGGCGCGTGGCGGTATACGAGCTGGATTTAAAGCAGCTGATGTTGGATACCTCAGAGGTCTGGCCTGTGATTGGCACGGATTTCCAGGCGCGTATGACCAATGAACCCGAAGCGGTTACAAATATTGTGCCATTCAAGGTCAAAGCGGCGTTCCCTGACGGGGCCGAAGATGATGTCTGGACGCAAGTACAGGCCATTTTGCATGGCCGGGACCCTGAGCTTTGGGCAAGTTGGTTCCAACATCTAAGCGAGGCCGACAGGGCAGGGGGCGTGGCCACGTTGATCGCCCCCTCGCGCTTTATGGCTGATTACATTGCCCAGAAATGGAGCGCTAGGTTGCTGGCAGCTTACAGCCGGGTTGATCCGGACATACGCAGGCTACGCTTTGAAACCTCGGAATAGTCCGGAGATGCTCGGGGAATGGGCCCTCGATCAAGTTCTATTCTGTAGTCTTGATCGAAGGCAGAGATGCGGCAGTCTCCCGCCGCATCGATATGCTTAGACGTGATCGTCTTTCACCAGCTCGCCCCGGCCATGTCCTGCCAGACCGCCTGAGACTTCTTCGGTTGCCTCATCGGCCAGTGTTTCGGGCAGGATAAGGTTCAAAACAATTGCAATCAGCGCGGCCGGCAAGATCCCCGAGGCCCCCAGGATGCGCAGCGTATCCGGTAAATGCTGCAGCGCATTGGCTGAGCCCGGTGCGACGTTCATGACTTCAAGCTGAAGACCCAGACCTATGGACAGGGACACCGCAAAGATAACCATATTCCGACGGTTCCAGACCACGTCTGACAGCATTGAGACACCTGCCGCGACAACCATGCCGAACATGACGATCACACCACCGCCCAGAACCTCAATCGGGACGGTACGGATCAGGCCGCCGACCTTGGGGACAAGCCCGCAAATGATCAGGAAAATAGCGCCAATGGTGACGACATGGCGGCTCATTACGCCGGTCATCGCGATCAGGCCCACGTTTTGGCTGAACGAAGTATTCGGAAAGCCTCCAAAGATACCGGCAAGCGCTGTGCCGAAACCGTCAGCATAGGTTGCGCCTTGTATCTCTTTGTCGGTGGCTTCGCGCCCGGCGCCACCCTTGGTGATGCCTGAGACGTCGCCAACCGTCTCGATCGCCGATACAAGGGCCATGAGGCAGAAGCCGATTACAGCGGCCAAAGAGAACTCGAACCCGTATTTGAAAGGTTGCGGTAAGGCGAAGGCGGCAGAACGTTCCCACGAGCCAGAAATCGCATCGAGTGGCAGTTTTCCAACCAGGATGCAATAGACGTAACCCACTAGAATACCGATCAAAACCGCCGAGATCGACAGCATCCCGCGAGCAAAGAACTTCAGCCCTAGCGTGACAACGACCACGATTAAAGCAGGGGCCCAGCTGGACAAAGAGCCATAGCTTTCCGCGCCCGACGCCTTGGCCGGAACACCACCAGCTGCATATTCGATACCTACTTTCACCAGTGCCAGACCGATCATGGTAACGACGAGGCCGGTCACAAGCGGCGGCAAAGCAAAGCGTATCCGGCCGATTACCGTGCCCAGAAGCGCATGGAACAGGCCGCCAATGAGTACGCCGCCAAACAAAGCGGCCAGCCCATCCACGCCTTTCCCGGCGACCAACGGGATCATTATGGGAATAAACGCAAACGACGTGCCCTGAACGATGGGCAACGCGGCCCCGACAGGCCCGAGAGTGACGGTTTGCAATAGCGTGGCCACACCCGCAAACAACATCGACATCTGAATCAGATACAGCAGTTCGGGAAAATCAGGGCTGTTCGAACCAAAGCCAAACCCGGCTGCGCCCGCAACGATGATGGCCGGGGTCACGTTTGATACGAACATGGCCAGCACGTGCTGAATACCCAAGGGTACCGCGCGATAGATGGCAGGAAAGTAATTCGGGTCTCGAAGTTGTTCCGGTGTCCCGATTGGTGACGTCGTCATGAGGTTCCTCCTGTAGGACCAATGGAGTCGTCTCTGAGCGGGTGCCGGTTCTGTGTATTCGTGTGTTTAGTGTGCAGCCGTTCAAAGTAAGCTATTGATAGTCCACCACTGTGGTGGCGATTATCAAAAATACCCGAAAGGTTCTGCACGCCGCTTGCAATCTGGAATGCAAGGGCGCTCTGGCTAAAAACGGAGCAGATCTGGTTGCTGCTGCGGGTTTTGGCAGCGTCAACCGGACGGTCAGGTCACCACATCCGGAGAGTTTCTGTCGCAAATCTCCTGCAATCTGGTGATGGCGGCGACGGCATCGGCGACGTCGCGCAGGGCGCTTTGCGGATCAGCACCCAAGTCGCCGTCCTTTGGCGTGAAGCTTTCCAGATAAATCCGGATGGTGGCATTGTCGGTTCCCGTGCCAGAGAGGCGGATCACACCGCGGCTGCCGTTTTCAAAGACGATGCGAATGCCCTGATTGTGGCTGACCGATCCATCGACCGGATCGTGATAGGAAAACTGATCTGCGGTCTTGACCACAAGCTCTCCCATACCGCTGCCGGGGAGAGCTGGTAGCCTTGCGATAAGCTCCGACATCATCTGATCGGCCTTGGCGCTGTCCACGGCTTCGTAGTCATGGCGCGAGTAATAGTTGCGCCCATAGGTCTGCCAGTGGTCTTCCATGATCTGCCGGACGGAAACCCGTCGTTTTGCGAGAATATTCAGCCACAGGAGTACTGCCCATAATCCGTCTTTTTCGCGCACGTGATCTGATCCGGTCCCTGCGCTCTCTTCTCCGCACAAGGTGATCCGACCTGCGTCGAGCAGGTTACCAAAGAACTTCCAGCCGGTTGGGGTTTCATAGCAGTCAAGTCCAAGATGGCTGGCCACGCGGTCCACAGCGGTGCTTGTGGGCATGGATCGGGCCACGCCGGACAGACCCTTGTCATAGCCTGGGGCCAGCTGCGCATTGGCTGCCAGAACCGCCAGGCTGTCCGATGGGGTGACATAGATACCTTTGCCCAGGATCATGTTGCGGTCGCCATCGCCGTCGGAGGCTGCGGCAAAATCCGGGCCATCTAGGGACATGATCAAATCGACCAGAGGCTTGGCCCAGATCGGGTTGGGGTCGGGATGCCCTTTGCCAAAATCAACCGAGGGAATTGCGTTCAGCACCGAACCAGTTGGCGCGCCCAGTTCCTGTTCAAGGATCGCAGTCGCATAAGGTCCGGTCACTGCATGCATCGCGTCAAAGCGTAAGGAGAAGCCCTCGGACAGAAGCGATCTGATCGCGTCAAAATCAAACAATTCGCGCATCAGCTCTGCATAATCGGCGACCGGGTCGACGATTTCGACCTGCATCCCGTCAAGCACAGATGTGCCAATCTGGCTAAGGTCGACATCATCAGCTGTCAGCGTGTGATACTGGGTGATGGTCTGCGACTGCGCATAGAATTTTTCGGTCAGACTTTCCGAGGCCGGGCCGCCATTGCTACCGTTGAACTTCAGACCAAAATCCGCCTCGATGCCACCGGGATTGTGACTGGCCGACAGTATAAAGCCGCCATCAGCCTTTCGTTTGCGGATCAGGTTGGAGGCGGCCGGTGTCGACAGCAGGCCGTTCTGACCGACGATAGCGCGGGTGGTGCCGTTGGCCGCTGCCATACGCAGGATGATCTGGATGGCCTCGGCATTGAAGAACCGACCGTCGCCGCCGATGATCAGCGTTTTGCCCGCCCCACCGTCAATGGCGTTGAAGATCGACTGGACAAAACATTCCAGATAGCCCGGTTCCATAAACACCCGCGTCTTTTTGCGCAGTCCCGAGGTTCCGGGCTTTTGGCCCGCAAAGGCGGTGCAGGGCTGTGTCACGATCGGCATGTTTCAAATTCCTTGTTCTGAACAATGACGCAGGTGATGAGCGCCGGGTCCCAAAATGTACAAGCCCCACACGGGTCAGGTATCGGGCTTCGATGGTGAAGTGATAGGGCAGGGGGGCCGCAGGTCACAAGCCTGTTGGTTACACTAGGGCGATCTGTCTTCGTGTGTCCCGCCGGGGCCATGCTTCGCCGAGCGTGGTCTCGCTGCATGACTTGTCGTTGCCAACCAACATCTTTGTTTAGGTCAGGATGAATCCCTGCGCGCGAATATAGTCGCCGAAGGATTCGCGTTCCGCGTGGCTGTATTGCCGCGTCTTGTCGTCAATCCACGTGTAACCGGTTGTGTCGCAAACTTTTGGAACGACCAGAGCCAGCGATATGCTAGACGCAGTTATCCTGCGATCTCAGCAAACATCCGAAAGCCGGAAGTCGTATCACTAGAGAATTGCTTCTTACGGATCATGTTGGCTACCTCAAT
>JBCBUG010000038.1:0-8677 GCA_039818265.1 Pseudomonadota bacterium | reverse complement strand
TGGGCTCACAATGGTCGAACAAACTGATTTCAGCTACGACCGGTCCTGGATGGCGAACGGCAAATGCCGCCCGCCACGTTGGCTTAGATGTCGATCTTCTCAGCGATGCTGAGTGCGTCTTCCAATTCAACGCCCAGATAGCGAACGGTGCTATCGACCTTGGTGTGGCCGAGCAGCAATTGCACCGCGCGCAGGTTGCCGGTTTTACGGTAAATCTCCGACGCCTTTGTTCGACGCAGCGAATGTGTACCGTACCCGCTCGGTTCAAGCCCAATCGCAGTCACCCAGTCGCGCACCGACCTCCCATATTGCCGCGTCGAAATGTGCGGACGGTCATGGAACCGGCTCGGAAACATGAACTCGATGCGCATCATTTCAGGTGAGTTCACCCAGGTCATGACAGATTCCCGCGTGTTTTCCGTCAGTTCGAACTGAACAGGCTGACCGGTCTTGCTCTGAATGACCGTCACGCGTTCGCGAACCCGCTCGCTGCTGACCAGGTCTTTCACTCTCAGCCGAACGAGATCGCACCCTCGCAGCTTGCTGTCGATGGCGACGTTGAAGAGTGCCAGATCGCGTAGATTACCCGCCAACTCCAAACGCGCGCGGATTGCCCAGACCTGCTTCGGCAAGAGCGGTCGCTTCTGTCCGATGATGCGGCCTTTGTTCCAGGCCCGGCGTTTCGGAGTGGTTGCAGGAAGTTGTACTCTAGGCACGCTATGCCCTCCAACCCTCCCTCCTGGCCCAGACATCGGCACCGCGCCGACAAGCGACTTTATCATCTCGCATGAATGTCGGGTTGCGGGAGGCCGCCGATAAGCGGATTGCTGCAGGGGCACTCGGCGGCTACGAGCCCAACCCGGTCATTGGAAATTTATGCTGCGCGCGCACGCAGCGCGAAAAATGCTGCAGGCGCTCACTTCATGACGCCGCGCGGCGGCAGAGACAACGGCCATTCGATCACAACGCAGCGAAGATTGGTAGGGCAACCGACAGGTCACGGGACAAACCTGTCTTTTGGCTTCCGAGCGTTCAGGTCCACTTTGTGCGTAGCGTGTCGGCAGCGAATAGCGCCAGTGGCGTATGCCGTCATTCGTCCACATATCACGTAGCTGCGACGGTCTTAATACGGGTCATTTTGTGGCTTTGCAGGTAGATTGTTGCAATGAATGTGAGGGCCACTCCGGGCCATGTGGACAAAGGCGGCCAATCCTCACCGAGAGACAAACCGAGGACTAAAACCAAAGCAGGATTGAGCAACGTATACGCAACCACCCGAGTGGGCCCGATCTGTGTCGTACTCCATTGAAATGCGAAGAATGTCAGGATTGTGGTGAACACGGAAAGATACGCGATCCCGGCAAAGACACCGGCAGGCACTGCCTGCCAATCCGTTTCAACGACACTTGGCAGCGACAACAGCAACAACCAAGCAGTCCCTGTCGCCAACGTCCAAAATGTCATTTGCGCCATGGGCTCACCACGATGCAGCCGCTTGACCAGCGTGCTGTAGACTGACAGCGCAAGCGTGCCCAGAAGGAAGATCAGATCGCCCACGCCCAGCTTCAGTGCGATGAGCGAGGCGGGATCCCCGCGGAAAATCACCAAGATCGCTCCGGCGGCTCCCAAAGGCAGCGCAATCCTGGCCATGACGGGCATGGCCTCCCGCAAAAGGATCGTAGCAACGAACGCTGTAATGGCAGGCCCCAGCGCAAAGATGGCGGCCGTGTTCAACGGGTTTGTCAGTTTCAGCGCGGCGAACATGCACCAGAAAAACGTCACCAGAAGCAAGCTCAGCATGCTGTAGCGTGCCAGGTCACGAAGGCTCGGACGCCCCAAACCGTAGCGCCAGGCCACAAACGGCGCGAACAAGAGTGTGGCAATGGCAAACCTGACGAAGGTCAGAACACTGCTTTCCAAGCTGCCGGTAATGGTGGACACAACGGGAAAGGATGTTGCCACCAGAATTGTCGCGCCAAGCATTACCGCATGCACGACTGTAGTTGAGGGTGCATTGCTTGTCGTAGGCAAGAATGGTTGGATTTTCTGCATGTTCACCTCCTACTGCGCGGCGCTTTGCGTTGCCGTTTCAGCGTAAGGCCCAGCAAAGGCGATCTGATGCAGAGGCATCCGGTTGCTCGGCACTTCTCGTTCGCGAAGATCGGCCGGAAGCCGGTCTGCGCGGGTCTGGCGCCCAATCGCGATCCCAACCTCCAGCTTAAGACGCTCCGGCAGGTTCAACACCTGCGTCGCTGTGTCGAAATTCAAACCTGCCATGGCATGGGCGGCATAGCCAAGCGCCGACGCCTGAAGGGCGATCTGCATCCATGCAGCACCGGCATCAAAACTGTTGTAATGGGATTTGGTGTCGGGTCGCGCCCCATCACCGGGCATGATCATGTCTGAGGCCAGGAAAACAAGCACTGAAGCATCCCGCGCCCACGTTTGATTGAACACATCAAGAAGCGTTAAGAAACTGGGCCAGTGGGCATCACCGCGCTGTGCATAGAAGAACCGCCAAGGCTGCACATTGAACGCGGATGGTGCCCAGCGGCCTGCCTCCAATAGGGTCAGAAGGTCCGCCGGCGGGATGTCTGAGCCGTCAAACGCGCGTGGCGACCAGCGCGATAGAAAAAGCGGTTCAACGGGGTGATCTGGTCGTCGCGTGATCGGCATATCTGTCTTCCTTTTCTGGTGTGCTTGCCTGTACATAAAAGCGTTTGAAACAGTGCAGAATACGCCGATTGATCACAACACTATTTACTGTCAGTGTATAAATATGGATCACATGACTGCCCTCACTGTTTTCAAGACCGTGGTGGAGCTTGGCAGCTTTGCCGCAGCATCACGTCTGCTGGGCCTATCCCCCGCCGCCATCAGCAAGAACATCAGCGAACTGGAAGCGCATCTTTCGACGCGCCTGATCAACCGCACTACGCGACGTTTGTCACTGACCGAACCGGGCACTTTTTACTTTGAGCGCGTGGTGCGCATTCTCGATGATCTCAAAGATGCAGACGGCGCGCTCCAGGCCACCCAAAGCCAGCCAACCGGCGTTCTGCGAGTGAGCGCGCCGATGACAGTCACGCTGATTGGCTTGTCCGAGGCCATTCCAAAATTTCTGAAACAACATCCAGACCTTTCACTGGACCTCAGTCTTGACGACCGCCGCGTCAATCTGGTCGAAGAAGGCTTCGACATGGCCCTTCGCGGCAGCGATAACCTTGAGGATTCCAGCTTGATCGCGCGAAAGCTTACGACGCTTGATCACATGCTCTGCGCGGCACCAGATTATCTTGCACATCACGGGACGCCTAAATCGCCAAAAGACCTTGCAGGCCACAATTGCATTCAGTTCTCGCTTTCAGAGCACGCGACTAAGTGGACGTTCCGCAACGGCAAGCAGATCGAGACTTTACCCATCAAGGGTCGCTACAAAGTCACGTCCAGCCTTGCGGTGCGCGATGCCTTGCGTGCCGGCTTCGGATTAAGCCTCATTCCTCGGATGTACGTTGCGGACGACCTGGCATCTGGCCGTCTCGTAACTGTTCTAAGCGATTGGTCGGCGAATGAAACGCCTCTTTATGCCGTCTACCCATCTAGGCGATATGTCGTCCCGAAAGTGCGCGCTTTTCTGGATTTCTTGATCGAAGAACTTGGACCCTAGCGGTCATTTTCCGTTTAAGCCGCTTGGGCTTTGAGCCCTTTCAGAAACATCGCAATAGCTTCACGACGCAGGGCCGTGTTTCGTTTCTTGGGAATGCCGAAGAGGCCACGATGCAGGATTATGCCATCCACAAGACTGGCCAGCATGCGTCCCGCCACTTTTGGATCAGTATCGCCCCGCACCTCACCGCGGGTCATCAAATACGTGAGCTGCTCTCCGTAATGCGCCCCGAGCTTGTCAAAGAAGCTCGCGACATTGGCGGCAAAGGTGTCAGATGCAAAACTGGGACCAAACACTTCAAAGAAAACGCGGATGAAACCAGCATGGTCATCGGGCACATCCATAGTGTTGGACAGGCGGTCAAGAAACGCGTCTAAGGAATCAGGCATGTCTTCAGCGAAAAACTGTGCCTCGACGGAAGCGAAATGTGCAGTGACCATAGCCTCTGCAATCGCCTCTTTGTTCTTGAAGTACAAATAGAGTGTGCCCTTTCCCAAGCCGGCCGCCTCAGCCACGTCCGCAATGGTCGCAGCGTGGTAACCCTTTGAAGTAAAAGCCTTCATCGCGCCTTCGAGCACGGTTTTCTTCATTTCATCGCGATCTGTGTGACGTCAGCACCTACCGGACAGAAATAGGGGTTTGAGCAACGGAGGATTTCTGGTTCATCGAAGCCATTATGGAGCGAAGATGAACAAGAAATCCGGAACATCGAAGGACGCCGCTGACAAGTTGGTCAGGGGCATCAAGCGCAAGACGCGCAAACACTACTCGGCCGAAGAGAAGATCAGGATCGTCCTAGGGGGTCTTCGTGGTGAAGAGAGCATTGCCGCATTGTGCCGTCGTGAGGGTATTGCTGAGAGCCTATATTATTCCTGGTCGAAGGAGTTCCTTGAAGCCGGCAAGAACCGTCTAGCGGGTGACACGGCGCGACAAGCGACATCACCTGAAGTCAAAGAGTTGCGGTCGGAATCTGCCGCCCTGAAGGAGGTGGTTGCCGAGCTGACGCTGGAGAACCGCCTGCAGTCAGCGCGGTTTGGGCGAATTCCGTGAAGTCGCGAGGCTTGCGACCCAGGGCCTGTTCAACCCCGTCCGCTGTATAAGCATTGCGCCCGTCCAACGTTTCGCGTGCGATCGTGGTGAAGACATCGGCCACGAATGTGTCGCCGGAGGCCGCGACGTTGGCGTGGAAATCCTCAAACGTGATCGGCAGATGCTGGATAGGGCGGCCCAATGCTGCGGTCAGGACTTCTGCCATCTCTGCGAAGGTCATGAGGCGTGGGCCTGTAACTTCGTACCGTTCGCCAAGATGCCCGTCTTCGGTCAACGCGGCGACAACCACGTCCGCGATATCGTCGATGTCGATGATCGGCTCTGCAATATCGCCGCCGGGCATAGGCAGGACACCGCCCAGAATTGGGTCACGCAGGTAGCCTTCGGAGAAGTTCTGCGCGAACCACGCAGACCGCACGATCGTAAAGCCGAGGCCAGAATTGCGGATCACTTCTTCCCCCATGCTGGCGAAGTGTTCACCCCGGCCGGACAAGAGCACGATATGCTGCAGGCCGGTGTCGAGGGCGACTTTCGCGAAAGCCTCTAGCTTTTCGATGGCACCGGGGAAGGCCAGGTCAGGGAAATAGGTGACATAAGCCTTGGAGACACCGGTCAGGATTGGGACCCAGGTGCTTTGGTCTTCCCAATCAAATGGGGTGTCAGACCGCCGTGCGCCCCGCCGGACGGAAACGCCTTTGGCTTCGAGTTTTGTTGCGACGCGTGATCCGGTTTTGCCCGTTGCGCCGATAACGAGGATAGGTTCGTTTGACATAGTTTTCTCCTGCGGTGAGCCGGGGGCCCACCCTGTTTGTGTGGTTCAAGATGTGGTGTTGCGGTGGCTGCGGCCTTTACAGAAACAGGGCCGCCGCCCATCCCATCGCGATCAAACAAAACAGCGATGTGAAGTAGATCAGGTAGAATTGTATTTGCATGCCCCGGTGCGGATACCTGCTACTGGACGCATAGGGAGAACGATGCATGGCTACGCACTCTCACGGACTTGGCCGACGAGGATCGACCAATCCATGCCCAAGGCACCGTAAACCTCACCCGCCTGATTGCTGGCGTTGTCTGCCAGAATCTCGATCATCAGGCTTGCGCCATCGGCCACCACAACACCAGCTTGGGTCAGCCTGACCAAAGCGGTCTCACGCTTGGTCGCATTGAAAGTGCCGCTGGCATCGACTGCGACATAGGCTTCAAACCCTTCGCGCACGGCGCGCATCGCGGGGAATGCTGCGCAGACCTCAAGAGAAAGCCCTGCGAAGATCAGTTTGCTGCGGCCCGTGGCCCGAATGGCCTCTTCCACCCTTGGATCGTCCCAGGCGTTGACGGTTGTCCGGTCGATAAAGGTTTGGTCCGGCAAGGCCTCCTGAAGTTCCGGGATTGCAGGCCCCCAGAGCGTTTCAGAGGAGGTTGTGGTTGTCACTATTGGCAGGCCGAGCGCTTTGGCGGATTTCGCCAGACCGACGATGTTGTGCTTCAATTCCGCGATAGGATAGTCGCGCACGCCGGTCATCAGACCGACCTGATTGTCGACAAGCACCAAGGCGGCATTGTCGCGTGTCAGTGGGGTTGGATTGTAGGCATAGGTCATTGCATTCTCCTTTTTGGGTTGGTGACTTTAGTCAATTGATCCAAGCCGACCGTCGCGATAGGCGGCTTCGACTGCGTCAAGCTCCGCTGCGTTGCCCATGGCGTATGGGCCCCGTTGCACGAATGCTTGGCGTAGGGGGTGACCCCGAAACAGGACGACATGTGCACCGGCATCGGAGGAAAAAGAGATGTCAGTGGCATCGCCAAAAGCGATTGCTTTGCCCGGTTGCAGATCGGTGGCTCCAGCGTTCCAGGCCACAGTGGACGTGCCCTCGATGGAAAGGATCCAGGCGTGCTTTCCCGGGGGACCAACGTGCTTGAATGTCCCACCGGACTGGAGAGAGATATCTAGCAGCGTCAAAGAAAAGTCCGGTGCTGGCTGACCTGCGATCCCATGGCTTTGACCAAGGATTAACCGTGCCGTACTGCGCTCGCCCGTCAGTTTCGGGATGTCCTGCGCTTTCAAGTGAAATGCAGACGGTGCGTCATGCCTGTGATCGGCGGGTAAATTGACGAAGACCTGAAGCGCGTGCGTGCGTGCGCCGGACCTTGGCGCCTCGTTGTGGATTGCTCCCTTTGCGGCTTTGAACCAGTAGAGATCCCCCGGTGCCAGATCGAGGTCATTGCCCAAAGAGTCGCGATTGTGGAACGCGCCTTCGCTGTCTTCGAACATGACTGTGACAGCAGACAGCCCGGCGTGCGCATGGGTGCCGAAGGTCGGCTTCGTCATGACGAAGTGGTCGACCATGATCAGCGGGTCCATCAGACCGCCGAAGTCCGCATGTTGGTAGCTTTGGGCCGCAAACCCCTCACCAATGGCGATCTTGCGGCCGTCGCTCTGCGTATGTGTTTCGCAGGGAACGCCTGCGAGCTTATCAATCCGTTGCGTGGTCATGTCATACTCTCGCTTTTGTTGCATTAAGAATATGAGAGAGACGATGGGGCGAAAATCTGGTAAAATCAGAACCTATCGTTCCACCAATAGGACAATAAGAGGTGCGATGTGGATCTCAATGACGCGTTCTATTTTGTACAGGTTGTTGAAAAGGGCGGCTTTTCGGCGGCTGCGCGGTTTCTGAACATCCCGAAGTCGCGGCTCAGCCGCCGTGTGAGGTTGCTCGAAGACGACTTGGGCGTGCGGCTTTTGCAACGGACATCGCGGATCGTCACGACAACCGAGATTGGAGAGGAATACTACCGCCATGCCCGCGACGCCCTCGCGCGGTTCGAAACGGCGGAAACCGCTGTGCGTCGCCGGACCAACACAATTGGCGGGACCGTGACGGTGTCGTGCTCTGTTGGGATGGCGCAGTTCGGCCTTGACCAGATCCTGCCGAAGTTTCTGCAAGACAATCCTGGGGTCACTGTTGTGCAACGCGCCTCCAACCAGATGGAAGACCTGATCAAAGACGGGATCGACGTCGCGATCCGGGGGCATATGGACAATTTGCCCGATTCAAGCCTGATCCAAGTGCGGCTGGCCCACTTGGAGTGGCACTTGTTTGCGTCCCCTGACTACCTTGCGACCTTAGGTTCGGTTCAAGATCCTGCCGAACTCGCAAATCACCCCGCCATGGTCCTCGGTCGCCCTAGAGACTCGCATCAATGGCTGCTGACGGATGAAAGTGGTCGAAACGCCGCCGTGCCTTGCACCGTCAGGTTCGCGAGCGACGATATGTCAACACTCAAGAACGGGGCTGCTGCGTCCTTGGGGCTTGCCTCGCTACCATCCTACGTTTGCAGGCCAGAGGTCGAAGCGGGAACGTTGGTGCGCGTCTTGCCGGGGTGGACAGCGGGGCGCCCGCAAATCAGCCTGTTGATGCCTTCAAAAAGCGGCATGCTACCAGCGGTGGAGGCGTTTCTGGAGTTCCTCAGGCAAGACCTGCCTGCAGTCCTGACAGATGTTGGTGTTAATCCGGAATGACAGAAATTACGATTTGTGCCGCGTTGCAACAAAAGACGTGCCGCAAAAGCAAAGTAATACTGCGTCAGCGAAGCGCGGAATACCAAGGTCTGATTGGTCCCGCGACCTGTAAATTGGCCGGCTGAGAATTGCTGCGCGGCCAGCGAATGGCCGAACTTTGCGCTGCGTGGCGGCGCGGAATTTTACGCCCTTGCGGCATTTCTGGTGCTGCGAGTGCGCGCAGCGAAAAAATCAAATTCACAGTAAGGGCTCGTTCCCGACCTTCGCCGCACCGGTCCCCAAGGTCAGTAGTGCGGGACAAACCCGCCTTTTGCTCACGCGGCTATTGCTAGCGCAGCATTTCCTCGCCTGTGCGGAACGTTTGTTGTTGCAGTGCAGCGCAAGTCACCGAAGCAGTCATTCCACGGCGTCGATTTGGCTCGAACCGAAACTGAACTTTC
>JBCBUG010000037.1:0-9045 GCA_039818265.1 Pseudomonadota bacterium | reverse complement strand
GGAGATCAAGAAAAAGACAATCGAAAATCGAAGGTTGCAGCACCAAGCCGCTGCCGCCTAAGCTCAAACAGAAACTGAACCAGAGCCTCCACTACCAAACAGCCTCAGCTCTCCGGAAAACTCTGACGACGGACACCGATGGTACGCTGTCCGCCCTCTTCTTCAACAGTGTATTCCTTTGATCCAAAAAAGTTTGCCGATGGGGCATGCTTCGGCAAAACGAGCTCAAATACGATCAGGCCTCACGCTGACTTAGTCTCGCCCGAAGTGGCACCGATTCAAGCCTTACTACCGAAATGCTTTTAATGCTCCAGGCAAGTCAGAAACGCGGCCGATGTACGTCGTTAGGCCCACCCCAATTTACCGGCAACTCCATTTCTTTCGGCAGGCGTCAGTCAAGGAGTAACGCATTGAACAGAGCTAGTCCCAAGTCTGCTTGAACATAATCAAGCAAGTAATCCGCAGCAAACCTATTGAGCCGATAATTTACACGTCTATCCCTGCCTGGACGGATGAAATCTGGGGACACGGTTATCAGTCCTGCGCTCAGTTTGGAGGCTTGCAAGTTTTGGCGTCAGTAACTAGCTCAAGTTTCGCTCACTGCCTCGCGACAGGCATTGTCAACGTCACGTATCATAAAATTCACCAGTGTCGGCGATACCGAAAGCTCTTGAGCAATCTGCTTTTGCGGTACTTCGGACAGGCGGTGCCGAAGAAAGGCATCCTGATGTCGCTTGGGAAGCGAGCCCAGCGCTTTTGTCACCGAATGCAGTGAATCTTTGCTTTCAAGGCAGAAGGATCCACACCGGTGGTCGCTGCCCGTTTTCAACAGGCCATCCTCTCCATCTATTGTATCGCTCCGCTCTAGCCTTTGGCGCCGCAAGTAATCGACAGCGGTGTTTCGCACAATGCGCGAGACGTATCCTCCGACTTTCTCCGGCATGGCCCTGGGCGGAGAAGACAAACATTTCAAAGCACTATCTTGAAGAACATCCTCTGCGGCCGCGTAAGATCGTACAATCTTCATGGCCTGACAGAACAACATTTTCCGGTTTTTCATAAGTTCCGTAATCAGAGCATCGCGCGCCTGATTTTTGAGATGGCCCATGGCAAAACTCCTTGGTTCTGTACCCGGATGTGGTGCACAGATGAATTCAATTCATAAAGATGAAGGGCCTGCCTGAGACTCGATCAGGAGTCGTCGGTAGATGAAGTTCGTATCTCGCCTTATGGTTGAAGTGTCAAGAATTCACCGCCGAAAACCCAGGTGGCTCAGCGAGATTTCGCTAAATTTTTACAAACCTCATCCGTCTTGAATTTAGCACGCGATTTCAGATGGAGAGTTAGCTCCGCATGACAGCATCAACACCCGTCGACATGCTGGATACCAAACTGTTGCGCCTGATCTGGCGTCTTGGTTTTCCGGCAATAATTGGTCTGTCGGCAAACGCCATAAATCAGTTCATTGACGCGTTGTGGATTACGCGACTGTCGCCGCAGGCAATGGCGGCCGTGGGTCTTGCATTTCCCGTAGTACTGATTGTCGGGGCAACTTCTGCCGGAATGAGCGTTGCAACCGCCGCAGAGCTGGGGCGCAGGCTGGGCCGAAAGGACAACACGGGGGCTGGGCGCATCGTTGCCACTGCCATGATTTTGTCCACCTTAGCTTCAGCACTGGTCGCAACCCTGATCGCAGCATTCAACAGAGATGTCGTGACATTTGTCGGAGGGGACAGCGTCACCTTGCCATTGGCGTGGGATTACCTTTGGCCTCTGCTGTTGTTCATTCCTTTTGCAGCATTGCAAGTCGTTTGCGATTTTTCTGCGCTTGGGGCCGGTCACAGCCGCAGATCGATGCAAGCGCTGGTCCTGGGATTTGGGATCAATATCGTACTGGATCCCATCTTTATCTTTGTCTTTGGCTGGGGGTTAACCGGGGCCGCTTTCGCTACAATTTGCGGCCAGATCGCAGCTATCGTTCTGTATGCATATTGGTTCAGATCAGGTGTTCTGGGGCTTCATCCTGTCATCAGGGGTGTCACCAAAACCGAGTTTGTCGCCCTGCTCCGCTTTGCGCCGCCTGTTACCATATTGAACCTGCTCACAGCCCTTTCGTTCTTGCTTTTGCTATGGCAGGCGGCGCGGCTGTCGGATGACATATTCATCGCCGCACTCAGCTTTGATCTTCGTCTGGTTTCCCTTGTCATCATTCCGGTTCATGGGCTGGCACTTGGGGCACAAGCCGCAGTCAGCCACGCACATGGAGCCCTGCTACAGGAGCGCGCAGAGCAACTGATACGCTGCATCCTGACCCTGACGCTTGGGTTCGGTGTGGTCAGCATGGCCGTACTGCTGCTGATCCGCCCTATTATCGTTCCGATCCTGGTGCCCGAGGCCGAGATGGCAACGGCCGTTTCGAAACTGTTGCCCTATTTTGCCGGGTACGTGGTTGGATCATGTATGTACATTCCGTTGTTGTCTGGATTTCAGGCAACGGATCGGGCTCTCCCGGCAGGATTGGTTGCGTTGGCCCCCAATGGCTATGTCATGCTGCCGCTTATCTACGCCCTGCCAACCCTTTGGGGGATCGAGGGTTTCTTGTGGGTCCTGCCTCTTTCGGGCGCGATCACGGCCGGAATTGCAATCGTTCTGCACGGCTTGAGCCAAGATCAACGCAAGCCAACAGACACCGCTGCACCCGCAGATACGGCATAGGCAGTACACCCACCGGGAACGAGTTCGGTCAAAATATCCCGAGCCGCCCTGCCCTGCCACGTCAGGCCATTGCAACAGGCAGGTTTGGACATTTCCAACGGCGCGTCCGCAATGGCGGGCATGCCCAGCCCGAATGATTTCGCGCAGGCCTCAGACGCGACCCATCGGCGCAAGAAACCTTCGGCGTTCAGATCTTCATTGGGTGCAAAATAGTCCGCGATGTCGGTCCAGACCTGAAGCTCCTGCTGTTCCTGAAGGTCTACTCCGATGTGTACCCCGTCTCCGATCCCGACCATGGCCCCAAGAGCGCTATGTGACAGTGAGATAGATACCTCCGGCATTCCAACCAGAAAAGGTTGGCCTGAGGGCAACCGCGCAATCACACTGTCAAAAGGGGCGACACCAGTATCTCGGAGCACGCGCCGCGCCAGACCATAAGCCGCCAACCGATGATGACGATCTTCTGGGGCAAACATCGAGGCTCGGCCACGGTCTTCCGACAAACACTCTAGTGCCAAATCTGCGAGGTGATCAGGTTCTGTTGCCCAGCATAGATAGGCGTTCATAACAGCCGCGCCAACCAGGCCCGGATATGCGCCTGCACCGAATCTGCTTGGTCTTTCACAAAAAAATGCCCGCCCGGAATCATGCGGAGCTCGGTATTCGGGCACAGGTTGCGCCAACCCTCCAAGCCTGTGCGTGGTACATCCAGGTCGTTGGTGCCGCCCATGACCAGCACAGGGCAATCGTAGAATTCGGCACGCTCTCGGGTATCGGACAGAAGCTTCATATCCGCCCGCAGAACCGGTAATATCAGTTCTACAAGCTCAGTATTCTGCAGCAGCTCTGCCGGCGTGCCCCCATGCCGTTTCAAGCGTTGAAGCAGCATCTCATCCGAATAGTCTGCAGAAATTGACCCTGAGAATCCCGGCGCACAGCGACCGGTCAGGATCAGCGGCACATTGCGGCCCAGCTCCAGTGCGACCTCATAAGCTAGTGTCGCCCCCATGGAATGCCCCATCAGCACAAGTGGGTCGTTGTCCGTTTGAAGCGCGAACAAATCCGAGGCGATCTGAGCAACCAACGCCTGCCGATCAACGCAAAGCTCCTCGGCCAGGCGCCCTCCTCGTCCGGGCAATTCATAGGGTAATACGCTGGTACCCTGTCCCAGACAACCAACCCATCCGCTCCAGGCTGTGGCACTGCCGCCAGCAAATGGAAGGCAGACAAGGCTAAATTTATCACCAACCAATGCGGGGGCCCATTCAGGGCACCAACCCGACGTCAGATGTCTTGGCCGTTGGTTCATTCCGCAGCAGACAGCGACGGTTCAAACCGATGTTGCATATCTACAAGTTGATCGGCAATCTCATCGACCCGAACCGCGAGAACAGACAGCAGAGTATCGCTGAGGCCATGAGTCTCTTCGCTATAGCCTTGTACAAAGATTCGCGGAGCAAACCCGTCAACCGCGCTGATTTGATAGTTCCGGTCGACCGACATGCTGGTGATATGCGATTTCAGATCGCCCAGCAGCGTTTCACCGATCCGACGCTGGAAACCCGTTGCGAGTATGACGATGTCGTAGTCTCGTGTTTCGGGTTGTTCGGCATCCGCGCGGCGCAACGTCAGCGAAATCTGATCGGTCTTATCAGCAACCTGTTCAACCTCTGTACTGCGCAGCAGATTATAACCATCCCCACCAATGACATCCTGTTCATAGAACACGCCGTAGATTTGTTCGATCAGGTCGCCATCAACAACGGAATAGTTTGTATTCGAATATTCGTTCATCAACGCACGTCGTCGCTCGGGGCTTTGCTGGTAAACGTAAGATGTAAAGTCCGCATTGAAGATTTCGTTCACAAAAGGGCTGTCATCCGAAGGCTTTAACGCGTGACTGCGAAAAATGAAATCGACCTTTGGGCGGGATGGATCGTTTACCAGATCGGCAAAGATCTCCGCGCCGCTCTGACCTGAGCCAATCACGGCAATGCGCAGGGGCTTGTCGCCCGCAAGCTTTGGCTTCACCGCGCTCAGATATGCAGAGCTGTGAACGAGACAAGCGTGATCTTTAAGCGGCGCAAAGACTTCGGGTATCGAAGGTCTTCCGCCAATTGCCAGAACCAGATTCCGCGTCAGGCGACGTGCCTGCTCGCCCTTCGCATTCTCAGAAATAATCGAAACCATCGATATCTGGTCGTCGCCCGAGGCTACGGCCTCGGCCCCAACAACACGTTGATCGTAGTCGCAAAGATGGTCAAACTGGGTGGCCGCCCAGGCAAAATAGTCGTTGAACTCATGCCTAGATGGGAAAAAGCTCTTACGATTGACGAACCGTTCCAGGCGCCCCTTTGCATGCAGATAGCTCAGGAAAGAATACGGGCTGGCCGGATTTCTGAGAGAGACCAAATCCTTGATGAAGGATACCTGCATGTCAGAGTTATCAAGCAGCATATCAGGATGCCAGCTGAAGCGTGGTTTGGCTTCCAAAAACGCAGCGTTCAGCGCAGGCGCTCCGACTTGAATTCGTTCTTCCAGGGCGATTGCCAGCGCCAGATTGGACGGGCCGAAACCGACGCCAAGAAGATCATGAACTTGTTCTGTTTGCGTCATCTTAGACTCCTGCAAAAAGTTGGGCGTTCAGGGACAGGCGCAACGGTTTGCCTGGGTATTGGGGGTTCGGACGGGCCCAAAGACGGGCTTTGAAAAAGTAATCGCGCTCCAGCCTGATCAGCGTGGCACGTTTGTGTGGAAAGTCGAAATCCTTGACCCGGGCAAATCCGGATCGGGTCAGATTGCGCAATTGTTGCGTATGGCTGGTGGCTGGTTCGCCAACTATGACCTGGGTTCGGGGTTCCGTCAGGAACATGTAGTGCATCAAAGAAGGCAGCCATGCGGTAATGTAGTCCGCACCACGGGCAGAGGCGTCGCCCACCAAAACATGCCAACCTCGATCCCAGCCATCTGCATCATAATGCGCACCCAAGCGGTTTTCCTTGGCCCAGTAGAGCTCAAAATAGCAAAATGGCTGACCGTCCAAACACCCAAGAACCGGCATCATATGCGGGTCCGCTGTCATTTTCGCCAGATAGTCGCGATGATAGTCCAGCGTGCCGGATTCCTCGAAAAACGCAGCGACACGTTCATCGTTCATCCATGTATGAAACAGGTTCAGATCCGCGTCAGGATCAAGCGCGCGCAAGCCGAAGACCTGATCCAGCCATGGGATGTAGCGATGATATAACTGCCCGGTTGGTTTGGGCGCGCGCGTTGGATGTGCTCCGTGTGGCCCAGACCTTAGCGTTTGCGGAAAACACGGATTACCCTGCGCCAGCCATAGGTCTGGTATCTGCCACAGCGTTTCAGGGAACACGCCCAGGTATGTGTCGTCGAGCACGAAGGCGACACCGCGCGCAACAAGCACTTCTTCCAGAAACCGCCAGCCGTTCCGCTTTAGGACAATCAGCACCTCTTCGTCCCCAAAGTTCGAAAGGGCTTCGAATGCAACCAGAGAATGCATGAAATCCGTCAAAACAGCAGGTGGGGACAGCTCTAGCCGCCCATCACCATGATCGATCAGGCTGAGGCTCTCGCTTTGGCCCAATGCAGTCAGCACCACGGCGTCTGCGTGTCGACGAGCCTGATATTGCAAGCTGGTTGGTTGTGTCAGATCCAATGACATTCTGTCCCTCCGATTGTTCGGATCGCACGTCGTGAACAACGCCTTTGCAGAAGGAACGAACCAGCCGGACAGAAATTTAGAAAAAACTTGTGAGGCGACTAAATTTTCTCGGCTCTGGCCCGTCTTGGCAATGATCAAGACAATCAAACAGAGGTCAAAAATGGCACTGGACACCCAGTTTTACGTCGTCGTCAACACACGCGGCGAATATGCAATTTGGCCTGATTTTCAAACTGTTCCAGCCGGTTGGTCGATCGAAGGGTTCGCTGGGTCGGAAGCTGACTGCGTCAAATACATCGATCAATCACAAGACGTCGCTTCAGGCTCTAACGCTTAACGGGACTAGGATATGACGCTTCAAGAAAGCTCGCTAGATATCAGGGCCGAGGACGCGGTCCTGTTGGATTACATCATCGCCCATGCGCAGACGCAGGGGGATCAAACGGCCTTTGTTTTCATTGGACGAGATGGATCCGAAACCTGCTATAGCTTTGCAGATCTGTTGTCGGGCGTCAGTGACTATGCCGAATGGATTTCGGCCCAGGTACAACCCGGAGATCGCATCCTTCTGGCACTAGATTCTGGTCCAGCCTATGTCCTGTCCTTTCTGGGCGCTCTTGCCGTCGGGGCGGTTCCGGTTCCGTTGTTTCCACCAGAAACCCGGCGCGATCATCACATGGCCCGGTTTCGCGTCGTTATGCCAGATGCCGAACCTGCGCTGATCCTGACCGAAGCAGAGGCCCAAGATGCGCTGCGCCCATTATCTGACTGCCCCGTCCTGGACGCCGCACTGTGCCCAGAGGCGACCGGCGCGCTTGTGGCCGCGCGCGCGCGCCCCGAAAACTTGGCGTTTCTGCAATATACGTCTGGGTCTACGTCCGCACCCAAAGGCGTCATGGTCAGCCACGGCAACCTTGTCGCCAACGCCTTGTCGATGATCGAAAGCTGTGCGCTTACAAAAGACGATGTTCTGGTCAGTTGGTTGCCGATCTACCATGATATGGGGCTGATCGCCAAAGTGGTGATGCCCCTTGTTGCAGGGGTCAAGGCGGTCAACATGTCGCCCAAGCGGTTCCTGATGCGTCCTGAACGTTGGTTGCAAGCGATCAGTGATCATCGCGGCACTTTGTCCGGCGGGCCCGATTTTGCATATCGGCTTTGTGCGGATGTGATCGGAGAAAGTGCGCGTTCCAGGCTGGACTTGTCCTCTTGGCGGATCGCTTTCTCGGGCTCGGAACCCGTGCGTCGCAGTACGCTCGACGCCTTTGCAAGTTCGTTTGGCCCAAGCGGTTTTGCATGTAAGGCTTCATCGCCTTGTTATGGCCTTGCTGAGGCGACATTGGGCGTTACCGGTGTGCCACCGGAACGGGTGTCTACCGATGCACTGGCCCCCGGATCAGAGCAGTCATATGTCGACTGCGGGCCACCCATGCCCGGTGTCGAGATACGCATCGGCGGCGCGCAATTCGACATGGTCCCCACGGAAAGTATAGGCGAGGTCTATGTTCATTCGCCTTCAGTGACGCAGGGGTATTGGAAGAATCCACAGGCAACCGCCGAGAGTTTCCGGGAAATTGACGGCAAACGCTGGCTCAGGACAGGTGATCTTGGCTTCATCAAAGACGGCAGCTTGTTTCTAACGGGTCGCGCCAAGGACCTAATCATTCTCGATGGTCAAAACCTGTTTCCGCAAGACATCGAAAGCCACCTCGAACTGCGCCATGATCGGATCCGTTCAGGCCGTGTCGCAGCATATTCTAGTTCTCAGAATGATCATGAGGGCTACGGCGTTGCTCTTGAGGTAAGCGGTACCGCAGACATCTCGGAATTTGATGCTTTTGCTCAAGACATCGCAATTGACTTATCTGCGGCTTTCCCAAAAGCCCCTTCTCAGATCCAGTTCCTGCCCGCTCGCGCCCTGCCCCGAACGTCGAGTGGCAAGTTGCAGCGTCGCCAGGCATCTGAGATCCCATCGCATTTCCCTGAAATGCCGCTCTACATCTGGGAGGGGCAGCACTCCGCTGGAACACGAGAGCTTAGTGTGTTCGAAGCGACGATTTCCCGGTTCTGGTCTGAAGCTCTCGGGCAGTTGGTGACGGACCCGGATGCCAATTTCTTCGTATTGGGCGGCACGTCCGTACAAGCAATGCGTCTGTTGGCGCAAATCGAAAAACAACTCGGGCTCTCGGTTGATCCCGCCATTCTGTTTTCTGACCCAACTCTTTCCGCGATGTCTGCAAAGCTGCAAGAGACATCACCCCGGGATGCAATCCCTCTATCTGTTTCGTCTGATCTGGTTCATTTGTCTGGGTTGGGATTGTATTTTTGGTTTTTGTCTCGATTTGGTTTAGGCGGTGTTTGCAATGTTGCGTGTGGGGTTCGGTTTTCGTCGGGGCTGGATGTTAATGTTCTGAGGGAGGCTTTGGACCGCGTTGTTGCGCGGCAGGAGGCGTTGCGGTTGCGCTTTGTTGAAGGCGCGGATGGTGGGCTGAGCGCGCAGGCGGTTCCGGCGGATGCGGCGCAGGTCGTGTTACAGCAGGTGGACCTGTCGAGCTTTGCCCCCGAAGTGGCCGAAGCGCGTCTGGCCGCGCTGTCGGAACAGGATGCGGGCGATCAGATCGACCTGCTGAACAGCCCCGGCTGGC
>JBCBUG010000036.1:0-12500 GCA_039818265.1 Pseudomonadota bacterium | reverse complement strand
ACAGAGCACCGAATTGTGCGCACCTGTAACCGCAAGTTTTGTAAGCTGTCTGGGTTTGACCGCGACGATCTGGTGGGCCGGTCATTTCGACCGCTGCTATACGATGATGCCGAATATGAGCGCGTGCGCGATATTGGGTTTGAGGCCTTAAGCGCAGGCAACTCCTATTCGGATATGCGCCTGCTGCGTCACAAAGACGGCTCCTTGCTGTGGTGCCGATTTCGTGCAGAAACCCTAACCCCTGACGACCCTTTGGCCCAGATCGTATTTACCTATGCGCCTGTAGGCGAGCCTTCAAATCGGCCGACATTGTCCCCCCGAGAGCGTGATGTGGTGCTCGGGCTCTACGCCGGAAAAACCAGTAAATCCATCGCGCAGGATCTTGGCCTCTCGCCGCGCACCGTCGAAGATGTCCGTGCACGTCTGCTCAAGAAGTTTCACGCAAAAACTTCAACGGAAATGTTGCGGAAGTTCACCAATGTTGAGATCTAGTCAGTGTGACACCTTGATAGGCAGTTGCCGATAGAGACAAAGTCCTGCCTTAAGGTCTCTCGCCTCTCTGCGATGCGGAAAATGTCCGGAACGAGCCCATCCTGCCTGTCTGGTTTTTTCGCTGCATGCGCACGCAGCGCGGAAATTGCCGCAAGTGCACTGTGCACACCAGTAACGACCTGCAAAGAGAGCAGTCGTTCAAAAAATGCTGAGTTCTTGCTGTTCCTTGATCGTATGGCTTGGCTGTATCAGCACGCGGTCAAATCGAATTCTGTCCACCCCTGCCGCTATAACCGTGTGGACCTTGTTGGGTTCGAAACACCTAAGTTGCGTCTGAGCTTAGCGCGTCCTGTCGGTACTCGGTCGGTGTCATGCCTGTCGCTTCACGAAACGCGCGATTGAAGGGGCCAAGCGAGGCGAAGCCAACATCATATGCGATACTCAGCACAGTGCGCTCGGCCAGATTTGGGTCACTCAAGAGCTCCTTCGCACGCGCAATGCGATACCCGTTGATGAAACTTGAGAAGTTCCGATATCCCATCCCTTGGTTGATGGCGCTGCGCAAACGATGCTCTTGGGTGTCGAGCGCTTGAGCCATCTGGCTGAGGGTTAGTCCTTCGCGCTCCCAGAGCTTCTCCGACATTGCGGTAGTGATGCGTCCGATCAAAGCGCGTTGTGCCGGGGATATGTTGTCCTTCTGCAAGGCGCTTTGCCGGCTCACCAACCAGATGGTAGGATCAACCCGCACAGCCCAAAGCAGAAATGCCGCCGCCAGCCCCCAAAACACCAACGCATGCGCAAGATAGAACACGACCGACAGTCCACGATCAGCCCCGGTTACTTCCAAAACGGTGATGAAGATCGCAACACCGACGACCGCCAGCAGAAACCATCGCCTGAAGCGTCTGCGCGCCTCGATCAGATCATCCTCATGTCCCTGGACAATAACGGCCACCAGGTGGGCAAAGAGGAAAAGGGCACCTGCGCCTCGCACAATCCCAAGTGAGATCGACGTAAACGATAGCCACGCGGTGGCAATGATGAGCCCGCATATGACAAGCTGCCAGCGTGCAAAATTTGGGCTGTCCTGGAACAGCTCCAACGCGGCCCAGTAGACCAGAACAGGAACGATTGCCGAGATCGCAACGAGCACTGTGAACGCAGGCCCGGCCTCAATGCCGATGCTGGGCGAAGACACCATCATATAGGCACATAGCCCCAAGCACAGCGCGACGACGGAGCCATCCTTGCGGTTCAGCGGACCGTGCAACGCAAAGACGGCAGCGCAAAACAGCAGCGTTGCGATCGCGCCGCCGCGTAAGAAAATCTCTAGTTTCGCAAGCTCGTTCATGATGGCACTCATGCAATCGCGTGTTGGCCATTCGGTCAACGAACAAGGCTTATCGATTTCGAAAAATCACTTCCGATTCTGAAAATGCCTGTCTGATTTCTGGGATCAGCCAGCACCATAGCTTTCTTCGATGCAATGCGGATGGACCTGCAATTTTTTTCAAGGAGCATCCTATGGAATTCATCAACATCACACCCCTGCTCTGCCTCTATGCAGAGGTCTTTGGTGCCGATCTGCTGCGCTACGTGGTTGGCGCGGGCGGTGTTTATGTCGTTGTCAATCTTGGCCTCGCGGCGCGCCTTGCCCGCCAGAAGATCCGCGCCGCCGGGCCTGTTTCAGGTCAGATCTTCCGCGAGTTAACGGCCAGTTTGCGCACCGTCGCCATTTTTGCGGCCGTCGGCACACTGATTGGGCTTGGCAGCCGAGCGGGCGTCATCGAGGTTTACCGTGAGATCGCGGATTACGGATGGGCATATTTCGCCGCCAGCATCATCATCCTGATCGTCGCGCATGACGCATGGTTCTACTGGTCGCATCGCCTGCTGCACCACCGTGCCCTGTTTTGTAGGCTGCATAAGCTACATCACCGCTCCCACAATCCGACGCCATTTACGTCTTACAGTTTCGACGTTGGCGAAGCTGTTGTGAACGCAACTTTCCTGCCTTTGGCGCTATTCCTTTTGCCCGCTCATCCCGTGGCATTGTTCGTTTTCGTCACCCATATGATTTTGCGAAATGCCCTTGGTCACTGCGGCATCGAAGTCTTTCCGGTGCGTTCAAATGGAAAGCCTCTGATTGGATGGCTCACAAGTGTGACGCATCATGACCTGCATCATTCCCACGGGCGATGGAACATGGGGTTGTACTTCACCTGGTGGGACAGATGGATGGGGACGGAGCATCCCGACTATCACGAACGGTTTGCGGCAGTCGCGCCTCGCGTTTCAACTGCCAAGTTTCGGATTGTATCTCTCGCGGTTATGGTGATCGTAGGTCTGCTTGCCGGACGCGCTGAGGCATTCGATTTGAAAGGGCGATACGCAACGCCCGGACTGGGCGCGATCATCGCATTCGAGACCTGCGGCAACAATCCCAATGCCTTGTGCGCGCGGCTTACTTGGGCCTGGGACCCCAGCGAGATGAGAGGGGCGCGGGTTGGAGATAGCCTTGCCGAAGAATTGACGTTTGACGGTACCGCCTGGATTGGCGAAATGCTCAGTCCCGAAAATGGTTGGCGGTTCAAGGGGACGCTGGAGGAATCGAGTGCCGGTACGCTTTCTGTGCGTGGCTGCGCCGGGCCGATATGTGTGCGCCAGACGTGGTATTCTGTCCAGTCGCTGCGGCGGATTCTTCAAGATTAGTCTAACCTATGTTGAGCTGGCCCCAGCGCTGGCTCAGCGACAGGAAGATCTGCCTCTATCCCCAGCACCTGGCCCACCAATTGATGCATGGCTGCTTTGTAGGCACTGGGGTCGCCTCCATAGGCGATCTCGAGTGCCGCGCGATCAAAAGCAGCTGACAAAAGGTTCGTTAGAGCGTCGATACGGGCCTGGCTCGCATCGGGAAGTGCCCTTGTCAGCCCCTCACGTAACTCCGCAGAGCCATTGGCTCGTGTCAGGGCAACAGCGCTGGTGTGTCCCAGGACCGCGGGCGCTTCTTCCATTAAAAGGCGCACCCGCCCGGGCACCAGCATCGCTTCAAAAAACGCATCTGATCCCGTTTGCATCGCCAGTTCCGGATCCGCAATATCATGAGTTGCCCGGTCGATGTGGTCAGCAATGGCCTTGGCTTCTTCTTCCGCCAGCGCACGGAAAAGATCTGTCTTGTCCTTGAAGTGATGATAAAGCGCGCCCCGCGTCACGCCCGCCTTGTGCACGATATCAGGGGTTGCGGTGTCCGCGAAGCCAGTCTCCACGAACAGCTCCCGGGCCGCGTCGATCAGTTTGGCGCGGGTCTCGGCCCGTCGGTCAGCCTGACTGCGGCGCGCGGGTTTCTCCTGGGTCATGTTCGCTGGCTCCGGTGTTCGACAAAGGCACCTTACATACACCTTGCATGTTTTTGCAATTCTATGTTACGTACATATTGCATGTAAATGAAGGAGATCAAAATGCGTGCCAAACAATACTACCCGGTCATCCAGTCCAATGCGGTTGCCGACACGGCGGAATTTTACAAACGCCACTTTGGCTTTCGATCTGCATTCGAAGCGGATTGGTACGTCCATCTGCAAAGTGAGGCTGATCCATCGGTCAATCTGGCGGTTGTCCAATCGGACCACGAGACGATCCCGGAAGACTCGCGTGGCGCCTCCAAGGGCATGATCCTTAACTTTGAGGTCGAGGATGTTGACGCGGTCGACGCGCGGCTCCGTTCTGAGGGCGTTCCCGTGGCGAAAGAACTTGTAAGCGAGCCCTTTGGCCAGCGTCACGCAATCTATCGCGATCCAAACGGGGTTCTGATTGATGTCATCACGCCGATCCCGCCATCTGAAGAGTTTTTGGCGCAATACGCCGCCGACGCGGTGCCAAGCTGAAGTCTCAGGCCGATTGCGCGACCATCTCGGGTCGCGCAATCGTATCGTTACGGAATAGTTGCGGGCCGTCGCTTAGCGCAGCCCGATCACCACAAGGACAACTCCAGAGACCAGCAGCAGCGCTGCAGTGCCTGCACCCGCAACAAAACGGCCGAATTTCATAGCACTGGACGCCTCCATCGTGTCGAACAGGATAAAGGGGTGCAGCAAACGCACAGAAATCAAAGCAATGCCATAAGCATGTAGCCAGACTGGTGCCACGCCCGCCATTTCCATTAAGAGAAGCATGACGATGGCCATGGCTGCATATTCCGACAGATTCCCGAACCGCCGCAAAGACAGCGCCAAGTCCCGGTTCCCGCCATCGCCAAGCGCGATTCTGGTCGTGCCTCGCTTCATTGCTGCCATTGTCGACAATATCGCCATCAGCGCGGCGATGATCGCCGCATAGATCAGTGTGATTGAAATAGTCATCTTGTGTCTTTCCCGTTCCGAAGGGTGTTCAAACAGTGCTCGGCAAGGACGCCCCACAGCTCGAGGTTTCCCGAACCAACAACGATCCAATCCTTCATCGGAGGCTTGCTCTTGAAAGGTGCCAAGTGCTGCCAGTCGCTGAGGTTGAACTGACCCAAATTCGTGTCGCGACCGACCCTGCATCCCAGCCCGATGCGCCCGCCCTTAGTTGAGAAGAAGGCGAAAACCCTGCCTTTGTAGGTCAGCGCATCGGCGGACATCATGCGGCCCTGATCGATGTCAGGATTCATGGCCAGCAATCGGTCGCGCAGGGCAGTCCAACTGGCCAGAAGGTCATCCGAGGATTTTGTGTCTTGCATGGCAAAACGGATACGCGCTATATGTATGTTAGTCAACATAGATAAATTGATATGCGCCTTACGCCTGAAAACAAAAAGAAAATCACCAACCGCATCCGCGCGGGGGCCGCTGAAGTCTTCAGGGAGCAAGGCTTTGATGCTGTGAACCTGGACAAGCTGATGAAACAGGCCGGTCTGACGCGGGGGGCCTTCTATGCCCATTACCGCTCGAAAGCGGCGCTGCTAAGCGATGTGATGCAGCACGAACATCCGTTGCTGCGAATGCTGGAGGCGCGAGACAGTGCCTCAGCCGAGGAACTGTTCGAACAGATGTTGGCTATCTTTGACGGCTACCTCGATCCGGCCAACCTCGACGAGGTGTTTCGAGGCTGCACGCTTGCTGCGCTGACGGGAGATGCCACGCGGGCCGAGACCAAAGTCAAAACGGCCTTCGGTGTTGCTTTCGAAGCAATCTGCGAAGAAATGGCGCGGGAACAGAACCACAATGGCGCGGCTTACGCGCCTGCTTTGGTGCTTGCCTCTGGCGCGGTGCGCACCGCGCAGGCAGTAGAAGGTGACGCATTGCGAATAAACATTCTGTCCGGTGCCCACCAAGCCTTTAGCACCCTACTACCAAAAGCAGCAAAGGAGTAGAACGATGGGGTTCCCCCAGACGACCTGCACTTTTCTGGCGGACCTTGCACGCAACAATGATCGTGACTGGTTCGCGGCGAACAAAGAGCGGTACGAATCCGATTGGCTGAACCCCGCTATAGAGTTTGTGTCGGCGCTGTCCGATCGCATGGCTAGCCTCCACCCGCCGCACAAGGCTGAGGCGCGCGTCAATGGCTCCATCCGAAGGCTGCAACGCGACACGCGTTTCAGCAAGGACAAGACCCCATACGATCCCAAGCTTCACCTGGTCTTCTGGACCGGCGATCATCCGAACCGGTCGCCCGCCATCCATATCGTGCTGCACCCGGATAGCTTAGGCCTCGGGGCGGGGCAATTTGGGATGACCTCTGCCGAGCTTCACCGCTATCGCAAGACCGTTGCCACTGACGTCGAGGCGCGCAACCGGCTTGTTGATGTCGTAGGGCGCTTCCGGGCACACGAGTGTTACCTGACCGAAGAAACGTTGAAACGCGTCCCTAAGGACTTCGATATTCCTACAGATCAAGAAACGCTTCTGAAGCGCAAAGGAATCGTAGTGCGCTCCAATATGGCGTCATTGTCCTCAACCACCATCTGCGACAAATCGAAGTTGAGCTCGTTTTGCGGTCTAGCTGAGGAATTGAACAACTGGCTTTGCGAAAACGTTGCCTTGGGCTAAGGCAGGTAGTGAATAAGCGGTCTCGGTTCGGATGAAATCGAGGCCCACGAATGACTGGATTGGTTACTTGCGCCGCGCTGCAACAATCAGCGTGCCGCATATGCAAATGGATGCTGCGTCAGCGAAGTGGCAAAGACCGAGGTCCGGTTTGTCCGGAGGCTGTGTGAAAACTCCCGTGATAGTTTGAAAGATGGTATGCTTTTCGTGAGAAGTGCGGAGGCATTCTATGGGGCAGTTTATCGAAGGCACAGATCGAAATCAGGCGATGTTGCTGCCGGAATGTTTGGACGATTATGTGGGTGAAGACAGCCCAGTGCGGGCAGTTGATGCGTTCATCGACATGCTCCATATGGCTGGATTGGGGTTCCAATCCTCGCCAGCTTTAACGGGACGGCCGGGCTATCATCCCGGGTTGATGCTGCGGATTTACCTGTACGGCTACCTCAATCAGGTCCAGTCATCGCGGCGGCTGGAGCGGGAGTGCGGGCGGAACCTTGAGCTCATTTGGTTGACCGGTCGGTTGAAGCCAGACTTCAAGACGATTGCTGACTTCCGCAAGGACAACGGCCCGGCGATCCGTAAGGTGTGCCAGCAGTTTGTCGCGCTGTGCCGTGACATCAATTTGCTAGACGGGAACCTGGTGGCCATTGATGGCAGCCGGTTCAAGGCGGTGAACTCCAAGGCCAAGAACTACACGCGGGGTAAGTTGCGCCAGAAGCTTGGCGAGATCGACAAGGCCATTGAACGCTATCTTGTTGAGTTGGATCGTGCCGATGAGGTGTTTGAACAGACCGGCACGGTGTTGCCCCAAGGCGCGCATGGAACGCGCCCTGCGAAAGCTGGAACATCTGCAAAAGGAAGCCCGGCGCTACCGTGCGATCGAGAAACGCATGGATGAAACGGGCGAGACACAGGTGTCGCTGAGTGATCCCGATGCGCGCTCCATGGCGACAACGCCCCGCATGCCGCGCGTCGTGGGGTACAACGTGCAGACGGCGGTCGACGCTGAGAACCACCTGATCGTAGCGCACGAAGTGACCATGCAGGGTTTTGACAGGGACGCCTTGTCGATGATGGCAGTCGCTGCACGCGATGCCATGGCCCAGGATCGGATCGATGCCATTGCGGACAAGGGGTATTACAAAAGCGAGGAAATCCTGGCCTGCGAAGAGGCCGGTATCGCGGTCGTTGTTCCCAAGCCTCAAACATCGAATGCTGGTGCACGGGGACAGTTCGACAAAGCTGACTTTGCCTATGACGCAGAGGCTGACGCTTACATCTGCCCGGCAGGCCAGGAGTTGATTTACCGGTTCACTGGTGAGCAAGACGGCAAGGCTATCAGAACATACTGGTCAAGCCATTGCGAAGGCTGCGTCATCAGGGATAAATGCACCAACAGCAAGGAGCGGCGTGTCCGCAGATGGGAACATGAAGATGCCCTGGAACGCGTTCAGCAACGCCTGGACAAGGACCCAACCCAACTAGCGGTGCGCAGTATGACCGTCGAGCATCCTTACGGCACGATCAAGTCATGGATGGGGGCCACGCACTTCAAGATGCGGAGGTTGAAAAACGTCGCCACCGAGATGGCCTTGCACGTACTCGCCTACAACATGATACGCGTCATGAAGATCATCGGCATCCCGGCCCTGATTGCCGCGATAAGGGCCTGAAAGCTGGTCGTTTGGCCCAAAAACAGCCTTGCAGGACTACCAGATCCCCATAGGTCGCTTCAGAAATGCCATTCAGCCCAAATCTGACGGATCATTAGACAAAACACGCGTCCAAGTCTAAATGCCGAAGATGGTGCGGAATCCCAACCAGTTTCCACACAGCCTCTCCGCAGAGCCGACCTTAGCTTACTCTATCTACGGAAGAACGGACGTCGCCTTTTTCAGACAGCGCAATGTGAAGGTTGACCGGGATTGGCGCATGTAGGGGAACTTGTAGAGCGTGTTGGTCAGGAACTGCTCGTAGCCCTTTGTTCCGTTGACTGCGACCTTCAGCAGGTAGTCGCAGTCGCCGGAGACCAGATAGACTTCTAATATTTCCGGCACACGGGCCATGTCTTCGCCGAATTGTTTGAGCATTTCGCCATCATGCCTTTGCAGCGAAACCTCAACAAAGACAGTTTCAGAATAGCCCAGCTTTTCCTGGTTCAAGAGGGCGGTGTAGCCTTCGATATACCCTTCATCTTCCAGACGCTTGATGCGCTGCCAACAGGGGCTGGTGGACAGGCCAACCTCTGCCGCCAAGGCGCTGTTGGATTTGCGACCGTCCCGAGCAACGGCGCGAAGAATCTTACGGTCGATTTCGTCCAGTTCCCGTTCTGCCAAAATATGTCCTATGGAATCGACAATTTCGTAGATCTTTTATTCGCAAATAGACCAAATAGCTAGCATAAAAAGCAAAACTGCCTTTGCGGTATGAGGTAAGACTTTGGGTCAAAGATGCTGACCTAGGGAGATAGGCATTGGACTTCGATCTGAGCGAAGAACAGCACGCGATTTGTGACATGGCGAAGGCCTTTGGCGAGGATGCCATCGCGCCGAATGCCTATGCTTGGGAGAAAGCCGGGACAATTCCACGCGAAGTTTTGCAAGAAGCTGGGCAGCTTGGTTTGGGCGGCATTTACGTTTCAGAAGAGCACGGCGGCTCCGGCTTGAACCGTTTGGACGCCACATTGATTTTCGAGGCGCTCTCAAGGTCTTGCCCCTCTGTCGCAGCGTTTATCTCGATCCACAACATGTGCGGCTGGATGATCGATACATTCGGAAGCGATGAGATGCGAGCTTCGCAGGTTCCGGCGCTTTGCAGCTTTGAACGCGTCGCGTCTTATTGCCTGACGGAGCCCGGCTCAGGATCCGATGCGGCCGCTTTGCGCACCAAAGCGCTTCGGACCAAATCGGGCTACGCACTAACGGGGACGAAGGCGTTCATCTCGGGCGGCAATTACTCCAATCTTTATATAGTGTTGTCCCGTACAGGGGATGAGGGCCCCAAAGGTATCTCTGCTTTTTTGGTTGAAGCAGGTTCGCCTGGTTTGAGCTTTGGCGCTTATGAGCACAAGATGGGCTGGCGGGCTCAACCTACGACTCAGGTACAGCTTGATGATTGTAGCGTGTCGGCCGAGGCTCTTTTGGGCGAAGAGGGTTCTGGTTTTACCTATGCCATGAAGGGGCTTGATGGCGGGCGTTTGAACATCGCGGCTTGCTCATTGGGCGGAGCACAAGCGGCTTTGGATAAAGCGGCGGTCTATATGGGCGAGCGCAAGGCCTTTGGCAAAACCATTGACCAATTCCAAGCGCTACAGTTCAAACTCGCCGATGCGCAAATCCGGCTCGATGCGGCGCGCACCTTTTTGCACAAGGCGGCTTGGAAGCTTGATCAAGGCGCGCATGATGCGACCAAGTTTTGTGCCATGGCCAAGGCCTTTGTCACTGACACGGCATTTGATGTGGCCAATGAAGCGCTGCAACTGCATGGCGGTTACGGCTATCTAGAGGATTACGGGATCGAGAAGATCGTGCGCGACATTCGTGTGCATCAGATCCTTGAAGGCACAAACGAGATCATGCGCATGTTGACGGCGCGTAGTGTTCTTGCAGAGGCCAAAGGATGAGCGCGGTTCGCATCCGCCGGATCGGTCCCGTTGGGCATATCACGCTGACCCGTCCCAAGGCGATGAATGCCTTGACCCATGGCATGGCGCTTTTGATCGAGAAAGCTCTGGATAGCTGGGCCGTTGATCCATCTGTCGACTACGTATTGATTGATGCAGAAGGTGACCGCGCATTTTGCGCCGGTGGCGATTTGTTAAGCCTTTATCAAGCGGGGCAAGCCGGCGATTTTGCCTGTGCCGCGGATTTCTGGCGCGATGAGTATCGGCTGAACCACAAGATTGCGACCTATCCAAAGCCCTACGTCGCGCTCATGCATGGTGTTGTTATGGGCGGCGGTGTTGGCATCTCTGCGCATGGTTCGCACCGGATCGTAACTGATAACACAATGATTGCTATGCCAGAGTGTTCTGTTGGTTTGATCCCTGACGTTGGCGGATCGCTTATCCTTGCCAATGCACCGGGGCATGTCGGCACTTACCTTGGTCTGACCGGCGAGCGTATGGGGCCGGGGGATGCGATCTTTGCAGGATTTGCCGACACATACGTACCCTTGGACAAGTGGCTTGACTTATCGAAAGCCTTGAAGAACGGCGCGGGTTTGGAGGCCATTGCAGACTATGCTGCGGGTCTGCCTGAAGGGAACCTGCCAGAACGGCAGTCGCAAATCGACGAGGCGTTTGACTGCGAAAGCCCCATCGATGCGATCACGGCGCTGGAACAGTTGAATGAGGATTGGTCGATTAAGGCGGCATCTAAGATCAAAAGCGCGTCGCCCCTTAGTGTTGCCACAGCTTGGAATACTATCCTTGCTGCGCGCCAAAACGACCATCTGGCCGATGCTTTGCAGGCGGAATTCAGGTTCACCTCGCGCGGTCTGGAACATGGCGATTTCCTCGAAGGCATTCGCGCCGTGCTGATTGACAAGGATCGCTCACCGAAATGGGCCCAAGCGACATTGAGCGATGTGCCAGCGGAGCTGTTGGCAATGATGGCCGAACCAGCGGATGGCGGGGACGTGAATTTCGAAATCAGGGAGGACGTTTGACAATGCGTATCGGATTTATCGGTCTGGGCAATATGGGCGGCGGAATGGCCGCTAATCTGGCCAAAGCGGGACATGAAGTGATCGGTTTCGATCTGGCTCCCGTAGAAGTCTCAGGCGTGAGCATGGTGGGCGATGTATCTAGCGCGGCCCAAGGATCCGACGTTGTGATTACCATGCTGCCAAACGGTGCCATTCTGAAATCTGTGTTTGCAGAAATCAAAGCGGCTTTGCCGGAAGGCAGCCTTTTGATTGATTGTTCCACCGTGGATGTGCAGTCCTCCCGTGACGTGCATTCAGAGGCGGCCGTCGTCAACGTACTGACGTTGGATGCGCCTGTGTCCGGCGGGATCGGCGGTGCGAATGCGGGCACGCTAACCTTCATGGTTGGGGGCAGCGAAGCAGCCTTTGCCAAAGGGGCACCGCTCTTTGACATTATGGGTCAAAAGGCGGTCCATTGTGGTGAGGCTGGCGCGGGGCAGGCCGCCAAGATCTGCAACAACATGCTGCTTGGAATCTCGATGATCGGGTCTTGTGAAGCCTTCGCTTTGGGGGACAAGCTGGGGCTTGATCCGGCGAAATTGTTTGACGTTGTGTCCACGTCTTCCGGGTCTTGCTGGTCCGTCAACACCTATTGCCCGGTGCCGGGCGTCGGGCCGCAGTCACCTGCGGACAATGACTATGTTCCCGGGTTCGCAGCGGACTTGATGCTAAAGGACCTGAAGCTGAGCCAAGAAGCTGCAGGTCAGGCCGGTGCTGCGACGGCAATGGGTGCTAAGGCCACCGAACTCTATGGCGCATTGGTGGACGAGCTTGGACTGGGTCAGGATTTCTCGGTCTTCTACAAAAAATTCAAAGAACTGGGCGCATCATGAGCGAAACGATCCTGATTGAACGCAAGGGCCGGGTTGTCCTCGTCACGCTGAATCGCCCCAAGGTGCTGAATGCGCTCAACAGCGATGTTATGTGCGAGATGGGCGAAAAGCTCGCCCCATTGGACCGCGACCCTGAGGTGGGGTGTTTCGTTATCACCGGCAGCGAAAAGGCATTTGCCGCCGGTGCCGACATTAAGGAGATGGAGAGCCAGTCTTATACAGATATGCTCTACGCCGATTTCTTTCAGGGTTGGGATGCGTTTGTTAATCTGCGCACGCCAAAGATCGCGGCTGTTTCCGGGTTTGCACTGGGTGGCGGCTGTGAACTCGCCATGATGTGCGATTTCATCTATTGCAGCGCTTCCGCGAAATTTGGCCAACCCGAAATCAAGCTGGGCGTCATGCCGGGCATGGGAGGATCGCAGCGCCTGACTAAATT
>JBCBUG010000035.1:0-15508 GCA_039818265.1 Pseudomonadota bacterium | reverse complement strand
CTATGCTTCGCCGTCATGTTCGATAAGGTCGCCATCCAGATACATGTAGAAATGGCTTTCGACCGCATGGCGAACCTGGTCGGGCGTGAGATTGAAGGCGAGGGCGGCGCTTTGGACCGTTGCCGCTCCTTCCACCTGGCAGGCGGACCAAATCTGCAGCGCCGCGGACACAACATGCGTTCCAAAGGCAACGCCGCTCTCAGGATGATCGTCTTGCTCGATGCCGTAAGGGTCGTGCAGCGGCCAATGGTCCATCAGATAAACAGGCATCGACGGCCTTTCAGAAAATGAACACGATGATCGTCGCGCAGGCGAAGACAGCGGACCCGAAGAAAAACGTTCCCTTGGCAACTTCGAAAAGGGTCATTGCCTGTCCCCCAGGTAGACGCCGATGAAGGCGAGGCGGGTGCGCAATTCCGCTCGGGCCTTGTCCTGGCCCCACGCCTTGACCGGAAACGGGAAGGGCGCTTGAAGCTTCCACGTGTCACGGACAGCTCCGGCATGCATGAGATCCCGCACCTCAGAGGCGGTCAGCATGGCGTCGACCACGTCCAGATAATCGAGACGCTTGCAAACAGCCTCGTCGTCCTCGTTATCGGAAAGACCCGCTGCGACACATAAGACGTCGGTGATGTCACCCTTCGCCTCCTTAAACGCATCCATGAAGGCGTTCGGCGCGTCCGTCTTGCGCGCAACAAAAGAGAGGAATGGCCAGGTTGGTTCGCCAAAAAAGGCAGCAGCAAAATCATAGAGCAGGGCGTGCGCCTTGTAGCGGTCCTCGGCCCGGTCGTACATAAGGCAGCAGTGTTGCGCGACCGTGTAGGTCACGTGTTCCGTTGCGCCATTGAAGCGAGGTATCTTGGCGAGGTTTTCGACAAGATCCGGCCAGTGAATGTCGGACGGCCGAAGGTTTTCGAGGTCGACGACGCGCCCGGACGCCATCAGCAAGGGGGATGCCATGTCGCGCGCGGCGACCGGTTTTGAAATCTGGTTCATCTTCCGTCCTTTATGGTGAGGGAGGCGGTGACAGCGCGGCCATGAAGTGCCATGGCCTTTTTCTTGAAGGTGTCGACAAGGCGAAGGATCTCCGCCTTGTCATGTGGGCAGATCTCAAGGCAGCTCTGGAGAGTTGACTGAATCCGGCCGATGTCTTCGATGAGCGGTCCGACTTCGTCCAGGAGAACACCGGCCCGATGGGCCGCTGGCGGCGCAAGGCGCTTTGCATCCTCTTTTTGAAGATCGGAGATCGACGACATCAGCCAGCCTCCGGACTTTCCGGTCCGGCCATGCCGAGTGCGTGCATATAGAGGTCAAGGACGGCTTCTTCCTCAGACCGTTCGTGTGGCTGTTTCTTGCGCAGGGCCACGACCTTGCGCAGGATTTTGACGTCGTAGCCGTTGCCCTTGGCCTCGGCATAAACATCCTTGATGTCATCGGCGATGACCTTCTTTTCCTCTTCGAGGCGCTCAATGCGCTCAACGAATGCGCGCAGCTGATCAGCTGCGACGCCACCTGGATCTGACATTCGGAAAACTCCTTTTCGGATGGACCCGGCAAAACAGACCAACGCGGGTCTGCTTTGCGGGGCGGCGCGACCGTGACTGAAAATGCGCGTAATCAGATCATCCGCACGCCGTCGCCCTTTGGTTGCTAGGTCATCGCGCACTCCTTTCACTCGGGATTGGAAAACAATCCTTCGATGGGGCCTCGTGGTACGGGTCTGAGCCCGGTTAAGGTGATGTGTGGGCTCTCCAAGCGCTCTATTCGGCGCTTGGCGAAACCGTCTTGTGCGGGAGTTTTCCGAGCTGCTCAGCGTGCTCGTGGATCGCTGCAGGGCCGCTGATCTTGTGGCCGGCGGCTGCGAGCGCATCTGCGATTGCGTTCAGAGCTTCTGGCTTGCCAAAAACAACCGCGTCTTCGGCAGATCCGGGAAGATGCAGGCAGAGAGTTTGAACCTTCTGACCGCTTACGAACTCTTCTCGACCGTCATTGTGCGTGACGGTCAACGCGCGGGTCGGACTTTTTGCGCTTTTGTAAAAACGGATCTGAGCCGCGAGGCTATCCATGCATTTTTCGAAGGAGTCCAGAAGGATCTCGACGTACCAGACGCGCTCCTCAGCAGGCAGATCCTTGTTCGATTTGAACCACTCGATCCCCTTTTTCAGCATCTTGAAGGAAGAAGAGGTGTTTTGAGTGCTGGCGGTCAAGGTAGCATCTCCGCGTTTTGCAAGATCTTGAAACGCTAGCAACTGCGACTGCAATTTGCCCGCAGCCGTTAGTTGTATTTTGTGATTTTCTGTAACCTTAGAATGAAAGGGCGCGCCGTGGATGGTTTGACCGACGCGCCCTTTTCCAGCAACAACCGAAGCTTCTCGTTTGGCGGCTGGATTCGGAACCCTTGTTTGTGGATCGTAAAACTTACTTTCTCGCAGGCTGTCAGCGCATGAAACCAGTTCTAGCATTTTGTTGCAAGCCTCTTGCTGAATTCAACTACAAACAGTGAAACGGTTCGTGTCTTTGCTCACCGCTATGTTTTGTAGATTTACGGTAAGCGCTGCAAACTTTCGCAAATGAAAGCATATCTTTCAACAATGCGCAAGAGCGAAAGTGAAGCCGTCTTGCCTGACGATTTGCCGACGGTAAGAATGCAACAAGGTTGAAGGGGTGTACCGATGGAAATAGACAGGCTCACAGTGAGCCGTATCATCGACAGACTCTACGAAGCATCCCTTTCGAAGGGTGTGAGAGTTGAGCAAAGTCGAGACTTTGAACGCTTAGAAGTTCTGCTTGAAGGCACGACAGATAAGACTTTAACGGAGCATTTTCGCCGAAGTTTAAATACCTACACTCCGCCACAAGCGTTCTGGCTCGGCGGTTTTGATGGAGCCGGCGAGTTGGTTGCGCTCGCGGCCGCTCGCCTGGATGAGTTAGGGTCTTGGACGCTCGAGCGGTACTGGCGAGACTATTGGGCGCGATGTTATCCACACAACGCCGAATTGCACGCCAAAATGGCTTTAAAGCAATACCGTTTCGCAAAAACGGTCACGGGCAACGTTGTCTATTTCGGCGACTTGTGGGTCTCTGGCAATCATCACGGCGACAGTGTGTCGCCAGCATTTTCGAGGCTTTTGCAACTCTTGTCACTGCAAGAGTGGGACTTTGGGTGGTGCTATGCTTGGGTGAGGCCTAGTTTTTTGCAGAGAGGATTTGCTGAAAAGTGTAGTTTTAGCAAAACGGCGCCAGGAATTAACTGGTTACGTCCTCCATCAACAATTGATGACGATCTAAAGGTAATGGCGAACTCTCGCGACGATCTTTTGGATCTGGTTGAGGTTTTATCTTCCGAGCTTCTCGGAGAATAGAATAGCAATAAATCCACCTCAAACCGCTTGAGGCGGTAAATGGCAAGAGGACGCGCTCCGTTTTCAACCACTCCAGGCCGTTTGGAAGCAAATAGGTGAAGCCGATAACATCATAGCGAGCTTCGCCCTTTGAGGCGTCAACATAGGACTGGCGAACCAAGTTGCGATAATGCGGCTCAATTTCGAGCCTGGGCTGTGGCATCTTAGGGTCGGCAGCTTGCGGTAAAAGCTTGGCGAACAGAGTGTCTGTCCCGACATGGATCACATCGGGGCTATCCGTAGCGTTACTGATCGTTTCCAGAATCACGAGCTGCGGCAAATACTCCACGATTGGTGAAGTTTCATCAGGCATTTCACCGCCTGTCTCTTTCCATAAGTTAAAAAGAAACTTGGCGATCGAATCCGCGCCTCCGCGATCTAGATCATCGATCGATAGGTTCTGGACGTAGTTGTCTATCATTGTAGCGTCGTCGGTAGATGTTCATTCGACAGCTTTTCGCCTGTCGCCATGGAGGCCTCCAAGATCCTGTTACGGATCAAGACTGTCAATTCGTCTCGTTCCGCCTGGCAAAGTTTATCGATCTTTGAATGGCCGAATAGAACCTGGCAATAAGCAACCGCGGCCAAAATTGCACCGTGCTTTCGCAGAATTTGGAGAACTTCTTCTAACTTGTCGTTGCTGTTGTCGCGCACTGAGCCAACCCTTGACTTAAGTATTCAGTGCTCTTCTTCGGAGCCTTTCTGAAATTGTATTTTTCTAGTTAACAACTCTTTGTAGTACTTTTCAACCAGAAAATTAAAGTCTTCGAACGACGCCAATCCTCCAAGTTGTGTTTGTTCAAAGTTCCTCGCCATGTCGTGAGCAACTTGGAACAGCGTCCGATCCAGTTTCTTTCCCGCTTTATTTTCATGGGTAGCTTCCAGCAGCCCGTCCGCTGCGAATGGGTCTCCTTTTCCGGTAAGTAGCCAATCAAGGCTGCAACCGAAAACAGAAGATATTTGCTGCAGATTTTTCTGGGTGATTCCTTTGTCCTGTTCCCAGTTACCCACAGCACCGCGCGACAAAGAAATCCGATTGGCGAACTCTGACTGTGTCAGCCCTAGTGCCTTGCGAATGTGTCGAATTCTGTCGCCAGTCGTGCCCATGTGTTCAATTGTGGCTTCATTTGAAAGCGACGTCGATGAAATTATTTCTTGAATATGCATGAAAGTAATGCTTTCATTCTGTCATTATGGAAAGAAAAATAGACCTTGGCCTTGAGGCCGTCTTGGCTGCAACAAATGGCCCCTCTTCGCTCTCCCGAAGGCTGAAGGGCAGTTTGACCCCGCAGGCTATTTCCCAATGGCGCCGCGTACCTGCGGAGCGCGTATTGGCGGTTTCTGAGGTCACTGGAATTCCTTTGCACGTCATTAGGCCGGATCTTTATCCCGACCAATCATCGGGCAATGAAGCTGATGCGTCATCCCGTGAAATCGATAAAAATTACGGGGTGGCGTAATGAAGCTCGAACGGCCCACATCCGAGAAGGATCGCAGAGCGCTCAAAGTTGCCACTCAGCGCAGTGTTGGATTGGCAGGGGGGCAAGCCAGCGTTGCTGCGATCACACGCGTAAGTCAGGGCACAATTTCGGACTACGCCAATACAGGCAATGCGCGTCACCAGGACAGCTTCATGCCGATTGACGTGTTTTGTGACCTGATCAAAGACCGTCGTGAGGCAGGTGAAGTACTGCCCCTTCTGAGTCTTCTTTGTGAAATGGCAGGCGGGACTTTTGTTCGTGTGACTGAACCGGACCGCGACACATCCGCGCCGGATCTTGAGCTCATGGCGATCGGTGCGCGTCTCTGGGCTTTCCCCGCGTTAATTAGCCGCTTGATGGCGGGTGAAATTAGCCAGGTTGAATTTCGCGAAGAGGCTTTGCGTCTTCATCCATGCCTGATGAACGATCTATCAAAACTTATTCAGCAGATCCAAACTGCCGATGTGGAGGAGAGCAAACAGTGACCAAGCGCCTTCGCGAGTATAGCCCTGCCGATTTGAGTGAGATGGCGTCCAAGCTTCGTCTCTGGGCTGCGAGCAATGAAAGCGCTGCAGCAACTGCCAAACGCTTGGGCAGTGTTGGAGAGGGATTGGAAGAAGTCGAAGATGTTGTCGAGGGCTACCGAGCCGACGCAGCCACGATGGAAGACATCGCGAACGTCCTACATCAGATTTCACAGCTTAAGCAAAGGATCGATGCAGCGGAGACGGGGGAGGGCGAATGACCATCCTCAGTGCGCTGCAACTCGACCTCAAGCAAAAGATTGACCGGATCGCCGAACTGGAAGACGAAAACGCCTACCTGAAGGCGCAACTGATGGACGAATCCATCGTATTCCCGTCGTCCTGGAAACTGCGGCCGCTGGAACAGAAGGTCTTACGGCATCTTTTGAAGCGATCAGTTGCAACCACGGATTCGTTGATGGCGGTTCTTTACAGCGATCGCGGTGGCGATGAGCCGGACGATAATGTTCTCAAGATTTGCGTCTATCGAATTCGCCGAGTGCTTGGCCCTCTCGGCATCAAGATCCAAACCATGCGTGGCGAAGGCTATCGCCTCGAACAGGACATGAAGCACCGAATCCAAACGCTTTGCGAAACCGACAGGAAGGACGCGCCGGCATGATGACGCTGACTGACTTTTTCGAGCTTTCCTTCGACGATATCGACCCGGCCGCGGCGGTGCTCTGGTCAGCTCATCCGGATGGTCCGCCACCGGATGTTTACGAACCGCCATTTGATGAGGCGAGGGCGCGCACACGCGGGTTTCTGCTGGAAGCGTTTGGAATGGAAAAGGCGCAGACAAGTTGTCCGCACCTGTTTGAGTCCGGATGGAGAGATGGGCCATGCTGACTCCGACACGTTCGTTCCTTGACGGGCAGATCCAGCTTTTTCATGGCGATGCGCGTGACGTTGTCCCGCAGCTCGGCCGCAAGTTCCGCCTGGCCTGTTTCGATGCACCTTACAAGCTGACGTCGGGCGGTGCCGCGAGATCATCAGAAAAGCACAAGGTCATGTGTGGCGGCTGGATGGCCGACTACAACAACTCCGGCACGCTGATGACCTCGGACATCACCTGGAAAGAAGTGATGGAGCTGGTGTCAGCGTGTCTTGAGCCAAATGCGGACGTCTACGCATTCGCGAACGACAAGAACCAGTTCGAGGCGCAACTTGAAGCCCGCGATGCTGGTCTGAAGTTCCACAATATGCTCGCATGGAACAAGGTCAATGCGACCGCAAATCGCTGGTACATGAAGAATCTTGAATTCGTTCTATATCTTTACACCGGCACCGCCCGCGCGATCGCCAATTGCGGCGACAAGCAGATGGTGAGTTTCCCTCAGAAAGACGAAACGAACCATCCGACCGAAAAACCGGTCCCCCTGGTTGAGGCATACATCAGAAACTCCGCCCTCCCGGGCGAACATGTGATTGACCCGTTTCTCGGGTCCGGTACCGCAGCAATTGCTTGCATCAACACCGGCAACCCGTTTGTCGGGGTCGAGATCGACCCCGAGCACTTCGAGACCGCATGCCGGCGCGTGGAACGCGCCCTTTCAGAACGTCAGATCGACCTGTCCGCGTATCGCCGCGGCGGCACCCGTTTGTCTGAAGATCAGTGCGACCTCGAAACCTTCCTCGGAACAAAAGGAGTACGAGCATGCTGATTGAGACGACTGCAGGTGATTTGCGCCTTGCCCTGAACCTTGTAAAGCCGGTGATACACCCACGGAACACGCTTCCCATTCTTTCGGCGGTGCTGCTTAAGGATGGAGCCGTTTGGGCGACGGATCTCGATCTTGAGATCAAGTTGAAATTCGCGGCCAAAACATTCAAAGGGGCGGCGGCAATCCCGTTTCGTCAATTGTTCGGACTTTTGTCGGGTCTGCCGCACGACATGGATATCCGCATTCAATCGGTCGGTCAGGCAACAGAAGGTGTCTATGTTTTCTTCCGCGGTGGTCGGTACAAGCTGACGTCATTGCCGGTGGAGGACTTCCCGGAATGGGTATCGCTTTCAGACTTGAAGCCGATGAACACCACAAAAGGTTTTCGAACAGCAGTACAGGCCGTCGAAGTCGCCGTTTCGACAGAAGAAACCCGCTACTATCTGAACGGTGTCTGTTTTTCCAAGAACCAGGCTGGCGAAGGCGTTCTTGTCGCGACTGACGGACATCGCATGGTCGCTCATCACTATGACCATGGACAAGACGGTAACCTGATCCTGCCGAGGCTTGCGTTGCCCGCGTTGGCGCTTTTGCCTGAACCGTCCGCTATTTCTGCCAATGGCAGCCGTATGACTTTCCAATATCCGGGTGGTGAGTTTCGATCTAAATTGATCGAAGGCACCTTTCCCGATTGGCACCGCGTCGTCCCGAGCCCTGATGAGGACACTCCTTCTCTTTCCTTTGCTCCTATGGAGATGATGAGTGTCCTGAATAGGGTAGGGAAGATTTCCGGTCGCCTGTTTCACAGCCGTTGTGTCGATCTCAGCGCGCCGGCGAACGGTGAGATGGTTGTTGTCGCCGCGAGAGGCATGGATCAAGAGGAGTGTTCCGAACGCCTCGACAGTGGTTCTGCGAGAAACTGGGCGGGACCAAAAGACCACCGGGCATTCAACGTCAGTTATCTGAAGGAGCTGTGCGCGCTTCACCGGCACTCAGAGCGGGTTGCGATTGTTGCCACGTCTTCTAAAGACCCTGCCATCATCACGTCCGAAGACAAGCGATTGCTCTGCATTCTCATGCCCATGCGCAGCGGCAATGAAGATTTAATGAGCGCTTCCATTCGGGCCTTCACTCAGCCGGACAACGATTCCAGTGAAGCGGTGAGGGCGGCGTAATGAGCAGCTGGAGAACCATCGAGACCCTTCAGGGTCTCGCCAAGGGTGAAGTCTCGGCTGGTCCGGCACCGATCCTGCAGTGGATCGACATCGCGCTTCTGGTGATTGACGACAGCTATCAGCGGCAGCTGGAGCGCAAGAGCTGGAACGCGATCCGCAAGATCGCAATGCACTTCAGCTGGTCCAAGTTTTCACCCGTGTTCGTTGCGCCGGTTGAAGGTGGCAAGTTCGCCATCATCGACGGGCAGCACCGCACACACGCTGCGGCATCCTGCGGCTTCGAACAGGTTCCGTGCCAGCTCGTTCAGATGACACATGCCCAGCAGGCTGCGGCTTTTGCCGCGGTCAACGGCAACGTCACGCAAGTCACGTCCTTCCAGGTCTTTAAGGCAGCACTCGCTGCCGGCGAAGAATGGGCGACACACGCGAGAGATGTTGCCGAGCGCGGTGGGTGCCGTTTGATGACGTCAAACCGCTCAACGAAACAGAAAAAAGGCGGTGAGATCTACAGCATCAAGATGTTCCGCTCGATCGTCGAAAAATACGACGATGACGATGTCATTTCAGCCCTTTCCATTCTGACGCACACCGATGGGCTTTGTGACATTCAGGATTTCTGGGGCGCGAGCTTTCTGCAACCGCTGCTGGAGGCACTGTGTCAACGCCGGGAGGCCATGAGCCGGGACGGGTTCTCAGAACGTTTTGCCGATATGGATCTTTGGCTCTTCAACGACGAAATCGAAGCTGAAAACAGGGAACGTCAGCGCAACGGCGACAACACCCTGGTTGCGAAGGTGCAGCTCGAATTCCGCATTCTTGAATGGATCGACGAACAGTTTCCACCTCGCAAACTGCTTGGCGCGCCGAGCGAGGCGGCGTGATGACCGTCTATGTCCTTCACTTCGATCCACCGTTCCAGCACGCGCGTCATTACATAGGGTACACGCCTGACCAGAGCGCGGCCAGACGCGTCAATGAGCACCTGTCGTGCAACTCAAATGGCAGTCCCCTTGTTCGAGCCGCCATTGGTGCGGGGTGCAAGGTTGAACTCGCGCACGAGTTTCCCGGTGCTAGTCGAGCTTTCGAGAGGTGGCTCAAAAAGCGTCGTGACACGTCGAGATGGTGCCACTGCTGCGGCGTCAAAAGCCGGAAGTTGCCGGACCCGAACCGCATGCCGACAGCCTTCCTAGAAAGCAAGCCGGACTATTCCCAGACAACAAGAACAGAAGAGGCGGCGTGATGCGAGACCTCCTTTCCAATCTTCCGCCAATTGCCGGTCGCGGCTATGAGGGACCAGAGCTGATCGTCGACTGTTTCGCCGGAGGCGGTGGCGCGTCGACCGGGATCTTCCAGGCGCTCGGCCGCCATCCGGACTACGCCGTCAACCATGATCCGGTTGCCCTTGCCATGCATCGGGCAAACCACCCGGAAACGATCCATCTGTCAAAAAACCTCTGGCAGGTCGACCCGATGGAGGTCTGCCGGAACCGTCCTGTCGGGCTGCTCTGGGCATCGCCGGACTGCAAGCATTTTTCCAAGGCTAAGGGCGGCAAGCCTGTCAAGCGCAACATCCGGGATCTGGCCTGGACCGTCTTGACCTGGGCAAGACGCGTGCGTCCGCGCGTGATCATTCTCGAAAACGTTGTCGAGTTTCTGACATGGGGACCGGTCGTTCCTGATGACACCGGAAAGCTCCGGCCATGCAAGGATCGTCAAGGTGAAACCTTCAAGGCCTGGTCGTCACAGTTCAGGCGGCAGGGGTATACGCTCGAATGGCGTGAAATCGTCTCCTATGATCATAATGCGCCGACGATCCGCCGGCGTCTCTACATCATCATGCGCAGGGACGGGCTGCCGATTGTGTGGCCGGCCGCAACACACGGCGCCCCGAGCGACCCCGACGTCGTCGCCGGTAAAAAACTGATCTACCCGATCGCTGCCGACTGCATTGATTTCTCCCTTCCGTGTCCGTCGATTTTTGACACCGCTGACGAGATCCAGAAGAAACACGGCATTCGCGCGAAGCGGCCGCTCGCCGACAACACGATGAAGCGCATAGCCCGCGGTGTCATGCGGCACGTGCTGCAGAACCCGAAGCCGTTCATTGTCGTGTGCAATCATGGTGGTGACTGGTTCCGTGGGCAGTCGATTGATGAGCCGTTCCAAACCATGACTGCCTCGCGCGATGGTTTTGGCGTCGTGACGCCCTTCGTTTCTTATGCACAGCACGGCGGTGGAACCCGGTCTGCAAAGGTTCCGCTGCACACCATCACTGCCAGTAAAAAAGATCAGAACTGCCTGGTTGCTCCGGTCCTGAAACGAGACTTTGGAAACTCCGTTGGTCAGGGACTGGATCGGCCCGCGCCGACCGTCACGGCAGGCGGAGGAGGGAAGTCCAGCGTTGTCGCGGCCTTCCTTGCCAAGCACAACACGGGGGCGACGGGATCAGAACTCACAGAACCCATGCCGACTGTCACGGCGAATGGCTCCGGCAAGAGGACCGGGGGCGCATCGCCGCTCGGTCTGATCAGCGCGCACATGATGTCATTGCGCGGAAGCGACCGTCGCGATTACCCGGCGGATGAGCCGCTGCGGGCGGCGAGCGCCGGTGGCAATCATGAATCCGTGGTCGCTGCGTTCCTGGATACCTATTACGGAACCGACCAGGCGCTTTCGCTTGAAGAACCTCTCGGCGCGGACACGACGCGTGATCGCAGGTCTTTGGTGACCGTCGAAATCGAGGGGCAGACTTTCGAGATCGTCGATATCGGCATGCGCATGCTGACGCCTCGTGAGCGCTTCAACGCGCAAGGTTTCCCATTGGATTACATCATCGATTACGGGATCGATGACAACGGCGACCGGATTGATCTCAGCCAGTCGGCACAGGGTCGCATGTGCGGCAACTCCGTCTGTCCGCCAGTCGCCAAGGCGCTGGTTTCTGCCAACGTGCCTGAGCTGGCGGTTCGGGAGGTCGCGGCATGAAAATGCGTTGCAAAAAAAAGCTAAGTGATGTTCTTCGGGGTTATTTGAGCTTCGGTAACGATGACCTGCTTTTCTTCTCGGTTCTCATCGCGAAAGCGCCATGTGACCATTACCCAAGCCGTGTAAGGACGTTTCGGTCTTACGCGCCGGCCATCGTGAATACTCAGAACAAACTTATGAGGTTTGCAAGTGTCGCCAATTGCCGTGCCCTGCACCGCAATTGTCTTGCGTACGACGTTGTTGCTCGGATGATATCGTTCTGGACCGGCAAGCGGTTGCTGATCATAAGTGTGTTCAATCACGGCAACCTGAAGCCTTTCCTGATCGAATTGTACGGAAATGGAATCTATTGTGATTGCTCTTCTGTTTTTATTCCAAAACCTAAAGACTTCACGACCTGGTCTTTTGTCGTTCCCGTTATAATTAAGAGTTGGTTCAAGGTCACCGATAGCTGCTTTTGTTTGTTTCTGCAGCAGCTCGTTGGCTGTTCGCGACTGCTCATTAGCTTCACGCGCCAAATTCACCGTCGAGTGCAAAAAATACATCGTTACAGCGGCGGCAAGTGCAGCGGCCCAACCACTCAACGCCCCTATCCACGAGCGATAACACTGCCGAACAGACTCCTTCGCGGCCCCTGCTGCCTCCGGGCTGCAAGCCGTGTCAAGCATTCCCCATGCGACGATCAACGCAATCGGAATGAACGCTCCGGCAAGTATCCAATGAAAAGGCTTCATACCTTCGGCCATAGCACGGCACGGTTGCAGATGGGAGTCTGCGTATGACCAAGCGTTTTACTGACGTTGAATTGGTGCGGATTAAAGACCGCAATCCGATTTCCAGCGTGATCGGTCCCTATGTCACATGGGACAGGGCAAAGACGGATGCCGGCAAGGGCGACTTTTGGGCCTGTTGCCCGTTTCACGCAGAGGCGACCCCTTCGTTTCACTGTCTGGACGGTGAAGGCACATACAAGTGTTTCGGCTGCGGCGCGTCCGGCGATCAGATCAGGTTTCTGCAGGAGTACAAACAGATGTCTTTTGTCGAAGCTGTTGAGCATCTCGGCGGCGAGGCGGAAGCCGAACCGCGCAGCCCTGAAGAAATCGCCGCGGAGAAGCAAAAGGCTGAAGCGAAGAGACGGCAGCAGGAACGCTACGCCGAACAGCGCCGCCGCGAGGAAATCGACAAGGCGCGGATGATCTTCGGTCATGGCGGGCGTGTGGCCGGTACGGAAGGTGTCGACTATTTGAAGGGCAGAGGCTTGATGCCACTTAAATTCAAGCTTCCGCTACGGTTCAATTCGCACTTGAAGTACTGGCACTCGCGTCCTGTGCCAGGTCGGAAAGACCGCGAATTCTTTGTTGTGTTCGCCGGTCCCGCGATGCTTGCGCCGATCACCGGGCCGAAGGGTGAATTTTTGGGTGTTCACATCACCTATATCGACCCCTCCAGACCGGGAAAGAAAATCAGTTTTGAGGACCCGGTTGCCGAACGACGAACTGACGGCAAACCAGTTCTACTTGTTCCCAAAAAGATCCGTGGCTCGAAGCGCAATGCCTCGATCAAGCTCCTGCAGCCCGAAGGCTTCTCGCGCCTGGTGATCGGCGAAGGTTGGGAAACGACGCTATCGGTTGCCGTTTCTGAGTATGGAACCGAACAGTTTCAGAAGACGGCTTACTGGACATCGATCGACCTGCAATCCATGGGCGGGAAGGCCAAGGGCGCCATTGCGCATCCTGATCGCAAGAATAGAGCGGGAAAACCTGAGCGCGTGCCCGGGCCCGTGCCGGACATGAACGATGAAAAGGCGCTTCAGATTCCGGATCAAGTGACAGAAGTCATCCGCTTGGGCGATGGTGACAGTGACCGGTTCACGGCTGAACAGGTGATGCAGCGCGCAAACGCACGGTGGGACCGTCCAGGTCGAACGCAACGCACCGCGTGGGCGCCGGACGGCATGGACTTCAATAATGTGTTGGTGGGGGCAGAGTGAGCGACTTGGAAAATCAGCCGGGCAGCGAAGACCCGCAAGCACAGATCCGCAACATCATAGGCAGTGCGCCTGAAGACGGCGCGCCGCCCCCGCTCCCCCCCGATGACGTGCCGCCAGAAAGCGTCGAAGGTGAGGTTCCAGTGGCATCTCTGTGTGCTGTAGAGCCGGAAACGGACATTGGCAACGGACGGCGTTTCCTGCGCCGGTACAAAGACGATGTCTTGCACGTCTCAAACATCGGTTGGCACGTTTTTGACGGCTTGCGATGGGCAGAAGATGAAGACGGTCGATTGATCCGCCCCCGTTCACATACAACCGCCGAAGCGATTGTCGACGAGATCCGGTTCATAACGCCGTCGAAACGTGAAGAAAAGGCTATGGCGGAATGGGCTGAGGTCGAGGACGAGTATCTGGACCTTAAAAAGAAAGGCCGCGACGCGTCCGATCAGGAAAAGCTGAAAATCAAGGCACTTGAGTTGATCATGCTTGACGCCACCGATGCGCAAAAGGCCGTTTCCGGCCGCAAGGCAGCCCGCCGGCGGTATGCAAAAACCTCAGGGTCTTCCGGCAAGCTGGACAACATGTTGCGTGAGGCAGCGCCTTACCGATCCAAGCTTCTCAGGGAGATGGACGCCGACCATTTGGCGGTCAATCTGCAGAACGGCACGATACGTTTCGTTTCGGAAGATGATCCTGACAATCCGGATCCTGATGAGCCGCGGCTGAAATGGACACTTCGCCATGACAGTCATGACCGGGATGATCTGATCACCAAACTGATGCCAGTGCAGTATGACCAGAACGCCAAGGCGCCGCAGTTTCTGAAGTTCCTGAAGGAAGTTCAGCCGCAAGAGGCGATCAGATCGTTTCTGAAGCGCTATTTCGGCTACGCAATGACCTCGCTGACATCGGAGCAGGTGTTTGTTTTCTTCTATGGAGAAGGGCGAAACGGGAAATCGACGCTTGTCGACCTGGTTGCGCAGATCATGGCCGACTATTCAACCACGGTTCCGTTTGAGACGCTTGCCGGTGACGACCGCCGCAAGGGCGGCGAGGCAACACCTGATCTTGCCCGTTTGCCAGGTGCCCGTCTCGTGCGAGCGGCTGAGCCAGAACAGGGAATGAAGTTTCGCGAATCGATGATCAAATCACTGACATCTGGTGAGCCGATCCTCATTCGCCGTCTGCATGCGGAATTCAATGAGGTCTATCCGACATTCAAGCTCGTGATCTCGGGCAATCACAAGCCCGATGTACGCGGTGCGGATGACGGCATTTGGCGGCGCGTGCTGCTTGTACCGTGGGATGTTCAGATCCCGAAGGAGGACGTTGACAAGAAACTGCCGGACAAGCTCTGGAATGAGCGCGCCGGCGTGCTGCAATGGCTGATCGAAGGCGCGCTCGAGTATCTTCAGTATGGTCTTATGATCCCGGATGAGGTGCGCGCGGCGACCGATACCTATCGCGAGGAAAGTGACCCCATCGGAGCCTTCCTGGCTGCCTATTGCGACGTCACCGGCGACCCAGATGACGAGGTCGATCCGAAGACGCTTTACACCAGCTACAAGAAGTTTTGCGACCAGCAGAACCACAATATCTGGACCGCTGCGACTTTCAATCGGCAGATGCCGCACAAGGCAAAGAAGCTTGGATTTCAGAAAGCCAAAACGCGCGGGATGACCGTCTATCGCGGACTGAAAATGAAGTGGGAAGTCATCCCAAGTGGCCTCAACGACAGCGAGGCTTGATCCCTCGCACACCCCTCGGTTGGCGAGGCACTGAAAAACAGGGGTCAAAATCCCGAAAAATGAGGGACGGAAGGGACGCAAGCCGTTTTTAGAAATCCTTCCTTCCCTCGAAAATAGCAATAGAAAACAGATAGTTCGGACGGAAGGGACGGAAGGGACGCAAGCCGCGCGCTTACGCGTGAGAGGGGTAGGGGGTGTGGGGTCTATCACCTCAAATTAGTTTCACGCGTTTTCTCACAAACTGCCTCCCTTCCGTCCCTCAAGTGGTCTTGAGAAGAAATAGAACATATTTGGCAATGGGTTAGTTGAGGGAAGGAACGAGGGAGGCAAGCAAAATCGGCACGGCCTTGCGTCCCTTCCGTCCCTCGCACTGCCCGATCAGGAGAAAAGCCTTGAAAAAACAGATAGGTATCGAAAAACTGCTGAAATGGGCATATTGCGAAGAACTGCCGAAGGGTGGCGCGCATGGTGGTGGCGCTGTTTCCTATTCGTCTTGGTGCGCAGTTGCGGGGTTGGCGGAATTAGGCACGCTGATCGATG
>JBCBUG010000034.1:0-21122 GCA_039818265.1 Pseudomonadota bacterium | reverse complement strand
CGGTTGTGTCGCAAACTTTTGGAACGACCAGAGCCAGCGATATGCTAGACGCAGTTATCCTGCGATCTCAGCAAACATCCGAAAGCCGGAAGTCGTATCACTAGAGAATTGCTTCTTACGGATCATGTTGGCTACCTCAATACCATCCAGTGTGGCTGATGCGGGTCTGAACGACTTGAACCCACACATGTGCCGCACGCGTCGTTTGATGAATCTGTGATCCTGTTCGATCATGTTGTTCAAATATTTGGACCTGATCGTCCGTACTTTAGCTGGGCAGCCGAACCGCTTCAGGATTCTGTTCACTTCTCGAATGCCAGCTGCATTGGCGCCACTCTTGTCGATGACGATTTTATTTGGGATCCCGTTTGACGACAGTGCTTTGGCAAAGAACCGGGTGGCTGCTGAACGATTTCGTCGCTCAGACAGCATGAAATCAAGGGTGTTTCCCGCTTTGTCGACCGCTCGATAGAGATACATCCACTTGCCGCGCACACGGAGATAGGTTTCGTCCATGCGCCATGAACTCTGGGTTGGACGCTTCCTTGATTGCGCACGAGCAGCGACTATCGGCGAGTATTTCACTACCCGCCTATTCAATGTGGCGTGGTCAACTCGCACACCGCGTTCAGCCATGATCTCTTCCAAATCACGATACGACACTGTGTACCGCAAATAGAAGTACACAGCGTACAAAACGGCATCCTTGGGGAAATGGCAGCCTTTCAAGGAAATCATGCTGAAACCTGTTGGAGAACAATACGCGGACACCAAAAATCGAAATCTACACGCTCGTCAATCTAGGTCCAAAGTTTGCGACACAACCGCTCAGCGAACTGCTGAGATGGGCAGAGTCCGGGCGTGATTTGACTCTTGCGGATCATGTGCGCCACTTCAATTCCGTCGAGCGTTGCCGCCGCTGAAGCAAAGGCCTTGAACCCCAGCATTAGCCGCGTGCGTCTCTTGATGAAATGGTGGTCCTGTTCCACGATATTGTTCAAGTATTTCCGCCTCACCATCTCAATTGGGGTCGGGCAGCCAAAGCCTTTGAGCATATTGTTGATGGCCTTGATGCCGGCGGTGTTGGCACCGCTCTTGTCGATCACAATCTTCCTGGGCAATCCATTGATCTCCAACATTCTGGCGAAGAACTTGGTGGCGGCTGGTTTGTTGCGACGTCGTGATAGCATGAAATCCATGGTCTTGCCGTGCTTATCGACAGCTCGATAGAGGTAAACCCAAGCGCCTTTAACTTTGATGTAAGTTTCGTCCATTTTCCATGAACGATCACATGGCCCTTTGCGGCGACGTGCTGCATCAGCGATTGCACCAGAATACCGTGTTACCCATCGGTTTAGCGTGGTGTGGTCCACTGAAACACCGCGCTCGACCATGATTTCTTCCAGATCCCGGTAAGACACACCGTATCGGACATAGAATCACACCGCGAACAGGATCACATCCTTCGGATATTGCGCGCCTTTGAAGGAAATCATGAACTGACTTTCGACTGATTTTACCGAAAGTCATTCACTCGCGGCATCCAAATGTTTGCAACAGATCCGGTGGAAGACGCCTGTGCGCTTCTGACATCGCATGTCGGGCGAACGAAAGAGCAGTTGCTTGAGATGATTGCCTCAAAGCGTGCTGACGAGGACCCCAGATAAGCTCAGACTCTTCTGGTCCCGATGGGTGCGCATGCAGCTTCGGCCCAAGCAAGACCCTCTGACGACAGTTCTGAGCGCAACCGGTTCAGAACAGCAGAGTGATAGTCGTTAAGCCATGCAATCTCGGCCTCGGTCAGCATTTCGACCAGCAGCATATCCGTTTGGATTGGAATCCAAGTCATGTTCGAGAACTCAAGGAACCCGTCCCTGGCCTCGACAATCTCAAAGAGGTTCTCAATCCGGATGCCAAAACGGTGCGCCTCGTAATACCCAGGTTCGATGGACAGAACCATCCCGGGAACAAGGTCAACGGGGTTGTAGGGTTTGCCAATGCGCTGCGGATGTTCGTGGACAGACAGGCGATGCCCGATCCCGTGCCCGGTGCCGTGATCATAATCCAGCCCAAGGTCCCACAGGGGCCGTCGGCAGATCGCATCAATATGGTGCCCTTGGGTTCCGCGCGGAAAGCGCAGGGTTGCCAGCGCATGAAACGCTTTGAAAACGGCCGTGTATGCTCTGTCAAACCCATCGGGACGGGTCGCACCAAATGAGAAGCAGCGCGTCGCATCTGTTGTGCCGGTATCGTATTGGCCACCGGAATCCAGCAGATAGGTGCCCTCTGGCAGAATAGGGACGGTATTGTCCGGTTCAGTCGCATAGTGGCACATTGCGGCATTTGCCCCTGCGGCCGAGATCGAATTGAAGCTGTCGTAGATGTACCCCGGTTGCGTCCGGCGACATTCGAATATCTTTTTTTCCGCTTCGCGCTCTGTCACCCAGTTTTGTTTTGCGGCACGAGCGGGTACCTCGGCGGCAAGCCAGGCGCAGAACTCGGTCCAGGCTACCCCGTCCCGGACATGACAGGCGCGCATTCCTTCCAGTTCGGTTTGGTTTTTCCTGGCCTTCGTGCCACTCAGCACCCCTTTGATCGAAAGATCGTTCGCACCGGCACGGCGCAGGACCTGCCGCACCGCGACGGGTGAGAATTCGGGATCAAACACAACACCCTGTCCCTGCGCCACGAGGTCCTCAAGAACCGAGAGAAAACGGTCCGGACTGTGCATTTTCACATCGTCTGGCAGATGTTCGATGAGGTCCGTGTTGCATTTTTTGTCTGACACAAACCAATGTACCTGACCCGAGCGCTGGACCAGCAGGAATGAGTTCGGAACCGGGTTGAACGCCACGTCCGAGCCGCGCACGTTCAGCAACCAGGCAATATTGTCTGGCTGCGTTTCCACCAGCAATTCCGCGCCCCTACGGGTCAACTCGGCGACCAGGTCAGAGATTTTGTCGTTTGTGCTCTTGCCCGCAAACTGAAGCGGGAAGGTTTCGATTTGGCTTTCGGGTTCTGGGGGTTGATCGGGCCAGATCGTGTCGACCGGGTTGGCCCGGGTTTCGCGCAAATCTGCGCCGGTCTCTTTCAGCGCTTCGGCGAAGCGATCATACCAGACCGGCGGCAGATGCATCGCATCAAAACCGATCTGCCAGCCCTCTTGCGCCACCGAGGCCAACCAGAGCTCGGGCGGGTTTGCGAACAGATGTAGATGCGAAAAATGCGACCCGGGACATTGATTGGCGGCCTGAACCACGTAGCGGCCATCCACGAACAAAGCCACGGTTTCCGGGGTAACGATCGCCATACCAGCCGATCCGGTGAACCCGGTCACATAGGCCAGACGCTCGTCATGCGGTGCAACATACTCGCCCTGATGCGAATCATATCGCGGCAGGATGAAAGCGTCCAAGCCCTGTTCCTGCAGCTGAGTGCGTAAGGCGGAAACAACGGGGGCGCGTTCGATGTCTGGGGCGTCAAGCATGGGTGTTTATCTCTTCAACATGGTGGCAGGCGACCTCGCCGCGGCCTTCAAAGCTTTGCAGGGCGGGTGTGTCGGTTTTGCAGAGATCCGTGGCGTGCTGGCACCGGACGTGAAACGGGCAGCCGCTGGGCATGTTCAGGGGAGAGGGCAGCTCACCCTCCAACCGCTTCACCGCTCCCTTGTCATCTGGGTTCAGGGAAGGTGCCGCTGACAGGAGGGCCTGACTGTAAGGGTGGGATGGAGCAGAAAACAGTGTTTCGCTATCGCCAATCTCAACAATCCGCCCCAGATAGATCACAGCAACCCGATTTGAAACATGCCGGACAAGGCGCAGGTCATGGGCGACGAACAGGATGGTCAGGTCAAGCTCTCGCTGCAGGTCCAGCAGCAGGTTGACCACCTGCGCCTGAACCGAAACATCAAGGGCCGACACAAGCTCATCCGCGATCAGAACTTCGGGTTCAACGGCCAGGGCGCGGGCGATGGCAATGCGCTGGCGCTGCCCCCCTGAGAACTCATGTGGCAGTTTGGCCTGTGCGTCCTGAGGCAGGCGCACCAGATCCAAAAGCTCGGCGATGCGGCCGGGGATCTGGGCTTCGGGGCGCATATTGTGAACACTCAGCGCCTCGGCCAGTATCTGCCCGGTTGTCATGCGGGGGTTGAGCGAGGAATAGGGGTCCTGAAACATCATCTGTACGCGGCGGTTATAGCTGCGATCTGCTTTGTACCCGCCGTCGAACACGTCTTGGCCTTCAAAGCGGATGCTGCCGTCGCTGGGCGTGTGCAGCCGCACAATACAGCGGGCAAGCGTAGATTTTCCGCATCCCGACTCGCCTACCACGCCGAGGGTTTCACCGCGGATCAGGTCCAGGCTGACCCCGTTCAACGCCTTAACCTCGCGCCCGGGGCGGCGGGCGACAACATCGCCTATGCTGCGGCTGATCGGGAATCGCAGATGCAGATCCCGAATTTGCATCAGGGCAGTCATGCGGCGTTCCCCTGGCTTTTTGTCATTGGGTTGAAACAGGCCACCTGTCGTTGATCAGTTATCACCGTCATCGGTGGGCGATCCAGCTTGCAGGCCTCCACACAGGCAGTACAGCGCGGCGCAAATGCACATCCGGGTGGCAAGGCGTCCAATGCGGGCGGTACACCTGGTACGGAATAAAGCTGGGTGCGCGGCGGCAGGTTTTCCGGCACCGATCGCATCAGCCCAACCGTGTAAGGGTGCTGTGGCGCCCGCAACACATCGCGGACCGGGCCTTGCTCGACAATCCGACCGGCATACATCACGGCAACCGCGTCGCAGGTTTGTGCCACAACCCCTAGGTCATGTGTGACCAACACAACCCCCATATCCATGTCTTGCGCTAACCGCAGGATCAGATCGAGGATTTGCGCCTGAATGGTCACGTCGAGCGCTGTTGTCGGTTCATCCGCCAGCAACAATTTAGGGTTGGCCGCCAAAGCGATCGCAATCATCACCCGCTGGCGCATGCCACCCGAAAATTGATGCGGATAGTCTTTCAATCGTTGCGCGGCGGATGGGATACCGACCAAATCCAGCATTTCGACCGCCCGGTCCCGGCGCGCGGCACGGGACAGATCGGTATGGGTGCGCAGCGTCTCTTCCAACTGCAGCCCGACGGTGAGCAAGGGGTTGAGTGAGGTCATCGGCTCTTGGAAGATCATTGCGATCTCGCGGCCCTGAATGTGGCGCAGAACGCGGTCCGGCATCGCTACCAGATCGCTGCCTTTCCAGCGCACCTGCCCGCTGACCTGACCATAGCGCCGCGCCAGCCCCATGATGGACCGCAAGGTGACGCTTTTGCCGGACCCACTCTCACCCACCAGCCCCAGAACCTCACCGCGTCCGACACTGAAACTGACATCGCGCAAGGCGGGCAAATCCTGGCCGTTTTTGTGAAAGGTCGTGCTGAGGCCTGTAACTTCGAGGAGTTTCTCTTGATCTTGCATTGCTACCCCCGGGGCCTCAACAAATCGGCCAGCCCGTCGCCGAGCAGCGAAAACCCAAGGCCGGTCAGAACGATGGCGATGCCGGGCATCAGGCTCAGCCACCATGCGGTTGAGATAAAGTTGCGCCCTTCGGCGATCAAAACCCCCCATTCCGCCTGTGGGGGCTGTGCACCCAGACCCAGATAGCCAAGTGATGATCCCAGCAAGATCACCAGCGCCATGTCGGTCATCCAGTATACGATCACCGGAGTGATTGCGTTGGGCAACAAGTGACGGAAGATGATCCGTTTGTCGGAGTACCCCATGACCACCCCGGCCGAGGCATAGTCATTGCCCATTTGGGCGATCACCTCGGCCCGCATCAGCCGCGCGTAATACACCCAGTAAACGACGGAAATGGCGATATACATGTTGATCAGGCCGGGCCCCAGAACGGCAACCACTGCGATCACCAGCACCAGAAATGGGAAGGTGATAACTGCGTCGACAATGCGCCCGAAGATCAGGTCGGCAACACCCCGGTAGTAGCCGACAAGCGCCCCGACGGTGATGCCGGTGACCAGCGCGAACACAGTCCCAAAAATCGCCATCTGCATGTTGACCTGATAGGCCCAGATCACGCGCGACAGGCTGTCACGGCCCAGCAGGTCGGTGCCAAACGGATGGGCCCAGGACGGGGGTTGCTTGACCGCCAGATAGTCAATGGCGTTCGGATCATAGGGCGCAAATGCTGCTGGAAACAGGGCCAGCAATACCGAGAAACCGATGATGACGCAGCCGGCGACAAAACCGGGCTTTCGCAGGGCACGCTGCAGGAACGTTGCGGATTTCATGCTGTTGTTGAAGGTTGCGTCGCTCATTGCAGGCGCATCCTTGGGTCAAGTCTGCTTTGAAACAGATCGGTCATCAGAAACACCACAGACACCAGAACCGCAAATGTCAGGGTCAGGCCCTGAATCAGGGGATAGTCACGGGCAAAGATCGCTTCGAGCATCAGCCGCCCCATCCCAGGCACGGCAAATACGGTTTCGGTGACCAGAGTACCGCTCATCAGGTTGCCGATGGACAGGCCCAGCAGCGTCACCGTTGATATCAGCGCATTGCGCAGAACATGTCGACCCAGGATCAGGCGCGGCGGTAGGCCCTTGGCGCGTGCGAATTGGACATATTCGGCGTCCAGAACCTCGACAATGGCGCTGCGCAGGTTCCGCATCACGATGGCAGAGGTGTAAAGCGCAACGGTCACCGATGGTAGAAACAGATGATAGAGCCGTTCAGTAAAGCTATCGCCATAGCCGCCGACCGGGAACAGGCGCATTTGTGCGGCGAGAAATGTCAATAAAACCAGACCGATATAGAAAACCGGCATCGACAGTCCGATTTGAAAGACAGTGCGGATTGCTGCATCGGGCCAGCGTCCGCGATTAAGTGCGGCAACGAAAGCCAATGGCCCGGCAATCAGCAAAGACAACACAACCGAATAGACGGTCAGAAACAGGGTGATGGGCAGACGTTCCGCAATCACGTCGATCACATCCGACCGCATCAGGATCGAGCGCCCCAAATCACCTTGCAGCGTATTGCTGAGGAACAACCAGAACTGCACCAGTATGGGCTCGGTCAGGCCCAGCCGCTCGCGGATTGCCTGAATATCGGCATCTGACGCGCGATCGCCCGCCATGGCAATCGCCGGGTCACCGGGCAGCAGGCGGACCAGAAAAAAGATGATGATCATGACCAAAAGAAAGGTCGGGACCATCATGAGCAGCCGTTTGGCTATGTAGCTTAGACTGGACAAGGTGAGCTCCGCTCTTTTGCCCCGCCACCCGAAAGTGGCGAGGCTGAGTGGTTGAGTTTAACGACTGACGGTCGCTTCGTCGAAAACGTTATTGCCCAACGGGGTCTGAACGTAGCCCTCGACTGCAGAACCCAGCGCCACTGCAAACGGTGTTTCATACATGAACAACAACGGAGCCGCCTCGGCATACAACTCTTGCATACGGGCGAATTTCGCCTTGCGTGCGTCGGCGTCCATTTCGCTGGCGGCCTCATCAAACAGGGTGTTGAACTCGGCGTTTTCCCAGCCGGTTCCAACGGCCTTGGCCGTGGGGGTGTGGCCCAGCCAGCCGACAACCTGGCTGGGGTCATTCACGTCATTGACCCAGCCATAGGTGTGGATGTCGAACTCGCCCGAACGGTTCTTGGCCCCGCGTGTCGCGTTGTCGACTTGTTCGACAACCAGATCAATGCCAAGAGGTGCCCACATCTGCTGGAGCGCCGCAAAAATCGTCGCATCGTCAGCTGACCCGGCCAGGGTCGTGAATGTCACCTGCGTGCCGTCGGCAAACCCAGCCTCTGACATCAGGCCTTTGGCCTTTTCCATGTCATAGGCGTAAAGCGGGCTCATATCGGCGGCATATTGGGTTGCTTTGGCCATAAGCGGTGAGCTCATGGGTTGACCCGCGCCATGCAGCACCAGCCCAATCAAGGCCTCTTTGTTGGTGCCATAGTTCAGCGCCTGCCGGACACGCGCGTCGGCCAGCGGGTTTGGCGACCCATCAGCGCGCGTGTCGCGCGTGTTGATTGGCGAATAGATGATCCGGGTGGACGGATAGAGCTGCATGTCGATATTCGGATCGGCCTGCAATTCGGCGACACGGCTGAACGGGATGAATTCAGCCGCATCAACCTCACCCGCTTGCAGGCTTAGGATACGGGTCGCATCATCCGGGATGATTTCGAAATGCACGCCGCCCAGATAGGGCAGGGGTTTGCCGTCAGCCCCCATGCGCCAATAGTTTTCATTGGCGCAGAAATCCATCGATGCGCCCTGTTCGAAGCCGCACAGATAGAACGGTCCTGATCCGACACCGGCCGAGGTGGAGGCGAATATCGCTGCGGATTTGTCCTGATCGGTATCACCGGCGGCGGCTTCAAAAACGGCTTTCGACACGATGGCCGTGTTAAACGTAGCGAGCATTGAAAGAATGGTTGGGTCCGGGCTTTTGAGCGAGATGGTAACGGCAGTGCCATCGGCGCTGACCGTGTCAATCGACCCCAGCAATCCGGCCCATGGGCTCAGGTCAGGATTGCGCGCGCGGTCCAGAGAGAAGACAACATCTGCACCCGACATGGGTGATCCATCTGCGAATTGAAGGCCCTCGCGCAGCGTAAGTGAAACGGTTTTGCCGTCATCAGAGACCGAGAACTGCTCGGCCAGACCCGGTTCAACCGAATTGCCGTCTGCACTGCTGCGCAGCAATGTGTCAAACAGGCTGCCGACCATCCAGATATCCGGGTTGCGATCGGCGTAGATCGGGTCAATCAATCTTGATCCGTCATAACGCGCGAAGTTCAGCGTGCCGCCCCGCTCCTGTGCCACGGCAGGTAGAGCTAGGGTTAGAGCGACGGTTACGCCAAGAGCGGCTTTGAGTTTCATGTACAGTCCTCCCGCAGAAACAGTTAATCCTCGGGGTGACCATATCCGATTATTAGCATTACTAAAGCTTTTTTTAGTAATGCCGAAAATACCACGTAATTTCATTTAGTTCCAAGTCGACAAGTTGTCGACTTAGAGGGAAACAGCCCGAGAATCATTGATCGGAGAGGTTGTTACCCAGAGCTCAACCGACTCTTCATCTCCCAAAACGACAGAGTAGTGGCGGGCGGATGTATCATGATGGACCACGTCGCCGGGCGACATGATGAACACCCGATCCCCGAGGTGGTATTCCAACCGCCCTGACAGCAGGTAGCAAAACGCTTCGCCTTCGTGGCACATCCTTTCGGACACATGCCCCGCTGGACGGTGCACGATCTGAGGATTGAAAAGCGCGCCTGCAAATCCGGGCCCCAGTTTTTCGTAAAACCGACCGCGTGTGCCCAAGGAATAGGTTTGCCTATTATCCTTTGCGACATGTTCAGTGAACACCTCGGGCACGCTGAGGAGTTTCTCGATACTGGTTTGCAATGCGGCCGCGATTGCCATCAGGGAGCTGAGCGAAGGCGAGCTTAGGCCTCGTTCGACCTGAGATAAAAACCCGGTGGTCAAATCGGATGTCTGGGCAACCCGGTCAAGTGTCAGCCCCATTGCCTTGCGGCGTCTGCGGATCGCCTGGCCCAACTCGGTGGGTGTGCCTTTGGGCTTTGATTTGCCGTTCCCCGCCGGAATGCTCATTCACTGTCTCCCGAAATCGTTCATCACAGCGTATTCAACCGGATCGGGTGAGAAAGATCAAAATTTATTTTAGTATAGCTAAAAAAAATAACGCGCCTTGGCTGGGAAATCTATGTTTCCGACGGGCCGAAAGGACAATGCACTCGGCAGCGCGGACGGATCTCAGAGTGCGATTGCGTGACGCCGGTCGGCAGAAATCATGTCGCGTATGTTCTGCACGATTTGTTCTGCATGCGCACTGGCAAGCCGGTCAGCCTCGGCAATATCTTGTGCTGCGATTGCGGCGATGATGTCGGTATGTTCCGAGGCGTAGCGATCCGGCAGGCGATCGCCGAAAGATGAATAATAGGGCCGCATGATCCGCTGCCCTTCGTTCAAAAGGCGACGCGTCAGGCTTTCATAGTAGGGGTTCCGCCCTGCCTGAGCGATCGCATTATGAAGATCGGCATTTTTGGCGATCATGGTCAGAGCATCGTTTCTGGCGGCTGCATCTGAAAACGCCGCCTGGCACGCGCGGATGTCTTCAAGGTCCGTTTCCGTGCGGTATTCAGCCGCCAGTCGGGTGGTGACGCGATACATCAACGTCATAGCGTCGAAAAAGGTATGAAGGTTCAGAAAGTCAACTGGGGCTACGATGCTGGCCCTGTTGGGCAATGTCGTTACCAGCCCTTCGGACGTTAACCGGACCAGTGCTTCGCGGATCGGGGTGCGGGACATGGAAAACCGCTCGCTCAGCTTCGCCTCATCGATTGGGCTGCCAGGTGCCAGCGCAAGATCGATGATTTCGTCCCGCAAGGTTTCATAGACAAGCTGTACACCTGACCCGCGTTTGCGGCCTGTATCTCCGGTCTTGCGTTTTTGCATATTGGTCGTCCTCGGCCGCGCGATCTTGGGCGCTCATCTCGTTGTCCAGCGGTATTGCCACACGTATCAGCCGCGAGTCGAGCGCTAATGCTGAAGTGAAATCCGTCGGTTTTCCGAGCATCTGGGGAAAAATCGAGCTCTTGTCGAAAAGTTGTCGACAAGTAAAATATTATAAGTAGACTGATCGAATACCACATGATTCCCCGGTCGGCGGCGTGACACTGGTGATGCCCGCCGCCCCGAACCACAACCACGGAGATCCAAGCAGTGAACTCGAATGTCTTTTCAGGATGTATTCCGGCCCTGATGACCCCCTGCCGGGCGGATGGAACCCCTGATTTCGACGCGCTGGTGCGCAAGGGTGCAGAGCTTATCGAGGCCGGAATGTCCGCAGTCGTCTATTGCGGTTCGATGGGCGACTGGCCTTTGTTGACCGATGCACAGCGCATGCAAGGTGTCGAAGCGCTGGCCGGGGCGGGTATCCCAGTGATCGTCGGAACCGGCGCCATCAATTCGGCACTGGCGGTCGAGCATGCGGCGCATGCGCAGAAGGTTGGTGCCAAAGGTCTTATGGTGATACCACGGGTTCTGTCGCGTGGTACTTCGATGGCCGCCCAGCGGCAGCATTTCAAAGGCATTCTCTCGGCAGCCCCAGAACTGCCGGCTGTCATCTACAACAGCCCCTACTATGGGTTTGCCACCCGTGCCGATCTGTTCTTCGAGTTGCGCAAGGATCACCCGAACCTTGTTGGCTACAAAGAGTTCGGCGGCCCAGACGACCTGCGCTATGCGGCTGAGAGCATCACCAGCGGTAATGACGATATTTCACTGATGGTTGGCGTTGATACCGCCGTCTTTCATGGCATTGTCAATTGTGGTGCAACGGGCGCCATCACCGGGATCGGAAATGTTTTACCCAACGAGGTCCTGCACCTGGTGGCTTTGTGCCAGGCAGCGGCCAATGGCGACGCGGTCGCGCGCACCTGCGCGCTTGAGCTTGAGGCGGCGCTTGGGGTTCTGTCCTCATTCGATGAGGGGCCCGATCTCGTGCTCTACTACAAACATCTGATGGTGTTGACGGGCGACGCCGAATACGCACACCACTTCAACAAAACCGATGCCCTGACCGACAGTCAGCGCGGCTATGTCGAGCAGCAATTCGCCTTGTTCCGCAACTGGTATGCCGATTGGTCGCAGCAAGCCGATGCTTCTGCACAAGACGCGGCGTGAGGGTCAGACATGTCACTTGATAACGGCTACAGTTTCCGTGGGCAGCATCTGATTGGCGGTCAATGGGTCGGGTCCGAGCAGAGCTTCGCCTCGAGCCCCGCAGCAGGCGAAGCACATCAATTTGCATCTGGCTCACCCCAGCTGATCGATCAGGCCTGTTCATTGGCTGAGGCGGCATTCGCTGATTTTGCCAGTCGCAGCCGTGAGGACCGCGCAAGGTTTCTGAACGCCATCGCCGATGAGATCGAGGCTCGCACCGAGGATATCACCCGCATCGGTAGTGCAGAAACTGGCCTGCCCGAAGCGCGGTTACAGGGCGAGCGGGGCAGGACCACAGGGCAGCTGCGCATGTTTGCCGAGCTTATCCAGAACGGTGAGTATCTGGAGCGTCGGCATGATCCGGCGCTTCCCGATCGTGAGCCTGCCCCGCGCCCGGATATCAAGATGATGCAACGCCCGGTCGGTCCGGTTGCCGTGTTTGGGGCGTCGAACTTTCCGCTGGCCTTCTCGGTCGCGGGCGGAGATACGGCCTCGGCTCTGGCCGCGGGCTGCCCCGTGGTGGTCAAGGGCCACCCTGCACATCCGGGCACAGGCGAGGTGGTGGCCGACGCGATCAATGCGGCCATCAAGGCAACGGGCATGCCAGCGGGCGTATTTTCATTAGTGCAGGGAGGGGATCGCTGCATCGGCGAGGCGTTGGTGAACCACCCGTCAATCCGGGCGGTCGGCTTCACCGGCGGTTTGGCCGGGGGTAGGGCGCTGTTCAATCTGTGTGCCGCACGTCCCGACCCGATCCCGTTCTTCGGTGAGTTGGGCTCAGTCAATCCGATGTTTGTTCTGCCAGGTGCGATTGCGGCACGGGCGGAAGAGATTGGACAGGCCTGGGCCGGATCGATGACCATGGGTGCGGGGCAGTTCTGCACTAACCCCGGGATCGCTGTTGTAGTGGATGGTGCGGATGCTGATCGGTTTGTGGCTGCTGCGGCCGAAGCTCTGCAACAGGTACCCAGCCAGACCATGCTTGCCGATGGTATTGCCGATGCGTTTCGCGCTGGTCAATCGCATTTGGCGGGCCACGCCGATGTGCGCCCGATTTTGCAGGGTGCTGCGTCGGGTCGGGCCGCAGAACCAGCGCTGTTCGAAACCACAGCCGGGGTTTTTCTGGCTGATCCAAGCCTGAGCGAAGAGGTCTTTGGCCCGTCGTCTCTGGTTGTGCGCGTGAAGTCCGGGGATGAAATGGTCGCCCTGTCCGCAAAGCTCGATGGTCAGTTGACGGCCACGATCCATATGGACGACGAGGACACCGCGCTGGCGCAACAGTTGTTCCCGGTTCTTGAACGCAAGGCCGGTCGGTTGCTATTCAACGGCTTCCCGACAGGTGTTGAAGTGGTGGATGCGATGGTTCATGGCGGGCCCTATCCGGCCAGCACGAACTTTGGGGCAACCAGCGTTGGAACGATGGCCATTCGCCGATGGCTGCGACCTGTTGCATACCAGAACATGCCAGCCGCCCTTTGCCCGGATGATCTGGGCGCGCAGGACCTGTAGCACCGCCTTTCACGACAAAATCGAAAGCTCTGGCCCCGGGTAAGGGGCCGGGCGGGGTATGCCGAAACACGGCTGTCCCACCATCGCCTGAAATTCTGCCTCAGAAGCAGATCGGCGGACTGCAGCGTCACCAGACGCACAATCAGGGGCCTTGGCCCGCAACAGGAGGACTAGATGAAACTCTTTTCGAACTTTGCCGCACTGGCGGTGACAGCCACGCTTACTGTACCCGCAGCTGCTGCCGAGATTGAATGGAAGATGACCGCCGCTATTGGCGAAGGGTCATTCTTCTACCAGAACTTCATGGAACGCTTTGCCGCCAATGTGGACACCCTGACCGCCGGTCGCATGCATGTCCAACCTTTTGGCGCGGGCGTTCTGGCCCCGGCTTTCAAAGCCTATGAGGTTGTGCAGGATGGTATCGTTGAGGCCGGGCATTCAACCCCGTCCTATCTGGTGAACCAGGATCCGACCAATGCCATTTTTGCCAGCTTCCCGGGCGGTATGTCGGGTGAGGCGACGCTGCACTGGATTTACGAAGGCGGTGGTGAGCAGCTGTTGCAGCAGTTCCGCCGCGAGGAAATGGGTCTGCATACATTGGTTGTCGGTATCGGGACCTCAGAAGTCATGGCGCATTCGAACGTCAAGATCGAAACAACCGAAGATCTGAAGGGTGTCAAATACCGGACATCCGGAGCGTGGGCGGCTGTTTTGCAGGAGACCTTTGGCGGGGTGCCAACGGTTGTCCCGGGGAATGAAATATACACCCTGTTGCAGCGTAAAGGTGTGGATGCCGTCGAGTGGTCGACGCCGGGTGGCAATATCTCGGAAGGGTTCCACGAGGTTGCGCCCTACATGATTATGCCGGGCGTGCACCAGCCGTCCTTTCTGTGGGAGGTTTTCGTCAAACAGGAAACCTGGGATGCGCTGCCGGAAGAGATCAAGCAGCAGGTCACCGCTGCGGCGAAGCTGACAACCTATGAAAGCTTCACCCATTTCGGGCATGAGGATATTCAGGCCATGGCCGCATTCCGCGACACAAATGTGGAAATCGTCAACATGGACCCTGCCGAATCCGAAAAAATCCGAGCTGCGGGGCGTGATTGGGCTCGCAATCAGGCGGCCCAGAAGGCCGAGGCTGGCAGCGTGCGGATGCAAGAGGTCCTCGACAGCTACCTCGCCTATCAGGCGAACTGGGCTGAGAACTCAGGTTATCTGGTACGCGACAGCGCCGACTAACCCCAACCCTGACGCTGATCTGGATGACCGGACGCTTGTGCCGGTCATCCAATTCCGGGGAAGCACATGACATATTTTCTGAAAACTATCGACGCGATTGCCGGAGCGCTGGCCTGGTCGGGCCGGTGTGTGATCGTCGCGCTGATCCTTGCCATGCTATACGAGGTGGTGGCCCGCTACGCGTTTGGCGCGCCGACGCTGTGGGCGTTTGACATCTCATATATGCTGAACGGCTCGATCTTTCTGCTGGGCGCGGCTTATGCGCTGCGCAGTGACGTGCATGTCAGGATCGACTTTTTATCCCAGCGTTTGCCCATGCGAACGCAGCAGATGCTGAACGGATTGGCCTTTCTGCTGATCATGATGCCGATCATGATCATCTTCACCTGGGTATCCGGCAAGAAGGCCTGGAAGGCGCTGATCACCGGCGAGGTGGAAAGCGTCAGCCCCTGGGCGCCCTTAGTCTGGCCATTCTACACGGTCATTGCCATCGGTCTGGCAGCCTTAGCGCTTCAGTTTCTGGGCGAGGCGATCAAGCTGCTATCCGGACGCAAGAACCCCGGCGAGGCACCGGGTGAGCTTGAAGCTATGGAAGAAAATCAATGACACCGTTGCTGATGTTTGCTGCACTTTTTGTGCTGGTCTTTGCCGGAATTCCGGTTGCGTTCTCGCTGATCATCATTTCCGTCGCCTTTGGATACATGGTGTTTGGTGATCTGATCTTTCTGCAACTCTATGGCCCGCTGCTTCATACGGCGTCGAACTTTGTGCTGGCGGCGATCCCGTTATTCATCTTCATGGGCGCGATACTTGAACGCTCGGGGATCGCAAAACGGCTGTTCTTTGCGCTGCAATTGTGGTTGGGCGGTCTGCCCGGCGGGCTGGCGCTGTCGACGATTGCCATGTGTGCCGTTTTTGCCGCCGCATCCGGCGTTGTTGGCGCGGTCGAGATTGTTGTGGGTCTGATGGCAATCCCTGCCATGACCAAGGCGGGGTATCGCAATGACCTGATCGCCGGAACAATCTGCGCGGGTGGATCGCTGGGCACGATCATTCCGCCATCGGTCATCGTTGTCGTCTATGCTTCGATCGCACAACTGTCGATCGGAAAGCTTTTTGCGGCATCGATTCTGCCAGGCTTGCTGATGGTGGTGTTTTTCGTTCTTTATATTCTGATACGCAGCATGATCCGCCCCGATGACGCGCCGCCGCTGCCGCCCGAAGACCGCGCGATGCCGACCCCGGAAAAAATGAGGGTAACACTGACCGCGCTTTTGCCGCCGCTTACGCTGATCGTGCTGGTGCTTGGCTCGTTGCTGGCCGGTGTGGCTTCGGCCACCGAAGCCGCCGCCGTTGGGGCCGCGGGGACGATCCTTCTGGCGCTGATGTTCCGCGAGTTGAACTTGAAACTGATGTCAGAGGCGTTGAACGTGACGCTGCGCATCACCGCAATGATCATGCTGATTGTGGCCGGTGGCACGATGTTCACCAGCATCTTCGCGGTCACCGGTGGTGGTCAACTGGTTCGAGATACGGTGGCAGGCATCGGATATGGCAACGCCGGGATCATTGGCTTTTTCTTGCTGGTGGTCTTCTTCGCAGGCTTTGTGCTGGATTGGGTTTCGATTGTTCTGATCTTTATCCCGATCTTTGCCCCGATTGTGAAATCTGCCGGTATCGATCCGATCTGGTTTGCGATGATGGTTCTGGTTGTCATTCAGACCTCGTATCTGACACCACCCATGGCTCCTTCGATATTCTATCTGCGCTCAATCGCGCCGCGCGATATGACTTATGGCCAGATGTATCGAGGCGTTTTGCCCTTTGTCGGTGCACAGATGCTGGTGCTTGTGGTCATCATCCTGATCCCCGAAGTCGCAACGTGGCTGCCGGACATTCTTGTCGGGCTCTGATACAACTAATTGTTTCACAGGATAACTAATTTGAATGGGTGTGATAGAGCAGAGTGGCGTGTGAATACATCAGTATAGACATGGAGTGGCTCGATTCTTTTGAAGGGTAAGAGACTAAAACGAGTCCTCAGAGCAATTCTGACCCGGGGCAACTTCAAATACAAATTCGGCTACTACTAGAGCGTTTTGCTTTTGACCTGAGGTATATCCGGCGGACTTGAAGTAGTTCCAGCACTCGGTCGGGTCGTGCAGATCACAAATTGAGCCGATGGCTTGGAAGACGTTGGTGAATGTCCTCGCTCTGATGCGGCGGAGGTGCGCTTTCAGTTTCGAGTAGGCTTGCTCGATTGGATTTAAGTCCGGATAGTATGGTGGCGGGTAGAGGAACCAGCAGCCATGATCGCGCAAGGCCTGTACGGCTTCCTTGGTGCGGCGTGTTGCCAGATTGTCGAGTATTACGACAGTGCCGGGCGCTGTCTCCTTGATAAGGACTTCGCGGATGTAGGCGGCAAAAAGCCGAACCATCCATGGCACCCTTGATGACCCATGGTGCGATCAGGGCATCCGAGGTCAGCCCGGCGATCAACGTTTGCGTTCCCCAGCTTCCGAACGGCGCATCCATCTTCAGGCAGCGGCCTCGCTTGGCCGTCCCGCGCAGGCGGGTCAGGTTCGTCTTCATTGCGGTTTCGTCAATGAAGACAACGCGATCAGGTAAGGCTGCGATAGTGGGAAGCCGATGTTTGAACCAATCGGTACGCTGCCGCCGTACCTTGGCGCGACGGCGCTCGGCGGTAGCCAGCGACTTTTTTAAATACGTGAAGCCAAGCCGGGACAGCAAGTTGGCAATGGAAGAGTGATGGACCTGCATGCCTTTAGCCCAGTGTACGGTCGGGGCGTCTACACCTTTAGGAACCTGACCGACTATTGGTTTTCGTTCCTACAAATATATTTGATATATGGGGAAGCGTGAATAGAGTTCAATTACTTTAGCTTCTTCCCTGCGATTTTCTTGCAAATTCGGATGATATCGTCTGCCTCATGTTGAGTAAGGCCAATTTGGGAAAAGACTTCAGATGATATCCCGCAGCTTTTTATCCAGATGCTGCGCCCTGTTTCAGTTAGAGTGACAATCTTCTGGCGCTCGTTTCCGTCCCGAGTCTCACGCCGTAACAGGTCTTTTTCTTCGAGGCGCCGCAAAAGTGGCGTCATTGTTGCCCCGGAAACGTCAAGTCGTTTCGCCAAAGTAGAAATGGAAACACCATCTTCTTCAGACAATGCCATCAAGACCAAATACTGGGTGTAGGTTAGCCCCTGGGCCTTTAGAAGTATCTGATAATGCTGCTCTATCTTGTGCGAGGCGGCATAGACCGCGAAGCACAATTGATTGTCCAGCCGAACATCTGCGCCGGTGTCTGACTTTTTTGCCTTGGACAAGGTGGCCACTTTCATTGGTTTGATCTTGTGGATTTTAGCACATGAAATTTTTACTTGCAAATAATTAGGTAGCTAAGTAATAGCTAGCTAATAAACCAAAGGAGGATGCAATGATCAAACGCAGCGTATTGGCTATGGGCTTTTGTGTGGTGGCGGCGAATGTTGCTGCTGAAGAAGACTTCGACTTTGAGAAAGGTTTCGCTGCCTTCGAAAACTTGTTTGGTTTGACCGAGGGTAAGCGCCGCAATCACACCAAAGGATTTTGCGTTGAGGGCACGCTTACACCGGTAGACGAGACGATTGAAACGTACTCCAACAGCCCTTTGTTCACTAGTGTATCTTCGGTTATTGCCCGGGTGTCCCACAAGGGTGGTAAGGCAAATCCGGCAGACGACAAATACGGGTTGCTTGGGTTATCCTTAGAGATCACCACGCCGGATGATGACTTGCACGTGATTGCCATGAACACCGAACACTTCTTTCCGGTGCCGACGAGCGAAGCGTTCATCGAACTTTTGCGTGCCAAGGCCACAGGAGCGGGAGCAACCAAGGCGTTTGCAGCGGCCAATCCTTCATTGAAGACCTACAGCGAGTATCATGGCGCGTTGGATAAGTCGCTTCGACCGCATGAGGGTACAACCTACTACAGCGTGAATTCTTTCCTTCTTGTGAACGACGCTGGTCAAGAAACTGCGATGCGGTTCTATTTCCGACCATCGGGGCAGGAGGGCATCGTTGTTGACATACACCCCGACTTCTTCATCGAAAACATGCAAGCCAATATCGCCAGCGGGGGCGTGTCTTGGGATATGGTTATTGTTCTGGCTAACGCTGATGACGATGTCGAAGATCCCTCTGTTCAGTGGATCGGCGATCACACAGAAATCGTTGCGGCGCGCTTCACAGCGAATGCTGCGATGGCCGAGGCCGACGGGCGGTGTGACGAGATCAACTTTGACCCGCTGATCTTAAGCGAAGGCTTTGCGCCATCCAATGATCCAATGTTGCAAGCGCGATCGTTGATCTATGCACATGGTGTGGGAAAGCGATTGTCTGAAAAAGAATAACTTCGGATCCGCTAAACCAGCGGATCAATCGATTTCCTGTGATGCTCTGCGCTGCCGGAAATACGTATTCTCAATGAGCAAAATACACGGGCAACAGACCTTCTTTAAGGGGGTTTGCCCGGCCTGCTCGATAACTGAATAAGGAGAGCTGTCTTGTCACAAGCAGTAGAACTGATCGACGCTTTGAATGGAACGTTTGGCCGTCACAACGGCTATCGTGCTTCACCAGCAAAGGGATTTGCAGCACAGGGGCGTTTCCTTCCTGCAACGGAGGAACCGAGAGTTCAGATCCCGATGTTGAACGCTGAACGCAAGGTTACGGTGCGCTTTTCCGTTGGAGGCGGAAAGCCTGGCATCAGTGACAAAAGCCCTACGGTGCGCGGGATTGGGCTGGAGATCGGAAAAGGATCAGACTCTTGGGTTCTGACGTTAATTTCGAGTCCGGTTTTCTTTGCCAACTCCGCTGCACAATTCCGGGCTTTTCTTGCAGCGCGTATTCCTGATCCGGAGACCGGTGCCCCGGATCCGAAGTTGGTGGAGGTCTTTAATGAGGCAAACCCCAACACGGTGCCGCACCAAAAATATCTAAAGTCTGTTGCGCCCTGCCGTTGTTATTCGTCTGAACAATACCACTCTGGTCATGCCTATCGGTTTGATTTGAGTGGAAGGGATATCTTTGCCCGAATTCTGAAGGAGCCAGAGAGTGGGCGATTGGGATTGACCAAGGAAGAGATGGAAACCCTATCGGATGACTTCCTTCATGACAGGCTCCTGGAAAAGCTCTGCGACGGCCCCGCGCGTTGGTCGTTGAAAATGGTGATAGCGAACGCCGCTGACAATGTGTCTGATCCGACTGTGCCATGGGGTGGAGCGCATACTGCGGTTGATCTTGGGACTATTCAGATTGAGCTACCGGATGATCGTGCAGAAAGCACCAAAAAGGTGTTCGACCCAACCCGTATGCCTGAAGGAGTTCGGGCACCCCAAGATGACGTTTTTCCCCTGCGAAGTGGAGCTTACGCGGAATCCGCGGCGAGACGATCCGTCTGAGGAGACGGTTGAATTGCAGGGATCTTAGGGTGTACACGCCCTCGCTGGCCTCACTGTGTGATTAAGGGTTTGCAATCAATCCGATTTGGAGGCGTCGACGTACTTGTCAATCCAGTTAAGAAGTTTGCGACACATCCGCCACGGCTGATCAGCGACAACGGGGCCAGTTGCATCTCCGGCGAGTTGGTCGATTGGCTGAAGGACCGGTAGATGGATCATTTTCGAGGCGCACCGCATCATCTGCAAACTTAGAGGAAGATCGGTCGATTGCACGAGGCTTAATAACCAAATCCTGCTGGAAAGCTATTTCCTGCCCAGCGATCTCAGGCAACAGATCAATGTCTTTTTCGAGCATTACAACCACCAGCGCAATCACGAGAACATGCAAAACTTCACCACTGCCGATGGCACCTTCGGTCGCGGCCAGACCATTCTGAAACAACGAGAAAGGATCAAACGTAAGACCACCGAAACCTGGCGCTTGCTCCACCCCAAATCCGCAGCGCAACCAAATCAACCAGATGAGTCACGCCCTCTCCTAGCTCAGGCAGCCATCTGTCTTAAAATCCCTGACGGCGGACATTTAGATATTAAGGATCAAGTTCGCCTTAGTTCGGTCCATGGTGACGAAAGTTCTGAATTTTACAACGATTTCGTTGCTAAGAAATAGCCGTTGAGTGAGGGCCTCATACTCGGCCATATCGCCAACAACCACGATAAGAACGATGTCGACCTCCCCGGTCACATAGTAACATTGTTGAATTTCCGGGGCGTCAAGAAACTGCCGCTTTATTTCGCCGATTTGGTCGCCTGTATCAGTTTTCAGCTCGACTTCGACGACAATGGTCAGCGGCAAGCCGACGCTGGCCGGATCTACTTGCGCAACCTGAGCCGCGATTACGCCGACGTTTTCCATCCTCTTGATTCGTCGCTGCACGGAAGGTGCTGACAGGTTCACCTGCTCGCCGATCAGGCGCTGCGGAACGGTGCACTCCTCTGTCTGACGTCAGCACCCACCGGACAGAATTAGGGGTTTGAGCAACGGAGGATTTCTGGTTCATCGAAGCCATTATGGAGCGAAGATGAATAAGAAATCCGGAACATCGAAGGACGCCGCTGACAAGCTGGTCCGAGGT
>JBCBUG010000033.1:0-21581 GCA_039818265.1 Pseudomonadota bacterium | reverse complement strand
CCTCGGACCAGCTTGTCAGCGGCGTCCTTCGATGTTCCGGATTTCTTATTCATCTTCGCTCCATAATGGCTTCGATGAACCAGAAATCCTCCGTTGCTCAAACCCCTAATTCTGTCCGGTGGGTGCTGACGTCAGACACTGACGTCAGACATGTGGTTCCTCCGTTATCATAACGATCACGGCGGACCACTTCAGAGGGGGAGGATCAGATGGCCTCCTTCCATGAAAGTGTGTTGTTGAGCGTCCTCCAGTGTGACCTGCTCGGCCTTTTCGCCTACCATTTAAACGGAAGATGGGTGGTATCGCAAACTTTGGTACGTTTCCAAGCTATCGCTATGAGCGGGTGGATAGGGTTGCCTTTGCAAGCAGGGTAAGGACAACAGTAAACATCTCCATTGAAATCGACCATCAAAGAACAACTGTCGGCTTTTGCCTACCCTTGCTCCAATCCGAGTCATTGAAAGAATCCCGGCCAATGATTGGCCAAATTCACGTCGAGAAGTTCCGAGAGACCAGCGTTTCGATCTGAAAGATGATGGCAAAGATACGTGCGTGTCTTAGGGCGCATCGAAGATGGTGGGTTGTCTTCAGTCAGCACCCGTTTTGCCACAAAGCGAAACCAGTGCCAGTACGCTTTATTCGCAACTCGAAACAAAAAACTGCTGTCGTCACCGAAATGTCGGGCGTAACGGTACCGAACCAGAACCCTGCCCACGCGGTTCAGATGCAGCAATGTTTTTGTTCGGGCCGGGTACTTTGTCCTGTTGTGCCAGGTCTCAACCTCATCGAGTGATATATTTGGTATGCCGAGAAAGTTAGCGACGCCGTCCATGGCCGCTTGCTGATTGGTTTTGAACTCCTCGAACAGAACCACATGAACGCGATCCTTTCCTAGAGCTGCAAAAAACTGGCGCAACGCGGGTGCGTAGGTTGATCCCAGTATGATCGAAGGTTCTTCGCTCAATGCTTTTTCGAATGACAGGCAAGTGCGCCCACTGCGGACCAAATGCCAATATTGGGAAAACGCGCGTTCAACCGGATCGCGCAGCATGAAAATAACCTTTACCGCGGGGTCCGCCGCCCCGATACGAAAGGCAGCGACATCAGACATCAGATATGTGGTTGTGTCCTCGCCTATAAGACAGCCGTCGGGGGCTTCTGAGAACCGGCTGTGATACCAATCCCGCAAAGCCGGAGCCTTCGGATCACGCCAGACCAGATCCTCACCGTTCATCTGAAAGAAATCGCGATGTGCAATCGGATCATCGGCATCAAAAAAGTACAATTCGTTTTTGGCCATCCAGACTCCAGGGTGCTGATCCAGCACCTGATGCAATGAGGTCGTTCCACATTTAGGCGCCCCTCCGATTATGAAATCCGGTGTTTCCAAAGTCATCGACTCCAAAATGGCCAATCGTTCAGGCGTTAAGACAGCTTGATGGGGGTGCGGGTGCTTCTAGGTCCAATTGCCGGCGCTTGTTTCAGCAAGGCCTGACAGCGATCCAGGAACTGGATGTTCTGCTGGTCCTCGTTGAACTCGCTCTCCACCTTTTCCCGTGCTGTCTTGGCAAGGGCTTTGGCCAGATCGGGGTTTTGAGCGAGAAGGACGATGTTTTTGCAGAACCCTTCTGCATCGCGCTCATCCGCCAGCAAACCGGTTTCACCATGGGTCACAAGCTCTGGGATGCCGGAATGGTTGGTGGTGCAAACCGGTGTCCCTAATGCCATTGCTTCCATCAATGTGACCGGGATGCCTTCCTGATCGCCATCCCTGGCCATCAGGCTTGGCACAAACAAAACATCCGCACCCGCTATCTGATAAAGCGCATCCTTGTGCGGCAACGATCCCAGAAATTCTATGCGATCCCCGAGCTTTGCGTTCTCCACCTGATCGCGCAGTTGATCCATTAGGGGACCATCCCCGCCTATGTCATAACGCCAATCCAGTTCAGGGTGCCTCTGACGCAGAAGTGCCAGCGCCCTGATCGCTGTTTCTAAACCCTTTTTCTCAACCAGCCGACACACGCTAACAAAGCGTAGTGTTGTTCCGAACGATGGAGAGCAAAATTCGTAATCCGAGATCGGGATACCGAGATGCCGTGTTTCAACATGATCTGATGGTGCTCCGCAATCCACAAGTTGCCGGGCGAACTGCTCATTTACGGTGACGTGCAGATCTCCTTCGGCAAGAAGTTCACGATAACCCGCCAACGCGTCGCGCTGGTATTCAACGCTGACATCGCGCCCGTGGAAAACCGTCACAAGCGGGGGGCGGTGTTTCCAGCCACGTTGCGCCCGAGCGACCGCCCTACCCCGAAACCCGAAATGCGCTACAACAACATCGGCATCGATCTGACGCCGCCACGCAGCTCGGTCCAGCTGTGCGGCGATCCGGCGAGACCACGAACTCGGTAAAACCTTAAGGATACGTGGCTGTTCGCGTGGCCAGATGATCGTCTTCACATTGCCAAGTAAACTTTTCTGTTGCTCTGACAGAGCAACGTCCGTGCCGACCGTCTTGCACGCGACAATCACCTCGTGCCCTTGCCGCAAGGCGTGAAGCACTTGCGAGGTCACAAAGGTTTGCGACAGAACTGGAAAGCTTGAGACACAAAAGCAGATCTTCATAGCCCGCTTCCTTGGGTGATCGAAATCCGCATATCAGGCTGGAACGCTGGCATCTTGCTCAGACACTGCTCGCTTGAGCACCGAAATAAAAGTATCATGCTGGCGATGGAAGTTCAGCTCGGGCCGTTGAGCGTAGGTCAACGCTTTTTCGGACAGATCGGCATAAGCGATGTCATCGAACCAGAGTTTGCGCAGCGCGGCGACCCAGTCTTCGGTCGGTGCATCATGGGGCAGGACAATACCGCCAGGTCCAATAGCCTGACCCAGCCCACCACTGTCCGAGCCGACAACAGGGATACCACTACAATGGGCCTCGGACGCGACGCGGCCCCAGGCTTCTTCCCACTGGCTTGGGGCCAACAGGACCTTTGTGCGGCCGTAGACCCTCGACATATCCGAGGTTCGGCTCATGTAAGTTACATTCGGTAACTCGGCGATCTCAGCCATGATCTGTTTGAAAAGCCCGTCCCACAAGGTCCAGGCCTCGACAAACAAGAAAGGAATATCGGGACATGCGCGCGCCATGTCGCGAGCCACCTCATATCCTTTTTTGGGGTGGATGTTGATCAGTGTCGCAAACTCTTTTGTCGAATCGCAGCTGTATTCTTCAAAGTTTATGGTCGGGGTGATAACTGTGCAGTCGATACCATAAGCGTCGCGATATGCTCCGGCCGTAAAGTTAGAATTAGCGATGAAACTAGCACCCGGAATGGCGCTGACATCGCCATCATTCTCATTGAATTCTACATTTCGTAGATAAAGCACAACGGGCAGGCCCATCTTTGCGAACTCATGCCCCAGATGGGCCGAATGGCGTGTCTGGATCACAACGACATCGGGCCGGAAATGCCGGGCAGCTGCGGCGATCCGATGCGGATCGGTCGGCTCCCACGTACGCATCACCTCATAACCTTGCCTTTGGTCGATACTGAACGGTCGGCCTGTCATCTTACGTTGCACGCGCATTCGAAAACCAAAGACCCCGCGCCCGGAAAAGCCGCAATAAACTGCACAATCGTGGCCCTGTGCTATACTCTGTCTGATCAGGTGATCGGTGCTGTTCTGGGTTCCGCCGCTGGCTTCGGGCAACCAGCTATTCCCGCCGGCAAACAGAATTCGCATTGTCAAAACCTTCCAAATTCGTATGAAAACAGCGGGCTCAGTGACGTCTGAGGAAAACTCATGTGCAGGATTCTTGGCATGATTCCGCCTTCCACATTTGGCAGGTTTGTGTGAACAGAGCGGCGTCCTGCGCATAAATACTGCGCAGATGATTGGCCGCTGATTGCGGCAGCTCCGAGCGCCGCCCGTTTGTTTTATTGGCATGTTTAAGGGCACTAGGGGCCACACCGGCAAATTTCTCCAGCCCCTGCGCTATCCTGTGAAACGGGATCAAATGATCTACCTTGACGACATCACCGTCAGAGATGAAGTCGCTTTGGGGGCGGAAGTGAAAATACCGCATGGAGGTAGCCCGAAACGACAGGTTATTGCAGAACCGGTTCAGGAACGCGTCAATTGAGCGATCCCCGATCATACGCGCACCGAATTGTCTGTCCTGCTCGTTCCGTCCGCCAGATTTGAGATAATCGAATGCCGATAGGAACCGATCCACCGGATCACGTAATATCGCGATCTTGGGAAGAGATTGCCAGGCGCGCGGACAAAGCGCCTGAACCTCGCGCCATGTTCGATGACGAACGTGATAGCCATAGATCGCATCCTCGACCGAGGTGCCCGCGTTCTTGGGAATATGAATCAGAATCAGCCCGCGTTTCATATAGACGTCATCAAGGTTTGGATCAGGTTTGGGATGAGACCGCGCAATCATCAGACCGGGCGCGACCTGCCAGCTGATCCGGATTCCGATCTGTTCTAGATAAGTCAACGCAGTTCCCCCGCCATCCAACGGTGAGTGGCACGCTGTTCGACGAGATATGGAGTTCCTATTCGCATCAGGCGTGCTTTCCCGATCTGGGCCGACGGAGGGTTCTTGCCGCCTGAATGAGCAGCTGCTTCACCTCGACCAGAATCTCGCGCCCGTAGGAGCTGAATGTCAAAACAACCACAAAAACCAAATAGCTCAGCGTAGTCCCCATCAGCAGTTTCAGCGACGCAGTATCGGGCAGCGCGTGGTGGCTGCCCCAAACGACTGCATAGGCGGCAAGCCCGGCGCAAAAAACCGGCAAGATATGCTTGCCTAAGCTGTCTCGACCAATTGGTCCTTTTCGGCTGACAAGAGCCCAAAGCGGAAACAGCTTCAGGACCGTGACGGCGGCATAAGCCACTGCAACTTCCCTCACACCGTATTGCACACCCCACAGAAAGGACCCGCAGCTCACCACGGCTGACGCGAGGCCCCAAAATGCCATCTCGGTCGTACGCCCCTGACTGACAAACAGCCAGCCCGTTGGATTGGCGAGCGGTTGAGCCAGAGCAGCGATTCCCAAAGCCGCAAAAATCGGAGCGCTGTCGGCCCATTGCGCACCCAACAGAAAGGGAACCGCCGTCTCTGCCATACCGGTCATCGCGGCGACGCCGGGCAGGATCGCGAACTGCATCAACCCGAAAACACGAAAAAATGCACGGGCATAGCGCTCGGGCTCATCCTGCATACGCGAAAGGACAGGCACCATAACCTGCGACAGAGGTTGAGCCACCCGGTTCAGCGGAAACAGTATCAGCTTGTAGGCGCGGTCATAAAACCCAAGTGCCGCGCTGCCCCAGACACGACCGATCAGAATACTATCCAGATTGCGCGATAGAAAATTTGCCAGTTTGAAACCTGTGATCCCGGCACCAAACCCCAGCAAATCAGCTGTTCCCGGCGCTAAACCGGGCCGCGAAGGACGCCAGGTCACCCAGCCCCAAACCATCACAGATCCAACAATTCCGCCCACTAACGTACCCGCAACCAAGGCCCAGGGTGAGGGCGAAACAAGTGCCCACAGGATCGATGTTGTAAGGGTGGACAGCGCAACCATTCCGCTGTTTATCGCGATCCGCCCAAACATCATCCGGCGGTTTAGCAGCGCAAAATGCTGCGCCCCAATGGCGGTCAGCATCATGCCAAGCGCCATCGCTCGGATCAGCCAGATCAGGTCTGGTTCATTGTAGAATTGTGCGATCAACGGTGCCATCAAGATCAGGAAAATCGTCAGGACAGCGCTCACGCCCATATTGATCCAGAACAGCGAATTGAGCTGACCGTATGTCAGTGATTTTTTCTGAATAACGGCTTGCAGCAGACCCATTTCCTTGAACATCGATAGGAACGCGATAACCGGACCAATCATCGCGATACGGCCAAAGTCGGCAGGCATCAGCAGACGCGACAGAATGAGGACAGAAGCGATCTGACAGCCGACTGTCACACCCTGGCTGAGCCCGGTGTAAATGCTGCCCTGCAGCACGGTACCTTTGTAACTGTCATGAGCAACAGTTTCGACTGCCTCATGAAGTGCTCGTTGAGCCATTGCGATGTTCTTTCCGACAATTCTACATTGTGCGCTGGGGCGACCTAAGCACAGCGGGATGTGACTCGCCCATCCTTTGCAGTTGCAGCATCCTTTTTAGCAAATTCCCGCCATACGGGTGCCCGACAAAGTGGCAAACCCGCTTATTTCCCACGCGAAGATTTAAAGCGGACATCTGCGCCCTAAGCCGGCACAGCATTCGACTATTGCCGTAAGATTCCGCACATCGACGGTTTCCTGCTCATTTCAACCCGGACATCGGCTCTGTTTCGCCTGCCGTTGACTCCGGCTTTGACAATCGCCGAAGCGCGCGCCTAGCTACAACCCATAGCTGCATCCGTGGTGGGATGATCGACCGATGACGACTCAGAGCCACAAGTATCATGATAATTTTTCTGCATGTTGCAGGAGCTCCGACGGACAGAGGCGTATCCTTTATCTGGCCCATGATCTGGATGACGCCGCGATCTGGCGTCGAGTTGACATGCTGCGTCTGGGCGGTGCGCAGGTCACGGTTGCCGGGTTTCGTCGCCGCACCGGTGCTTTGCCGGAAAATGCTCTGGTTCTGGGACAAACCTACAACGCAAGAATGATCCAACGCATATTATCAGTGTTGCGACGGCGCCTGCGTTTAAACGCATCGTTTTTGGACATCCCGCATCCAGATACTATTCTGTGCCGCAACCTTGAGATGTTGGCGCTAGCCGTCCCCTTGCGCCGCAACCTTTCAAAAGATCGACCGGTTGCGCTTGTCTACGAGGTTCTCGATATTCACCGCCTGTTGGTTGGCCCTTCGAAACCAGCGCGGGCGATGCGCTGGATCGAGCGACGCCTGTGCCGGGGAATCGATGGCCTGATCGTATCGTCTCCGGCCTTCCTACGCGCCCATTTCGAGGCCTATGAGCAGTGCCAAGCACCGGTCTTTCTAGTTGAAAACAAAGTGGTCAATGCTGCTCCCCCAATACCCAAGCCCAGCGAGCACCAATGTAAGGACGCGCCGTTGCGCATCGGCTGGTTCGGGATACTCAGGTGCCCTTTCTCGCTGCACAGTCTTGATGCGTTGACTCGGGCGCGGCCGGGCCGCTATCAGGTCATTTTGCGCGGACGCCCGGCCCTTGACGCTGTCCCCGATTTTCACCGGATTGTGGAGGCTAACCCGGACCTGCAGTTCGAAGGATCCTATATATATCCGGACGATCTGGCTCGCATCTATAGCGGAGTCGATCTTGCATGGTTGATCGACCGATATGATACCGGAAACAACTCAGACTGGCTTCTGCCAAACCGTTTGTATGAAAGCGGGATCAATCAAGTCCCGCCAATTGCTCTAGCCGGGACCGAAACTGCGCAACGTCTGAACGAACTGGAATTGGGGCTGATCCTAGATCAAGCGGATAACAACGCCGTCATCGATATGATGGATACAGTGTCATCCGACGCTCTTGAGCGGCTGCGCCAAGCGCAACATGCGGTCCCGCTCAGCACCTGGAAAACGACCGATCAAGAAGCCCGCAGCCTTGTGAACGCGATCGCCGGCGAAAATGCCGAGCAAAATGTTGATGCGTCACAGGACTCGGTTCTGATCGTTGTACCGACATTGAACGAAGCCGCGCATATCGCGAGTGTTATCGATGGGTTGGAGGGCTTTCTGCAACGCAGGCAACACCATGGGACCCGGGCGCGTCTTGTGATTGCCGATGGTGGATCAACAGATGGCACGCAGGAGATCGTCCGCGACCGGATCGCCGCTTTGCCGCAATTCGACATTCGGCTTCTGGACAATCCCTCCCGTATCCAGAGCGCAGGGATCAACGCCGCCTGCGCCCGGTTCGGGGATGATATGGATTGGCTGCTGCGCCTGGATGCGCATTCCAGTTATCCCGACAATTTCATTGATATTCTGATGGATGAGGCCCAAAAAAACAGCGTGGCAAGCGTCGTTGTTTCCATGAACGCGGTTGGCACGACCCCAATGCAGCGCATCATCGCACTCACCCAGAACACTCGGCTGGGCAATGGTGGATCGGCCCATCGCCTCGCCGGAACGGGACGGTTTGTCGATCACGGGCATCACGCCCTGATGCGGCTGGATGCGTTCCGGTCAGTGGGTGGATATGATGAGAGCTTTTCGCATAATGAAGATGCGGAACTGGACTTGCGGCTGACGCAGGCAGGGTATCGCATCTGGCTGACATCCCGCACAAGGTTAAACTATTTTCCGCGCCCATCTCTGGTGTCACTTTTTCGGCAATACCTAAGTTTCGGTCGAGGACGAGCGCGCACGGTTTTGAAGCACCAGCTGAGGCCGCGGCTTCGGCAACTTGTCATGATATCTGTTGCCCCTGCGATTGCTTTGGCAGCTCTGACGCCATTTGAAGCGCTCTTGGCCCTCCCGGCCGCTCTGTGGTTGCTTGCCTGTCTGATTGGTGGCACCTCGCTGGCGGTCGGTCGCAGCGATCCAAGTGCGCTTGGTACAGCGCCAATTGCCGCCACCATGCATCTGGGATGGTCTCTCGGGTTCTGGCGGCAGATTCTTCTGCGCCCAGCCACATCACACTCTAGCCTCGCGCTGGCTCACCCCCCAGAGACTGCACCACTCTCAATCGACAATGTCGCCGTCGGGGTCTGCACTCATCGGCGACCGGAACTGCTCGTGACTTTGCGTTCATTGGAAGGCCAAGTACTGCCATGCGGAACCCACCTATCAATCATTGTCATCGACAATGACGATACTCCCACGGCGCGTGACATGGTCGAGAGCTTCGCCTCTGGGTCACAGCACAACGTGATCTATCGCTTCGCCCCCTCCGGTAACATCTCGATTGCCCGAAACGCAGCATTGGATGAGGCCGAGCGTCGCGAATTAAGCGTCTTCGCATTCATTGATGATGACGAGATCGCACCCTCCGATTGGCTCGACACGCTTATCACCCGGCTGACAGACACGAATGCGGATGTCGTTGTCGGACCGGTAAGGGCTATCTATCCGACTGATGCGCCGCGTTGGATGCAGCATCTCGGTATCCATGACACACGACCTGAAACAGACGCAGACGGGCGACCCATCGCCGGACACAGTTGTAATGTGATCATGAATCTGGCGAGTGATGCGCTGACAGGACGCCGTTTCGATCTTGACCGTGGAATATCTGGCGGCGAGGATACGGCCTTTTTCAGGGCGGCGATGCAGGACGGCGCGCAAGTCATGTTTGCACCAACTGCCTGGTTGGATGAACCGGTGACCCCTGAGCGGGCAACAATTTCATGGCTGCTGAAGCGCCGGTTTCGGATGGGACAAACCCATGGGAACCTCCTGCGTCAAGATAACGGAACCCACGGGCGATTTGCCACGCTGCCGCTCGCTTTTGCAAAAGTGGCCTATTGTATGGGTCTCGCGCTTGTAACCATCCCGGTCGCTGCTCGGCGCAACGCCAACCTCCTGCGGGGTGCGTTGCACATGGGCACAATTGCGTCACTGATCGGCTTTCGCGAAGTCGCAATATACGGATCATCCTCTAGCAAGGGTCGCGCAACTAGAATCTGACCTGGATTCCCGCCAGGAATCCCGTGGACAATTATCTAGAAAATTCCTCGATTTTGCTCAATTGACGTCCAGAATAGAATGCTACTTCAGGCAACAAGCGACGATCCTGAGCAAAACACTGTAGCAGGGTCGCGGACTTTTGCTGTAGGCTTTGTCGAACGATGGGCGAATTGAACCTCAATCTGCGTCCGTTTTGCTGGTGAAAACGATGCGATTGCCGATCTTCATAGCGGGTTTCTTTTTCTCTGTTGCTGTGGCGGCAGCGATTGGTATGGCCGCTGGCTTCAGCACCGGAAAGCTCATCCTATTTGTCATTGCCGTAGCGGTTGTTTTGCAGCTCGCATATGTAGCGGTTGTTGTTTTTCTAGCGGCAAACCAGAAGCGCAAACGTCAGGACAAAGAAGGCAAAACGCCATCCGCCCCAACGGCACAAGTGCCTCAAGAGACTGACGCGTGATACCAAAATCGCTCTTTGTAGGTAAACGCTCAAAACTATAGCAATGCAAGCGGTCGACTGCCGAGACGCCAGTGCAGACTTCAAAGGCGCTTGGACGCAAACGGCAGATCGCATACGATTTGTACATCAAAGAACCCGTCGTCGGTGCCTTTCGACTTTGCTCAAACCGGTCCAGTCTCGATGCGCCCCAGCGTTACCGTCCTAATCGCCGCCTACAACGCACAAGACACGCTGTCGCGGGCGATCCAATCTGCACTTGCCGAGCCGGAAACGGCGGAAGTGATCGTGGTGGATGATGCCTCACAAGACGAAACCGTAGCCATCGCCGCTGTCGAAGCGCAACGAGACCCGCGTGTTCGGCTCATCTGTCAGGACAAAAACCAAGGACCTGCGGCCGCGCGCAATCGAGCCTTAGAGGTCGCCATTTCCGATTTCGTGGCTGTTCTGGATTCGGACGACCAGTTCTTGCCAGGGCGGTTAAGGCGGTTGTCGTCAGAAACAAACTGCGAGGTGATCGCTGACAACATAGCGTTTGTCACGCCGACACAACTGGAAACGGCAACAACTCAGGATTGGTCGGAAATCGCGTCCGAGTTTTCTTCACTTGGAACCGTCGATTTTGTGCTCGGCAACTTACGCAGGCCCGGAGTATCGCGCGGAGAGCTGGGGTTTTTGAAACCCATTCTTTCGCGCGCGTTTCTAGTCAAACATAACTTGCGCTATGATCCAGCGCTCAGGCTGGGCGAAGACTATGATCTTTACGTAAGAATGTTGCTCGCCGGGGCGCGAATGAAGCTAACGCACAGGCCGGGATATGCCGCAGTTGTGCGGTCAAATTCGTTGAGCGCACAGCATGGCGCTCAAGAGCTGGAGCAGTTCCAGAAAGCGTTGGAGGCGCATTTGCTTATGAGACCTCACGCACCCGACCTGACCAACGCGATGCGGGCGCATCTAAAAGATGTTCGTCAAAAACATGATCACAGGGTCTTTCTTAACCTGCGTCGCACACAGGGTTCGGCCGCTGCAATCCAATATCTTCTGGATGCGCGCGACAGGGCCTGGCCCGTCATACACCAAATCGCACGAGATAAACTTGGGCTCAGCAAAATGGCAGATCAGGCTGCCCCCGAGACCGGTGCGCGGTTGCTATTGAACCCTGACAGAGCTGTTCCCATCCCGGGACTCTAAGATCTCCAGCATCGCGTTTGAGGGAATGCTAGCGGCCTTCGCTTCTTCTGCGGTAAGAATTATCCGCGCTGAGTTCCAGTCAGGCACGTAGCCCAACCCATCCAAACCTTCCAAACCTATTGCGATAATGTGGACCGGGCCTTGTGCGGCCAGTTCTGTCAGGCGGCACGCAATTGCATATCGGTTTGACTCGTTAGATGGAGACCAAGCTTCAACCGGTACGCGTACCGCATCTTCAGGTGCATCAGCAGACAAAATCTGCTCGGGCGAGGCAAGCACAACGGTTCTAGGTTCCGAGATATGTCGATCCGACGCGGCGTGTCGGCGGCGGTTCAAACGGTCTGCCAGACTGGCCACTAGATCCATCACAAGCTTGGGGCGGTGCAGCAGTTGGCGGCACGCGCTTAGCGTATCGCGCGTTGTAATCGCAACCACCAGATGCTGATAATGTAAGGTGCGTACAAGACGTTCTCGCCGAGTTGCAAGCGCTGCGTACAAGCCTTCATCGCGCACCGATTTCGACAGCGTCGCTGCCGAGTCGTGAGCTGCAATCAAGTTCTCTAGCGCAGGCACGGACAGACGGTGTGACACAGACCCCGAATGCCGTCGATAGAGATAGGTTGGCTCGGATGTTACCCAGAACGTGACCCCGCCGATCAGCAGGCGGCAATATAGATCAAAGTCCTCTCCGATCCGAAGCGTTTCGTCGTAGCGCAGCGCACGCAAGGTATCGCGGCGGATCATTGGTTTAAGATAACCCAGCGATGCCAGCCCTAAACTGGCTGTGTCACTTTTTACCAAATCGACGGCGGTGATGCGTTTAGCGGCCTTCGTCGCAGCCTTTCCAAGCAAGGTCTGACCTGCAACATTCGCCGATCCAAAGCTCAGCAGATCATCGGCGATCATATCGGCGTTAAGCTGCGAAGCGGCGGACAGCAGGCGAGCAATCCGCTTGGGATGGATCACATCATCCGCATCCATGATGGCGATCCAATCGCCATTTGCGGCATCCAACGCACGGTTTCTAGCTCCTGCAGGCCCTAAATTGTTCGATAATGCAATGATTGTAAGCCGACTGTCTGAGGCTGCCAGTATTTGCAATACCGCCACACTGTCGTCACTTGAGGCGTCATCAACAACAATAAGCTCCAGAGTGGAATAAGATTGATTCAGAACCGAAAGCACCGCCGCAGCTAGATAGGCGGAACCGTTGTAATTCGACATGATTACCGAAACCAGTGGCCTGGCCACCCCGTCTTCCGCAGGGCCATCGGCAATCAGGGTTGAGGGTTCTGCTTTCATGCGCGCGCTGCCCCGGTGGGTTCAGACAAAGCACAGAACAGCGGAGCACCGGTACATTAACCCGCGAGGATTACGCCGTTTCATCCGACCGCAGCGCTGCTGGCAGAGTTTGCACAAGGATGGCGATGTCCGTCGCGGTGTTCACATTGGTGACATAAGCACGGTCATAGGCAACGCGGCGTTTGTAGGTCGTATTGTTGCGACCACTAACCTGCCACAAACCTGTAATGCCCGGGCGCGCTCGCAGATAGTGGCGGCTCGAAGGGCCATAGCGGCGCAGTTCATCAAACAAAACCGGGCGGGGACCAACAAGGCTCATCTCACCACGCAGCACGTTGATCAACTGCGGCAGCTCATCGAGACTGAGCTTACGCAAAACATGACCGACCGACGTGACACGCGGGTCATCACGCAACTTCTGGGTCTGCTCCCACTCCAGCCGCGCCTCCGGGTTGTTCTCCAGATGTTGTTGAAGGAACTCGTCGCTATTCACCACCATTGTCCGAAACTTTAGGCAACCAAATGACCGTTTGCGATACCCCACGCGACGATGATGATACAGGATAGGACCTGGCGAGGTTGTGAATACCAGCAAAGCCAGTCCAACCATCAGCGGCGAGAACACGACCAGCATGATCAACGCAACCGTTACGTCGAGTGCGCGTTTTGCCAACCCGCCAACAGGGGCGTTATGTGGCTTCGGACGGATCCATATCGCCTGCGCCGGGCCTAGCGCTGACACCATAATACTCTCAGCAGGAGCCGGTTCTGTCTCTAATGGTTTCATCACATCACATCCTCATTTCCCAGTTGCGTAACGCTGCAAATCAGCGCCGATGCCCCCTTAAATTGAAAAGACGATCGCCAACACGCATCACCCGATGCAGGCGAAAGTGATCTCTACCAGAGTGTCCTCATTACGAAGTTCCTTCTCGCATCTGTAGATAAGAAGGGTATGACAATTGCTGCAATTGCAAACTCGATTATCCGTGCGAGCGAAGCATTGCCTATGGATAACGGGTCGTTAACGTGGAATCCGCACATATTGATGCGGTTGCCGAGTATCTTTTGACTTCGGCTGTGCCAGCTGCCTGAATTCAAGGCAGCTACAGAACTTTATCGCGTTCCGATACAATCGGGATGCTCGAATCTGACTCACGCTATGCGAGAGTGCTCAAAGCAAGCAAAGAGCAGTAAATTCATGAAATCTGCATCGAACCATGCTCAGAACGAATCGTTCCTGAGTCGAATACTGACGAGGTGAATCTGGTGTCTTGTGATCCGTTCGTTTCCGCCTTCCGAAATCATCGGATCCGATTCACCATCAGCGTGCCGGTGAAGTTCTTGTCAAGATATGCATCTGATCGACCCGTAACCGCACGCCATAAGCTCCGCCGCTGAAGACCGAAAATGAGGTAAATCTGTCCATGCGCATTCTTTTTGGAAGTGCCCATCCCTATCTGCCTCAGATGTATGGCGGGGCGCAGACAAGTACGCACGAGCTTGTCAAACGTCTGCGCGCACGCGGGCACACTGTTGGAGTTCTAGCGGGTCTGACAGGCGAAGGCTGGCTGGGTTTGCGGAGCCGAGCGCAGCTCAAGTTGCATCGGCGCGGTTATGTACGCGACACTGGGCTTGGTTATCCTGTATTCCGCGCGTGGTTTGCTAAAGAGGTCGTGGACCGTGTTGTAGCTGATTTTAGGGCCGATGTGGCGATCTTCCAATCTCGGTTGCCGGTACAACTCGCCCGGTCGATCAACCGGGACGCAACACGCACGTTTATCTATCTGCGCAATGTTGAAGATGAGGATCTGGGCGGATCGCCGAGCGACCTAACCCAAACGGGATACATCGCGAACTCTAACTTCACCGCGCGGCGATTTGCCGAAACAGAAGGCATTCATGCCGATGTGATCTATCCGATGATCGAAGCCGAGACATACCGCGTGACCTCTTCCCGCAGCAATGTGACCTTTATCAACCCGCATCCCAACAAAGGCGTCGATATCGCGCTGCAGGTGGCCGAAGCCTGCCCAGAAATTCCCTTTGTCTTTGTGCGCGGCTGGGGTTTGACACCCGAACAAGAGGCGCACCTTCAAACCAGCCTTGCCCGCCTGCCCAACGTCACGTTGCGACCATCCACAAACGACATGCGCACGATTTACAAAGATGCCCGCATCGTGTTTGCCCCCAGCCAATGGGAAGAAGCGTTTGGCCGTATCGCCGCCGAGCCGCAGATCAGCGGCATTCCGGTCATCGCTTCGCGGATTGGAGGACTGCCCGAGGCTGTTGGGCCGGGGGGGGTGTTGCTGAAACGTAATGCCCCGGTTGAGGAATGGGCAAAAGCTGTGCGTATGCTCTGGAACGACGAACAGATCTATTCGGCAGCGTCACAGGCCGCGCTCGATCATGCCGCAAGGCCCGAGATGAGACCGGAGCGTCAAATTGATACATTGCTGGATATTCTGTCCCGCCCCATCCCGCTGGACGGGACGCACCGCTGTCAGGAAGGAGGTACCTCGCCAGCCGCTTCCCCCGCAATGGCCTGAGGCGGGTCAAAAGGCAATGTGTTATTGAACGCATTGGGTGCCAGGCGGCGTACGGGTATCATATCGTTTGGCGCAGATGTTGAGAGAACGACTTCCAGAACATCTCCACCTTCAATCTTGTCGTCTCGATTTGCCGCGAAAGTGGTCGTGCCTCCGGGACCCGTTCTGGTGATCTGCAATCTGGGTGATACGAGGTCCGAAAGCTCGACCAGCCCGTTGCCCGTGCGTGCCGCTTCGGAAAACAACGCGGCTTCTGTCTCCATTTTCACACCCAATTCAGCAATGGCAGCGCGCTGATCCTGCAATCCTTGAACACGTTCGCGGTCACGCGCGTTGGTCAGGTCCAGCCTGTCGCGGCGCGTCTCATTCAGCCGTTGTTCCGCGTTCAACCGCGCGGTTTCGACTTCGAGAAGCCGGACCTGTTGATCTGTAACCGCGCGTTGCAGATTGCTTCCTCGTACAACGGTGGACAAGCCGCGCTCGACGAGGCTGTTTGCGTTTTCAAGCTCTTCATTCAGTAGCTGCAATTGCCGCTCACGCAGATCGGCCTGTTGTTTCAAACTATTAATCCGGTCGAGCAGCAAGGCCTCTAGCTCGTCGATCTGGGCCAAATTCGACGCGAAGGCCGAGTTCTGCGACACCATGATCCGGCGCTCTTGGTCAAGCAGTTCGATCCCCAACGGTGAGGACTGGAGCTCGGGCGGGGTCTGGATTTCGGTGCCACTTTCCTCAGCCTCCAGCCGGGCCAGCCGGGCCAGCCGCCGCATCTTTTCAAGCTCCATGACGCGGTAGGTGCCAAGGGCACTCAGCGCATTGCGTTCTCCGCGCACCAACGCGGAGGTCGGTGTGTTGATCCCGCCCGACAGGCTCAGTGCCTGCAGGACTGTCATGCCCGGCACATGTGGGTAAGCACCCGGTGTCCGCACATCACCCAAAACATAGATCGGCGCAAATTCGGTGATCGTAACAATCGTCTGTACATCGCTACGCAAGCCCATCCGATCCTGTATTCGCTGCGAAACATCGGCGCCCAAATCATCGGGCGTCATGCCTGCCGCCTGTACACTCCCGATCAGCGGCAGAGTCACCGCGCCGGTAGTGCTGACAGGATATGAGCCACCAACCGCGTCCCAGGATGCAAAAACCTCGTTCACCGGGTCCCATCGCCCGATCCGTATTTCAAGCGTTTGCTGCGGACCAATGGTTTCAGTGCCCACCCGAGGCTCGGGTTGTGATTGCGCGACAGCCACACTCTGGTGCGTCGCATTCAGCGCCATAGCATATGAAACGAGCCAAACAATGATGCGGAAATGCCGGTTTCTAAGCATTGATCTGAAGCTCCTCATAGCTGCCGGGATCGACATAGCGCCGGGCCTGCGCCAGGTTGGCCTCTTCCAGAACCGTTGTGATCAAGGCCTCCCTGAAGCGGGGATGATCCATTAACGCGTCAGAGATAAAGCTGGGCAACGCCTTACCCCACTGGATGCGAAGCATCGTGGCATCGCACGCTTCCGCTAGAGTATCGGAAGCAGTGGCCTGGCTCAGAGGCCTGAGCGCGAACAGAACAAAGCTGAATTTGCTGCGCAAATCACTGGCCAACATCATTAGGTCAGCACCTTGCGGTAGTGTCTGGTCGCTCCCTAAAACAGTCTCCAGCACTTGCTGCAAGCTGGCGATTTCAACAGCTGCCGATTTACTTACGGGTAGCGCTTGCGCAAGCGCATCCTGATAAATCACCAATACCTTCCGTGACCCATCGCAGGACAGCCGTTCAGCAAGGTCCAGCGGCAAATCGGCCTCGGCTTTTAGACCTGATGAAAGCGGTGCGATTGCGATCAACGCGCCTGTTGATTTCTGTAGAATGGTTTCGCAAGCTCCGGCCAGACGTTCCATTGTAAGGGTCTGAGCCCGCTCCGCACCCGCGTCGTTGCGGCTTTTGGGGCCGGGCAACAAGCCTGCGCAGTTTACTCCGACCTCCTCTCGCAGGGTCGAGACGGTGCGCACGGGTTTCGGCATCAATTCGCGAGTGGCCCCTATCAACGCCCCCAGCAGACCACCCAGAAATAGCCCCGCAAACAGCATTGCCTTCTTCTGCGGGCTAGACGGTGCCTGCGGAATTTCTGCCGGAGAGATGATTTTAACCGACGCGATCGGAAAGTCCTGCTGCTGCATGGTGACTTCTAGCCGCGCCAGATAGTCGCGATAGACCTGAGCATAGGTTTCCGAGATCGCCTCAAGCTGTTGCAACCGGCCCCTCAGGGCCACGTTCCAATCCGTTGTTCCTGTTATCGCGGCCAGATCGGTCCGCAACGACTGCTCTCGGCCACGTGCAATACTGTAGGCAACGCGCGCGGCCTCAGTCGCCTGCTGCAACTCGATCTTCAGGGCATTCTCCAATACTTGAATACTGCCATTGAGTTGCTGTACCTGCGGATGATCCGCCCCGAATTGGCTGATAATTTCTTGCCGCCTCTGGCGAGCATTCAGATAGTCACGCCGCAGTTCCTCGCTGATCCCGGCGGCGAGTCCTTCGACCAAAGGAACTGCGATGATCTGATCACCATCAACCGCCCTGGCGCTCAGCGACTCCATGCTTTCAAGGTAAGCTTCTGCCTCTGCCGCCGCTGCCGCGGCTGTCATCAACTCGCTGGCAAGTTCAGATTGCTGCTGCTCGGTCAGCAGATCGCCGCGCACTTGCACCAAGTCGTTTTCGGTCCGGAACTCCTGCAAAGCCGATGCGGCATCGATGCTCTTTTGCTCGAGCTCTTCCAATCGTTCGCGCAACCATTCTTCTGCCTTGGCTGCCACCTCGTTTGTCGTCAAAAGCTGGAAGCTCTCATAGGCTGAGCCATAGCCGCGCGCGATCTGCGCAGCCCGCGTCGGATCAAAATCCGCAAACGCAATTTCAATCACCAAGCTGCGTCCCGATCGTGAAACCGACAGCCGATCACGTAAAATCCGAACCGCACGATCCCGATCCGTCAATTCCAGATCAAAATCGGGTATTGCGTTGTCATCCGGGCCAGCTTCGCCCGCTACCGAAGTATTCTCGTTCGCGCGGGCGGGCGGTTCCGGTGTCAGCAGTCGAGCCAACGGGCGTGTCACGGAAGAAATCGTCCTGCTGATTTTTTCGGTCAATCCAACCGGCGGCGACAGAAAATCAGTATCTTTGTCCAGTTGCAGCAAATCGACCACCTGATAGGCCAGCGCTCCGGATCTGATAATTTCCATCTCGCTTTGCACCGCCGTATCCGACCGGACGGCATTGGGCAGGGGCGACACCTCGTTTAGCAACTCGGCGCGTTCTTCATCCAGCAACACCGTTTCTACAGCTGTGTATTTTGGCACCGATCCAAGTATCATCGTCACGGCAATGGCGATACCGATCACGGCAAAAGCCGCAACCAACAGCGTTTGTCGCCGAACTGCACGCATCATCGCTCCGAAATCGACACGCGGTTCGTCCCGATAACCAGCAAGAAGATGGGCGTTGTCCTTGGTCCAATGAATGCGCCGTTCCTGTACCGGGCCGGTCATAACAAGATCTCCGTTGCGTGTCGGGGGCGTCGCGTTGGCATGGCAAGGCGCGTTGCGTGGCGGACGTTGCGATTGTGATCGAACAGCCGCAGAAGCGCGAAGGTGACCAGAAAGGTTCCAACCGTGTGGGGCGTTACAAAATCAACCTCGGCGACCGACCGGACAACAAACAGCACTGACAGACCCGAGATCAGCATCAGAGATCCTACGCCGCCTCGGCCCAGCACGGCGCGAAGCGGCATCAGGATCAGCAAAAGGCAAAGCCCAACCACAAGGCCCAACCCTACCAACCCGGTACCAACATAGGTTTCAATCAACAGGTTGTGGAAATGGAACCCAGTTCGACCAGTGATGTAGAACTCTTGCCAGAGCACCTCGGCCTCGGGGCGTCCGCGCGTCCAGAAGGCATTATAACCGAGGCCCAGAACCGGCTGATTAGCGCCAAATTCAAACGCTTCGCTCCAAAGATATGTGCGACCCGTCAGGCTGGAATCCTTGCCAAATGCTGCAAGCAAGGCGTCGAATGCCCCCAAACGATAAGATGCCACCGCCATCGCAGCGCCGCCGGTCACAGCCAGAAAAACCGCGGCCCGCCGCAGCCAGGGCGCAAGCAACAGGACAAAGCCAACAAACAGGATCGCGGAAAAAGCAGCAAAGGCGGATAGAAGCGATGTTGCTGAATCCGACATCCACAGCATGACGATCCCCATTAAGCCGGTGACAGCAGAGACAGGTATCAGTGCGCCACGCGTCCGAAAAACCCAGATCAACGAAAGCGAGAAAACCATGGCGAGCGTGGCGAAATACCCCAGCTGGTTTTTCGATGAAAAGGCGCCGTTAAAAGCATAACTCCCATCAATATAGTCATAGGAGTACCCGCCATTCATCGCCGAATATGTCAGGATCAGCAGGCTACCGATGGTCCCCCCAAGCGCCAGATTAGCGACAGAGGTGATGCGCGCAGCGACAAGGCCTGCAAAGAAGGTAATACCATATTGAATTGAAGCACGCAGAGTGGTCGACGGCGCATCGCTCCAAAATACGGACAAGGCAAAGAAAAACGGAACCAAAAGCAGTAGAACCACCGGCCCCGGACGCGCCAGCAAAATGCGCGGGGAAAGTGCAAAGGGCAGAATCCAGCACCCGTAGAAGGCGAGGATCACCAACGGGCCGAAACTCACCGAATAGGCAAAGGTGACCATCGACGCCACGATGGCCGGCACGACATAAGCTGTGTTCCGTTCAGGGTCGATGATTGAGGCCAGTCTGACGTTCATACGGTCTTAGCCAATTCCAGTTGATCCCAGGAGGTGAAAATGCGCTGTGCAATTTGCAACCCAAGGGTATGGCGTAGACTCAGGTGCCGCATTGAGGCGCACAAAACAACAAAAGCCCGTAGAGCCAGCGCCAACATCGCCGTAACTTGCCCAAAAAATGAACAAGCTACCTCAGCTGAGAGCACCTTGGGCTCACATTTAAAACGAACATAGGCGGGCTCAGGGCACATCCATACCATCCCGGCACAACAGTGATTGTGCAAAGGCGCAGCCTTGCCCAAGCTTGGTATAAGCGGCCCATTCGACCTCCAGTTCCTGCGGCGTAGAAGCGGCATCGAACTTTCCCATCCAACTCACAAGTGTACCCGTCGACCACAGGCTGAGATACATCTTTTGCGGCTCATTCGGTAAAGCATCACCGCGAAGGTCTCGGATAAGTTCTCCGTCAATGAACCAACGAACGCGCCCAGGCTCCCAAACAAAAGCATAGTCATGGAATGCGTTATCATCCGGTCGTGCGATCAACTCTGTGTTTTCGCTGTCGCCCCGAAAGTGGACATTCGTCTGGAGTACCGGATTATTCGGCGCAATAAACTCAAAGTCGATTTCATTGTGTGGCCGGTCCTGCGGCGGGCCAATGAAGGTGAACATATTTGCGTTCATACCGCGTGCATATGGCACTTTCATGCGCGCCTCAAAGATTCCGTATCCGAGGCGCGCATGTGTCTGGATTTCACCGCAACTAAACTGACGGTCTTTCTTTGCATGATCAGTTAAGGACAACAGCAGTTTCCCACCCTCAACGTTCACTCGGTCCTTGTGCCAAAGACAGCTCTGATGATCGCCATTGGCCCAACCGCTTGAGACAAACCAGCGGCTTTTCGTCAGCTCCTCAAACGGATCAAAAAACGATTCGTCTTCCTCTGCCGCTACACCAGAGGTTACCAGTAGCGAAATGCCAACGAGACCAGATCGTGCGAGATGTAACGTCATGCCCTGTACCAGATATTGTTCACGGATATGAATCGTCTCGCCCACAAATATCCGGCGCGAGTAGACAGGAAAACCACAACCAGAGGGACACGCGGCCTTCCGCCGAAAACTTGGCTCACGTCTCATCAGATACGCGGCAAACCGCTCATGTATAGCAAATCTGCGCGTCTGATAACAACAATGAACACGCCCACTGTTTTTTATCAAACCTACTTCAGACAACCCACTGAAACGACAAATGCACAGGTTTTCAGGGGTGAAGCCGGTCAATTCGATAATCTTTAGTCGGGTAAGCGCGGTAAAGGCGGGTCGGGTGACTGCCTGGCTCGAGACCTGTCGCGCATTGACTTAAAAGATATCAAGCAATGAGTCATGAAGCCGGTTGTAGCCAGTTCCTGTTGCAAACTTCGCCCTCCTCCGCTGCCAGTTCGATTGTGTTTCTGATAACGCGTGCTGGAACATGACACGATCGGACCGTTACGATCTCGTTCTAGGGTCAGGATTCATAACCAATAGATGACCGTAGCTGCGAGTGCGATTGCGGAGAAGGAAGACTTTGGGACAGCGATCATAACGCGTCGCTAGGCGCCTCCAGTCCTTGAGCCTAACAAACATGATCTCAATACGGTT
>JBCBUG010000032.1:0-21726 GCA_039818265.1 Pseudomonadota bacterium | reverse complement strand
TCAATCGCTTAACGTCTTCACCTCGTCAGGCTCATAACCTGAAGGTCGTAGGTTCAAATCCTACTCCCGCAACCAATATCCAAACAGCCACGTCGAGCCACAAACAGTCAAATAGACTGTTCGCATCGCAATCAAACATCGACGTATCAGGGCTTGTCTACAAGTGATCGTAAGACTCGACTCTGTAAAGGGAGAAACTTAAAAAGAACAAAAGAAGAACACGGAAGCTAACATGTTCGATGAGATGCAGCGGCGCATCATTTCATTGTGGTTTCCCCGGTTGGCGACTGACCGGGTTTTGCGTCAGTGCCCAATGGACGGACCTTTTGTTCTGACCCTCAAGCAACGGAATGCCAATCGCATTTACTGCATGAATGTCGCGGCGGCAGAGCAAGGGCTGCATAATGGTATGGCGTATGCGGATGCGCGTGCTTTTTGCCCGACCCTGCAAAGCGGTATCGCTGATCCTCAGTCAGACTTGCGCTTTCTACATATTCTGCGCCGATGGGCGATGCGATATTGCCCTTGGGTGGGGCTGGAAGGTGACGACGGGCTGGTGCTGGATATCACCGGGTCGGCGCATCTGTTTGGCGGTGAGGCAGCGATGCTGGCCGATATACGCGGGCGGCTTGCGCGCGCAGGGCTGTCGGTGCAGATCGGGGTCGGCGATACGCGGGGTGCGGCTTGGGCGCTGGCTCATTACGGTGAGGGGCAGGCACCTGTCGGTGATATGTTGGGGGCTTTGGCCCCATTACCCGTCGCGGCTTTGCGTCTGAATGAAAAGACATCGGTCACTTTGCAGCGTATGGGGTTGCGTACAATCGGCGCGCTGACCGCTAACCCGCGTGCACCACTGGCGCGCCGCTTTGGGGCCGAGGTGTTGCTTCGGTTGGATCAGGCCTTAGGAGCGCAGCCGGAAGAAATTACACCTCTGGCCGAACCGTCCCGTTATGCCGTGCGTATGACCCTGCCAGAGCCGATCGGGTTGCTGACCGATGTTATGGCCGGGACCGAACGGCTGTTGGTGCAGCTCTGCGCCAAGCTGAAGGCGCAAGAGATGGGCGCGCGCAGGCTTTGCATGACTTTGCGTCGGGTAGATCAGGGGCATCAGCAGGTTGAGCTGCGTCTGGCCCGGCCCTTACGCGCCCCTCATCGTATCCTACCGCTGTTCGAACGCGGGGTAGGGGAAATAGATGCGGGGTTTGGCATCGATCAGCTGCGGCTGGAGGCTGTGGAGGTCGAAGAGCTACCCGTGCAACAGCTCAGCCATGCTGTGGGGTGGGGGCAGGGTCAGTTAGAGGACCTGATCACCCGGCTAGGCACTCGGGTTGGGCTCGAGAATATTCAGCGGGTTTTACCGGCGGATAGCCACATCCCCGAGCGTAGCTTTATCATTGCAGCCGCCGCCTATTGTGAAGCCTCAAGGGGGTGGAGCAGCCAGCACCCGCGCCCCCTTTACCTGTTCCCACCCGAGCCAATTGCTGCAACAGGTCCACAGCCACCCAGGCGTTTCCGCTGGCGGCGCATGTCGTTGACAGCAAGCCGCGCGACTGGACCAGAGCGCATTGCCCCTGAATGGTGGTTGGCCGATGAAAACTGGCGCTCTGGCCTGCGTGATTACTGGCGGGTGGAAACCCTGCAAGGGCGCAGGCTCTGGCTGTTTTACACGCCGCAGAATCCGGGTTGGTTTGTGCAGGGAGAGTTCGCATGATCGAAGTGAACCGCATCCACCGCCCGGTAGAGGCCTTTCGCCGTGATACGCTGAAGGCCAATGCGCAGGGCACCGGGTATGCCGAACTGTGCGTCACCACGAATTTCACTTTTCTGACTGGGGCGTCACATCCCGAAGAACTGGTACTGCGCGCGGCTGAACTGGGGCTGTCCGCGATTGCCGTTACGGATCACAATTCGCTGGCAGGTGTCGTTCGCGCGTGGTCTGCACTGAAAGAGCTGAAGCGGCAGACGGGGCAGCCGTTACAGATTCAGTCTGAGCAATGTGTGGATTCATCGTCGCGGCAGGAGGTTGGGTACAGGCAAGCCCTTGCCCGACCAGACTGCCCGGTATTGCCTAAGCTGATTGTTGGCTGTCGACTGGTGCTACGCGACAGTTCATTGGACTGGGTGGCGCTGCCCTGTGATCTGGCAGCTTACAAGCGGCTCAGCCGATTGCTGACCCTGGGCAAGCGACGCGCGGATAAAGGGGACTGTGAGCTGTATACGCAGGATCTGCTGGCAGCGTGCAAGGGCATGATGCTGATTGCGCTGCCTCAGAGCAGCTTGCAGAAGGCCGCAGCGGATATACAGACCATGCGGCGACATTTTCCCCATCATGTCTTTCTGGGTGCGGTGCCACGCTATGATGGTAGCGATCAGGCCTATTTGGCCGAATGCGCCCGGCTGGCGCAAAGAACCTGCGCGCCGATGGTGGCGGTGGGGGATGTGCTGATGCATCGGGCCAGTCGCAGACAATTGGCCGATGTGCTGACCTGTATGCGCGAACATATTACGATCGATCAGATAGGAACGCGCGCCTTGCGCAATGGGGAACGGCGGCTGAAGGCAGGCACCGATATGGCGCGTGTCTTTCGGGATCATCCTGCCGCGCTGCACCGCACATTGGAGATTGCAAGCCGCTGCAGCTTTGATCTGAGCGAACTGTCCTACGAATACCCGGATGAGATCGCAACGGACGAGCCACCTCAGGCTCGGTTGGAACGGTTAGCGCGTGAAGGGTTAAAACGACGCTATCCTGATGGGCCGCCCGATAGGGTGGTCGAGTTGATGCACAAAGAACTGGCGGTGGTCGCCGACCTCCGGTTCCCAGCATATTTCCTGACCGTACATGACATTGTGCAATTTGCCCGCTCACAAGGTATTCTCTGCCAGGGGCGCGGATCGGCAGCCAATTCGGTGCTGTGTTACCTCTTGGGCATTACGGATGTCCCTCCGGGTCAGATTGCCATGGTTTTTGAACGGTTTGTGTCAAAATACCGAGGCGAGCCACCGGATATTGACGTCGATTTCGAACATGAGCGGCGCGAAGAGGTGATCCAGTGGGTCTATGAAAAATACGGCCGCCACCGTGCTGGCCTATGTGCCACCGTGATCCATTTCCGCACCCGCGCGGCGATCCGCGAGGTCGGAAAGGTGATGGGGTTATCGCAGGATGTGACCGCAGGGCTATCCGGTCAGATCTGGGGTATGACCAATGGCGGCGTTGACCTGGACCGTGTGCGAGAGTTGGGGCTGGACCCTGACGATCGTCGCCTGATGCAAACCCTCCGCCTGATAGGTGAGATCATCGGTTTTCCGCGCCATTTGTCTCAGCATGTCGGTGGTTTCGTAATCACCAAGGGGCGTCTGGATGAGCTGTGCCCGATTGAGAATGCCGCGATGGAGGATCGCACTGTCATCTGTTGGGACAAGGATGACATTGATGCGCTCAACATCCTGAAGGTCGATGTTCTGGGGCTGGGTATGCTCAGCTGTCTGCGTAAATCCTTTGATCTTTTGCAAGCGCATGAGGGTGAGAATCTGAGCATCGCCAAGGTGCCGCAGGGCGACACGGCCACATATGACATGCTCTGCCGCGCGGATGCGGTCGGCGTTTTTCAGGTCGAAAGCCGGGCGCAAATGAACTTTCTGCCTCGGATGCGACCGCGCGAGTTCTATGATCTGGTGATCGAAGTCGCCATTGTTCGTCCCGGACCCATCCAAGGGGATATGGTGCAACCCTATATCCGACGACGGAATGGGAAGGAAAAACCGGAACCCTTTGGCCCGGAACTGGAGCAGGTGACAGCACGCACATTAGGGGTGCCTCTGTTTCAGGAACAGGCGATGCAGATCGCGGTGGTCGGGGCAGGCTTTACAGCGGAAGAGGCTGACCATTTGCGCCGTTCTCTGGCGTCGTTCAGGCGGATGGGCACGATCGGCACATTCCGGGATAAATTCATCAAGGGGATGCTGAACAAAGGTTATGACATTGAGGTGGCAGAGCGCTGTTTCTCGCAGATCGAAGGCTTTGCCGATTATGGGTTTCCCGAAAGTCACGCAGCCGCTTTCGCCATGCTGGCCTATGTTTCGGCCTGGCTGAAATGTCATCATCCGGCGATCTTTGCCTGTGCGCTGCTGAACTCTCAGCCCATGGGATTTTATGCCCCTGCCCAGATCGTGCGCGACGCGCGTGAGCACGGGGTCGAGGTGCGGCCCATCTGCGTCAATCATTCGGAATGGGACAATATTCTGGAACGCCGCCCCGATGGCGCGCTGGCCCTGCGGCTGGGGTTCCGCCAGATCAAGGGGTTCTGGGAAGAAGACGCAGGTTGGATTGTGGCCGCGCGTGGCAATGGCTACCCGGACCCAGAGGCGCTTTGGCTGCGTGCCGGACTTCGTCCAGATGTGCTGACGCGGCTGGCCGAGGCGGATGCCTTTTCTGATATGGGCCTGACCCGGCGCGATGCACTCTGGCAGGTCAAGGCGATTCAAAGCCCGAAACCTCTGCCGTTGTTCAACGATCCAATCGACGGAGAAATGGTTCAGGAACCGCAGGTCAATCTGCCGGTTATGCAACTGGGTGAAGAGGTGGTCGAGGATTATGTCTCAACCCGTCTGACCCTGCGGGCGCATCCTATGGAACTGCTGCGCCCCTCATTGCCGGGATTGGTCACACATGCCTCTTTGCAACAGGTGCCGCTGGGGCGGTACAGCGTGTGTGGCCTTGTCATCACCCGCCAGCGGCCTGGCACGGCCTCGGGCGTTATTTTCCTGACGTTAGAGGATGAGACCGGAGTCAGCAATGTGGTGGTCTGGCCCAAGGTTTATAACCGCTTCCGTCGTATTGTGATGGGGGGGCGTTTGCTGCGGGTGACAGGGTATCTGCAACGCGAAGGGATCGTCGTGCACTTGATTGCTCAGGACATTCAGGACTTATCGCATAAGCTGTCCGAACTAGGGCATCCACAGCCCGAGGCCCTGAGCACCGAAGCTGCCCGCACGGATGATACGCTCAAACGATCCCGCTACCCCGCGCGGGCAATGCACCCGCGGGATCAGGCAAAGCGATTGTTCCCAAGCCGGGATTTTCATTAACCGGCCATTTGCAGCGATTGCGGGATTCAGCGCTCTATTTGCACAAAGCCTGAAGGAAGAGAAAATTGTTACGAAATCGATAACAATTCCGGCTGTGCTTCACATTCCATGTAGAATTTTGACAGCACAGGCGATCTTAAGGCAGCTCTTAATCAAGGCAAAAAACGGTGAATTTCCCGCTGCCTGAGATGCGTGGCAAACAATCACAGATTGAGCGCCAAAGTGGAATTGTGAAGTGTGTTAACACTTAATTAACTTGATCCTTGGAAAAGCGCGGCTCACTGGCTAGGGTGAGACAGTAACCAGTCCAAAGAAATTGTCTCCCGTGCCCAAAACTCAAAGCCTGACGGCTCCGCTTCGCAAATCCAATCTTCTTCTGACCTCATCCATGGCGCTTGCCGTCGTCGGCGCATATGGCCGCACTGCATATGGCGGCAGTTGCACGCCGTCGGGGGGTGGAACCTATTCTTGCTCGGGTCCAGCAACGGGTGGTGACGCAACCATTACGCTGAATTCAGGCGCGTCCCCTCTGACAGTGACAACGCAGCCAGGGTTTGGGCATACGGTCTCTAGCGGGAATGGGCTCAATCTGCGTTCCAGTGACAGCATTTCGTTTACGGATGCCAATAGCTCGGTCATCACGGGGTCGAATTTGGGGATTTACTCGCGCAACACGGGAACGGGCGCGATGACAATCACGGTCACAGGTGTTGTGACCGGGACAGGCGGTACTGGGGTGTACGCGAACAATGCCGGAACGGCGACCGATATGACGATTTCTGCCGTTGATACAAACGGTGGAAGTTTCGGCATCACGGCGCGTAACAATGGCACCGGCGCTTTGACGATCACGTCCACAGGAACAGCTTCAGGCACATCTCAGGACGGGATAAACGGGCGGAATGCGGGGACTGACCTAACGATTACCGCAGTCAACGCCAACGGCGGGCGCACGGGCATCTTTGCGCAGAACACGGGCTCGGGTTCGATTGCCATCACCACGTCAGGTGCCGTAACCGGCGGCACAGGTGCGGGCATTGCAACGCAGGCCGGTTCTGGCACCGCAGTCAATATCAACCTGAATTCTGGCAGCACCGTCAGTGCCACATCTGGTACGGCGATCACCAATGACCAGTCTGACGCCACAGTGACTGTAAACTCGGGCGCTGCGGTCACGGGTGCCATAACCTTGGGTGATGGCAGCGACACGTTAGACTTCACCGGAGGTGATTTCAGCGGCGTTACCCTGTTTGACGGTGGCGACGACTCCTCCAGTGGGGACGGCTTTGTCGACACTTTGCGCTTTGGCAGCAGCGGTGCATTGGCTGGGGCAAACGTGACCAACTTCGAAGTGATCGAGATTACCAATAATTCGACGATCACACTGACCGACAACAGCCTGACCGCGGGTGATGGCGGTGCCGGAACCGGGCTTACAGTTCAATCAGGCAGCAGTTTGCGTCTGAATACCGGAGCGACCAGCCTGACCGGGAATATCACCAATGGTGGTATGCTATCGGCACAGAACGGATCGGTGGGCGATGTCATCACTGTCAGTGGTGACTTTGTCGGCACTGGCGGAACTATCCTGCTGGATGTCGAACTTGGCGGTGACGGGTCGGCCACGGACATGCTTCAGATCGCAGGTGACACCTCGGGCACGACCTTTGTGTCGGTCAACAATATCGGTGGTGCCGGGGCAGAAACCATCAATGGGATTGAAATTATCCAAGTCGGTGGAGCGTCAAATGGAATCTTCACGCTGAATGGAACATCTCAGACAGCTACCGGCGAACAAATTGTTGTTGCGGGTCCGTTTGGCTATCGTCTTGTCGACACTGGCAGCGGCAGCTTTGTGCTGTCCAGCCTGGATGCGTCCGGCAATCCGATCCTTGTTGGATCTAGCATCGCCTCATTTGAGGCTTTGCCTTCAATCCTGCAATCAGTGAACCGTGTCCGCGGTTTCCAGGCACGTACTGCCGCAAGAACCGCTGTTGCACCATCTGGCGATGCGACCAGACAGCGTGTTCGTGATTTTGGCACTGATGGCGATGTCCTGTCCTACCCGGATACCCCGGTCTGGCTGGAACTCACCGGACGGCGTAGCGAAATCGCGCCGGTTCGGTCGGACGCAGGGATCAACACGGTGCGGACGGACACCTATACGATAGCGGTAGGGGCAGATACGCTGCTGTCCGAATTCGCCAATGGGGCTCTCTATGGTGGGGTGGCGATCAGCTATGACGATGCCTCAAGTACGGTGCGGACCGATCAGGGCAACAGTGATATCGACACGACGTCGTTGGGCCTGACCCTTAGCGCCAACTGGCTGGACGCGCGTGGCTTTTATGTCGACACACAGCTTCAGTACAACGACAACTCCAGCGATACGCGCGACCCTGCCACGGGGCTGGAACAGAACGACATCGACTCGGATCAATACGCGATTTCGGTTGAGGTTGGTCGCCCTTACGAGGTGAAACCGGGCCTCGTTCTGATCCCTCAGGCGCAGCTGACCTATGCCTCGCTGGATGTGGACGACTTCACCGACAGTTCGGGCAACAATGTTGTCTTTGACGATGCCGACAGCGTACTGGCGCGGCTCGGGCTGTCCGCGAACAAATGGTTTGCCAGCAGTCGCGGCACCGGCAGCTATTTTGGTGTCGTGAACCTTTATCACGAGTTTGACCCGACCACCCGGATTTCGGCCGGGGGGATGGAGTTCAACGAGGAGATCGACGATACCGGCATTGAACTGGGCCTTGGCGCACGTATGATCCTGAACGAACGTTACGAGCTTTCTGGTTCGCTGAACTACCTTACTGGTCTTGATGACCTTGGGGATAGTTACGAACTGGAAGCCACACTGGGTTTGCAGGTTCGGTTCTGAATGATCAACATATCCAGGGTTCTGGCGTGGGGCGGGGCCGCTCTTGTTACGGTGTCGGGCATGGGCTCGGCACAGACGACGGAAACGACATCCACGCAATATCAAAGCTGGACAGTGAACTGCACCCAAGAGGCTGATCAACGGCAATGCGCCATGAGCCAAAGCCTGAACCTGCAGAACCAATCCGGACTATTGCTGCGGGTTGAGCTGCAGCGAAACGCCGAAGGCGCGGCCTCGGGTATTGTGATCGTGCCATTTGGGCTAGATATCACCAAGGGTATTTCGCTGTCGATCGACGGCGGCCCCCGGTGGAATCTTCCGATGCGAACCTGCCAGAATTTCGGGTGTGTGGTGCCCCTGACACTTGGACCGGGGATCGTGGATCAGATGAAACAGAGTAGCACGGTGCAAATCTCGCTCTATACGCTGGATGGTGGACAAACGCTTGAAGTACCTGTGTCATTAGTGGGTTTCACGGCCGCCTTTGATGCGCTTTGATCCATTGTCGCTGACGCCAATCAATCAGATACGGATCCCCTGACACTTCTTAAGAGTCCAATTTGGTCATGAGGCGTGGGCATAGACATTGGCCGGAAATCGGTTAAGCCGTGTATCGCATTCAAGGTTCAGCTAAAACGTTGCAAATAGTGCGATTGAAAATACGCAAAGATCAGGAGCCAACTTCACAGCACTAGATTTAAGGGAAAATTGGCTGGCCACGTAGTCTGAAGCCATCCAATCTTATGCAGAATTCCCTGTTATCAGCGAATTGGCCAATGTGGACAGGGATCAAATCTTAACATGGGTCGTATACTGCGTACTAAGCAAATCAGATCAGACTGTTGGATGAACTATATGCCATCCCTGCTGCCAAATCGGGTTCTGTTGCTATCGAATACTTGTGTTGCTTGGCGTGCAAGCATAGCTTTAAACGGCGCGGTGGAGAGACCTGACATAGTGTTTTGAGGTCGAAGGAGAGCTCACAAAGGCGAGTATCCGAATCCCTCCAAACATTCTTGTCGCACTAAAAGTTAAAGCAAAGCTAATTTCGGAATGCTGAGCCGTTTGGCTCAAGATGGCATAGCTAGTAGGTGGGATTTATATTAATGAAATCAAAAATTTAATTCTCTCAAGTCACGGTGCAAGGGGTGTCTGCAATAAGCCCCGATACCGGAAGTTGGGGATTTTATAGCAAACGGTAGGTTTATACCGCGAGGCTGCCTTTTGTACTCAGTTTCACTGAGTGGCCACTACTCAATCAGAGATCGCTTCACATAAAACCGCTTTAGTGACGTTCGTCGTTCAGGAGAGTTCATCTATAAGCTGCCCGCTCTTCGATTATTGGCAGATACCCCCGCTGCCTTCCAAGATGTTTGCCTGAGGCCCAAAGCCGGATTTTTTAAGTCAAGCTGACCCAAGCCGCATTCCTTGAAGAGCTTTGCACGCATGCGGCTACAAACTTAACCCCATTGAGCCCGTCATAAACCGTTGGATAAACAACGGACGCGTCAGGTGAAATCCCATTTCGGAAAGCTTGGATCGCCTCAGCAGCCTCTCCATAGATATTGGCGAACCCCTCCAGATATCCCTCGGGATGGCCCGGAGGGAATCTGCTCAACCTATTGGCAGCGTCACCAGCTCCAGCTCCATTTCGGGTGATCAGTCGCTTGGGTTCGTTGTATGGTGTGAACCAAAGGTAATTGGGATCTTCCTGGGCCCACTCCAGACCACCTTTTTCGCCGTAGACCCGCAAACGAAGTGCGTTTTCATTTCCGGGAGCCACCTGAGAAGACCACAACATACCTCGCGCTCCGCCTTCGAAGCGAAGCAATACGTGGGCGTTGTCATCGACTTTGCGCCCCGGCACAAAGGCCTGCAAGTCCGCCGCTAGGCTTTCTGCTGTCAGCCCGGTTACAAAGCAAGCGAGATTGTAAGCATGAGTCCCGATGTCACCGGTTGATCCGCCCGCGCCCGAGCGTTCGGGATCGGTTCGCCATTCAGCCTGTTTGAAATCCTGCTGCTCGGTCAGCCAGTCCTGCGGGTACTCAACCTGAACCACCCGGATCTTGCCAATATCGCCGTTGGCAACCATTTCACGCGCCTGCCGAACCATTGGATAGCCCGTGTAATTGTGGGTCAAAATGAATAAGGCATTCGCGCTTTCCGCTGCTTTGACCAGCTTTTTTGCATCGGCAAGAGTCGAGGTGAGTGGCTTGTCACAAATGACATGAATACCGCGTTTCAGGAACTCACGCGCGGCGGCATAGTGGACGTGATTTGGCGTGACGATTGAGACCGCCTCAATCCCAGATTTCAGCCGGGCTTCCCTAATCGCCATTTGTTTGAAGTCTTCATAGACCCGTTCGAGCCCCAAGGCCTGACCACTTTCAAGAGATTTCTCTGGCGTCGAAGACAAGGCACCGGCAACCAGTTCGAATTTGTCGTCCAGTCGCGCGGCTATGCGATGAACACCGCCTATGAAGGCGTCGTTTCCACCGCCAACCATGCCAAGGCGAATGCGACCCGAGGTTTCTTCACTGCGTCCTGTGACCATCACTCAATCCCCAGCATTTTACGATTGGCGGCTTCGTCAGCGCCACCGTCGGCGAAATCATCAAAGGCTTTCTCGGTCACACGGATGATGTGATCGGATACGAATTGAGCGCCTTCGCGTGCACCATCCTCGGGGTGTTTGAGGCAGCATTCCCATTCGACAACAGCCCAACCATCAAAGTCATTCGCGGCCATTTTTGAGAAGACCGCACCGAAATCCACTTGGCCATCGCCCAATGAACGGAAGCGCCCGGCCCGATCAACCCAGCTTTGATATCCGGAATAGACACCCTGCCGCCCTGTTGGGTTGAACTCGGCATCTTTGACATGGAACATCCGAATCCGATCTTTGTAGATGTCGATATTGTCCAGATAGTCGAGACATTGCAGCACGTAGTGCGACGGGTCGTATAGCATGCAGGCCCTTGGGTGATTTCCCGTCCGTTCCAGAAACATCTCGTAGGTCACACCATCGTGGAGGTCCTCTCCGGGGTGGATTTCGTAGCAGACATCGACACCGCATTCATCGGCGTGATTCAGGATCGGCACCCAACGACGCGCAAGCTCATCAAACGCCGTTTCGATCAAGCCGGCAGGGCGTTGCGGCCAAGGATAGACATAGGGCCATGCCAGCGCGCCAGAGAATGTTGCATGTGCGGAAATGCCCAGGTTTTTGGATGCTGTCAGAGCCTTTTTGACCTGATCCACGGCCCATTCCTGCCGGGCTTTCGGGTTCCCTCGGACACTTTCGGCGGCAAACCCATCAAACGCACTGTCATAGGCTGGGTGAACGGCTACAAGCTGGCCCTGAAGGTGTGTTGAAAGTTCCGTGACTTCGACACCATTTTCCTTGGCCTTGCCTTTGAAGTCATCGCAATACCCAGCGCTGGATGCGGCCTGTTCGAGGTCGAACAACCGGCCATCCCAACTGGGAACCTGAACGCCTTTGTATCCACAATCAGCCGCCCACTTAGTGATCGCGTCCCACGAATTGAACGGCGCTTCGTCCCCCGCAAATTGCGCAAGAAACAAAGCTGGACCTTTGATCGTCTTCATAAAATTTCCTCCCCAAAACCTAAGCCTCTATGGCGGTAAATTTTCCTTCAGATAGATGTCGATACGGATACGTTCCTGCGCTTTGTTGAATGGAACCTTGTCCTTAGTTGCGCGCAATAGACGGACGGCAGAACGAACAATATGCCCGGTGTCTTGCGAGATTAAGGCGTCAAATGTGCCAAGCCTAAGCGCCTCACGACTGAGCGGAGTGAGCTCATGCGCTATGATCACCAGATCCTTGCTGAACCTGTTCTCTGAAAGAAATTGAATCAGGCCGGCATTACCCGCTGCTGACGAGTATATTCCGACCAGATCCGGATAGGTTTCAAAGATCTCGGGCATCATCTTGTAAATCAGATCCGGGTCATCCCGGCCCTCAACCGACGCTACGACTTGGAGGCGCGGAAATTCCTCGGCCACAACAATATCAAAGCCTTGGCGACGCTCCAGGTGGTCACGCGCCAAACGGGATCCTGTAAGAACTAAGACCTTGCCGTCGCGATGGACAAGCCGCCCCATCAGTTGAGCGGCGGTTCGTCCTGCCGAAACGTTATCGATTCCCACAAAGTGGTCTCGCTCGGAACTGGGCAAGTCAGATACCAAGGCAACCACCGGAACGCCTTTGTCTCTGAGTCTTTTTACGGCGTCGCGGACAGAAGGTGTTTCGGGCCCGAAAACGGCGACTCCATCAACATCCAAACTTTCGACGGCATCCAGAATGTTGACGATATCTTGCGGCTCAAACGGAGCGACCTTCTTTATCGTAATGCGGGTCCGCTCGATAAATTGGTCACGGGATTGTTCTGCAATCTGACTGCTGATTGCCTCCACAAACTCGTTGTCAGTGTCCGGCAGAACAAAGAGGAAATTGTAAACTCGATTTCGCGCGAGGTTGGCCGCAGCCGTGTCGCGCACATAGCCCAGTTCATCAATCGCCTTTTGTACTTTCTGTACGGTTACAGCCCGCACGCCGGGGCGTCTGTTCAAGACCCGGTCAACAGTCGCAAGACTGACACCGGCGACGCGCGCGAGGTCGTTGACGGTTGGCTTTTTCACCAATTCTAGTTTTTGTTTTTGGTCTTCCACGTGTTCCTCAGCCCTCAATCTCCCGCGCCAAGCCTTCAAACAACAAAGCAACAGCCTCAGCACCGGGATCGTTATGTCCAACTAGGTTTTCTTCCGGAACATAGGCTGCCCGGCCTGCCTTCGCACGACGAATATTTGCGGTGTTGTTCGCGCCTTCGCGGGCAGCCTCGGCCGCAGGCGTCAGACCAGATGGCAGCGCGGCAAGCGCCGGTGCCAGCGCGTCAATCATTGTCCGGTCACCGACCTTGGCACCTCCAACCTGGCTGACGCGATTCAAACCTTCGACCAGAGACTTCGGTACCGAAGCCCCGCTCGCACAGGCATCTCCAGCTGCGTTGAAGAAGATTGCGAGTATCACGCCAGAAGAACCACCCATTGTCTGGCTTAACTCATTGCCCAACGCCGGAAACAGCTGTGTCAGATCCGCGAGAGGCATGCGGTCAAGGCTGCCTTGCAACGCCCGAGCGGCGGTGGCCAGTGTGCTTCCTGTATCGCCATCCCCGGATTTCGCGTCCAACTCGTTCAGGGTTTTCTCGGCGTTGATCAGCAGCTCAGACAGCCGGGTGATCGTTTCCTTTGTTGCGGGATTGTTCGAAGGAATTGGATCGATCGGGGTCAGGCCATCAGGCAATGGTGCAACTTTGATCGGGTCGATGGAATTGACCCCGGGCCATGCGGCCAGATCAACGGGTGCTTCCAGGGCTGACAAATCGTCTTGATCCACGGGCAGAATGGAAACCGAAAACCCGTGCATATCCAGCGATGTCATCATGGGTGCCGGGCCAATGATATGGTGGGCGATATCAGTTTCGGACAACGCGTGCGTGAGGACAGCCATTTCTAGCGGAGTCGTTGAACCCAGGTTGTTGACCAACGCCACGCAATCCCCAGACCCAACCCTTTGCTTCAGCTTCTCCACGACCGTGGACATAGCCGAAACAGCATTTGAGAACTCGACTTGCAGTACGCCGGGCTCGCCATGAATACCCAAGCCAAGCTCTGCCTTCCCCGGCGCGATCCTGTCTTCTTTCGGAGATCCCGGAACCGTACAGGTGTCCAGACTCATGCCGATGCTGACAACCTTTGCTATGGTGCATCTCGCTGCGGCGGTAACGGTGTCCAAATCGGCACCGCTTTCGGCGAGCGCTCCGGCGATTTTGTGAATGAACAACGTACCCGCCACGCCACGTGGTTGCGGAAGGTCGGGCAGGGCGATGTCATCGTCGACGACGACCATTTCAACCTTGCGACCCAATGCACGAGCGCGTTCAGCCGCCAGTCCAAAATTCAGCCGGTCACCGGTGTAATTCTTGACAATTAGCAAGCATCCAGCCTCACCCGTGACAGCAAGAATGCCCGCCAAAACTGCTTCGACTGACGGGGATGCAAACACTTCGCCGCAGACCGCGGCTGTCAACATACCGGCACCAACGAAACCGGCATGGGCTGGTTCGTGACCAGATCCTCCTCCGGACACCAGGGCGACCTTCGACTTGTCCCAATCCGACCGGTAAACAACCTTGATATGCGGATAGCCGTCCAACCGCGTAAGCTGACCGCCAGAGGAAGCCAGAAGGCCGTCTATCGCCTCTGTCACCAGGGTTTCTTTTGTGTTGAGGAACTGGGCCATGCTTTTGCTCCTTAATTCACGCGCGCGCCGGACGCGTCAAAATACAACGGGTTGTTGGGACGGATTTTTATTATCTTTCCAGATGGGTAGTCCTGATGGACATCAATCAGGGTCACAACCGGGTGACCATTCAGGTCCAGGTGCAGCCGTGTTTGATCGCCCAGATGTTCGGCACGTATGACACGTGCTTCACTGCCTTCGCCTTCAATGATGTTTTCTGGGCGCAAGCCAATCTGCGGGCCTTTGTGATCGCCTCCGAATAACTCGGATGGCAGGATGTTGATCCGCGGCAGACCCAACCGGCTGGCGACATAAACACTGCCAGGGTTTTCATAGATGTCCCGGGGTGTTCCGTATTGAACCAGTTTTCCGTTTTCCAACACGCCAATATGCGTCGCCATTGTCATGGCTTCGACCTGATCGTGCGTCACATAGAGCAAAGTCGACCCCAGATCGGCCTGAATCCTTTTCAACTCGACTCGTAAATCCGCCCGTAACTTGGCGTCCAAAGAGCTGAGTGGTTCATCCATCAGGAAGATCTGGGGGTCGCGCACCAGCGCCCGCCCTATCGATACACGCTGCATTTCGCCACCAGACAGTTCGGTGGCTTTGTTGTCCAGTTTGTGCGGGATTTGGAGGATTTCCGAGACTTCGTTGACCTTCCTCGCGATCTCATCCTCTGGCGTCTTCAGGATCGGCGACCGCAGAGGGAAAGACAGGTTTTCCCGCACTGTCATATGCGGGTACAGCGAGTATTGCTGGAAGACCATTGCCACATCGCGCTGGGCAGGTGTATCTATTCCAACGTCACGCCCGGCAATGCGCACCGTTCCTGAATCCAGTTTCTCAAGCCCGGAAATCAATCTCAGCGTCGTTGTTTTCCCCGCACCAGTCGGGCCCAACAACACCACAAAGGCTCCGTTGGGAATCGTCATTGAGATATCATCCACCGCTTTGACGTTGCCAAATGACTTCGAGATATTCTCCAACACGACTTCAGCCATTGCTTAGTACCTCGTCGTTCAGAGCGGACCTCAACGCGCGCCCAGTAGACTTCTCAAACAGGGTTACTGCGGGGGAGCGGAACTCCAATCCCACTGTCTCGCCGGGATTGACGTTCTCGCGGGCATCAATGCGGGCTTTCAGCTCTCCGTTCGGGCTTTGAAGCGTCACGATCTGGGTGGTTCCAAGATATTCTGCGGCCAGGACCTTGGCCCTGTAGGCGCTGTCGTCTGAAAGAAAAACATGCTCGGGGCGAACGCCGAAAACCAAGTCACCTTCTGCCCCTTCCATCAGTTTGGGCACGGCTTCGTCATGGCCATTCAGTCGAACCATTTCCGAGCCAGGCGAGACCTTTCCTTGAAACGGCAGGAAGTTCATGGAAGGCGATCCGATAAAATCCGCAACGAACATCGTGGCTGGTTTGTCGTAGATTTCCTGAGGTGTGCCGAATTGCTCAATCACAGCATTATTCATCACCACGATCTTGTCGCCCATTTGCATGGCCTCCAGCTGATCATGCGTGACGTACACAGTGGTTGCGCCCATGCGATCATGAAGCGCGCGCAGTTCTTCGGCCATGTGTTCCCGAAACTCGGCATCCAAAGCGCCCAGTGGCTCGTCCATCATGAACGCCTTGGGTTCGCGAACAATCGCGCGCCCCAGCGCCACGCGCTGCCTGTCGCCGCCTGACAACCCACCTACCGGGCTATCTAGGATGTCGTTGATCCCCAGAATTCCCGCGACTTCCTCGACTTTGGCCTTTACGGCGGAGCGGGGCATACCCTGAGATATCAGGGGGTAGCTGATATTCTTGCGCACGTTCATGTGGGGATACAGCGCGAACATCTGGAACACGAAGGCAATGTCACGCTCTGACGGCGGGCGCTGGCTGATTTCTTCGCCGTCCAGATAAATCTCACCCGACGTTGGAAGTTCCAACCCCGCGATCATCCGTAATGTTGTTGTCTTTCCGCAGCCGGACGGGCCCAGCAACATGAAAAACTCGCCGTCCTCAATCGTGAACGAGCTTTCGCGGACAGCCGTGAAATCGCCGAACATCTTTTTAACGTTTTTGACTACGATCTGGGCCATTTCTACTCCGGGAAATGGCTGACGATGATGAACATGACGGTTCCGATCAGCGTGACGATGAAAGAGTAGGTGAAAGCCCAAAGGACAAAGGGTTGCATCAGCATGAAGACACCCAGTGCGATTAGGATGGTTGCAACCATCTCCCATGGGCCGCGGCGGAGCCGTAGCAATCCGGTAAGAAATTCGCTCATTTGCGTACGGCTCCGAATGTGATCCCACGCAGCAAATGTTTGCGCATCAGGATGGTGAAAATCATGACTGGGATCAGGAAGATCGTGGCACCTGCAGCCACAGCAGGCCAGTCCAGGCCGCCAATACCGATAATTGTCGGAATGAACGGAGGTGCAGTCTGTGCATTCGCGGATGTCAGCAGCACGGCAAACGCGTATTCATTCCAGGCGAAGATCAGGCAGAAGATCGCAGTTGACGCGATGCCTGTGGCGGCTTGCGGCAGCACCACTTTGTAGAAGGCCTGAAACCTCGTGTAGCCATCGATGAGGGCGGCTTCTTCGTACTCTCTGGGGATTTCGTCGATGAACCCTTTCAGCAACCAAACCGCCAGGGAGATATTTACCCCTGTATAGAGCAGGATCATTCCCAGATGCGTATCGCTCAGCCCAAGGTTTCTGAACATCAGGAAGATTGGGATGGCGACAGCAACCGGTGGCATCATCCTTGTACTAAGGATGAAGAACAGAAGATCGTCCTTGAGCGGTACTTTAAATCGGCTGAACGCATAGGCGGCCAGCGTACCAAGGAAGATACTCAGGAAGGTTGAGCCAAATCCGATGATAACCGAATTCATAAATCGCTCGCCGAACTTGGACGGCCCGACAATCACCATGTCGTACTGGCGCACGATCTCATCGGCCCAGTTCTGCGGCGGGTTCGCTTCCAGAAACTCCTGCGTCTGCCGTGTGCGCGTGGTGAAGAGGTTGACGTAGCCTTCAAGCGTTGGGTCAAAGACCACTTTGGGTGGATAGCTGATCGCATCGGCCGGGGATTTGAAGCCTGTCAGCAAGATCCACACCAGCGGGATCATCGTGATCAGCGCATAAGTAATGACTAGGAACCCTGCGATCCATTTGGACCGGTTCGAGGGTTCAGTGACGGAAAAACTGCTCATCTCTGTTTCACCTTGTTCAGGGCTTTGACGTAGATCGACGCAAGGCCGAACACGGTGACGAAAAGGATGATCGCATAGGCTGACGCATAGCCCGTACGCCATTTCTCAAAGGCTTCGCGTTTCAGGTTGATCGAAGTGAGTTCCGTAACAGACCCCGGCCCACCGCCGGTGAGCTGAACCACCAGGTCGAACATCTTGAAGTTCTCAATGCCTCTAAACAGCACAGCGAGCATGAGGAACGGCAGAACCATCGGGATGGTAATCGTAAAGAACTGTCGCAGCTTGCTGGCTCGGTCGATTTCAGCCGCCTCGTAGATGTAGTCAGGAATGCTGCGCAGCCCAGCGAGACAGATCAGCATCACGAAGGGGGTCCACATCCACGTGTCGACAATCACAATCGCCCAAGGGGCCAACGTCACGGATCCCAGCATTTCAAAGCTCGACGGGTCCTTACCAGTGAACCAGGACACGATGTAGTTAAAAAGGCCGATCTGAGGTTGATACAGGAACTTCCAGAAGTTACCGACAACCGCCGGAGACAGCATCATAGGCAGCACGATAATTGTGGTCCAAAGATCGTTGCCCTTGAATTTCTTGTTGATCAACCACGCCAGAGTAAACCCGATCAGGACCTGGAAAAAGATCGTCCAGAACAGGAAATGCGCCGTCGCCTGCATGTTCAGCCAGGTGTCCGAGTCCGTCAGGATACGCTCGTAGTTCCTGAGCCCGACATCTTTGACTTCACGCCCGATCCGGTTGGCTTTGTAGTTGGTAAAGCTCAGTTGGATGGTCCAAATCAACGGAAAGATGTTGATCGCCAGCAATAGAAAAATCGTTGGGGAGATGAATATCCAGGCGATCGCGCGGTCGGATAATCCCCGGATTTTTCGCGCAACTCGCTCGGGCGTTGCCTGCGCAACGCGATCTACGGTCCTGTCAGACATCTCTTTGCCAGTTCTTGTTGGTTTAGGACTCACGGGTGAAGGTGGAGCGGGATTGCACCCGCTCCGGCCTGTGTCCGGATTACAGCTTGCCTTCGTCTTCGAAGACTTCCGTCCAATCTTCGATCAGAAGATCCAACGCTTCCTGAGCTGTACCTTGGTCAGCAACCACGTAGTCGTGGATGCGTTTCTGCATTGCCAGCAAAAGTTCCGCATAAGCAGGCTCTTGCCAGAAATCCTGCACACCGCCCATTGCTTCCAGGAAGTCTCCGGCGAAAGGCTGGCTGTCTACGAAACCAGGATCTTCCAGCACCGAGTTATGTGCGGAGTATCCGCCAAGCTCCCACCATTTGGCCTGCACTTCTGGCTGCGCGAACCACTTGATGTACTCAAGTGCGGCGTCCTGTTTGTCAGAGTAGCTGACAACCGAGATACCTTGTCCGCCCAGTGTCGAACCAGCCTGATTTTGGGGTGGGTTCACGAAGAAGTCGATCTTGTCACCGCCGGTATTGGGGTCGGCATAGAGACCTGGGAAGAACGCAAACCAGTTCATGGCCATGGCGACCTGACCGGACTTAAAGGCGTCCAAGCTCTCACCCATGTAAGAGTTGGTATATCCCGGAGGCGTCGCCGTTTCGTAGAATTCCTTGTAGAACTCCAGAGCTTCAACCGCTTCGGGTGAGTTTACCGCGCCTTCCATGTCATATGAGCCCGGGGTGTTTTCGTATTTGAAGCCCCAAGGATACAGCGCTCCGGTCACACCCATGGTGATCCCTTCAGAGCCGCGCTCGGTAAAGATTGCTGCCCCATAGACCGTCTTGCCGTCGATCTCACGACCTTGGAAGAACTGTGCGATCTGCAACAACTCTTTCTGAGACTGAGGCTCACGAAGGTCCTGACCTGTCGCCTCTTTGTATGCGGCCTGGATGTCGGTGTTTTGAAACCAGTCCTTGCGATAGAACCAGCCGTTTGCATCGCCCATCGCAGGCAGCGCGTAGTAGTTTGGTGTACCCTTTGGCCAGGTCGAGTACGCGTAGACAGTGGCCGGTGCGAAATCGTCCATGCTGATGCCTTCAGCATCGAAGAACTCGTTCAGCTGGACATAGTGACCATTCTCAGCGCCACCACCGATCCATTGGCTGTCACCAATCAGCAGGTCGCAGAGCTTACCCCCAGAGTTCAGCTCGTTCAGCATCCGGTCTGCAAAATTTGGCCAGGGAACAAACTCGAAGTTCATTGTGTGGCCGGATTCTGTTTCGAATTCTTTCGATAGCTCAACAAGCGCGTTGGCCGGGTCCCATGCAGCCCAACAAAGCGTCAGATCTTCAGCATTTGCCTTGGTAGAAAGAGTAGTAGCGGCAAGGACTATTGCGCTGGCCGAGGCCAGTTTTGTGTAAGTCATCCATTCCTCCCTTTTTGCGCCGTCAATCGAGGATGTGCGAATCGCGGCATACTTCCAAGGCTATTTGAGGTACGCACCTCAAGTCCAGAAATTTTTGAGGTTCGTACCTCAAATGAACAAAGAAGGTTGTTAATTTCGCTTTTTAGCCATTGATTTTAAATGAGCTTTTTGGCTTGCGATGATGCGCATGTATTTTCAGCAGTGAGGCACTAAATGGTCAATTCGACTAAAATAAGTGCAGCTCACAATTGCGGCCAGCATGCGGCGACCGGCTTGGCGAACCCGCTAGTGATGCTCTGGCAGATTATTTGTTCGAAACCTTTCAGGATTGGAGATAGCGTCAAACTGCACGGACCACGCAGAATCGTGCACAATTCATTTGGTCAGGTGCAGTGATATGGACACGCTCTCTATCGTCAGATTGAACCGGTACCCAATTAAAGGCTTAAGTGCCGAGCATATGCAAGCCGTGACGCTGCGAGCAGGAGAGGGGATTCCGGGTGATCGCCTGTTCGGATTCGCGCGCTACAACTCCGGTTTCGACGCGCAGAACCCTCAGCCACTGCCGAAAGATCGCTTTGTTGTTCTGTTGAATGAGGCTGCACTGGCAGGCGTTAAGACGAGTTTTGATATTGAGACCCAATCTCTTGAGATCAAGGCGAGCGGCAAAACTCACAGCTTTAATATGCAAGCACCAAAAGATCGGATTAATGCGGCAGGTTTCCTATCTTCAGAGATCGATTTAAAGGATCCCGAACCGCCAGAATTCGTCTCATCTGCTCCTCATCGGTTTACAGATGTGTCTGTCGTCTCACCTAAAATGATGAATGCGATATCCGTTTTGAATCTGGCGTCAGTGGAGAAATTGGGCGAACAACTGAACGCAGAAATCCACCCAGCGCGCTTCCGGGCGAATATTGAGATTGACGGCTTACCCCCGTTTTCTGAGCTAGACGCAGTTGGATCAGTTCTCGGATTTGGCGACGTCGAGTTCAAGATACTCTCGCGTACGAAAAGGTGTGCAGCTACTGAAGTGAATCCGGATACGGCCGAGCGGGACTTGAAGATACCCTATCTTATTCGGAGATTGATGGGTCATACGGACATGGGTGTCTATGTCGAGGTGGCTAAAGGCGGAACGCTGAGCGTCGGCCAAACTGGGGAAATACTAGACTGAATCCTACTCATCGTCGCCAAAGTGGCAGTCCCAGGTGGTTTGTCCCGAGTTCTCTCAAATGATTTGTGTCTTTTCTTTCGCCAGTAGTTTTCTTGCTCGCTCAACCTCAACTGAAAGTCACCGCCGAACGTATCCGGGACAAGGTTGCAGCCTCGAAACGCAAGGGCCTTTGAATGGGCGGGAATGTTCCGCTTGGGTACTAGGGTCAGGACTCATTGATTTCCGTTTTGCGGGGTGATTCACGGTTCAAAAAGAGCGGTGAACATGTCTGATCTCTTCTGGCTTGCGGATGTGCAAATAGCGCGTCTGGAGCCCTTCTTCCCGAAGCCCCACGGCAAGCCGCGCGTCGATGATAGGCGTGTGTTGAGCGGGTATATCTTCATCATTCGCAATGGGTTGCGGTGGCGTGACGCGCCTAAAGAATATGGACCACATAAGACGCTTTATAGCCGGTGGAAGCGTTGGAGTGAGAAAGGTATCTTCGCTCGGATGATGGTCGGTTCGCAGCCGAACACGGCGAGGAGAAGACCGTGATGCTCGACGCGACCTATCTGAAAGCACATCTTACCGCGACCAGTATGGCCGCGAAAAAGGGGGGGCGTGGCCGCCTGATTGGCCGAACCAAGGGAGGCATGAATACCAAACCGCATGCTATCTGTGACAGCCGAGGGCGATCGATC
>JBCBUG010000031.1:0-22322 GCA_039818265.1 Pseudomonadota bacterium | reverse complement strand
TGATCGAAACAGCGCTGATCACACCGCCGGTAGGAATGAACCTGTTTGTCATTCAGGCCGTCGCACGCACGACACTACAAGAAGTGGCTAGGGGCGCTATGCCGTTCGCCATTGTCATGCTTGGCACTGCCGTCCTGCTATGGTTCTGGCAAGATCTGGCGTTGTTCATACCTTATCAGCTTGCGCGATAACCCGTTCTAATCTCGAACGCCTATCGCTGTGCCGTTGCAGCGGCGACCGCTGCCTACTTTTCTGAGTGTGCTGGAATGGGGAGCGACTAACCGCCGGAAGAGTGTCCAATCTGCGGGAAGCGGCTGGTCTTAGTTTCGAAGAAACCGTTGAAACCATGTCTAAAGTTTCACGTTTGTCGCGTAGATTGGTAGCTCGATGATCTAGATTTTCTTAAGGTTCGCGCGAGCCGAGCATCACCAAATATGAGGTTTTTGCGAACGCGTCCAAATCCTCTGTCAGTGGCGGGTATTGTCCGGACACGGTCCCGCACACAGTCCGCGGCGACAGCCGATGACCACGGTCATATTGCGATTGCCCTGAGCATAAGCAGGCATCGCGAGCTTCGAGTTAGCTGCGGACGCCGTAATTGTGGAGCCTTTGATGCAGTTGCACCTAAGCAAGTTATGCTCCCAATGGATGGTTAGAATTGTTAAACGATCTGAGTGTCCCCTGCCAAAATTATGTCAGGGACGCACAGGCAAAACCAATAATATAGTGTGCCCGGTGCCTTTTCAGCTGGTTCCGGCGATGATGTTCTGTGCGGCCAATTCCTTAATCTCGTCGGCGCTGTAACCCGCCTTTATCAGCACATCGGCGTTGTGTTCTCCGAGCCCAGGGGCGGGTTGGGTTACCGTGCAGGGATCCTGGCTAAATTTCATTGGAAAGCCGAGCATTTTGACTGTCCCGCGATCCCCATGCTCTACTTCCAGAACCATCTCGCGATGCTGGATTTGCGGATCCTTGAAGACATCGGGGATCGAATTTACCGGGCCGACGGGGACACCAGATGCGTTCATTTTCTCGATCCAGTAAGTGCTGGTCTGATCCTCAAACATCGGCTCAAAGATCTCTTTCACCAGTGACCGGTTAGCCATGCGCTTTTCGTTTGTGTCGATGCGTTCGTCGTCTAGATAATGCTCGACGTCCAAGACTTTAAGGAATTTCCTATAGACGTTATCATTGCTTGGTGCCACGGCGACCTGACCATCCGCGGTGTCCGCCAGCCCGTAAGGAGCCACGAGCTGGTGGTCATTTCCGCTACGCTTCGGCTCAATACCGGCCGCCAGGTAGTTTGCCGCTTGGAAACTTAGCAGGCTGACCATGCTGTCGGTCAGCGCTACATCTACAGTCTGAATACCCGTTTCCCGGCCGAGATGACGGTTCACCAGACGAGATGTGACCGCAAGCGCACTGTAAAGCCCAACCACGAGATCACTGATCGGAAGGCCTGATCGCAGTGGCGGCCCGTCTGCTTCGCCATTAACGCTCATGAAACCGCTTAGGGCTTGCGCGATAAAGTCAAAGGCCGGGCGCTGACAATAGGGGCCATCTGCGCCGAAACCGCTGATGCTGCACACAATCAAGTTTGGGCTAAGCTCGCTTAGGACCTGTTTGGTCAGGCCCATATTGTCTAGAACGCCAGGGCGGAAATTTTCAACGATTACATCGGCATCCACAAGGATCCGCTTCAGCGCCTCCATCCCTTTGGGGTTTCTGAGATCAAGCGCGACGGATTTTTTGTTCCTATTGTAACCTGCGAAATACCAGCTAAAGCCGTTCACTTTTTCGCCCTGGGCACGCAAGGGATCACCGTTTAGTGTTTCGATTTTAATGACATCCGCACCAAGATCCGCCAGCAACTGTGTGCAAAAAGGACCTGCAATAATCCGCGTCAGATCTATGACTTTGATACCTTTGAGGCTCATACGCTTATCCCCTCGCCTTGACCGCTTCGTCGAGCGTGCTCAGCACTCCGAAGGGTTGTACCTTTTGTAGGTGCGCGGGAAGATCGACCTCAAGCTCCGCACCAAAAGCCGCGCCGGCATCAATTATTTCATTCAAATCAATTCCGGTTTCGATCCCTTCAAGGTGCAGCATGTTCACCATGTCTTCGGTCGCGACATTGCCCGTGGCCCCTGGTGCAAAAGGGCAACCGCCAAGCCCCCCGAGAGAACTCTCAAACCGCGTAACTCCGGCATTGTACCCAGCCATGACATTTGCGAGCCCAAGCCCGCGAGTATTGTGGAAATGCAGTATCAATTCCATGTTGGGTACGTCGCGGTGCAGCGCCTCGACCAGTGCCTTAACCCGACCCGGTGACGCTGTCCCGATTGTATCCCCCAGCTTTAAGGAGGTTACTCCGATAGCTTCGAATTTCTTTGCCAGCTCGACCACACTATTGACGGGCATCGGGCCTAGAAACGGACAATCAAAGCTTACAGCTAATGCTGCGGTTACGGACGCACCGATTTCTGCAGCCATTGCGGGTAAAGGGCGGAGCCGTTCAAAAGCGTCTTCCAAAGAGCAATTCGAATTGGTCTGTGAATGGGCTTCGCTGACTGACATGAACGCGACCCAGACATCCACCCCAGCAGCACGTTCACCACCGCGCTGATTGGGTACCAATGCCTCAATTACCAGACCATCGACACGTTCAATTCCAGCGACCAGTTGCTCTGCATCGGCCAGTTGCGGCACCGCACGTGGCGACACAAATGATGTTGCTTCTAATCGGCGGATACCAGCATCAACCATGCGGTTGGCTATCTCGATCTTACGCGCAACCGGCAAAATAATGGGGATACCTTGTAGCCCGTCGCGTAGACCAACCTCTGTTATGATGGCATTCGCACTCATTTCTTTGCGCCCTTGAAGATATACTCTTCCGACGGGAAAGCGCGTTCACGCACTTCGGTTGCATAAGTTTCAACTGCTTCTCGGAGGGTTGGCAAAATCTGCGCGTAGCGTTTTACAAATTTCGGTTTGAAATCATCAAACATACCGATCACATCGTCTGTGACGAGGATCTGCCCGTCACAGGCGACCGAGGCACCAATGCCAATGCTAGGCACGGACAGCGTCTCGTGTAGTTCGATAGCGATGTCTTCGACCACACCTTCGATCACCACGGCAAAGCAACCGGCTGCATCCATCGCCTTTGCATCCGCCAACAGCTTATGGCGCGAGGCATCGTCTTTGCCTTGGGTCTTGAACCCACCCATCGTGTTGATCGATTGCGGCGTCAGGCCAATGTGACCCATGACTGGCACGCCACGCTGGACCAGGAAATCGACCGTTCCTGCCATTTCGGCCCCGCCTTCCAGTTTGATCGCATCGCAGCCGGTCTCGCGTAAGATGCGTGCAGCGCTCTCGAAAGCTTGCTCCGGTCCTTTTTGGTAAAAGCCAAAGGGCAGGTCGACGACAATACAGGCGTGATTGCAAGCCCGCGCAACGGCGCGACCGTGGCGGATCATTGTATCAAGGTCGACACCAACTGTGCTGCTGTCGCCGTAGATCGTCATTGCCAGACTGTCGCCGACGAGGATGAAATCCGACACCTCGTCCACAAGCTTTGCAATAGGCGCAGTATAGGCGGTCAACGCGACAATTGGCGTGACGTCTTTCATAGCGCGGATATGCTGGCTCGTGAGTTTCTTAGTCGCTTTGGTCTGCAGGCTCATTGCGTTATGCCTTTGCTTTTTGTGTTCAGGGAGGGACTAAGTCCAATGCGTCATGGGTGCTCCCGGAACCGAGCTGGTAAAGGTGCACAGGTAGCGGTTGGTAATCGATCCGACAAAAAGTGTTGAAAGATCGGGTCCGCCAAACGCTAGGCTTGACGGGTTGTTCAGAACTGATTGTGTGTCCTGATAAATCAGGTCGCGCGTGAGGGTTCCGGCGGTCAACGCAGCCTGGATCGCGCCGACGCGTTCATGTTCGTATTCTTCGTAGAGAACATTAACCCCGCCGTCGGTTGTGACGTGCAGGATGCGATTTGAGACGATGCTTGGGACCCAGATGTCGCCATTGGCATCGAGACACAGACCATCTGGGAAGGTATCTCGTTCGTATTGCGCAAAGATCCTGCGGTTGGACAATGTTCCATCTCCCGCAATGTCAAAGCAGGTCGTGTGCCGGGCAAAGGTTTCGTTAATGTAGAGAACGCTGCGCGCATCATCGATTTTGAACTCGTTGGCTGTGATCAAGCCTTCGGCCATTATCTCGACGGCACCATTCTTGATCCGCGCAATATAGCCGTCATTGCGTGTCTCACTCAGCGGGGCGGTATGGCCCGCCGCGGTCAAAACGCTGAACCAGATTTCGTCGCCTGGACGGATCAAGACAAAATTCGGCGTGCCCTCGACATATTCGACCAAGGGGGTAAAAGCCCCATCAGGATCCATGGACCAAATGCCACCCTTCGAACCGACATTGGCAAACACGGCTGTGCCATCGGAGAGAATGCCGAAGCCATTCGAAACCAGGCCAGGTACCTCGGATCCTCCCAGGTATTCAAGGGTGTCATCTGGTGTGACCGCACAAATCCCACCGCGCACATCGCTGCATAAAGCGCGCCCGTCAGGAAGACATTGGACGCATTCGGGGCGGCGTACACCTCGTCCGATAATCCGGCGGTCAGTCAATGTCGGAGTGCGTTTTCCAGGCGTGTTCAAAGCGGACCTCCGTATTCGTGTCTGGAATAGTTGGACAAATGTATTTGCGATGGCATCCTGGCCGTAGTGAAGTTCTTTGTCTTCATTTCAGCACCGTATTGGGCAACCACAACACGATCCAGGGTTGCCAGATCAGAAGCGCTAGCACGCCCACTTGCAGCATCACAAAAGGAATGATGCCCCGATAAACCTGACCCATACTGACCTGATTGCCTGCGGCACCCTTGAGGTAAAACAAGGCAAAGCCAAAGGGCGGCGTCAAAAAAGAGGTTTGCAGATTGACGGCCATCAGCACTGCGAACCAATACACCAGGTCCGCTTTGGCCACGTGGTCACCGAAATCCATCAGAGCCAGAATGGGTGCCACGATGGGCAGCATGATCAGCGTGATTTCTATCCAGTCGAAAAAGAAACCGAGCGCAAAAATCAGCAGCATCAACATGATCAAGATGCCCCAATCGCCCATATCGAGGCTACTCGCAAGATCGATGATAAAATGTTCGCCGCCAATGATGCGGAACACGTAGGCAAAGCCTGTTGCAGCGACGAAGATAAAGAACAGCATCCCCAGCGTTCTGACCGACCCATCCATTGCCTCGCTTAGCATGGTCAAACTAAGCCGCCCACGCACGAAACTTAGGACCAGCGCCGCAAAAGCGCCGACCGCCGCAGCTTCGGTGGGCGTGGCAAGGCCGCCAATGATCGATCCCAGGACAGCGACAATCAGGATTGCGGGTAGCGCAAATGATACAGTTGCCTCAAGCCATATGCCTGACTTTTCCTCGCGTGTCATGGGGAGCGCGGGCGGTGCTAGTGATGGGCGCAGGATCGTGCCAACCACGATGTAGAGCATGTAGACCACCGCTAGCACGATGCCAGGTGTCAACGCAGCGATAAAGAGTTTCGCCAGATTGACCGTCAAGATGTCGCCCATAAATACCAGCATCACCGATGGCGGGATCAGGATGCCCAAAGTGCCCGCCGATGCTATCGTTCCAGAGGCGAGCTCAGGAGAGTACCCGCGGTTAATCATTGTCGGCATCGCCATGCAGGTCAGCATCACAACAGAAGCGCCGATGATACCCGTCGTCGCGGCCAGGATTGTGCCCATCGCTGTCACCGCCAGCGCAAGCCCACCCGGCACAACCCGCAGAAGCTTTTGCAACGTGAGCAGCAAATCATCGGCAATGCGGCTTTTTTCGAGCACAACACCCATAAAAATAAAGAGCGGCGCGGCGATCAGGACCATATTGTCGATCGAACCGCCAAAAATCCGGTTTGGCAGCAATGAAATCTGAACCGGCCGCATTTCGCCCAGCAAGATGGCCAGCACCGTAAAAAACACAGTGATTCCGCCGAGGACGACAGCAACCGGAAGTCCACTGAACAAACCAATAATCAGCGAGGCAAACATGAGTGCGGGCAGGGTGTCGACTAGGAATTCCATAGCCCCTCATCCAGATAGGGGTCATCCAACTCGCCACGAAGCACAACAAAAATACGCAGCACTACCGACCATGCGCCCATGAGTGCAATCAGCGCGGACACAGGTATAACCGATTTGATGATCCAACGGTGGTCCAGGCCTAATCCGCCTGGTGCGCTTTCGCCACGCACAAAGGCCCGCAGCGCGAAATCATATCCGTACCACATCACCAAAAGCAAAAAAGGCGTCAGAAAAATCGCAATTCCAGCAATCTCAAGCTTGAGCCGGAATGGTTTGGAAAACGTTTGAGACACGATGTCGATCCGCACATGCGCATCACGGGTATATGCGTAACCAAAGCACAGCATTGCTATAGCGCCGTGGATATGCCACTGCAGTTCTCCTAGGGCGACGGAGCCGGTGTTAAAGAACTGCCGGCCTACAACATCGTACAGCACGACGGCTGTCAGCAGGAACAGCAACAAACCACAAAACCGTGCGGCCCACGTGCAAGCACGTTCGAGTAAATTCGCTAGTTTCAACATTATTGTCCTGGTGACGAGGGGCACACTAACCCCTCGTTCTTTCTGCTATCAGTCGAGGTAGCCGAGGCTGCCCCATTCCGCGTATTTCGCTCGGAAGTCTGAGATGCTTTTCCAGACACGGGCAAACCCTTCGTCTGCAGCAGATCGTTCTTCAACGACCTCGGCCCAAGCTCCCTCGAAAGCAGTAAGCATCTCGTCGTTCCACCGGTGCACAGTGGTACCGCCCGCTTGCAATTCAACTAGCGGCTCCAACTGGATTGACTCACCCTCTGCAATCGTTTTGGCAACATTGGCTGCGCAGACTTCCTCGATGGCAGCTTGATGCTGATCAGGCAGGCCGTCCCAAACATCCTTGTTGATGATGAACATCAGGAAGGAACTTTGCTGGTGCCAACCAGGGAAATAGTAATGCTCCGCATGCTCCTGCATGCCGAGAGCCTGATCCAAAGCCGGGAAACTGATCTCTGCTGCATCAAGAGTGCCCGTATTCAGACCCGTGACCGTATCACCGACTCCCATCGACTGTGCTTGCGCACCGAGCTTCTGCAAGACAGACGCGCCGAGGCCGCCAATACGCATCTTCAGGCCTTCAAGATCCGCAGGTGTGTTGATTTCTTTTTTGAACCAACCAGATGCTTCAGGTGCCACAACCGCGCAAAGTTCAGAGTGGACGCCGAAAGGTGAAGACAGCTCTGCCCAAAGCTCTTCGCCACCGCCATGATACCACCAGGCCGTGTATTCAATCGCATCAGGGCCGAATGGAAATGATGTAAACAGCGATGCTGAAGGAATCACACCATCGGCAAGAATGGAATACCACCATCCTGCAGGCACAGCACCTGTCGAGACAGAATCCCAAATTTCGCTAGATGTAACCAGTGCGCCTGGAGGTTGGTAAATTATGTCCAGCTCACCGCCGGTCAGGCGGCGCACTCGGTCAGTCAAATCTTGCCCCGAGGTTCCCAGTACTGGCAGTGTGTTAGGGATATATGATTGCATATCGATTGTTTCTGCGTTCGATGCGTTGGCACCAGCGCAAAGCGCGAGCGCGCTCAAACATGCAGTAAGTTTGGTTGAAGCCATTCTTTCCTCCCATGGATGACATCACTGTTTAGCCGATCCGCTTGTTTCTTTGCTGGTCGTTCGCAGCGCAAGCGATCACGGAATAGGGCGCACGGGAACCAAACTCTCCTCCCTGGTTCAAGCCGACTCGCCCCATTAGCTCCCACATGGGAGCAACTTACTCCCATGTGGGAACATATTTTTAGCTATTGGTCAAGCAGTGTGTCTTATGCTAGGGAAATTTTATGACTGAGGACGAGGTTATACAGCGGGCGTCAATCCCATACGCCTATAGGTTGGCTTACCTGATCAATTGGTATCGCGAGCCATTGTTAAAGAGGATCGAGGACGATCTAAGTGTCAGCCGTTCCGAATGGATTGTGCTATGGGTTCTGTCGATGCAAGAAGGGATCATCTCGCGGGATATTTCCGAATTGACCGGCCAGGCTCGCAATTCGATCAGTCGTGCCGTTATATCGCTGGATAGACGCGGTTTTATTGAACGCCGTCCGCATGAGAAAGACGGGCGTGCCAGTTCTCTCTACATGACAGAGTCTGGCGACGAGGTTTTCCGGCAAGTCATGCCGCTGTTTGAGGAACGGGAAACATCGCTTTTGTCAGGTTTAGATGTTGCTGAACGTAAGAAGTTCATGCATCTGCTCGAGAAATTGTGCAGCCACGTCCCAAACTGGAAAGATATCTAAGGGTTCCAGACCTGCCACTTGAGGTATGTCCGGGTACCCACGACAGACATTTACACGGGGTTTTGTTTTACCAAAATTGCGGTTTGTACAAGCGTGCAACGGTGCTTGAATGTTTCCAAAACCGCGTCGGACGGTGCTGCAAGTACGGCAACCACATCAAAGGACTCCACGCGCCGTTCGGTCGTCAATCGTTCTATCACGATGCTGGATTTACGCGCATGATCCAAAATCCTTGGGATCAAATCATACGGGTCCGTCGTCATGAAGGACAGTTCCATAACCACACGAGGTGGATCAGATACAGCGTCCACCATCCACCTCCATACACACGCCAGTTACCATGCTGGCTTCGTCCGAGCACAAATAGCACGCAGCGTTACCCATATCTTCGGGCGTAGAAAATCGGCCAATCGGTATTGTGGACAGAAACTTTTCTCGAACTTCGGGTGTGTCCTCACCCATGAATTTTGCCAGCAAAGGTGTGTCTCCGGCCACCGGGTTGATCGCGTTGACCCGAATGCCCAAAGGTGCAAGTTCCACCGCCATGGCCCTGGTCGCCGTAATCGTCCAGCCTTTCGAGGCGTTGTACCAATTCAAACGCGGGCGAGGGCTTACTCCAGCTGTTGATGCCACGTTCAAAATCGCGCCTGATTTTTGCGATTTGAGATGTGGTACCAGATGCTTTGCTGTCAGGTAGACCGACTTGCAATTCACACCGAACACGAGATCAAAATCGTCTTCGTCCACCTCCTCCATTGGAGCAGGCAGATGTGTGGTCCCGGCATTGTTGACCAAAATGTCGATCTCACCGAAATAGGAGCGCGTGTCGTCAATCATCCGCGCGACATCCGCTTCCTGCGCCACATTCACCTGCATCGCCAGAGCCAAGTCGCCCAGTTCATTAGCCAGGGCTTGCGCCGTTTCAAGGTTGAGATCAGCGATAACGACCTGAGCGCCTTCAGCGGCAAATTTGCGGACGATGCCTTCGCCAAAACCGGAGGCTCCTCCTGTCACGATGGTTATTTTTCCGTTCAGACGCATTTCGCTTCCTATCCGTGATACGCTGCAACTGTTTTGAGGGTGGTAAAGCCGTACAAGGCCTCGAATCCTTTTTCGCGACCATGGCCAGATAGGCCACGCCCGCCAAACGGCAGCTCGACCCCGCCGCCTGCCCCATAGTTGTTCAGGAAAACTTGCCCCGCACGCAGCTTTTTTGCCATCCGCATCTGTCTGGCGCCGTCTAAAGTCCAACAAGAGGCCACCAATCCAAAATCAGTGTTATTGGCGATGGCCACGGCTTCTTCCTCGTCCTTGAAAGGGATCACAACCTGCACCGGACCAAAAACTTCGTCCTGTGCCAAAACATGGTTCTGATCCGGGCAAGCGAACAGAGTAGGGGCAACAAAGGCCCCAGTAAGAGGTGCTTCCGGTGAGATCTTGCCGGATGCGGCGGTTTCGAGGTCTGCGCCTTTGGCCAGGAACCCCTCCACGATTTCCTTTTGACGTTCGGACACAACGGGCCCCACATCCAAATCAGCCAAGGCGGCCCCTGCACGCAAGTCTTTAAAGCGCCCTGCCATTCGTTCCAGAACCTCAGGATAGATGCTTTCTTGTACCAGGATCCGACTCGAAGCCGAGCAGGTCTGTCCGGCGTTCTGGATGCCGGCGTTCACCAGAAATGGCAGTGCTACATCCAGATCAGAATCCTCGAACACGACCTGCGGAGACTTCCCACCCAGTTCCAACGTCACAGGCACGACATTCTCGGCCGCCATCTGCTGGATCAGTTTTCCAACTGGCACGGATCCTGTGAAAGACAGGTGATCCACGCCCTTGTGCCGTGCCAGCGCTGCCCCAGCATCGACGCCGCGACCAGATACGATGTTCAGCGCCCCATCCGGCAGGCCCGCCTGGCGCGCCAGTTCGCCAAAGGCAAGTGCTGTAAGGCATGCCTCTTCGGCTGGTTTCAGAACGCACGCGTTTCCGGTTGCCAAGGCACCGCCGACAGACCGCCCGATAATTTGCATCGGATAGTTCCAAGGAATGATATGCCCTGTCACTCCATACGGCTCGCGCAGGGTGTAAACGGTATAGCCGCCAAGGTACGGTATCGTCTCGCCATGCAGCTTGTCCGCTGCACCTGCGTAAAACTCCATATATCGCGCGAGGGCGGTAACGTCCGCTCGCGCCTGCTTGAGAGGTTTGCCCACGTCCATGGCTTCGAGCTCGGCCAAGTGCTCGGCATTTTTTGTAACCAAAGCGCCAATCTGCGCAAGCACGCGGCCGCGTTCCACGGCTGTCGCCTTGCCCCACGCGCCATCAAGTGCGAGCTGAGCAGACGTTACAGCAGCATCAATCTCTGCTACGCCGCCTGCCGCGATTTCGCACAAAATGCTGCCGTCAGACGGGTTGACCAAGGTCAAGCCCTCGGAACCGCTGGCAGGGATCCAGTTTCCACCAATCAGGCATTGTGTGGGGTCCAACCCAAGGGGCTTGACGGCCATCTAATATCCTCCCATTTGGGAATTCTTTATTCTATTTTGTACTGATGTTCAAATGTGCAACGAGTGGCCACGCCCCATGAGCGCTGCTTCCTGTAAACCCTCGCCCTTGGTCGGGTGTGCGTGGATTGTACCGGCGATATCCTCCAGACAGGCACCCATTTCAATGGCCAGGGCAAACCCCGCTGCCATTTCCGAAATATTTTCGCCCACCGCCTGGATGCCCAGAACCCGATGGGTATCGGCGCGGGCGACGACGAGCACAAACCCGTCTTCGCGCTCTGTCGTCATTGCACGGCCATTGGCCGTGAAGGGAAATTTGCCGGTTTTGACCTTGTGCCCTTCTGACTTTGCCTCCTCTGCCGACAGGCCGACAGTGAGGATTTCTGGATCGGTGAAACAGATCGCAGGCATTGCGTATTTGTCCCAGACACGTTTCTGCCCAGCGATGATCTCGGCAACCATTTCACCCTGGGCCATGGCGCGGTGAGCCAGCATCGGTTCACCTGTGACATCGCCTATAGCGTAAATGCCCCGCATCGCTGTGGTGCACCGGTCGTCGATCTTGATGAAGGGCCCGTCCATGGCCAATGCCAACCGATCAAGCGCCAGCCCTTGGGTGACGGGTCGGCGTCCGACCGTAACCAGCACTTTGTCGGCGGGCAGCGTTGTTTCCACTCCCTCAGTGTTCCTGACTTTCAACGAAGTGCCATCCGCGCCGACAGCTTGGGCAAAGGTCTCGGTGTGCAGGGTAATACCAAGAGCCAACAGCCGGTCCATGACCGGTTTCGTCAGTTCGGCATCGTACTGAGGCAATATACGCTTGGCCGCTTCCACTAAAGTGACTGAAACGCCAAGTTTGGCGAAAGCCGTTCCCAACTCAAGCCCGATATACCCTCCGCCGACAACAACCAGCTTTTCCGGCAAAACCCGGTCGGCGAGGATGTCTGTCGAGGATTGCACAAAACTCTCGTCAAATGGCAAACCGGGCAATTCCACCGAAGTGGAACCGGTGGCAATAACAATGTTTTCGGCGGTGATTGTAGTTTCTCCGTCCGGGCCGTCCACGACAACCTTTTTTCCGTCGTGGAAGCGTGCGGTTCCGGTTACGGAACGGACTTTGGATTTCTTCAACAGCCCCGCGACACCCGAGTTCAGGCGACCTACGATGCCATCCTTCCAGTCAATCGTCTGGGCAAGATCCAGAGAAGGCATCCCGGTCGTCAGACCGATCTGCGACCCGGAAGCGGTATGGGCAGCCTTATGGAACTCGTTAGCGGCGTGGATCATTGCCTTGGACGGGATGCAGCCGACGTTCAGGCAGGTGCCGCCAGGCCTGGCCTGTTCGACAATCACGGTATCCAGGCCCAGCTGACCTGCACGGATGGCGCAAACATAGCCACCCGGGCCTGCACCGATGACAAGTAGTTTGCAGGACAATTCGGTCATGCTTTACCCTTCCACGAAAATCATTGCCGGCGTTTCCAAGAGCGTTTTCAGACGCTGGACAAAGACCGCTGCATCCCAGCCGTCGATCACACGGTGGTCAAAGCTGCTGGAAAGGTTCATCACTTTCCTCGGCACAAATTCGGTGCCATTCCACATTGGGCGTATCGTCATCTTGTTGACACCAATGATGGCCACTTCGGGGTAGTTAATGATCGGTGTGGTCGCAATGGCTCCAAGTTTGCCCAAAGAGGTGATCGAGATCGTGGACCCACTGAGCTCTTCGCGCGCTGCGGTGCCGGTTCGGGCGGCTTCGGCAACACGGCCCAGCTCCGAGGCCATGTCCCAGATCGAGCGTGCTTCGCAATGGCGGACGACTGGAACCATCAGACCCGCGGGCGTCTGGGTGGCGATGCCGATATGCACGGCCCCATGCTGATGCACGATTCCGTCATCATCATAGTAAAGCGCATTCAGGTTCTGCTGTTCGCGCAACGCGGTGACCATGGCGCTCATCAGGAAGGGCAGAATAGTCAGCTTTGGCCGGTCGCCGCGTTCGGCATTGAGACACCCGCGCAGTTCCTCAAGTGAGGTGACGTCAACCTCTTCGACAATGGTGATGTGCGGGATACGCGTCTTGGCCAGGACCATGCGCTCTGCGATCTTGCGGCGCAGACCGACGACCTTGACCTCTTCAACCGAGGTGTCTGGGCCGCGTCCCGCGCCGAGAGGCGAAGTACCGCCCAAAGCGATGAAACCATCCAGATCCTCATGAGTAACACGTCTGCCCTGTCCACTTCCCGGTACCTGGCGTAGATCAACACCAGCGTCCAGCGCTCGGCGGCGCACGGCAGGGCTGGCTACCGGCTTTTCTCTGGGCGTGCGCAGCTTGGTGGTGCTCTGGAGCGCCTTGGGCGGTGCCAACGGGGGGGGCGCTGGGGCGGAGGCAGGGGTTTTTGCAGGTGCATCGACGGCCGAAGTGGGTTCCGCATCGACAGTCGACTCGGGGTCGGGTTCAACCGTCAGGACCTCCGCTTCGTTGCCAGGACCATCTACCTCGATTTTGACCAAAGGTGCCCCGATGGCAATACTGTCACCGACCTCGCCTGCATACCACGTCACTTTGCCTGAGACTGTTGAGGGAATTTCGACTGTCGCCTTGTCGGTCATAACCGACGCAAAGATGTCATCCTCGCGAAGAACGTCACCGACGGGGATCAACAGTTCAGCGATTTCAGCTTCGGCGATGCCTTCTCCAACGTCCGGCATTAGAATGACATGCGTGCCCATGGTTTAGTCCTCCATCACATGCGTCAACGCGGTCGCCACGCGGCCTGGTCCAGGGAAGTAATCCCATTCGGAGGCATGCGGATATGGTGTGTCCCAGCCAGCGACCCGCTGGATCGGTGCTTCCAGGTAATAGAAGCACTCACGCTGCACGATCGAGGCCAACTCGGCACCAAATCCGCTGGTCAGCGTGGCTTCGTGCGCGATCACACATCGGCCTGTCTTGGAAACCGAGTTCACAATCGCCTCCTTGTCGAGCGGTACCAACGAACGCAGATCCACAACTTCGGCGTCTATACCCGATTGCGCCACGGCCTCCAGCGCCACATAGACCATCGTGCCATAGGTCAGGATCGTCACATCCTTGCCTTCGCGCCGGATCGCAGCCTTGCCGATCTCGACCCTTTGATAGCCTTCCTCGACTTCACCCAACGCGTGCTTTTTCCATGGCACCGTGGGCCGGTCGTGATGGCCGTCAAACGGGCCGTTGTAGAGACGTTTGGGTTCAAGGAAGATCACGGGGTCCGGATCTTCTATGGCAGCCACCAGTAGTCCTTTTGCATCCGCCGGGTTCGACGGTACTATCGTTTTCAGACCCGCCACATGAGTGAACAAGGCCTCGGGACTCTGACTGTGGGTCTGAGCACCATAGATTCCACCGCCTGTGGGCATGCGCACGACCATCGGGCAAGTGAACTCTCCCGCAGATCGATAGCGCATCCGTGCGGCTTCGGACACCAGCTGGTCATAGCCGGGATACATGTAATCTGCGAACTGGATTTCAACGACCGGCTTTAACCCATAGGCCGCCATGCCCACAGCAGAACCGACGATCCCAAGTTCGCTGATCGGTGCGTCAAAGCAGCGGGTTTTGCCAAAGGTTTGCTGTAATCCGGCAGTACAGCGGAACACGCCGCCGAAATAGCCGACGTCCTCTCCAAAGACGACCACATCCGGGTCGCGCTCCATCATCACATGATGCGCGTCGCGGATCGCTTCGATCATTGTCATGTTGGGCATAGGTTAAACTCCCGCTTCGCGGCGTTGTTCGATCAGATGTGGAGGCATCTCGGCAAAGACATCGCGGAACATGTCGCTGGGGGAGGGCAGCGTACCTGTCAGCAAGGTTCCGATCGCTTCAGAATCCTTTTGCGCCGCCATCACCGTGTCCAGGATTTCAGCAGCGGTCTGGACGTGGCGCTCTTCGGACCAAGCGCCTTTTTCGATCAGATGGGCCTTTAGTCGATCAATCGGATCGCCCAATGGCCAGGCCTGACCTTCCTCCTTTGGACGATAGGCCGACGGATCGTCGGACGTGGAATGGCCCGAGGCACGATAGGTGACGTACTCGATGATCGTCGGCCCCAGATTGCGGCGTGCACGCTCCGCTGCCCATTTGCCCACAGCATGAACTGCCAGATAGTCGTTCCCGTCAACGCGCAAGGCCGGAATGCCAAAGCCAAGCCCACGTGCGGCAAAGGTTCCTGCTCCGCCTTTGGCAATTCCCTGAAATGTGGAGATTGCCCATTGGTTGTTGACCACATTGAGCACCACTGGTGCCTTGTAGGTCGAGGCAAAGACCATTGCGGCGTGAAAGTCGCTTTCCGCTGTCGACCCGTCACCGATCCACGCGGCAGCGATTTTGGTGTCTTCCTTGATGGCCGAGGCCATGGCCCAGCCAACGGCCTGGATATACTGGGTTGCCAGATTACCCGAAATTGAAAAAAAACCGTCTTCCTTGGATGAATAAAAGACCGGTAGCTGTCGGCCCCGTGCGCTGTCCCCGTCGTTGGAATAGACTTGGTTCATCATTTTGGTCAGAGGAAAGTCGTTGGCGATCAACAGCCCAGCCTGACGGTAGGTCGGGAAATTCATGTCGCCCGCTTCCAGTGCTTTGCGGAACGCGCAGCTTACTGCTTCTTCGCCCAAATGCTGCATGTAGAAGCTGGTCTTGCCCTGCCGTTGAGCTACCATCATGCGGTCGTCGTAGGTGCGCAGCGTCATCATGTGGCGCAGCCCTACAACCAGGTCTTCGTCGTTGAGCAAGCCCGCCCAGGGGCCAACTGCCTCCCCCTTCTTGTTCAGCACACGGATGATCGAAAATGCAAGATCCCGCATGGTTTCCGGTTCAGCATCGACCTCAGGCCGGCGCACCTCACCAGCTGGTGGGATTTCGAAATCGGAAAAATCCGGCGCATCGCCTGGGCGTACCTCAGGTTCGGGGATGTGCAATTGCAAATGGTTGGTTTCGGTCATCTGTTCAGATTCCCTTGAAACGAGGTTCGCGCTTGGCAACGAACGCAGACATGCCTTCGGCCTGGTCTGCGGTCGCAAAGAGAGAATGGAAAATGCGGCGTTCGAACAGCAGGCCTTCCGACAAGCCAACTTCGTCGGCACGGTGCACCGCTTCACGCGCCAGCAAAGCCGAAACCTTGCCGTAGCCCGCCACTTTCTCTGCCACTTCCAGAGTTTTGGACAACAGATCTTCATCCGCAAAAATATCAGCCACTAGACCGGAACGCTCGGCTTCTTCGGACCCCATCATGCGTCCGGTCAGGATCATTTCCATTGCTTTGACGCGACCGATGAGTTTGGTTAGGCGCTGCGATCCGCCCATGCCCGGCATGACACCCAGCTTGATTTCCGGTTGGCCAAACTTCGCGGTGGTACTGCAGTAGATTATGTCGCACATCATGGCGAGTTCGCAGCCTCCACCAAGGGCATAACCCGATACGGCCGCGATTTTCGGCGTTCTCAGGTTGGCAAATGCATCCCAACCCTGAAAAAAGTCGGCGTAGAGCATATCCGTATAAGATTGGCTCTCCATTTCTTTGATGTCTGCTCCGGCGGCAAATGCCTTTTCGCTACCGGTTACAACAAAACATCCGACCTCGGGATCGCGGTCCATAGGGCCAAGCCGTTCTCCCATTTCGCGCATGATTTCATTGTTGAGAGCGTTCAGCGCCTTCGGGCGATTCAAGGTTACGAGGACAACGCGACCCTTGCGCTCGATCAGAATTGCATCACTCATAATCAACCACCCTCCTTGAGCTTTTTGTAGAAAATCGAGAAGTCCTGACCGAGCCCGAGCTCATCTACGAGGGACCCGTATAACTCGGTCGCTTTTGCGCCCATGGTCGTCGTGGCGCTGGCCTGACTGGCTGCCTCCTGGCTGAGATTCAAGTCTTTGAGCATCAGATCAGCTGCAAAACCAGGCACATAGTCCATGTCCGCAGGAGTTTGCGGGCCAACACCGGGCACCGGGCAGTACGTGTTGACTGACCAGCAAGAGCCGGATGATGTCGAGATCACATCGAAGAGTTTGCCTGCATCGAGACCAAGTTTGTCTCCCAACGCGAACGCTTCGCACGCTCCGATCATGGTAATGCCTAGCAACATATTGTTGCAGATTTTGGCAGCTTGACCTGCTCCGGCATCTCCACAATGAACCGTTTTTTGGCCCATGATTTCGAAAAGCGGGGTGCCTTTGGCAAATGCTTCGTGACTTCCACCAACCATAAAGGTCAATGTACCTGCGGTTGCGCCACCGATCCCTCCGGATACCGGTGCATCTAGGCTTAAAACCCTGAGATCGGCTGCGTCGGCGTGAACTTCCCTTGAGGATTGCACGTCAACAGTGGAGCAATCGATAAGTAAGCTGTTTTTTGATAGTGATGCTTTGATCTCAGCAAAGACAGCTTTCAAAATGGCGCCATCCGGCAGCATTGTAATGACGACGTCGGCACCCAAAACAGCGGAGATGGCATCTTTGGTCCTGGTTACGCCCGGGACCTCGACATGTGCTAGATCAAAGCCAATCAACTCATGTCCTGCCCCTGCAAGATTTGCAGCCATTCCGCTGCCCATATTGCCGAGTCCGATAAAGCCTATACGCATCGTCACCCCGTCTCCGTCGTTTGAAATGTCAGGTCGCCGCCTTCAACCGGTTCAGCCATCAATGCCAGTAGCTCGATCGGTACATCGGTCAGCGATGCATGCGTCCAGCGCGGTGAGCGATCCTTTTCAATGACAGCTGCGCGAATGCCTTCGATGAAATCTGAGTGCTCTAACGCACGAGATGTGAAGCGGAACTCCAACTGCAATACATTGGCGAGATGGTCACATCGCCTTGCAGCAGCTATCACATGCCACGCTGCTGCCACTGCAAGAGGCGACGCACTTGCAATTCGTAGCGCTGCTTTTTTCGACCATTCCTCGTTCAGTCGCTCCAATGCAGCAATGGCATCGCCCGGTCTTTTGCATTCAAAGGCTGCGTCTATTCTGGGCTGCAATCTAGCCAATTCGCTTTCCGGCGGTTCTACAGCAAACTCCTGCACGGCCGATATTCCCGCGCCACACCGCAATGCCTCTTGCAAGGCAGGCCACTTGTCTGATGACACGAAAGTGTCTGCAAATCCCGCAAAGACCGCATCACCGGGCCCCATACGGGTACCGGTCAATCCTAGGTAAGTGCCAATACGTCCGGGCGCATTTGCAAGAATAAGCGATCCGCCAACATCTGGGATCAGACCAACAGAACATTCCGGCATGGCAATTACGGAACTTTCCGTTACGATCCGATGGGAACCGTGTGCAGAAATGCCGACACCTCCACCCATGACAACGCCATGCATCAGCGCGATGTAGGGTTTGGGAAAAGTCGCTATTTTGTGATTGAGCCGATATTCGTCGCGCCAGAATTGTGCCGCTTCTTTAAATTGTCCGGCTTTTCCGGCTGCATAGAGCCACTGAAGATCGCCGCCAGCGCAAAAGGCTCTGTCGCCAGTTGCCTCTATCAGGACGTAGTCTATTGCCTCATCGCAAGCCCAAGCATCGAGCGCGGTTTCGATCTCCAGTGCCATCTCGTGCGTCAATGCATTCATGGCTTTCGGACGCGTGAGAACGATAAGGCCAACCGTACCGTTTGTTTCCGTGATGACGTCGCCTGCCATTAGTTGCGCTCCGCCAACACAGAACGAGCCGTGATAAGGCGCATCACTTCATTGGTGCCCTCAAGAATCTGATGCACTCGAATGTCGCGTACAATCTTTTCGATCCCGTAGTCTTCCAGATAGCCGTAGCCGCCCAGGAGTTGCAGGGCATCATTGGCCACATCGAACGATACATCTGTCACAAATGCTTTTGCCATTGCGCAATACTTGGTCGCATCGAGCGCCTGCTGATCCAGCTTCCAGGCCGCCTTGTGTAGAAGTGTCCGTGCCGCTTCGAGACGTATTTGCATGTCTGCCAGCTTGAATTGTAGCGCCTGAAACTGGTCGAGTGTTTTCCCGAAGGCCGTGCGCTCGCCCATATATTTGGCGGCCTGGTCAAGCGCGAACTGGGCCCCGCCCAGGGAACACGCGGAAATGTTCAGTCGCCCTCCGTCGAGCCCCTTCATCGCATAGGTAAACCCTTCCCCGATTTTGCCCAAAAGCGCATCGCCTGGTACTTTGCAATCATCCAATTGAACCATCGCAGTCGGTTGGGACCGCCAACCCATTTTTTTCTCCTGGGCACCGAAACTCAGTCCTTCCGTTCCATCTTCAACCAAAAAAGCGGAAATGCCCTTTGGTCCCGGGTCGCCGGTTCGGGTCATGACAATGTAAACGTCAGAAAATTCGCCGCCCGAAATGAAGGCTTTTGTTCCGGTCAGACGGTATCCTTCGTCTGATCGCACGGCTTTGGTTTTCAGCGCGGCCGCGTCGGAACCAGAACCAGGTTCAGTCAATGCGTAAGAAGCCACCTTGTCGAACGCACAGAGCTTGGGAAGCCACTTTTGCTTGCTGGTTTCCGTCCCAAAGCTGTCCACCATCCAGACGCACATATTGTGGATGGAAATGAAGGCCGCGACTGAAGGGCAGGACCGTGAGAGCGCCTCAAAGATCAGAACGGCATCCAACCTGGACAAGCCTGATCCTCCATATTCGCCGGATGTGTAGATGCCGCCGAACCCAAGGGAGCCAATTTCTTTCAGAAACCCGCGCGGGATCGTACCGGCCTTTTCCCAGGTATAAGCGTTGGGCGTTATGGCCACTTCTCCGAAGGTCTTGGCCATGTCAAAAATGGCAGCCTGTTCATCGCTGTAAGAAAAATTCAATTTTGCTGCCTTTCGCCATCATAAAACGTTCGGACGTCGTGGAAGCAATCGACAGGTCTATCCTGTGATCAAAATGCCGAGACGTATTGTGTCCCTCAATCGGCAGAATTATTTGTTTTTGTTGCTTAATAATGAGCCATTTTCAGTATAGTGTTTTGCAAATTCTCAATATGGAGGGATTATTGTTCTAATGGTAAAGCAGCTTGACGAGCTTGACAGGAAGATTCTACGCGCCTTGTTGAAAGACGGCCGCAAGCCCAATAGCGCTTTGGCCGAAGAAGTTGGGCTTTCAACAAGTCCATGCTGGCAACGCCTGAAACGGTTGCAGGATGACGGGTTTATTGATGGCTATACTGCCGTTCTCGATCAAGAACGCCTTGGTTACCCGGAAACTGTATTTGTTGAAGTTTCCTTGGATAAACACGACGAACAAGTGTTGCAAGAGTTTGGAGCAGAGCTGGCACGTGTGCCCGAAATCCTGGAAGTTTACCTTGTAACCGGTGAGTTTGATTATCTCCTGAAAGTCGCCGTTAGCGGTACCCGAGGTTATGAAAAGTTCTTATCCGGGACGCTGTACAAGCTTCCTTACATTAGACAGTCGAAATCTACTTTCACGCTGCGATGTTTGAAAAAGGCTCACTCAATATTCCCCTAGACTGGCGCGCAAACAGCATGACGTTGCTCCCAAACCAACATTCGATTCGCTTGCTGGAGAAGATTCGATGTCAAGAACGCTGATTGAGCACTTTCAATCTATCAAGAAGTCTTGCTGCAGAAGCACGGTCATCTACGGCGGCCTTGGGCCGAAAGTCCTCGCAACCCGATGCAACTACCATGTCCGCTTTGCTGTCTTGAGGAGTGTGGGCAGGAGTGAAACGCTTCGCCCACCTTCTATGAAAGTCAGATGCTTAAGCTAGGAATTACGCGCGAACAAAAATGGCGAATATGCTTTCTTGGATCTGCGTGCGAGACCGTCCTGGGGTTCATCTCACCGGAAAATTTCGATAAAAACCATATTCGCAAGTTCATCCTAGGGATTCGCAGGCGCGGCAATGCGCAAAAATCTCGGTGAGCGAAAGATCGACCCTTGCTCCGAAGGTTTCAACCCGATCATCGCCCATGCGATGATCGGGTGATCGTTAGCGAAACAGCATCATAGGAAGCGCTTCCGGACAGACTGGCGTTCATCGAATGCTCCTACAATTGGAACAGAGACCAGGTTTGGTAGGTCAAGTTGGCATCGTCACAGGACTGGAGGGACAAAGGGCGCATCACATGGATGGGAGAGCCACCGCGTCCTTCCCGTTTTTCCGTACTGTTGACCGTTACGCACAGCGTCGGGTCGGCCTGGGTGACCAGATGTCCATTGTCCTTCAGGGTGAATTTCTGTGTGTCTGTCCCGGAACATGAGCCAAGCACAATCGGCGCTCCTGCTTCAACGGATGGGACTGTCATACAGACATCAAAATAGGGAATTCGGAACTCTCCCTTGCCGATGAGATCCGCGTCAAAGCCCTGATCTTCAAGGATGCCTCCTGTGTAGTTGTAGCAGGTGTGCGCCTGTAGTCCCCTGTCAAGCGGCGCATTTTTGCCCTGTCCACCAGCTATGTCCAGGCAGTAGCCGCGCGCGTCGTCCAGCCTGTCAGTCAGTTGAACTTCAACAAGGTTTCCTGCTGAGTGAGCCGGAAAGGCGAGTGCTCCCAAGCCTAGGGTTGCTAGTGCGATCCCGATAAACGGTTTCATGGTGTTACTCCTTGGGAATTCAGTGAAGGTGGGAGTTGCATGCCAACGTTTGTTCTGATCCAAACTATTTACATCAGAACATTATGACTGTTAAGTGTCGTAACCACCTTTTTGCAACGCAGTCAGGCCATGAAACGAACAGCAGTAGACCCTCACCCTGTTTTGCATTCAGCCACCTTGCTGGAAAAGCGGGTTGAAATGCTGCTGAAACCAACCGGGATCCGTCACCGACAGGCTCTTATCCTGGATGCCTTGTCCAAGATCGGACCGACCTCACAGAGGCATCTGGCAAAACAGTTCGATGTTTCGGCGGGCAGTATGAGTTCCATGACAGAACGGTTGGTGGCGCTGGGCTTCATCACGCAAAGCACAAACCCTGTAAACCGCCGCAGCGATATTCTCGACCTGACGCCGGACGGGCGGGCAGTTTTGGAAAAAGTATTGATCGTCTGGCAGGAGGCGACTGCCCTGATCACCTTGGCACTTGGTGACAATCAGGCCGAGACACTCACTGCCCTTACCACGAAGCTCCGAAATAGCTTGGGTGGCACGCAGCCTGAAAAAGAGTAACACGGAGCCTAGGCCGTGTACTCATTAACGAAGGATAGCCGATGTCAGCTTTCGGCATGACCTCCAAGATTGATCCGTTCGCCGCCAATGCCGGCAATGCGGGACACTTAGGCCATTCGAACTACGAGCTGCATCCTACAAGCCAAACATCAGAGTTGTCGACTGGCTCACATTGTCCTGAAACTAGGCGACTGATACGGCCTGTTCGCTCGCGAAGGGCTTCATCGTCACTACCGAGCTTGTAGCGACCGGGAGATAT
>JBCBUG010000030.1:0-23071 GCA_039818265.1 Pseudomonadota bacterium | reverse complement strand
TACCTCGGACCAGCTTGTCAGCGGCGTCCTTCGATGTTCCGGATTTCTTATTCATCTTCGCTCCATAATGGCTTCGATGAACCAGAAATCCTCCGTTGCTCAAACCCCTAATTCTGTCCGGTGGGTGCTGACGTCAGACATACGCCGGGACAGTTGGATTTTTCTCATACAAAATCATTAAAATGAATGTATTAATTTGTAAATATACAAAGACTTTTGATCGACTGTGTTTTAGCGCGATCAAGGTGATACTTGTGTCTTTGAGAGCAGTCTCAGGAGTTGCCCAGCGTTTGGAAGACGACATTGGTTTTGTTTGTAAATTTGCTTGGCGACGTTCAAAATTCTTCATTCTCCGATTTTCTGTGCCGTAGACCGATTGACATGCCGACGCAGTTGGTATGCTATCCTCGATTTTAGCGTTAACAGAAATTTGCGACTTAGTATCGCGAATTCAATGCAGCTAACCCGCTGCAGATAAGGGAGAAAATAATGAAGAAACCAATGTTCGCGCTGGCGATGTTGATGGCCTCAACAACGCTGGCCCAAGCTGAGACATTGCGCTGGGCGCGCTCGGGGGATGCTTTGACGCTCGATCCTCATTCGCAAAACGAGGGGCCTACACATACCGTCCGCCATCAGATGTATGAACCGCTGATCATTCGCGATACTACGGGTGCGTTCGAAGCCGCGCTGGCCACGGATTGGGCGCCAAGCGCAGATGATCCGAACGTCTGGGTATTCAATCTGCGTCAGGGCGTGAAGTTCCACGATGGGGCCGATTTTACTGCCGAGGATGTGGTGTTCAGCATCAACCGGGCGAAGCAACCGAACTCTGACATGAAAGAGTTGATCAACTCGATCGTCGAAGTGCGTGCCGTGGACGATCACATGGTTGAGATCGTGACCGATGGCCCGAACCCGATCCTGCCCGCAAACCTCACTGACCTGTTCATCATGGACAAGGGTTGGACCGAGGCAAACAATGCGGTTGCCGTTCAGGATTTCGAAGGGGGTGAGATCACCTTTGCGACCACCAATGTGAATGGCACGGGCCCCTACAAGCTGGTCAGCCGTGAACCGGACGTGAAAACCGTGATGGAGCGAAACGAAGACTATTGGGGCCGCGATCAGTTCCCGATGGCGATCAGCGAGATCATCTATACGCCAATCCAGAACGATGCGACCCGAGTCGCAGCGATGCTGTCAGGCGAGGTGAACTTCCTTCAGGATATGCCAGTACAGGACCTTGATCGGGTCAATTCTGCAGACGGCTTGGTCGTCAAACAGGCACCCCAGAACCGGGTTATCTTCTTCGGGATGAACCAAGGCACGGACGATATCGAAGCCGACAATGTGGACGGCAAAAACCCCTTGGCCGATGTGCGCGTGCGACAGGCGATGTCAAAGGCGATCAACCGGGATGCCATCAAACAGGTGGTCATGCGCGGGCAGTCGCAGCCTGCGGGCATGATTGCTCCGCCCTTCGTGAACGGCTGGACGGCTGAGATGGATGCCGAAAGCAGCACGGATGTTGAAGGCGCAAAGGCTCTGTTGGCCGAAGCGGGGTATCCCGACGGCTTCTCGATCCGCCTCGATTGCCCCAACGACCGCTACATTAACGACGAAGGCATCTGTCAGGCCGCAGTTGGGATGTTGGGTCAGATCGGCATCACGGTGAACCTGGATGCAAAGCCCAAGGCGCAGCATTTCCCGCTGATCACCGACGGCAAGACCGATTTCTACATGCTGGGATGGGGTGTGCCGACCTACGATTCGGAATACATCTTCAACTTCTTGGTCCACGGTCGTGAAAGCGATATCGGCACTTGGAATGGCACTGGTTTCGACAGCGATGATCTGGACGCCAAGATCAAGTCACTGGCCTCGAACACTGACCTGGATGCACGCAATCAGGACATCGCCGAGATTTGGCGCGTTGTTCAAGACGAACAGCTATACATTCCGATCCACCACCAGGTGCTGAACTGGGGTATGGCCGAAAATCTGGGCATCGAGGTTGATCCGGAAGATCAGCCCATGGTCAAACATTTTGGCCTGAACTAATGCCTTGTTGCCGGGTTCTGTTCTGCAGAGCCCGGCCACTTTTGAAGTGGGAGCTATCATGAAACGTCTAACCACTGCCGCGCTGCTGGGCGCTCTTGCCATGCCTGTTGCGGCTGAAGAGTTCACCTTTGCCGTCACCACCGATCCGCAAACCATGGATCCGCATGCGGTCAACTCCGCCCCGGTTCTCGGATTTCTGAACAACGTCTATGAAGGGCTGGTGCGGCGCGGCAAGGACATGACCATCGAACCGGCGCTTGCAACCAGTTGGGAGCCGATTGAGGGTGGCGTAGGCTGGCGGTTCAAGCTGCGCGAGGGCGTGACGTTTCATGATGGGTCCGAATTCAACGCCGATGACGTGATCTTTTCCTATCAGCGCGCGTCCGACGAAAGTTCAGACACTCGCAGCTGGTTCGCCCCCGTCGCCGAGGTCGTGAAAGTCGATGACTACGCCGTCGACGTGATGACCAATGCGCCAAACCCGATATTCCCCGATAGCATCGCCAACTGGATGATCATGGATAGCGGCTGGGCTGAAGCGAATGACACGGCCCTGCCTGACAAAGAGGCCGGTAACTATGCGACACTGAACGCAAACGGGACTGGCGCCTTTCAAATCACCGCACGAGAACCAGGCCTGCGCACTGTGTTGGAGCCGTTTGACGGCTGGTGGGGCGATGCAGAGCACAACCTGACCCGAGCTGAATTGGTGCCGATCCAAAACCCTGCGACCGCTTTAGCAGCGTTGTTGTCGGGCGATGTTGATTTCATCAACCCGGTTCCAATTCAGGACGTTGCGCGCTTGCAGGACAACCCGGATGTAAAGGTCATCCAAGGCATCGAAGCGCGCGTCATCATGTTGGGTTTTGACCAGAAAGAAGGCGCGAGCGAGGCCGGGCAGGGAGGCTCTGATCTGTTCCTCGATCCGCGTGTCCGCGAGGCGGCTGCAAAGGCGGTCAATGTACCGGCCATCCTTCAAACCATCATGCGCGGCAACGCCGAAGTCGCAAGCCAGCTGGTCAGCCATGCAATGCGCGGGTATTCGGCAGCGAACGCGGACCCTTATGGCTATGATCTCGAAGGCGCAAAGGCGCTGCTGGCCGAAGCTGGGGCCGAGGGAGCGGAAGTCAGCTTCAAATGCTCCAACAATCGCTACCTGAACGATGAATCTGTTTGTCAGGCGATCACAGCCATGCTCGCACAGGCCGGGCTGAATGTGACACTGGATGCAATGCCTGTTCAGAACTACTGGCCAGAATTGCGGGCCGACAATTTCGACATGTATCTGCTGGGTTGGTCGCCGGGCACGTTTGATGCTGAACACCCCTTGCGCTTTCTGGCCTCAACCCCCAATGAGGAGAAGAAGCTAGGGTCTTGGAACTTCGGCGGATATTCCAACGCGCGTGTGGATGAGCTGCTGCCAATGATCCAGTCCGAGATTGACGAGCCAACGCGCCAAGCCATGTTGGATGAGGTCACAGCCATCCTTCAGGACGAGGTCGCCTATGTCCCCCTCTATGTCCAGCCTCTGGTCTGGGGTGCTCGTAGCAATATCGAGTTGACGCAACGGCCCGACAATTTCTTCCTTCTGCGTTGGGTCACGGTCAACTAAATGCTGTCATACATTATCAGGCGCGTAGCCCAGTCGGCGCTGGTTCTTTTCGTCGTGGGCCTCGTTGCCTTTTCCATGTTCCGTTTTGTCGGCGACCCGATCGACAACATGCTGGGGCAGGAGCGGACCATGGAAGACGTGGAACGGTTGCGCAGCCAGTTGGGCCTCGATCAACCCTTCCCGGTGCAATATGTGAAGTTCCTGCGCGAGGCGGTGCAGGGCAATTTCGGCGTTAGTTTCCGTCAGGGTCGGCCCGTCGCAGAGATTCTGGCCGAACGCGCGCCGGCGACACTGGAACTGGCTCTGGTCTCAGCTATGCTTGCGATTGCCCTGGGCATCGCATTGGGCGTCTTCACTGCGATCCGACGAGATGGGTTCGCAGCAAACTTCATCATGTCGGCCTCGCTGATCGGGGTTTCGCTGCCCACTTTCCTGATCGGCATTCTGCTGATCTATGTCTTCTCGGTTGAACTGGGCTGGCTGCCCAGCTTTGGGCGCGGTGAGGTTGTGGATCTTGGTTGGTGGAACACTGGTCTATTGACCAGTAGTGGGCTAAAGGCCCTGATCCTTCCAGCGATCACTCTGGGCCTGTATCAGATGACTTTGATCATGCGATTGGTCCGGTCTGAAATGCTGGAGGTACTGCGGCAGGACTATATCCGCTTCGCTCGTGCGCGCGGCCTGAGTGATCGGACCATCAACTTTCGCCACGCCCTAAAAAACACCATGGTGCCCGTGATAACCATCATCGGCCTGCAATTAGGGGCCATTATCGCCTTTGCCATCATCACTGAGACGGTGTTCCAGTGGCCGGGCCTTGGCCTGCTGTTTATCAACGCAATCCAGTTTGTGGATATCCCCGTTATGGCAGCTTATCTGATGATGATTTCGGTCATCTTCGTCACGATTAACCTTGCGGTCGACATCCTTTATGCGTTCATCGACCCACGCCTGAGGGTCAGCGCATGAGCCGCCTGCAACGTATTCTGGACAGCGATCAGTTCTACGCGTTTCGTCGATCTCCGGTGGCCATGGTCTCGGCTGCTGTTGCCTCGTTGTTGATCCTTGTAACGATCTTCGCACCGCTGATTGCGCCGACAAACCCGTTCGACCCATCTAGCCTGAACCTGATGAACGGGTTCACCCCGCCGATGGAACCAAATGCGTTTACAGGTGAAAGCTTTGTGATGGGCACTGACGATCAAGGGCGGGATGTGTTCTCGACCATCCTCTACGGGATGCGCATTTCATTGTTTGTCGGTGTCGCAGCTGTTTTGTTTGCCATGGTTCTGGGGATCATTCTTGGTCTGCTGTCGGGGTATTTCGGCGGTTGGACCGAAACCATCATCATGCGTACGGCGGATGTGCAACTGACCTTCCCTTCGATCCTTCTGGCCATGCTGATCTTCGGTATCGCAAAGGGGGTTACGCCTGTTGAGTATCGTGATCAGATGGCGATCTGGGTATTGATCCTAGCGATTGGCCTGTCTGATTGGGTGCAGTTCGCAAGGGTCGTTCGCGGTGCTACGCTGGTCGAGAAGAACAAAGACTACGTGGCGGCTGCGCGGATCATTGGGCAAAATCCGTTGACGATCATGCTGCGCCATATCCTGCCGAATGTGCTGTCACCCGTGCTGGTTATTGCAACGATTTCACTTGCACTGGCGATCATTGCCGAGGCGACGCTTAGCTTTCTGGGTGTCGGTGCACCGCCCACACAGCCGTCACTGGGCACGCTGATCCGCATCGGGCAGGGGTTCCTGTTCTCGGGTGAGTGGTGGATTCTGTTCTTCCCAGCATGCACCCTTCTGGCGCTGGCCCTGAGTGTAAACCTGCTGGGCGACTGGCTGCGCGATGCTTTGAACCCGAGGCTGAAATGACCGATCCCGTTCTCTCGATCCGCAACCTAACGGTAGAAATCCCAACCCGCCACGGCATTTTCAAACCGGTGGAGCATGTGACCTACGACCTGCATCCTGGTGAAATCCGGGGGGTCGTGGGCGAAAGTGGAGCGGGCAAATCGATGACCGGAAACGCCGTGATCGGTCTGTTGGACCCACCGGCCCATGTGTCCGAGGGTGAGGTCTGGCTGAACGGTCGGCGTATCGACGAACTGGACGCCGAGGACAAACGCGGGATCCGGGGCAAAGAGATCGGGATGATCTTTCAGGATCCGCTGACCTCGCTGAACCCGCTGTTCACAGTGGGTGAGCAATTGGTCGAGACGATCCAGCTACATCTTGGCCTGTCCGCATCTGAGGCCAAGAAACGTGCGATTGCTTTGCTGGATCGCGTGTCCATCCCGGACCCCGCGGACCGGTTCAACCAGTACCCGCATCAATTTTCTGGCGGAATGCGTCAGCGCGTGGTGATCGCCCTGGCGCTGTGCACGGAGCCCAGCGTGTTGATCGCGGATGAGCCCACGACCGCCTTGGACGTGTCTGTGCAGGCGCAGGTACTGGATCTGATCAAGGAACTGGCCAAAGAGCGTCAGGTCGGCGTGATCCTTGTGACTCACGACATGGGGGTTATCGCCGATACCACCGATACGGTCACAGTGATGTATTCCGGCCATGTGGTTGAAAGCGGCACCACTGATCAGATCCTCGGCGCACCGACACATGACTATACCAAATCCCTGATTACCGCCGTGCCACGACCTCATACCAAGGTCGAAAGGTTCCCGGTGGTTAGCTATGGCGAGCGGGAAAGAACCTTCAAGATCGACGATTTAGCGGCACATTGGGACAAGACCGATCTGTCCAAATCCGGCAAGTTGCTGGAGGTCGAGAACATCACCAAGACCTTCCTGCAGAAGGGTGGGATTCTGCCGTCGCAGCGGCAATACTTCACCGCCGTCGATCAGGTGAGTTTCGACATTCGCGACGGTGAGGTGTTTGGCCTTGTTGGTGAAAGTGGATCAGGCAAGTCCACCGTCGCGCGGATGATCGGCACGCTCTATCCGGTTGATAGTGGTCGCGTGATCTTTGACGGTGAGGACGTAACGGCAATGGGGGGCGAGGCCTTGCAGTGCTATCGCCGTCAGATCCAGATGATCTTTCAGGACCCGTTCTCAAGCCTGAACCCAAGAATGAAGGTTGGCGATCTCGTGGCCGAACCCATCCTGCACCACCGCATTCTTCCGAAAGCCCAGGTTGAACCGCGTGTCAGAGAACTTCTGGACTGGGTCGGGCTGGCGAAAGACGCATGGCGCAAATACCCGCACGAATTCTCTGGCGGTCAGCGCCAGCGCATCTGTATTGCCCGCGCACTGGCCACACAGCCCCGATTCCTGATTTGCGATGAACCGACCAGCGCGCTGGACGTGTCGATCCAGGCGCAAATCCTGAACATCCTCAAAGACCTTCAGGATCATCTGGGGCTGACCATGCTGTTCATCAGTCACGACCTGCCGGTTGTGCGCCAGATGTGTGATCGGGTGGGTGTGATGCGACAGGGGAAACTGGTCGAGGTGCAGAATACAGACTCGCTGTTTTCGGCACCCCAGCATACTTACACCAAAGAGCTTTTGGATTTAATGCCCCGGTTGAAGCAATTGGAGGCCGCAAGTTAAGCCTAACGCGGCTTCGGTGCTCCTAAGGCAGGCCCATCTATCAATGGGCCGTCTCAAGCTCTGCCCAGATGTTGGACATGACTTTTCCCATCGGACTGTCCCTGCGTCGGATCGCGAAAATCTCGGTGTGGCGTGTGGGGTAACCATCAACGCGTAGTGGCACAAGCGCTCCGGTCCTCAGCTCATCCGTCATCATGTGTTCCGGCAGGCCACCCCAGCCCAGCCCGGCTTTGAGAATGGTTTTTTTCGCTTCGAAATCAGAGACTGTCCAACGATGTCCACCTGATAGAACATCCCGACTTTGATCGAAATCCTTCCCGCCGGTACCTGAAACGATAACTTGCGTATAACCCTGCATCTCGCGCCTCGATCGAATGCCGCGGCGTTGTGCGGCCGGGAAATCTGGGCTTGCGACGGGTCGTATCGTGATGGTTCCGAAGGGGAGCGTTTCGACATCGTCAATTGGAACGCCCTCAAAACCCGCGATGATCATATCTGCGCTGCCATCCATCAGACGCGCCAAAGGTCCGCCCATCATTTCCGACGCCACATGGATGTTGGTCCCCGGATATCTCTCTCGGATAGTGCCCAGCAGGCTCAGGACCGGGTCCAGCGAGGTTGTGGCCGTTACCGCAATCGATATCGAGGGCTCTTGTTCACTGCGCAATCCAGCCGCGACGGCTTGCAGCCTGTGCACTTGTTCCAGCACACGCGTCGCTTCGCGAAAGTAAACCTGACCCTCGGGTGTCAGACTAGGCCGGTAGGTCTCGCGTGTGAACAGATCAAACTGCAGCTCAGCTTCCAGCTTTCGGATTTGATGGCTGACGGCAGATTGCGCTTTGTTCAAACGCTGAGAGGCCGCCCGAAAGGTTCCAGTGGCAACAATCGCGTCCAAAGCGATGAGTTGGTCTAAGGTCATATCGCATCACAAATGATCTGAATATAAGATCATTATGATGAAAACACGATATTATCAATCGCTTTACTTGATTGCTATCTCTGGCCTGCACTCATGAGAAGGAGGTTGAGATGAAACTGTACTACAAAGCCGGAGCCTGTTCGTTGGCCAGCCATATCATGCTGAATGAGGTTGGTGAGACTTTCGAGATCGAGGCTGTTGACACAGCCAAGGTGCAAACGGAAAGCGGAAGAAATTATAAGGAAATCAATGCGAACGGCTATGTGCCAACGCTTGAAGTTGAGGATGGCGTGTATTTGAGCGAAGGCGTTGCAATTCTTCAGCACATTGCTGACACCCATCCCGATCACGCCTATTCTCCGCCGCTTGGAAGTATTGAGCGTGCACGGTTACAACAATTCCTGAACTACGCTGCGGCCGAGTTGCATAAGGCCTGGGGGCCGCTCTTTTCGGATGGTTCGGCAGCTTCGGAAAAGGTGGCAGCGGAGACGAAGGTTCGCTCGAAATTCGACTATCTCGAAAAGGTCCTGTCTGACGGACGGTCCTATCTGGTCGCCGAGACGTTCTCGGTTGCGGATGCTTACACATTCGTTCTGATCTACTGGGCCAACTTCCAGGCCATTGACCTGTTGGCCTGGCCGCGTATCGCGGCTTATGTTGATCGAATTGCCGACCGCGGGTCGGTCAAGGCGGCCTTTATGGCAGAAGGATTGGCGTGATGCGCCTTCACAGTGACCATGAAATCCAGAGTGTGATGGAGCGTTATTTTGACGGGCTCTATCATTCGAACAGCGATGTGCTGCGAACGGTGTTTCATCGGGATCTGGTCTATGTGAACGGCACCCTCGGCGACTACGAAGTTATGGGTTTAGAGGCCTATATGGACCGGATCGACGCCCGTACACCGCCCGCCTCGCGTGGTGATCCGCGTAAGGAAGTCATCGAACGGATCACTCTCAAAGGCGACCGGATCGGCATCGTCGAGGCGCGCATGACGATGATGGGACGCAACTATCAGGATTTGCTGACGGTGATCAATTCAAAGGACGGTTGGCGCGTGCTGACCAAGGTCTTCTCATTTGTCGAGAGAAAGGACTAGGACGATGCCTTACGTAAATATCAAGGTAACACAAGAAGGCGGACCTGTAGGCACAGGCCCGTCACCTGAAGAAAAGGCGCAGTTGATTTCCGGCGTCACCGACCTGTTGCACAAAGTGCTCAACAAAAACCCCGCAACGACATTTGTTGTGATTGACGAGGTCCCGCTGCACAATTGGGGAATCGCGGGTCGGAGGGTCAGTGACATCCGGGCGGAGGGCGACTGAGACCCTCGGACGAAGCACCCTCGTTTGAAAAAGGCGTACTTAGCATCTAAGTGTTGCGATGGTGGGTGATGAGAGACTCGAACTCCCGACATCTTCGGTGTAAACGAAGCGCTCTACCAACTGAGCTAATCACCCGTAGCGCTGCATTTAGCCAAGCCTGTGGGCGGGTGCAAGAGGGTTGAGTGGATTTTATCGGATTGTTTTTCTCTGATCCGTGAAACGGTCTGTACTGTCAACGGGTCTGAGTTCGGAGGGCAGGTAGTCGCCCACATTTGCAAGCGAGGTATGGCAGATATCACAAACACCACTTGATCGTGGGAAACATGCTTGCGGGTAACCCATTGCCTCCGATATTCCAGAACCAGACGGTCGTTTCCCGGCCCGGAGTTTGGATGGCTTTCTTAATGACCCGCCGTGCGGTTTTGGCGGTTTTGATACTGGCTACGCTCATTCTGGCTCCGATTCGGGCCGGAGCCGATGGTGTTTTGGTGTTTGCCGCTGCCAGCCTGAAAACGGCGCTGGATGAGCTTGCGTCTGTGTACGAAACGCAGACCGGGGTGAGCATTACGGTCTCCTATGCAGCTTCATCCGTTCTGGCCCGCCAGATTCAGGCGGGTGCACCTGCGGATATTTTCATTTCGGCAAATTCCGATTGGATGGATTTGCTGCAGGATCAAGCGCTGATTGATCCGGCTTCGCGTGTAGATTTGCTAAGTAACGGGTTGGTTCTGATTGGGGCATCAGAGCGGGCACCGGTCGACCAAATCGGCTCAGACTATGATATTAAGACCGAGCTGGCTGGCGGTTACCTGGCCATGGCGCTGGTCGATGCGGTGCCTGCCGGGATCTATGGCAAGTCAGCGCTGGAAAATCTTGGGCTTTGGGGCGCGGTTCAAGGGCAAGTGGCGCAGACGGATAATGTGCGCGCTGCGCTTGCGCTTGTGGCAACTGGGGCGGCACCGTTGGGCGTTGTTTATCGTTCGGACGCGATGGCGAACCCACAGGTGAGTGTTGTTAGTAATATACCGGACGAGATGCATCCACCCATAGTCTACCCTGCAGCCTTGATGCGGGTTCCAACGCCTGAAGCTTCTTCATTTCTGGAGTTTCTTCAAACCAATGACGCTATGCCTGTTTTCCTGAAGCAGGGGTTTTCCCTGCCGGACAGGTGAACGGGATGGAGTGGTTGGGCCCGGCTGAACTGGAAGCGCTTCGGCTGTCGCTGCGCGTGTCATTGTCGGCCACTCTGGCTACTTTGCCATTCGGGATATTTGTGGCTTATACGTTGGCACGATGGCGGTTTCCGGGACGCCAGGTGTTGAACGGTTTGGTCCATCTGCCACTTATTTTGCCGCCTGTTGTCACGGGGTACTTGCTGCTGCTGACATTTGGCATTCAGGGGCCCATAGGGCGGTTTCTGGCCGAGTTTGGGATTGTCGTTGCCTTTCGTTGGACCGGCGCCGCGCTGGCTGCTGGGATCATGGCGTTTCCCCTGATGGTGCGCGCCATACGGTTGTCGATTGAGGCCGTGGATCCAAAGTTGGAACAGGCGGGTTCGACCCTTGGGGCATCGCGGCTGATGGTGTTTGCGACTGTGACCCTGCCGATGATCCTGCCGGGGATCATCGCCGGATCGATCCTGGCCTTTGCCAAAGCGATGGGAGAGTTCGGCGCGACCATTACGTTCGTGTCAAATATTCCCGGACAAACCCAGACGTTGCCTTCGGCCGTATATGCTTTCCTCCAAGTGCCAGGGGGTGAAGCTGCCGCTACGCGATTGGTTGTGATCTCGATCATCATCGCCATGGGGGCTTTGCTTCTATCTGAATATGTGGGGCGCCGTGCGGCTGCAAGGGTGGCCGGGTCATGAGCTTATCTGTGCGCCTGAAACACCATTTGCCGGGAATCGATCTTGATCTGACCTTTGACGCGCCGCAGGGGGTAACTGTGCTGTTTGGGCGTTCGGGATCAGGCAAAACTACGGTTGTGAACGCAGTGGCGGGCCTGTTGCGGCCCGAAGCGGGGCGGGTGGCCGTGGATGACTGGGTTCTGTTTGATACCGAAGCACAGCACTGGCTGCCGCCCCATAAGCGTCGCCTAGGTTACATCTTTCAGGAGGGGAGGCTTTTCCCACACCTGACGGTTCGCCAGAATCTGTCCTACGGTCGCTGGTTTGCGCCGCGTGGTGCGCAGCAAGAAAACCCCGATCGGATCATCGAGATGCTGGGCATCGGTCATTTGCTGAGCCGCCGACCGGCCCTGTTATCGGGTGGGGAAAAGCAGCGTGTGGCGATCGGGCGCGCTTTGCTTGCCAGCCCCCGTTTGATCCTTGCAGATGAACCCTTGGCGGCACTGGATGAGGCCCGAAAAGCCGAGATACTGCCCTATTTCGAGCGGCTTAGGGATGAGATTTCGGTTCCAATCTTGTACGTCACCCATTCGGCGGCCGAAGTCGCGCGGCTTGCGACATCCGTTGTGGCTTTGCAGGATGGTAAAGTTGCTGGCCAGGGTCCGGCCTCCGATGTCCTGTCTGATCCGTCAGTTGCACCTGCTGGCGTGCGCGCAATCGGTGCGGTCTTGCAGGTGCGGGTCAAAGAACATCACTCGGATGGGTTGACCGAGCTGGATGCCGGCGGGGAACGCCTGTTTCTGCCTCGCATCGCACATCAGGTGGGTGAGAATTTGCGCATCCGTATCCCGGCGCAGGAGGTCATTTTATCAAGCCAGCCACCACAGAGACTGTCGGCTTTAAATGTGCTCAGTGGACAGGTTGAAACGATCCGGTCAGGCGATGGCCCGGGCGCGATTGTCTCGGTTAAAACACCTGCCGGAGTTGTTCTGGCGCGGGTGACACGACGCTCGGTCAACGCATTGGGATTGCAGATTGGAGCGACGTGTTACGCGGTGATCAAAACCGTGGCATTGGCGCCGCAGGATGTCGGGGGGCGCATCTTGTGACGCGGCCCAAGCGGCATCACACAAAGGGTCACATCGCTGTTGGTCGGCTTTACTCGGAGCTTCAAGTACTTAATCTTAGAAACAGACACGGATTCTGGTTAGGAGCGTCTGCTATGTCAGTGTTCAGAATATGTGCGCTTGGCGCGACCCTTTTGGCCCCAAGTTTGGCAGGGGCCGTTGGATTTGGATTGAATGTCACCCCGCAGTTTCGGACGGAGATCACACCTCTGAAAGACGGAACATATGAGGTCAAAGCAATCGGTTCCTCTGCACCGGTCAACTATTGGTGTGGGATCGGTGACTATGCGCTGCGTACTCTAGGTGTGGCGAATAACCAGAAGATATACATTTCGAAAGCCTATGAGCCCGGCGTACGAACGGTTCAGTTCTCGCTGACGCCACCGCCCGGTGCGGATACGAACCCGGGATACTCGATTACGGTTAAGCGCGTGGGCGAGAATATGTCGGCCTCTTCGGCACAGAACTACTGCTACGATAACTTCACCGACTTTGGCTTTTGAAGGTCAAACCCATTTCGCCAACGGCGGTAAACTCATCAACACCGCATCCGGATCGTGGCCTGTTTCAAGGCCAAATTTCGTGCCGCGATCATAGACCAGATTGTATTCAGCGTAGAGGCCGCGATGCACCAGCTGGGTGTTCTTTTCATTATCCCCAAAGGCCTGAACCCGGCGTTTTTCAACCAGCGGGACAAAGGCGGGTAGAAACGCGCGGCCAATATCCTGTATCAGCGCGAAATCTGTGTTCCAATCCCCGGTACAGTGGTCGTCCATGAAGATGCCCCCAACGCCCCGGGCGCGTTTTCGGTGGGGGATATAGAAATACTCATCCGCCCAGTCCTTCAACCGTGGATAGTGTTCAGTGCCATGTGGGTCCAGATGCGCCTTTTGGGTCGCGTGAAAGTGCGAAGTATCTTCATCATATTCGATGCAGGGGTTCAGGTCAGACCCACCGCCAAACCACCAGGCGTGAGGGGTCCAGAACATACGCGTGTTCATATGGACCGCCGGAACATGCGGGTTCTGCATATGCGCCACCAGGCTGATGCCCGAGGCCCAAAATCGCGGATCGTCCTTCATACCCGGGATACCTTTGCGTGCAGCCATTGCCTGCTGCGCCCGTGCACCCAAAGTGCCGTACACGGTCGAGACGTTTACCCCCACCTTTTCAAACACACGCCCACCGCGCATTACGGACATCAGCCCACCACCCGCGTCCGAGCCATCTTCGGACTGCCGCTTGGTTTCCTTGACCTCGAACTGGCCTGGCGTAGCATCCGAGAACGGTCCGATGTTGTGACTGTTTTCCAGGGTTTCGAACGCGGCGACAATGTCGTCGCGCAATTGACGGAACCATGCGGATGCTGTGGATTTTTCTGTTTCGAACATGGCGTGTTAATGAGCCGGAGCCGCGACCGGGTCCAGCAAGGTCCGGCCACCGTCAATTGTCAGGATTTGACCCGTGATAAAGCCCGCGGCGTCTGATGCCAGAAACTGGGCGGTCTCGGTCAGTTCGGTTGGGGCGGCGATGCGGGCCAGTGGTGTGTGCTTTTCGATATCGTCGCGAAAATCCCGGTTTTCCTTGAGAGTCGACTGGAGCGAGGCACTCATCACCGACCCCAAGGCAATTGAATTCACGCGAATCCGACTGGGGGCCAGCGCCACGGCCAGTGATCGTGTCATCTGATCCAAAGCCGCCGTGGAAACCGAATAGGCCATCAAGTCGGGATGGGTTCGTCGTGCGGCGATGGACGACAGGTTGATGATCGAGCCTGCCGGATTTTCGTCATCATCATTGTCTGATTGCTTGATCATACGCTTTGCCACCAGCTGGCTCAGCCGCAGTGCAGGCATCAGATTCTGGTTCAGCAACGTGCGAACGGAATCGTCATCTGGATCCAGCGGATCAGATGGGATGACCTGCCTTGCGCCGTTGATCAGAATATCGACCTGATCGAACGCGTCCAAAGTGGCTGACAGCAGGTTGGCAATGGTCAGCTTTTCGCGCAGATCGCCCGCGAAATATCGAATATTGCTGTCGTCGGCTTGTTCGCCTAGCTCCTCGACCAGTCGCTTTTCGTCCATGTCTGCAAAGACAACATTGGCCCCGGCATCGGCAAAATGACGACCGATGGCCAATCCGATCCCGTTGGCCCCGCCAGTCACGATTGCTGTCTTGCCAGCTATGGAAAAGGACATCCGAATCCTCCTGATTAAGTGGGCAGGTTAGCGGGCCTCAGCGTCGAGGGCGAGAGGCATGAAACACCTTGAACCGATTATCACCGGCGACTTCATCAACCTTGATGAAATGCTCGGTCAACGCGGCTTCATAAGGCAGGTGGCGGTTGGCGACGATCCAAAGATCGCCATTGCGGGTCAGGTTGCGGGCGGCAGAGGCGATAAAGCCCTGACCAAGGGTCGGGTCGGCGTTGCGCGACGTATGAAACGGCGGGTTCATGATGATTGTATCCCGGGGATCGGCGGCCGCCCATGTGATTGCATCGGCCCAGTGAAACATGGCCCGTTCGTCTTGCACGTTGTTCCGCGCGCAGTTGAGCGCGGTATGATCCGCCTCGACCATGTCCAACGACTTGATCTGATCGCGCTTTAGCAGTTCGGCGGATAGATACCCCCATCCAGCGCCAAGATCCGCGATGCGACCCCCCAGTTTGGCAGGCAAGCTCTGCATCAACAGCGCCGAGGCGGGGTCAATACCATCTGCCGAGAACACGCCGGGTGCAGTTTGATATCCATCGACACTTTGAGTTTCCGGCGCGGCCCAATCCGCAAACGCTGCAGGATCAGACTGAAACCAGAATATCTTGCCATGTGCTTTCGAAAGGGGCCCTTCAACGGCGACGCGCTTGCGTATGTCCTTCAACACGCTGTCTATACCGTTGGTCTTCGCGCCATCGACAACAATAACGCCAGTGGCTCGGCTGCAGGCGCGATGGATCAAGGCACGGGCCAGCGCCTTGGCGCGAGGCAGGTGGACAATTGCATCCTCACAGGGCCCGACAGCCTCGGGCACAGCGGTGAACCCAAGCGCCGCAAAACAATCGTGGAACGGTTTGAACGGTTGCACGATTTGCGTTTCACGAGGCAAATCCAACAAATCATCATCTGGCGTCGGGCCAAATACGGTCAGCGGCTGTGACAGCGTCAAACCGCTTTGCAAGGCAAGGTTTAGGCGAGGGGACATGGCCGAATATGTCGAACAGCAGCGCGGGGCTTACTCTTCTCGTTCCATAGTGCATTGCAGAGGGTGCTGGTGCCTGCGGGCAAAATCCATGACCTGGCCCACCTTGGTTTCGGCGATCTCATGGCTGAACACACCCACGACAGCTACGCCTTTCTTGTGCACGGTCAACATGATCTCGAACGCTTGCGCATGGGTCATGCCAAAGAACCGCTCCAGCACGTGAACGACGAATTCCATCGGCGTGTAATCGTCGTTCAGCAGCAGCACCTTGTACAAAGGCGGGCGCTTGGTTTTTGGGCGCGTCTGGACCAGAACAGACGCATCACCGTCGTCGTCCGACTTGTCAGACATCATCCATTGGTTTTCCAGCATCGCGCGCAACTGTCCGATTCAGGGATTGGGTTTACTTGTGCGCTTATATAACGTCGTTCCCGTCAGAGGAAAGAGGCAGCAGGCGTATTCGGGATGACGCAAAAACTCACCACCATAGGCTTCGATGCTGACGACACCTTGTGGCACAACGAACGGTTCTTTCAGCTAACGCAGGCGCATTTTACATCGCTTTTGTCCGATCATGCCGAACATGACCATCTAATGGAGCGTCTTCTGGCGGCGGAAAAGCGCAATATCCGGCACTATGGCTATGGTATCAAAGGCTTTGTTCTGTCGATGATCGAAACCGCTATTGAAGTGACCGAAGATCGCGTTCCCGCCTCGGTGATCCGCCAACTGATCGAAGCCGGGCAGGAGATGCTGGCTTATCCCATCGAGCTTTTGCCGCATGCTCAGCACGCCATCGAAGAAGCTGCAAAAGCCCATCGCGTGGTATTGATCACCAAGGGCGATCTGATTGATCAGGAGCGCAAACTGGCCCAGTCAGGCCTGGGTGAATTGTTCGATGCGGTTGAGATTGTATCGGAAAAGACCTCGGACACCTACCGTGCGATCTTTGAAGCCCATGGTGATGGCCCGGCTGCGGCGATGATGATCGGGAATTCAATGCGGTCCGATGTTGTCGCCCCGATACAGGCTGGTTGTTGGGGCGTTTACGTGCCGCACGGTCTGGTTTGGGAGGTCGAGCATGCGGATGCTCCCGTCGACGCCAAGAGATTCCGAGAACTGCGTGATTTAGGCGGTCTGAGTGATTTGCTTAGCGCGATCTCTTGATGTTGCTGTTTCGCCTCAGTCAAAGAAAAATCCTGTGGTGTTTTTCGGCGCCCACAAAAATCATCGCCGATCTAGTGTCCTGAGTGCCTCGGGTGGCTAGATGTAGCACCGTGCGCGCGCCGTAACGAAACCGTAAAAACCACAGCTTTAGGTTTATTTTAAAAGGCTTGTGTGCTAGCGTTGCCGCTAAGCAGAATAAAATTTAGCTGACCGGGAAAACCCGGCGGCGCGAGGCAGACAGAGGCAAAGATCGTGCAGGTTCGGCGGACAGTTCCGGCCCGAATGGGCTTATTTCTCATCGCATTGATGATGGTGCTTTCTTTTGCGCCGTTTAAATCTTTCGCCGCGCCGTATGCGGCCATGGTGATTGATGCCCGGACCGGAGAGGTCCTTCATTCGCGCAACGCCGATACTCGGCTGCATCCGGCGTCACTGACCAAGATGATGACGCTGTATATAGCGTTTGAAGCGGTCCGGAATGGCGAGATCACGCTGGACACGCCGGTTCGTATCACCAAGGCAGCGGCAGCCGAGCCGCCGTCGAAGCTTGGGCTCCGTTCCGGCCAAACGATTGCGTTTCGGTATCTGATCCGCGCGGCAGCTGTAAAATCGGCCAATGACGCAGCCACTGCCATTGGCATCGCTCTGAGCGGATCCGAGGCCGCGTTTGCGCGTCGCATGACCCGCACCGCAAAGGCGATGGGGATGAGCCGCACGACCTTCAAGAACGCTCATGGTCTGACCGAGGCGGGGCATTTGTCTACCGCGCGCGATATGACCACGCTGGGGCGTCACCTGCTGTATGATTATCCGCAGTACTATAACCTGTTTTCGCGCCAATCGACCAATGCCGGGATCAAGACTGTTCCGAACACGAACCGCCGCCTGCTTGCCGCGTATCGCGGTGCGGACGGGATCAAGACGGGATACACCCGCGCAGCAGGCTTCAACCTCGTTGCGTCGGCCAAGCGCAAGGATGAGCGCATCATCGCAACCGTATTTGGTGGCAAGTCGGGCGCGTCTCGGAACGCGAAGGTTGCCGAGCTGTTGGATATGGGCTTCCGTCGCGCCCCGTCTCGTGCGCCTATTCGCAAACCCGGACGACCTGCTTATGCGGGCAACTCGGGTCTTGGCGGCTCGACCCAGGTGGCGGCTGTCAGCGGTGCGCCCAAGGCAAGCCTGCGCCCAGTTATTCGTCCCGTTGCCACACAGGTCGCCAGCGCCGTTGTTGAAACCGCGAACCAGAACCGGGATCGTATCCAGGACGGTATTGCCGCAGCAATCGCAGAGGCCGACATTGCACCAACTGCCCCTCCGGTCGAGAACTCGGATACGCGCCCAGCATTGCGTCCTGAGAACTTGACCGTTGCACAAGCCAAGCCCGCTGAGCAGCCCGAACCCGAACAAGAGGTTGTGACCCGACTGTCCACATCTGGCGGGCATCTATGGGGCGTGAATGTGGGCCGCTACACCACACGCTATGAGGCCGAGAAGATCCTGCTGAAAACGGCGCTGTCGGAAATGACCACTTTGGAAGGCACGCTGCGCAAGGTCAGCCAAAGCTCGAAAGGGTTCGAGGCAACGTTTCAGGGCATGACCCGGGAACAGGCCGATCTAGCCTGCCGTCGCCTTCAGGCGCGCAATGTCACCTGTTTCATGATCGGGCCGTCATAAGACCCGACATTCTCTCTCCTGATGGATCTGGGCTGCGATGTGTCGCAGCCCTTTTTTCATCTCAGGCTCTTAGTCGAATACGTGACCATGCTCGTATTGTTCATCCTGCCCCGCCGCTGCGGTCAGGGCTGCCACGTTATCCTTGGTGAAGAACCCATCATAGTGGTGGCAGCGTTCGATATATTCGGTGATCAGCAGCGTGTATTGCGAATGCTTCGAGAATATCTGTTTCAGGTTTGGATCGTCTTTGCATTCCCCGACCACGTGCGCCAGGAACGGCACACCTTTGTCCTTCAGTGTATTGACGACGAAATCGACATTCTTCTCACCCGCGCCATGGTCGCCATCCTGAATCTCGACGGCCATATGATGCAGGCGGCGGCCGAAATTGCGCACAAAGTCTTCGGTCGGCATAGGCAGCTTCGCAAAAGAATTCACGAAAGACGGCGTGTTGTTTGCGGTGAACACTTTGGCCGGGGATTTCTTGTCATCATCCACATTGGCGTTGCGGTTCACATTGGTTGAGGAATTCATGTCAAAGATGTTGTACGCGCCCCAGAAATAGTAGGGCACCATCGTCAGAAATTCGAGGATCGCATCTTCGCGTTCACCTGCCAGAACCCGTGTGGCAAGGTGGTCAATGCCCAGCATCAATGGCGCGATACTACTGTCAGTGCCGAATGCGGCTGCTTCCTCAAGCTTTGCCTTTTCAGCATCGCTGAGCAGCACTCGATCCCCAAGGCCAAGGCTCTCGGGGTCGTTGAAATCCAGCGTGGAGTATCCAACGCGATTGCAGGTGAAATCCGAAGGTGTGGTGAAACGGAAGCCATCCAGAGTGTAAAACGGGTTTTCGGTGTCGCCGGAATACTCAAAGCGGATGTTTTGATCTTCGAGCGTTTTGGTCAGCGTGCTAAGATCGCTTGCCGCGAAAACCTCTCCGACATAGCGGGTTTGTGGGGATTTGCGGGCCAGCGGGTACATGCGGTTGATCCGGGGAATGAAGTCTACAAAACCTTCGCTCAGCGGGGCCATCAGGATCAGCGCAGGGTAGTCGGCATGCGAATGAAGGACAGAGAACTTATGTGTCCGGCCCAGATAGCTGGCTGAATGGCGATAGGGGGTCATGACATAAAGTTCGAGCATCGTATCGAACAAGGCGGTGGTTTCGACCTGAATGACAATCGCCCGCATCGGGCCGACCTGATCTGCGATGCCCGAGCTGGTTCGCCGCTCGTAGATCATTGGCAGATATTCATGAAAGAAGTCCGAGTTCTTCTTGTCGCCTCGCGGTTCGTAAGACATCAGATCAAAAGACATGCGCGCCTCCTTGCGGGGTATCCGGCTGCAAGCGCAATGGCCGGGCCAAATTGGCTGGAATAACATTATTCAGAACATGCACTTGGATGCATGCTAGGCGCTGAACCCCGTTCGGGCAACATCCAGACTTTAGGTCTTCCGGATTACGCCCAGATGTCTATCGAGTGAATTTTGTCACCTCGACCCCGCCCGCGATCAGATTTCCGCGGACTGAACGGGCGATCTGCACTGCCGTTGGCCCGTCGCCGTGCAGACAGATCGTATCGATTGAGGTCTCAAGGTGTTTTCCAGATTCGGTGATAATCGCCCCTTCGCGGACCATGTTCAGGATGCGCGACCCGGCGAGCTCGGGGTCATGGATCACCGCGCCGGGCAGGCTGCGATCGACCAGAGTGCCATCGTCGTTATAGGCGCGGTCGGCAAAGATCTCGCCCACCCATTTGCAGCCAAGTTCGCGCACGGCCGCTTCCTGTTTTGTCACCGCCAGCACCATGATGATGATATCCGGATCGACATCCAGCGCCCCCTGATAGCAGGCCCGCGCCATGTCGATATCAACCGAGCACATATTGGCCAAAGCGCCATGCAGTTTCAAATGACGGACTTTGGTGCTAACAGCCGCCGCCATACCCATCGCCGCGCCCAACTGATAGCGCACCAGATTGCGAAGGCTGTCATGAGGCAACTTCATATTGCGGCGGCCAAAGCCCTGAAGATCGGGAAAGCCCGGATGCGCACCGATACCCACACCGTTTTCGGCGGCCAATGTCATCGTACTGGCCATCACATCCCAGTCGCCTGCATGAAACCCACAGGCGATATTGGCCGAGGTGATGATTTTTAGCAGGCTTTCATCATCACCCATGTTCCATGGGCCAAAGCTTTCACCCATATCGGCATTCAGATCCACGCGGGGCATCAACACATCTCCTTAGTCGGTGGCAGAGATCACTCCGCCGATCAATTGGTAGGACAGCAGGTCCGAAATATCATGCGGGTCGCGGATAAGCGGTTCGATACGCCCCGGCAATCGGGCCAAATCGGACCGAAAGGCCGCATCCAGCTCTATCGCCTGATCCAGTGTCACAAGCTCGAACCGGATCTTCCCGCCCGCTGGAGTTTGTGCTGCTCTTGGCATGTCGCAGGGAAGAACAGTAGCGATCCGAGGGTAACCGCCCGTCGTCTGGCATTCGGGCAGCAGGATGAACGGGCTGCCGGTCCCTGTCATCTGTATATCGCCGGGGGTTATGACCTCGGACAGGATGTTCAGCTGATCCCTGGCAGCGAACCCTTCGCCGGCGCATTCCAATTGCATTCCCATGCGGTTGGCACGGGGTCCCCGTTTGAATTCGGTTCGAGTGAACCGGGTCAGGGTTTCCGGATCAAAGAGAGGGGTCTGAAAGCTGGCAAGAACGCGTAGCGTACCGCCATCAAACCGATCTGCAGGGGGCAGTTTAAATCCGGTCTCGCCCGTGTCTGGCCCGGCAGGCAGGGTATCGCCTGCCGCGACCGCGCGACCGATCTTGGCGGTCAGATGGGTTGAACGCGAACCGAGAAACATTTCAGTGTCGATCCCACCTCCCAGATGCAGGTAGCCATAGCTGCCCTGCAATGCTGCGCCAACTGTCAAGCGTTGCCCCGGTTCCAGACGGTGCGATGCATTCCAGACAATCGCAGCCCCGTCGATACTGGCCTGCATTGGCGCACCAGTTAGCGCAATCTGCACGGGTTGGCTGGCTTCGAATTCGCCGCCCATGCCCGCCATTTCCAAGGCCGCAAAACCTGGGCTTTGACCCAGTAACGCCGCCCCTTCATGCAGCGCTAATATTTCAGCCACCCCGGATCGCGAAAGCCCCTGATCAAGATACCCTACGCGCCCTTGATCCTGAATGGTGCAGGCGGGGCCGATGCGCCGGACGATCAGGCTCATGAAGTGATCTCTTGGAAGGTCGCGCCCCCAAGCCCATCGTCATTGTTGGCGCGGATGCACTCCAGATCATCACGCGATATCGGTTCGAACAGCAACTCATCTCCGGGTGTTAGAGTGAACGTCTCTGTCATATCGGGTCGAAAACATCGGAAAGCCGTCTGACCGATATGCCGCCATCCGGTTGGCGTGGGACCGGAAAACAGAACGAACTGAGATATGGCCAGCACCAGGGCGCCTTCGGGGACCATGGGTGTCAAGTCTTGCAGTCTTGGGATGTTGAACTCGGGCCCAAGTGGCCCGAGATAGGGCTGGCCCGACGCGAACCCGATTGTCAACACACGTACCTTCGTTTGACTGAGCCGCCGCACCGCTTCGGTAGGGCTCAGACCGGCCACCCGTGCCGCTTCCTCGAGTTGCGGGGCAAGGTCCGTGCCATAGACCGTCGGCACCCGCCATAGCTTTCGCCCTGAGGGTAGGGGCGTAGTGTACCAGTCTCTTGTCTTCAGCAGCTCCTTGAGGGTGCCCGCCATATCCGCGTGGGTCACCCGGACCGGATCAAACCGAAGATAAGCGGACCCAAGCGTGGCTGATGTCTCCAACACCCCATCGAGGTTCAGCCGCTCAACCTCGGCCCGGAACGACAGGGCTGCACGGTTAGCGGGATCTGACATGGTTTCGGCAAAGGTGACCAGTACACCATCAAAGCCGACATTGCGTACCATCGGATAAGAAAGGGTGAGGGTCATATGCACCACGTCTTGAATTGCACCTGTTTAGGCAGGAGCAGACCGTATCAGGCGATAATGCGCAAGGTCTGTTCATATGCTGACCGTCGTATGGGGTTTTGCGGAGTATTTTTCGTGTACCCATCGAGCGAGATCGATCTTTTTTGTGTGAGGCTTGTGATGAATCGGTGGTTCATAGAGTTTCGACTCGGTGTTTCGAGCCGCACCGTCTTGGGCCCGGATGCCGCTGAGCCCCAATATGTTGTGCTAAGCCATTGGCAAACAACAGGACTGTTCATGGTTCGAGGCGACATACCCCTTGATTATGCCTGTATTCCTGTATGTAGATGGATGTTAACTATCTGTTATTTATCACTTATTTCTGAACATGCAAAAAAATGCGCCAAGATGTAATTTTCTGCTTGCGGCCCTGATCGCTAGACCTTAGAACCCCCTTCACCGGCGGCGCTGAGGTTGTTGCTGGGACGCTAGAGACGGCGGAGACGGGCCGGAGAGACGGTTGAGACGCTCAGGAGAGACTGGGGGCATCTGAGGTTGTTGATTGGGCGGTAGCGCTGAGTGAT
>JBCBUG010000029.1:0-26232 GCA_039818265.1 Pseudomonadota bacterium | reverse complement strand
GATATGCCCTCCGATCCTCCCTCCGCACCCAATCATCAACACCGCGCTGACAGGGCGATCATACCGTCTAATCGAAGGGCCGGTGTTAGGGAGGCAAGTTGGAGATCGTTGCCGTGTAAGCATTAGGCCGCTCTGAGCCCAAATTGAACCTCGATGGCCGACTGCAATTTAGCGAAGCATCAGATAGGCGCCCGCTAGTAGCAGGATAGCAGCCGCAATTCGTGATGAATCGATGCTTCTGACCGAAGCATCAAAAAGACCGAAATGATCGATAAGCAGTCCCACCAGAAGCTGGCCGACAACAACCAATGCAATCGCTGACGTTGCTCCCAGTCTTGGAACAGTTTGACTGAGCGTCAGGTATAGAACCAAACCGAAAAGGCCACTTCCCAACATATACCAAGGTAAGTGCTTCCATTCGCTAATGTTTTCCCCGCCACGGGCAATCAACAGTACAAGCGACGCAACAACGCCTCCGAGGTGGACTATGAAGCTTCCAGCAGCACCACCAATTCGATTGCCCATGGAACCTGCGATTTGAGCCTGCGCGCCTACAGCGAAGCCACCTGCAAGACCAATTCCAACAATCAGGAGAGTTTCGAACATGAGCACCTCAAATTTTTGGAGTTGAGGCAACCTTATTTTCCTTCGAACAGATGTTCGAGCGCAAATCCCGATGGCAGCGTTGTCCCGCGACCTGTGAGTTGCTCCCAAATTTTTCGCTGCAAAGCTCTCGAATGGCTGGTTTTCAAGCCGCGCGGCAGCGCCACTTAGAGCGCAAGTGCAGCGATTTTCGTGCTGCGTGCGCGCGCAGCGGAAACCCTAGATTAACGGTATGGGCTCGCAGCGGACTTCCTATGCGATTTGTCCCAACAGGAAGAAAGAGCCCCGAAGCCGGCTTTGGATCCGTTTGGGTAATGCTGCAATGCGGCCCGTCAAAGCTGCCTTTTACAACAGTCACTTTAGCCATTGGCTTCATCGGACTTTGGCGGAGCGATCGCATTGAGCATACATCCCGCTACATATCTATATACCTTTCCTGCAGAGCTTTGACCCAGGAGATGTTCGGAGCATTTGGCTCGTTCCAAAACACTGTCTGTGAAGGGCGATGCTAGCAGTTCGACGTAAGGCAAACCTTCGGCTTCAAATAGTCGAGCATAGGCCGGACCGCGAAAGGTGAGACTTAAGTCTTCAGCTCGGTGGTCATCTATTGCAGCGAGTTAGCTCGTGGAAAGTGATTGCCAATCCACCAAGAGTACAGCCCCACCTAGGCTACCGAACGTTTCTACAGAGATCGGATCGGTGTAGAATCCCGACGAAGGATCTTGGAACATACTACGGTCTAAGCTGAACGATACGTAGACAACCGTTCTGTTGTTGGCCTCAAAAAACTCAAAGGCACTTGTTCCTTCCGCCGAGTCCAAATCAAGCGATGGCAGATTTCTGTTGGCAGTGGTTATCTCAAACACAAACACCAAGGCTGTGACAACGCCGACAACCTCAACGAGACGGCGCGCTAAATCTGAAAAGTATCTAACCATCTTGATTTCTTAGCGAACTCGTTCACGCATTGGCAACGGCCCTTACCGGCCGTCCTTAAGGGTTTTGGAATGCTACGTCTGTGTTCAGAAAAGCGGTTACGCGCTGTGAAGGCAAAAGGTACTTTTCGCAATAGTTCCGATTTGCCGCGATGACCTGCTTTCTCCAGAATGTTCGAAAATAGCAGGCCTAGATACAGGTTGAAGGTTCGAATTAGTGGTGCCAGTTTGTCATTTGACCTAGGTCTTTCGGAAAACGTATTATGCTCGCGAAGACAATTCCGGCCATCGCAGAATAACTTCTCGGATTACCCGGTGATTGCAGGGCAAAAGAACAAAGATCGTAGGCTACTCGAACATGGCCAAGAAGAATTCGGTAACCTCGGTCGACGTCGCCAAGTTGGCGGGTGTTTCGCAATCCGCCGTGAGCCGGGCCTTTTCCCGTGTGCCTACTCAGTCCGGGGTGTCAGAAGAGGCGAAGAAAAGAATCTTCGCAGCGGCCAAGGAACTGGGCTACAGGCCCAACGCTCTTGCCCGGTCGATGATCACTGGCCGCTCGAAGATCATCGCCTTGCTGTTCAGCTATCTGGACAATCAGTTCTATGCACTCGCTTTGGAAAAACTATGCATCGAGCTGCAGAAGAACGGCTATCACGCGATGGTTTTTATGATGCCCGAAACAGCGGTCGGTGTTGAAGATACAGTATCGGAATTACTGGAATACAAAGTCGACGGGATTATCACCGCATCGGTCGAACTGTCTTCGTCGCTATGCAAACTTTGCCAGGATCAAGGCATCTCTGTCGTCATGTTTAATCGGATCAAGGCCGAGGAAGGCGTGTCTTGCGTCTCGACAGACAATGTCCTTGGCGGGCGCTTGGCCGCGCGCCTTTTCGTCGAAACAGGGCATCAGAAGATTGCATTGCTTTCCGGCTGGGCTGAGTCTTCGACTGGGCGCGACCGTAAATTGGGCTTTGTGCGCGAGTTGTCGGATCAGGAACGCGGCTTGTTTGACCATGCTGCCGGGCATTTCGATCTAGATGCGACACGGGCCGCCGTATTCAATCTTTTGGACAAGCCCGTGTCCGAGCGGCCCGATGCAATATTTGTCGCCAATGACTATATGGCGATCCGCGCACTAAGCGTTATTCGCAGCGAATTGAATCTCAGGGTGCCAAAGGATGTGTCGATCATCGGCTTTGACGACATCCCCTTGGCCGCATCGCCCGAACACAACCTGACAACGCTTCGTCAGCCCATAAACCGAATGGTAGACCAGTCCGTCTCGCTGATGCTGTCCGCGATAGGTGGCAACGACGCAGTCGAAATCGTGAGTATCGTGCCTGAATTGGTCGAACGCAGCACCGTCGCGAACAGAAACTGATCAACCTTCCCGCCCAAGCTCCGCCAGAATATCGACACCCTGCATGGCGAGGAAATGCGGAATGTCGATGAATATCCAGTTCTCGGCCAGCTTGTCGCCCTCGCGACGGTAAAGGTCGACAATGCGCATGTCCGCAGGAGTATCACTGGGCGGAAGACCGAGATAACCCTTGGATTTCATAGTCAGGCTAGGGTAACCGAAGAAGCCACCGAACATACCTTCGCCGATCCGTGCCACATGTTCGGTGTGATGGACATATTCCAGCCCCTGTTCAAACGGACCCGCATGGCCGCGACGGTACCCATGCTTGAAGCCGCTGGCACCTATGCCTCCAGGACCAAACCAGCTCATGTCATCGGTCCAGAATTGATCAATGTGATTGCCCGGCGAACAGATTGTGTTTTCGCGCAGGTCCGTAACCATCGCGGAAATAAGTTCAACCGTACGGAGCCCTTCCGCCGGTTCCTGCTCATTGAATAACAGGCCGTCATGGGTCTTGGGTCCGGGAGACAAAAGTTCGACGCCTGTCAGATCAGGCACTGTCCGATATCCTGCTTGCGACAGGAAGTTGAGGATGTCGACGTAGTTTGCAGTCTCAACGATCAGGCCATTTTCGATGCGGTGAAACTCGGCGTAACGTAAAAACCCAAGCTTACGCGACGGCGCAAATCCCAGCCAGGGATTGTCCCAAAGGGCCATCAGGTGACCCATTTCCACAACCCAGAGCGAAGACCAGTCATCGAGCTGATTCATACCGGCAAGAAACATGTCCGCGCGGCGCTGCATCGGACCCATTGCGACCTTAAGGGGAGACCAGAACCTGTTGGCGACCTCACTCAAGCCTGACATTTCATGAAACGGATGCATGCCCCTCCAGCGATAGTCGTCGGATACGAAGGGTGAAAGCGCCGCAGCGACTTCGTCAACGCCCGCGACATCCAGCGCGGCATTTGCCTTTAGGACGAGCCTTTTTGCAGCCTGGAGGTCAGCCATCCCGACGCGCCCTGGCGATCTGCATCATCAGGTCCAACTCGTTGAAAAGCTGCCATTCCTGTTCGACAATCCCGTCCTTGACGCGCTGCTGCGTGATCCCCCATATCTGACACCGCTGCCCGGTGGCGTCGCGGTAAAGCCCGCCGCCCGTGTGCGTGGCATCGGCGCTCCAGCGGGTTGAGATCAGGTAACCATCGTCGTCGTTGCCCATCCAGTAGACCTCGTCGACCTGGTGCGCCATGTCTGGGAAGGCCCCGCGCAGTTTGCCGACATAGGCACGATAGGCGTCTCGCCCTGAAAACTTCCGATCCGTTGTGCCCTCGAAGGGCAGATCGGCGGCATAACTTTCGTCCACCACCGAGCCGTCACCGTTCCAGATATTGTCATGGGTCGATCGTGCGAAGGCATCCGCGTCGAAACCATCGACTGGCTGGGCGCCACTCAGCGGGTGTTCGGGGCGTACTCCGGCACGCAAATCGGCCCAGGTATCCGCATTGCGGGGCCAGCCGGGGAACGGCTTCGAGGCCAGCCTGTCCGCCTCTTCCCACAGATCAAGGCCCAACTGCTTGAGCATGGCGGATGTGTTGTAAAGCACGTGCTCTAGGAAAATGTCGTTGCCAAGTGCCACACAGTTGGCAATGACCATGACGTCGACCTCAGCTCCGGTCGGGTCGCCATATTTGCTCGGCCCGGTGTTCTTGCCCTTGATGCGCGTAAGGTGTGAGGTGTGAAACCCGATAGTGTCATCGCCAGCCCAGATCACCTCTTCCGCGTCAAGGATAATGTCCGGAAATGCGCCAGTGGTGTGGTGCGTGTCACCGACAATCTTGGCGTTGCCGCGTTGCAGGCCGTAGTCGTCATAGACCAGGCTGTCGTCGGAATAACAGGCTTCGATGTACCCCACCTCTCGTGCTTCGGTTTCCCAGATGCGATAGGTGATGCGAACGATGTAGTCGACGATATTGCGATATTCGGGATCGAACCCCCTAAGCGATTGCGGCGGCCCAAGAAATGGCGGGATGCGGTGCGCTCCACCTTTGGTGTAGTCTTTGAGAGAGATGTCGAAGGACGTTGGCATGTGCGCGCGCGATAAGGCCGCAGCCGGATGATGGGATTTCGAGCGGTCTGGCATGAAGCGGGTCATTCGGTGTCTCCAGTATTGGCCAAAAGATCGACGCCCTGTTCGGCAAGGAAATGCAGGATGTCGATAAATATCCAGTTCTCGGCAAGCTTGTCGCCGTCGCGGCGATATAGGTCCACGACGCGCATCTCAGCCGCCACATAATTGGCAGGCACGCCAAGGTATTCGCCGGTGTTGCGCAGGGTCAGGCAAGGCCACCACATGAAGGCGGCAATGTTGCCTTCGGCCAGTGCAAGTTCCCAATCGTGAATCTTCACCACGTCTTGCTTGGCTTCGAAAGGCAGGGTGTGTCCGCGCTGGTAGCCGGGAATGGAGAGGCTGGCCCCGATGCCGGTCGGGCCGAACCAGTTCATGTCCGCGTTCCAGAACCTGTTCAGATGATCGCCGGGCGACGTATAACTCAGCGCCAGATCGGTCAGCATGGCGTAGGTCAGATCATAGGTGCTCTGGGTCAGGTCCCGGGGTTGGGGGTCATACAGAAGCCCGTCGTGGGTCATTGGCCCCGGCGACATCATCATGCCCCCGGTCTGGTGTTTCGCCAGCGGGTTCCGGCCGGCCTGGCTCAAGATGGCGAGAATATCCAGAAACTCGACCGTTTCGACAATGGCTCTGTCCTGGACCCGCGACATCGTCGCGTAGGGCAGATAGGTGGTTTTTCCGGTGGCGGATATGCCCAGCCAGTCGTCCGTGAAATCGCACAGGAAATTGCCCATTTCGACAACCCAGGTTCCCGCACCCGGGTTAAGATCGGCATGACTGGCGAAAAAGATATCGGGACGCCGCTGGATGGCGGACATAGAATTCTTCAGCGGTGTCCAAACGGTGTCGGCCAATGCTTCAGGCCCTTCGACATCATAAAATGGACGCATACCGCGGTAGGTGTGCTCAGGGGACAGGTACTCTGCGCAAGCAGCAGCGGTTTCGGCCCCGGGGGCGCCTTTGTCACGGGCGGTGAAGTACGCTTGAACAAGCGACTTGGCGGAATGCAGGTCTACTGACATGGATCTTCCTTAATCTAGAGGTGGCTGTTGGGTTGCGGCGTTGCGTTAACGGCGCGACACACCCTAGGTTTGAAGACGATCTCCCAGATACCATGTGAAAATCAGCGGTGCGGAGGCGAGTGTCAGACGGTCCATCGCCTCACCCTTTCACCGCGCCGGCAGTTAGCCCGCTAACGATCTGGCGTTGGAAGAACAAAACCAGGAAGAACAGAGGCACCATAGCACTCACCACCGCTGAAACGGCGAACATCACGTTGCCCTGTTCGCGTATCTGGGTAAGGAAACTCGCGATTTTGGGTACCATCGTCTGGTTTTCCGAACTCAGAAGCATCGAGGTAATTGCAAAATCATTGTAGGCCAGAAGGAAAGAAAACAGCCCGGTCGTGATCACGCCCGGCCACATGACCGGGATAATTACATGCCAGAACGCCTGAAACCGGGTGCATCCATCGACCATGGCGCTTTCGTCCATATCCTTTGGGATGTTCAGAAAGAACGAGTGCAGCATCCAAAGCGTGAATGGCTGATTGATTGCGACCAGAACGACAATGGTGGTTGAAAGCCGCCCCCATAGGTTCCACTCGAAGAAAGGCAGAAGATAGCCGGACACAAGCGTAATATGCGGCATGGCGCGAAACACAAGTGCGGCGATTAAAAGCCAGAATGCGTAACGATATCCGGAACGCGCCAATGCGTATCCGCCTAAGGTTCCCAAGGTTAGAGAAATAATGACGGTACAAACAACAACAACGGTCGTATTCAGCACATTTCGCCAGAATTCTTCTTGGATCCAGGCACCGTGATAGCCATTGCCGGTGAAACTGCCGCCGGTTTCTGCAAGGGTATAGACGCCGTAGATCGCGTTCCGCCAATCGGCTTTGGAAAAGAAATCGCCCTGAACCTTAAAGGATCCCCAGACCGTCCAGACAAACGGCCCGATCGCGATCATCAGCCAGAAGATGATCATCGAGGTTGCGAACCAGGTGAGCAGACGTGGTGATTTACTCGCCGTCGATGCCATTAGACGGCCCTCCGATTAAAGTCGCGCCAGGTCTTGATCAGCACTGGTGTCAGCAGGATGGCAACGCCGAGGATTGTCAGCATCGATGTCGCTGCCGCCGAGCCGAAGAGTTTATCCTGCCCTGAAAGGTCGTTGTAGATGATCCAACTGAGCGATCTGGCCTTGGCTTCGGCCGAGAAGGACACGATGGGTTCAAGGACGCGGAAATTGTCCATCAGTTGCATCAAGGTGACAAAGACCAGAAGTGGCGTCATGTAAGGGACAATGACATATCGGACTTGTTGAAACCGGCTTGCCCCGTCGATCTTCGCAGCTTCGAGAGTGTCCGTGGGAACCGTTTGTAACCCCGCGTAGAACACAACGAAGGCAAAGGGCGTCGAATGCCAGACGCCGTAGACCATCAGCATGATCCAAGTGAGCGGTGCTGACGCTTTCAGGCTCAGATCAGGATCGTCAAAGATGATCTGCAGCGTAGCCCCGATGATGCCGTCTGCGTCTACCATCCAAAACAGGATCAAGCCCCCGATCAGAGGCGTCACGATCATAGGCAAGAGCGAGGCAAAGATTGTCGGTCCCTTGGTGACTTTTGGAAGGCGGTTCACACCCAAGGCAATCAATAGTCCAAGGACGATCACCAACGGTGTGACGACAAAAGTATAGGCCAGCGTGAAGAAAAGCGCCTTGTAGAACGGCAGGTTGTAGACCCCCGAGATGAAGCTCCCGAAAGATTCAGATGCTGCCCAGATCTCGCTCACTTCGTCAAAGGCCAGATGCCCACGGTTTGTGTAGGTTCCCAAGCCGTTATAACGCCCCAGAGGTGCGTCGGCCTTCAACGCGTTGGTTGCTTCCAGATCGACCTGTAGAACCGTGGTGCATGAGAACGGCCCGCAATTCTCGACCTCGCGCATGACCTGTTCATGTTCAACAAAGAAAGACTGCATCGCTACCGACACGATCGGCAGGGCAATGAACAGGATCATTGCCAGGAATGACGGCCAGATAAATCTTACAAAAGTTCCGTGCGGCATAGCGAAAACCCGACAAATTTGTATGCGGCGCTGAAAGAGCGCCGCGCACTATTTGAATGTTTACTTGAGGAACCCTTGTTCTTTCGCAGCAGCGGTATAAGCCGCCTCGATGTCAGCTAGGGTTTGTTCAGCGCTTTCGTTGCCCTGCAGGAAGTCTGGCACTTCTTGGAAGAATGCCGAATGCAGAAGCCCCATGTAGGGCAGCATCGGATAAGGCTCGGCACCGGCACCTGCAACGGCCGCGACACCCTCAGCAGCGACACCTGGTTTGTAGCTGTCCATCAACCAAACCGCCTTGTCGTTGTTAGCCATGACCATGTCATCAGAGATACCATTGACCATTGCAATGAAAGTAGCTTCGGCATCTTCGTCGCTGATATTCGCGGCGATGGTGAAACCGTCCCACCAGAGCGAGGACGCTGGCGTCGAACCGCCCGCAACAGTCATCGCACCGGCAGGTATCGTGGCCGCAACGATTTCAGGTGTGGAACCCTCGTCGTCGAGCAGACCACCCACCGACGATCCCCAGATGACAGCCATTGCTAACTCGCCAGATTCCCAAAGCGGCACGACTGCGCCAGTATTGTAGGTCAGGAAGTCAGGGTTGGAATATTCCATCAGCGACTTCAGCATGTTCAGCGTCGCGACGCCTGCTTCGTTATTGATCGAAACCTCAGCCGTGCTGGGCTTGAAAAATTCGCCGCCGTGACCGAGATACATGTTCACAACTTCTTCGCCGAGGTTCCAATCCGATTTGGTCAGCATCGCGAATGGATATTCCATGATGCCAGCCGCGCGGATGGCTTCGGCAACATCAAGCACCTCTTCGTAGGATGTCGGCACCCCTTTACCGACCTGGTCAAGAATGTCCTGACGCACGATCAGATGCTGTGCATTGGCCATGAAGGCAATCGCCATGATCTTACCATCGACACGAATTAGCTGGTTTGGTTGCAAATTCTGACCGTGCTTGGCGACGAGATCATCAAGGGGGCGTATAAGCCCGTCGTTCAGTAAAGGAACGATGGACGAGTTCGCAACGATCTTAGTCGTATACTCAGCCGGATTGGCCGTGAGCGCGGCAACCTGTATTTCATTATGCTTGGTCGAGTGGTTTTTCGAGAATTCCGCCCCCTCTCCGATGCACGCTTCGGCGTTATCGACGACCGCATGCAGCGCTGGAAAATCGTTGGCAAGGATTCTGACGCTTCCGCTGGTAACCGGACAATCAGCGAACGCAGCCCCGACCGTCATTCCAAGCGCAGTTGAAGCAACTGCCAGACGAGTGATGATAGACATGTTTTTCTCCCTGGGTTCGACCTCGTTGGGTCAGCTTAGAAGCAGATACGAGCAGTTTGATCGCTCGACACCGCATACGTATGCGATGCCGACTATACTCGATTCTCTCAAAATCTCAAAACCTCAATCCAATCCGGTAAGCAGGCGTTGTCGCGCGATAAGATCGACCCCCAATTGTTCAAGAAAGTGCAGATGATCAATGAAGTTCCAATTTTCAGCAATTTTATCACCCTCCCGCCGGTAGAGGTCGACAACGCGCATTGTCGCCTTCTTCTCGGATTTAGGTGCCAGCCCGATGTATCCCCCAAGCGAGGTCACATCAAATGTGGGCCAACCGAAGAACCCGCCATAGTGGCCTTCTGCGAACTCCGTTCGATGACCGAAAAAGTCGCCCCACTTCAAACCCTCTTCGAAAGGCACGCAATGCTGTTCCAGATAGCGACCTTGTGTGTAAGGCGCACCAATTCCACCCGGCCCCCACCAGATCATGTCGTCGGTCCAATCCAGCGACAAATCTGTGTTTGTAGTGTGGACATCTTCTGCCAGAAGCCTCTCGATCATCCTGAGAAACAGAGACAGGGTCTTTTGACCATCGCTTTCGGGCTGACTGGCATAAAGCAACCCATCATGTGTCCGAGGTCCTGGTGTAACCATAGTTGCTGCGGTGGAAGGAGGCAGAGCTTCGGCGCGGACCTGAGCCATCAGATTTAATACATCCAAAAACATCGTGGACTCAGTAATTTTGCCGTCGACGACATAGTTGAACTCGGCATATCTCAACATCGTTGATTGACGGGTCGGACGCATTCCGAGGAACGGCTGATCGAAGAGTCCCAGAAGATGCCCCATCGAGGCGACCCAGACACCAGGCTCATCGCTCAGGTGATTGTAACCCGCAAAGAAGATATCCGGTCTGCGCTGCAACGGAGAAAACGCTTCCCGCAAAGGAAGCCAAAACTCCCTGCTCGCATCCTCAGCTCCTGTACACTCGCTGAACGGAGCCGTGAACTGAAACTTGCAGTTCGCGCTGGTTTCACCCCCAAGCGCATTGGGAAGCGCGAGATTTGGCGCTGCGTCAATTGAGCGATGGTGAGACAGTACCGTTTGCTTGGCCGCAGCCAATGCGTCTTCATGGCGATCCATAGAAATCCTCTCCAATCAAAATAATTCGGCTGATCGATCCTATCGACAGCACATAATTTAAGGCAACGACATCTAACCCTCATGGTAGGATCTAGTGTTATCGTTGAAATGCCATATTGGGGAAGAGCACGTCTGCGTTCCATCAACACAGTGAAGGTCTGCTTCAAGCAACGAGATGAATTTAGCGAGCTACCGCGGCGAATGACCGGTTTCCGCCGTTTTTTGCGATAAACAACTGGACTTCCGATCGCAAGGAAGCGGTACTGACGGCGGTCGAGATTCGCCCGGGGCACCCGGGCTCCACTCAGTACAGGGCGCAGGATCAGCCCGCATCGAAAAAGTGGAGAAATCAATGACACCTTCATCAGAGACTGAAATCAAAACACCGAACACCAAATCCGCTAAGACTAATCTGACGCGTCAGCAACAGTTGCAGAAACTGCTATCCCGTAAGGCAGGTGCCACAATTGCACAGATTCAAAAGGCCTTTGGCTGGCAACCGCATTCTGTGCGCGCGGCGATTTCAATGATGCGTAAGGCGGGACATATTGTTGAACGAACAGGAACTGACAAGGGCGCGGTCTATCGGATCGTTAAGGAAGTGTGATCGCCATGGATGCTGCGCCCGTGGATCGTGACCTTGCGAAGGTATTCAGTGACATCGACCACTTGGATCGCCCCGGCTGTCTAAGCCGATGGCGGGAAGTGTTCGGTCGGTCGCCGCCAAAATACCTGTCCCCGCAGTTCATGAAACGGGTACTAGTCTGGGAACTACAGAACCGGGAATTGGGAGGTTTGTCTGCGAAGACAGAACGCCGATTGCAGAATATCGCGTTGGGAAAAACGCCGCCTCCTAGTCTGAAGCCAGGATCACATCTGGTGCGGGAATGGAACGGACGCACCTATCAGGTTGAAGTGGTTGATCGCGGGTTCGTCATGGACGGCAAAACGTGGCGGTCCCTTTCAGCCATCGCAAAACACATCACCGGAGCGCACTGGTCCGGGCCGCGCTTCTTCGGGGTTCGGTGATGCAACGTATCCGTTGTGCCATTTACACGCGGAAAAGCTCGGAGGAGGGGCTGGAGCAGGACTTCAACGCACTCGATGCCCAGCGGGAAGCCTGTGAAGCCTACATCTCCAGTCAGAAGCACGAGGGCTGGGAGTCGTTGCCGGATCAATATGATGATGGCGGTATCTCAGGTGGTCATCTGGATCGCCCGGCACTGCAGCGACTGATGCAGGATGTTGACGAGAAACGCGTAGATCAGATTGTTGTCTACAAGATCGACCGGTTGACACGCTCGCTGGCTGATTTTGCAAAGCTGGTCGAACGCCTTGATGCGGCAGACGCATCATTCGTGTCGGTCACACAATCCTTCAATACGTCTACAAGTATGGGCCGCCTGACACTCAACGTGTTGCTCAGCTTCGCTCAGTTTGAACGGGAAGTCACCGCCGAACGTATCCGGGACAAGATCGCCGCCTCAAAGCGAAAGGGCCTTTGGATGGGCGGGAACGTTCCGCTTGGATATCAGGCGGATGGCCGGACATTTAAAGTCGACGAAGAGGAGTCGGCAACAATAAGGGCGCTCTACGATCTCTATCTGGAGCATCAGTGCATTCTGGATGTGAAAGAGCAGGCAGAAGCACTGGGTCTCCGGTCGCGCCACCGGGAACGTTCCGGCGGACGCGTGACAGGTGGCATGTTCTTCGATCGCGGACACATCCATCATTTGCTCCGCAATCCGATCTATGCTGGTCGCATCCGACACAAAGGGCAGATCTATGAGGGGCAGCACCCTGCCATCATCGACCCGGCGGTGTGGGAGCGGGTGCAGCAGCAATTGACGGATGGCGCGGCAAGGGAGCGTGGAGTAAAGCAGAAGGCAAAACGATCAGCACTGGCCGGAAAGCTCTTTGATGAGACCGGAGATCGGCTGACGCCAACCCATAGTCGCAAAAATGGAAAGCGTTTGCGCTACTACATATCTGCCCGTCTGGTGACGGATCGCAGTCAGAAGCATCCTGATGCGTGGCGGCTGCCGGCAGAGCAAGTTGAAAACCTTCTGGCCGAAGTGGTCAGACGACACCTGAGCCGACCGCACGAAGTGACATCTTTGGTTCGTGATATGTCAGCGGTCGAAATTGCTTCAGCAGCGGAGCGTCTCAGAGATTGCCAGTCCGTCAGGACATGCCTCGGCCTGATTGCGCGGGCAGATCTGCGACAGGGGTCCCTGAATGTGCAGCTGGATCTCCAGGCACTGGCCCGGATGATCGAGTGCAGGGCAGATCAGGTCGATACCGACGAACTAAAGATCGAAGCACCATTCCGGATGCGCCGCAGAGGTGCGGAGCTGAAACTACACCTTGGCAATGCACCGCCTGAAGTCGATCGAACACTTGTCCGCAACATCATCAAGGCGCGCCATTGGTTGGCGATGATCATAGATGGCAGAACGTTCTCTGAAATCGCTGAGGCGGAAGGCACCTCCAAACGCCGCGTTCAGGATGTGGTTGATCTCGCAATGCTGGCGCCTGACATTCTGGATGCCATCGCTGCAGGCGAACAATCTGACGGCCTGACCACGGATTACCTGATCAAGTCCGGCTTCCCAGCGATCTGGTCAGAACAGCGCCAGCAGTTCGCTGCGCTCTGATCTACAGACTTTTCCAAACACACCAAACTCGTACCGTCGGAAACGCGAACTGAGACTGTGGCTGGAAATCGGCTATTGTTGCGCTCACCTTCGCGTCTCAGATCAAATCGTCAAAAGCTAAGCCCCTGAAAATTAGCCACAATCAGCGGCCAAACATTCAGTGTGTGATTTAATGGAAAATCATGGCTGTGCGCGCAGTCTCGAGCTATCCAGTCTCGCGCAGAATTCCCTGTTAACAGGGAAAATACAGGGAAAACCTATAGATTTGGGCCAATTTCAGCGTATTGGAGTTCGAAGTTACTCTTAAAAACAGTCTCTTGTGTGGAATTTCCTTAGATCCGTTAACAGGGAATTTTTTGTACCTATTCAGTGAAAACTCACGATCTTGCAGGGTCAGGATAGCTCTTTCAGGCTTCGATCCACATGATTTCGTCTATAGCGATCGGCATCGAACTCAAGCGGCCTGGAGACATCCAAGCTCCAAGGACATACAAACTTCGCTTCGGTCGCGCAGACCCATGACAGTACCAGCGACTAAATCTGAGTGCTGCATGAGTTCGAGAAGGATTCGCCAGCAGTTCCACAACTAAGGCGAAAGCGTCAATTTGACCGAAAATGTAAAACTATTGCCGGACAGATCTTTAGGCGCTTTGGGAAAACGTCTTGAGCGGGCAACCGTGGACACTGCTGCCTCGTCAAGAATAGGGTTGTTGGAGGACTTCCGAATGCGATAGCTGAGCAACTTTCCGTCGCGCGAGACTTGTAGGACAATTGTCACCGAACCCGCTTCGCGCGTACCTCTGGGGTAACGTTTGTTGCGCTCTATCTGAGATCGTATTATGGCACCCCACGCCACCTGCAAACGCGCATTTTGCGCATTGTCCCCAGCAGATACATCCGCGCGGCCCTGACCTGCTTGCGCATCGCCTCCGGTACCTGCGGCCACTTCCTTCTTGCGACCGGCTGAAGCTTCTTTTGCTCTTTGCCCCTCTTCAGGCTCAGGTTTTTTGGCTTCTTTCTTGGCCTCGGGTTCGGGGGTTTCTTCGACAACGAGCTCCGGTTCAGGCGGCGGCGGAGGTGTGGTGTCTATGTCCACGGGTTCAAATTCATCGGGTGGTACAATCGCGGGTACATTCGCGGCGCGTGTTGTCGGCGGGGGGGCGACCTGCGGAACAAAGGGGGCCGTGTCTGAAACAGGCGCGGGCTGCGCAAGCGTGTTTGGCGTTTGCGTAAGGTCTGGGGTAGGGCGCTCCCATGCAGCGACCATTTCGGTCACGGTGGCAGCTGCGGCCTGAATCGAGACGACCGCCTCTCCGCCGCTGCCACCGGATTGGACGCCCGGATCATTGCTTTTTGCGAAAGCTATGACGTGAACAAACAGGGCCAGTGCAATACATGCGGATATTTCGATCCAGCGTATCATCGGCTGGTCACGATCAATTCGACTTGAGACAAACCAGCGCTGGTAAGGTCCGAAAGCGTGCGTGCCATCGCAACCGCCTCAAGCTGGGCGTCGGCGCGAACCTGAATTGAGGTATCTGTTGCGCTTACTGCCAAGATCGCGGCCAGTGCATCCGTGTCCTCTTTGCCCTCAAAAGACAGTTTACCGGTCTTATCGACGTAGAGGATGTATTGCGCTTCTGGTTCCGCCGAGGTCGTTGCGTCAGGCGGTGTGACGGTGAACGGTTCGGGCGTGGCCAGATTCGACGTCATCAGAAAGAAAATGAGCAGCAGAAACACCACGTTGATCATCGGGACAATGGATTCCGCACGGGGTCGGGAGGGTGGGGCGGAGAAATCCATAACCTACTCCACCAATACGACTGAGCTGAACCCGGCGGATTGCAGTGTTTCAGTTACGTCTACAACGCGTTGCAGGCTGGCCCCATCCTGCCCTCGCAATATCAGCATATCTGTTGGGGATTGCATCAGCGGAGCAAGCGACAGCAGCAGATCACCGGTTTCTTGACCATTCAGTGTCACCTTCTCTGGATACACATCAATCAGGCGCGGTGGGCCAGTGTACTCTCCACCTGATGAGGCCAGCGGCAACTCGATCATGGCATCAGCGCCAAATCGCGATGCGAGCATGAAAAACACCAGAAGCAGGAAAACCACATCGATCATGGGCGTCAGGCTGGGTTTACGCCGTGCTCTGCGCGGGGGGGCAAACTGCACAGGCTTACTCCGCCGCCAGTCTTACGGTTTCTCGTTTTTCCGAAACAAACAAGCGGGTCGCGCTGTCTTCGGCGTCGCGCCGGATACGGTCTATTACAGCCTCGAACCAAGTCAGCGCAGCAGAGGCCGGGATTGCAACCGCCATGCCTGCAGCAGTGGTCAGAAGCGCCTCCCATATGCCGCCTGCCAGCAGCGCCGGGTCAGCGCGGTTTCCAGCCTGTTGCAGGGCCTGAAACGCAGCGATCATACCCAGCACCGTACCCAACAGACCCAACAGTGGGGCGATGGTCGCAATCAATTCTAGCGCGCGCAGGCCGATGCTGGCCTGTGCAATCTCTCGTTTAGCCACACGTGCGGTTTCTTCGCGTGCCTGATCTTCGGGCAAATTGCGGATGGCCTGAATGGCATTTGCAACAACGATTGATCGTATGCCGCGGCGGCGTTCGACCATGGCAAGCGCTTGTCCGCTATCTCCCGCTTCAAAAAGGTCGACGGCACGCCCGGCTTTGCCACGTGACCAAGCCCCGATCAACGCCAGCCGCCAGATCTTCCAGATTATCAGGGTAAGCGTCACAACGGATAAGGCCGCGATTGCCCAGATCGAAGGCCCGCCGGTTTTCAGAAATTCAGCCGCTTTCGCCGATGCGTCCTGAACGGTGTCGGCCAAGTTTTCTTCAACTGGCAGAGAGGTTTGCGGGGTAGCGAGTGCGGTTTCGGCTGGCTGATTTTGCACGGTCAGGGGCGGTGCGCCCGGTGCGAGGTCAGGAGATGGGGTTGGAGCAACGCCTGAATTGATAGGAAGAGCGTTGGGCGGTGACGACAAGCTGGGGCTTTCGGTCAATACCGTCGGAGCGGTCGTGTCTTGCGCAACTGCAAGCGCAGGAATGACAGCACAGAGCGCAGCGAGTAGCAAATGTCTGGTCATGACAGCCTCCGGGACCCGTAAGGGTATGTTTGAACATCGCCGCAGTGGCACGGTGCGCACTGTTTAGGGGCGAGGTTGGCAATGGTTTGGATTTGCTGGGTCGCATTTGGCAGACGGGTGCTGATGCGGCTTGGCTTAGGGGCGTTCAGCCCTAGGTTGCCTTGGCCTAAAATTCCTATGAGAATTTGTCAACGCCTTGTGCCGCCTCCGGTTCGCTCGCCTTCAAAAACGTCCATCAGAGCACCTGCCGAAGGCTTTTTCATGTCACCCAGTCGAGCTTTGCCGGGCCTTAGGTCTGGGCGCTCCAATAGGCGGCGATATACGCGTTGGCGGTGTCGCCATTTTTCTGTTTGAACGCCTCGCGTACCCGTTGCACTTCGGCCTTTTCACAAGCGAACCAAAGGAAGTGATCCGGGTATTCCGCCATGGCGATCAATGCACGTTCGGCCAGTGCTGGCCCGGCATCGCGGTCCAGCCAGGTGATTGAGAGGCCCGAGGGGGCCGACAATGAATAGGCACAATGTGCGCCCGATTCCGTCTGCACCGTGACCTGCCCCTGACTATCCTCTGGCAGTGCCTCCAATATCCGCGCAGCCGCCGGTAGCGCAGTTTCATCGGCAAAAATCAGGATACGGTTGGTCTGCGGAATACCTCCGCCACCTGGGCCCACGACGGCGACCTGACTGCCGGGGTCGACGCGCCGCGCCCATTCCGTAACGCGCCCACCTTCATGGGTGTAGACGTCGAAATCCATCAGTCCCTGCGCGTGGTCGATCCAACGTGTCGTATAGACCGGTCGATGCAGCGCCTTGTCCCCTTTGGGCCAAACCGTGGATCCGTTCTCTGACACAAAAGGCCATTCGACGTCTTCGTTGCTGTGCAGCGGCAAAACAATGCGAAAATGGATCGCGTCGTCCTGAAAGCTGGACAGCCCCCTTGCCTTGACCCGCACTCTTAGAAACGAGGTGCCAACGGGGCGTACAGATTGCACGGTGGCAAAGTGAAAGTTCGGCGGCAGCCCACCGGCTTGATCAGCGTCGGACCATTTTAGAGTGTCGACGACGTCCGGTACAAAATGGATCAGGTGCTCTACCAACCCTTCTTTCAGCATAAAAAGCCAGTCTTGCTTGGCGGCTGAAACCTCAACCCGCACGCCTGCATCTGCGTCATGCAAGGTGTAGCGCCCAAACGGGGTTTCCAGGCACAGTTTCGTATCTGTGTTTTCCGTCACGGGCAGATCATGTTCCTGCGCTTCGTGCAGCATCACCAGTTTCATGGCTTCAAAGTTGAGGCCGGGCAGATTGGTTTCAGCAGAAAGCGTGAAATCGGGCCGAATGGTCATTCTGATCTCCTCTCAGGCCGGGATGACATGGGGGCTGCCGTGAATAGGGTCGGCAATGACCGAGCAGGGCAGATTGAACACCGTATCCATATTGGCTTCGGTGATGACCTCGGCCGGTGGACCCGCGCGAAATACCCGGCCGTCCTTTAGCGCGATGATGTGATCGGCAAAGCGCGCCGCAAGGTTGATGTCATGCAACACCATTGCAACTGTGCGCCCGGTGTCGCGGTTCAAGCTGCGGACCAGTCTTAAAAGCTCGATCTGGTGCGGGAGGTCCAGATAGGTGGTTGGCTCGTCCAGCAGCAGGATGTCGGTATCCTGAGCCAATGCCATCGCAATCCAGGCGCGCTGCCGTTGCCCGCCCGATAAGACTTCAAGCGTGAGGTCCGCGTTATGCGCCATGCCGGTTTGTTCCAGCGCTGTCTCGACCGCTTCGGCGTCTGCTTTTGACCATTGACGCAGGGCGGATTGATGCGGTGTTCGTCCACGCATGACAAGGTCGCGCACCTTTAGCCCGTCGGGTGCAGTTGGCATCTGCGGAAGTATTGCTAGACGGCGGGCGACCGAACGGCTGTTTTGCCTGTGGATCGATTTCCCATCCAGAATGATCTGGCCCTTGCCGACAGGCTGCAAGCGCGCCAGCGACCTTAGCAAGGTCGATTTACCACTGGCGTTCGGGCCCACAATGACGGTCAACTGGCCATCCGGGACACTGGTCAGCATTCCATTCAGGACAGATGTCCTGCCGAAGGAAACGGAAACATCCTTTGCCATAAGGCGGGCGGGTTCGGTCATAGTCACAATGTCCCTTTTCGGAATTGAACCAGCAGCAGCCACATCAGAACTGGTGCTCCAATAATTGCTGTGAAAACGCCGGCAGGCAGTTGCACCATCGGGATGGACCGCGCGGCCATGTCGGCAAGCAAAGTGACCAGAGCCCCAATCATTGCGGCAGACAGCAGGGCCGGGGCACCGCCTTTTACAAGCCTCCGCGCAATTGGGCCCGAAACGAAGGCAACAAATGGCAGCGGACCAGACACACTGATGGCAAGTGCCACCAGCGCAATGGCTGTAACGGCAATAGCTAGACGAGCAGGGGTGAGTGCGATGCCAAGAGCCGTGGCGACATCATCGGCCATTGCCAACCGCCTGAGCGGAAACTGTAACCACAGCGCCACAGGCGTCAGAACCAGTAGCCCCAGCCAGATCAGCGTCACATCGCCCCAACTGCGGGTGTTCAGGCTTCCCACCAGCCATTTTGCCATTTCTGCGGCGGTCAGCGCGTCCAGTTTGGTCATCAAGAGATCCGCACCGGCGGTCAGGGTCAGGCTAATGCCGATGCCGGTCAGAATCAGCCGGTAGGGATGCAGCCCATCTTTCCAGGCCAGAAGCGTGACCAGCGCGGCGGCGCTCAGCCCCCCAACCAATGCGCCTGCAAGAACCATTCCACCCGTCAAGATCATGGCCAACAACGCACCGCAGCTTGCGCCAGCAGTGAAACCAATAACATCGGGAGAGGCCAAGGGGTTACGCAACATGGTCTGAAACATTGCGCCAGCCATTCCAAGCGCGGCACCGGCCCCGATCGCGGTCAGGATGCGCGGCAATCTGTGTTCGATCACGATCATCCGTGCGACCGCGTCCGCTTGTCCGCGTATGCTGTCCAGAACTTGCGTCGAGGACATCGGATAGGCACCCAGCATGATCGCCGCCAGCAAGGCCAGTGCCAGAAGACCACTGAGACCAAAGCCAACAGCAACCGCGCGTTTTGACAAAAGCAAAGACAGAACAGAAAGGCGCAAGATCATAGCTTTGTCACCCCGTTGCGACGCACCAGCCAGACCAGTACGGGACCACCGATCAACGCGGCAATCACGCCAGCTTGCATGTTGCCACCAAACAGGGCCATCCGGCCCAGCATGTCAGCACAGATCATTAGTCCCGCGCCTATCGTGGAGGATAGCGCGATTGCCCAGTGCATATGAGGGCCTGTGATCCAGCGTGCCAGATGGGGCACTATCAGACCAACAAAGGCGATGGGCCCCGCCATCGAAACGGTGGTGCCGCAGAGGATCACAATCGCCAGCCCGATCAACAGCTGCGCCAGCCCGACCCGAACACCCAGCCCACGTGCGGTGTCTTCTCCGAGCATCAAGGCGTTCAAAACGAAGCTGGCCGACAGCGCCAGAACAAACCCCACCGCAAAAAATGGGATCAGAGCTTGCAAGGTCCCAAAGCTGATCCCATCGAACCCGCCCAAGATCCAAAAGCGATAGACTTCGAGGGTTTGTTGGCTCACCAATAGCAGCGAGCGGCTAAAGGCCAAGAACAGGGCCGAGACCGCAGCGCCAGCAAGGATCAGCCGCGCGGGATTTGCCTGATTGCCACCGCCAAGCAGGAACACCAGCAAGGCCGCCGCAAAGCTACCCGCCAAAGCGAGCCAGACGAAAGCAGCCGGATCCGTGATCCCAAGCAAAAGGATGCACAAGACAACCGCCAATGATGCGCCTGCATTGACACCGAGCAGTCCGGGATCCGCCAGCGGGTTGCGCGTCATGCCCTGCATCAAGGCGCCCGCGACACCCAGCGACGCCCCTGCGAGGATCGACCCCAGCAGACGGGGCAAACGAATTTCGCGTATGACGATCTGATCTGCACTGTCAGGCTGAAATGCAGTCAATGCGGCCCAGACCTGTTCCCAGCTTGTCGGCCTCAGCCCCAATCGCAATGCGGCGACAGATAAGACACAGACCCCCAGCACCGACAGGGCAAGCCAAAGGCCTTGTCCGCGCGCGCCGGGGGTTTCCGAGGGAACGGAAGCGGTAGATACGGACATCTCAGGATCCCTCCGCCAGGATACCTGCATCGCGCGAGGAAGGGACCACCGTGTCTGGGTCACCATCGATCGCCGCCTCAAGCAGCGGTACGATCCGATCAAGCGCGTAGTCCAGGCTGAGTGAGCTGGAATGTGACAATGCTGCAGAAAGCAACGGATCGGCATAGACTTCGCGACCCTCTTGGTAAGCCCGCATCGTCGGGCGCAGCGGCATTCGGTTCAGCACCGGCGCAGAGCCTCCGCTGTCAATCCAAACCAACGCATCCACATCAATGGGTGACAAATCCTCGGCCGGGATCAGGGTGTACAGGTTGTCCAATGTGCCGCGTTCGTTTACCGCCTCGGGCACGACAAATCCCAGGTCTTCCAGAAAACGGCCACGAATATCGCGATCGGTATAGGCGCCGGTCTGACCTGCCCAGACCATGACCGAGGTCGCGCCCTTCCACTCGGGATGCGCCGCGCGGATCTCTTGGAACCTGCCTTCGATACGGTCAATCAGCTGTTCGGCCTCGGCGCTTTTACCCGTGGCACGACCGACTGTGCGCTGCATCTCTTGCCAGGGGCTGCCGTAATCACCGTATTCGGCTTTGGGGGCTACGGTGGGCGCAATTTGTGACAGCAGCGCATAGTCACGTTCGGTCATACCGGACCATTGACCTAGAATAAGATCGGGGTTCAGGGCTGCAATCTGCTCGATATCGATCTCGCCCTGCAAAACAACAGGTTGTGCATCGCCCAAAGCACCATGCCCCCAGGCCCAAACACCATAGGGATCGGTGCCGTACCACTTGCGAAGGGCAATGGGAGCGACGCCCAATGCCAGCAAGAAATCATGCCCGATGAAGCTGAGCGATACTATCCGCTTAGGTTCGTTCTCAATCCGGGCAGTCCCGAACTGATGCTGGATTTCGACCGGAAATGAATCAGCACTCGTCCCAACAGGACAAAGTGCAAACACAATACAGGTCAAAATAGTGCGTGACATTTGAGAGCCCTCTAAGTGTGCCCGGGCAGCATGTGCACTGCCCGGGCGAATGTCAGTTCAGAACCGGCGCGTCAAAGACAGTTCGACAGATCGACCAGCGCCATAAGAGCATCCGCCAGCCTGCGCTTGGTTGATCGGGACCAGGTTCAGGATGTCGGTCTGATCAATCTGGCAATATGTGACGTATTCCTTGTCGGCGAGGTTCCGTGCAGCCACAACTGCAGTCCAGCCGTCCCACTGGTAGCTGACCGAGGCGTCAAAGACCGTAACGCTACCAACTTTGAAAGCTGCAGTGTTGGCGTTGTCCGAGAATCTCTCACCCGTGTAACGTGCGCCAGCACCCAGCCTGAGGCCCGGAACTTGTGCCAGATCATAAGCCACCCACAACGAAGCGGAATGCTCAGGGATACGCGCAAGCCGGTTGCCCTGGTTGCGCGAGTCCTGTGTGATCTTTGCGTCGATATAGTTGTATGCGCCCAGCACAGAAAGACCGTTGCCAAACGAATAATTGGCTGCAACTTCAATACCCTTCGAACGAACTTCGCCCAACTGCTCAAATCGGCCAGGATTGCTTAGAACCTCTTGTGGGGTGTCTTTTTTGGTGATGTCAAAATACGCGATAGACAGCAGGGAATTTGTTCCCAGCGGACGGAACTTGGCACCGACCTCCCAGGATTGAGATGTTTCAATGTTGAGCTGATCACCGTTAACATCGGTCCCGCCGGGCGGCAGGTTGAATGATCGGGCCACCGCGCCATAGAGGCTGATGCCATTGTCCAGGGTGTAGGATGCTCCGAGGTTTGCGCTGGTAAAGTTCTGTTTGTTGTCCAGATTGGTGGTTGAACTTCCAAGGATTGAAGTGCTCGAAGATGTGCCAGTGATATCAACCCAGTCGTGGCGCAGACCTGCGTCGACGACAAGTCGTTGGCCGATCTCGAAATTACCCAGAAGATACACGCCGGTTTGCCGAATGTCCTGAGATGTGTTGACGATTTGCAAAGGCCCTGATGGGACGGCGGGTGAACCAACAATGGTGCCGGACTCGAGCAGCTTGAATCCGCCAAACGCATACGACAAAGAGTCTGTATAGTCGCTGCGATAGTAGTCCACACCACCGATCACTGTCGCATCTACGTTGCCGAATGAGAACTCTTTCGACAAGCCATTGTCGAAAGTTGCTTGTTTGGTTCTGGTCTCGACGTCAAAATCCACCAACAGCGCGGCGTCGATTGCGTTGGGTAATGCCGGCTGACCAGCAAGAATTGCTGATGAGAAAAAGCCAGCTGCATAGCCTGTTTTGTTCGTCCAGTCATTGTCCGCGTAGCGCGCACGCGACCGGAATGTCAGGCCATTCCCAAACTCGTGATCAAACTCATATCCCAGGTAATTTTGGGTTGTTTCGATGTCGTTTCGGTTGGGGTTGTTGGTATAGAAATCGTTACCATAATGCGCGATCGGATTCGGCAGCTGAGATCCATATTGTGGAACCAGAATGTAGGAGTCCGGGACCTTATCTTTCTGATATTGCGCGAACAGGGTCAGATTGGTTTGATCGGTTGGGGCCCAGGTAAGAGACGGCGCAAAATAAATGCGGTTTTCATCGGTCTCATCGTATTGAGTTCCAGACTCACCACCGAGGAAGACAAAACGATATGCCAAGTCTTCGGTTGCTGCGCCTGTGACATCAAGACCAAGTTCCAGACCACCATCCGAAGATGTACGCGCCAGGAATTCGCGGCTGTTTTCGAAACGTGGACGTTTGGTAACCACGTTGACCAAGCCACCAGGCTGTGATGCGCCATAGAGGCTGGAGCTAGCACCGCGCAGAACCTCGACACGTTCTACGCCAAATGTTTCGGTGCGCCAGCCAGCAAAGCCGAACAGACGCAATGGCATCCCATCGCGATACGTGTTTGAGTTCTGGACCTCAAAACCCCGGATCGCGTACTGATCGTAGCGACCATCCGCCCCGAAGGTTTGGGTGGTAACACCCGGAGTGTATGAGATCGCCTCTTCCAAGGTCGTGGCACCCTGATCGTTGATCTGCTCAGGCGTGACGACACTGATGGATCGGGGCGTTATCGCAATATCGGAAGGCAATCCACGCAGGGCCGTTTCGGCGGCTTCCGCGGCATAGCCATCGACATTTTCAAGTGAATCGGATGCACCGCCTTCGATCGTGATCGGATCCAGCACTACCTCGTCTGTTGTTTGTGCCTGTGCCGATTGCGCTGCAAGCCCTACCGAAACCACAAGTGGTCCTGCTGCCAGAACCTTACTTCGTGTTGACATTATTCATCTCCAGACGCCAGCGGTCTGCGCTGGCGCATCATGTGTTTTGAAACACGAAAGCTTGCCCGCCTGGATTGGGTGCCTGCACCTCTGGGCGGGATTGCTGTCCCTCGAAATTTGGCTGGACGGGTGGTCGCAAATATGGCGACCGGGTCTTGCTGCGTCGTGTTGAATACACGCTCGGGCTGTGGAGTAGATTTCCTGATTTATTTTGTCAAGTTTCTGTGAGGCTATTTCTGCGGCTTTTACTATCAGCCTGCATTGATTATGCTTTTGAAGGCTCAGACTTGCGTGTTGGGCGCGATTTCATGACCATCTCCAGCGGACCATCTGAAAACGTCATTAACCACATCGCCATCGCCAGTTGAAGGGCCACGAGGATCACAAAGGAGAATGCCAGAACCTGCCACATGGAAAACGCCGCGAACAATCCCAACCCATGAAACACTGCAACACCGATCAGAGATTGCGAGACATAGAGGCTAAGTGAAGCGCGTCCCGTACGAATAAAAACGCGCACAATTGGATTTTCCAGATTTCCGTTCATTATCAAGTAGATGATTCGTAGTAGCGGTAGCATCAGAACAAAGCCGAATAAGGGGCGCAAGGGGGATGCCAGAAACTCCAATGCCGGGATCTGCTGTATTTGCCCCAATAACATCAAAATGCTGTAGGTGCCGCTGCCCAAAAACCCAACGCTCCAGAGCACGTTTTGCCAAGGGCCAAGCGTTTCAACGGCGTCTGATAGGTTCCCCCAACGCTCATAGATCCACGCACCGACAACAAAGCTGCCAAAGATGAAGAAAAACAAATGCAGAGGCATCGCGACATAAAACCCAATCCAGCCCTGCACGTTCAACATCAACATAGCCAGGGCATCGCCGCTTTGCATGACTGCAAGAAGGCTGTCCCCAGTGGGGCGGGGTAGCTCAATCAGGAATTGTAGCGCAGAGATCGCGAATAGGCCCAAAACCGACAGGCTTATACCAGCTACGATCGCAGCTGGCACGTTGCGAATCCGAGGGCGCAACAGAACATAGACCGCGGCGCAAAGCGCATAGCCTAACAAGATGTCCCCTGCGAACAGCAGCAGACCGTGAAACAGGCCGAGTACTCCCAGCAGGGCCGCGCGTTTGAATACAAACACTCGGCCGTACCGATCCAACTGCTGGGCGATGCCGAAACCAAAAAGCAAAGTGAACAGCCCTATGAACGGCCCCTCACACAGTGCGCGAATAAAAACGACGGCGGCGATATCCGCAAAAACTGACCCTTGCAACCACCAGCTAAGACCGTACCCGCCCGGTATGGCGAAGAACGGCATATTGGCAGCAATGATACCAAAATGTGAGACGGAACGCGTGGCGTCCATGGCCTGATCACGCATCTTCAAACTCCTGCGTCCATGCTCCGCTAAGGCTCTGGGCGAAACTGCGGTGGAAATCCGCGCTGTCGACGATCTGCCGATGCGTGACGCCCGGGATGGTTTCTATCCGTTCGACCCGCGGGGAATAGCGGGTCCAGTCGACCAGTTGCAATTTGCGGGTCAACGAATCCTCGGCGCGCCAAACATGAATGGGAATATCGGCTGGGATTGTGATGTGCTGTCGATAGACCAAGGTGTTGTCCAGATAGGTCCACAGTTCATATTCCTTGGACCCGATGTTTGGACCATCTGTCGGCAGCTGTCCTCCCGCCGTCTGGACGTAACGGAGGAACTGGCGGAAGAGGTCTTTGTCCATTTTGCGGAACAACGCCTCCCATTGCGGACGCATCTTGGTGTGCGGCAACCAGTCGGCCACCCGCTCGCTCAGCGCCTTTTCTTGCAGGGGATTGGTCTGCACAAGGGTTCCAGTGGCAAAGTTCACATCCAGATCACACACATCCAGCATGCCGACAAATTGCAGATCGACATCTTCGCCAAGCTGTCGCGCGGCCTCATAGGCCAGAACGCCACCCCAGGACCATCCAAGGAAGGTGCAAGCCTGTCCGCGGGCATGTTTGCGGATGTAGTCGGCATAGCTTGCCGCAATGCTCTCGACCGTTTGGGTTTGGCCGCCGTTCTGGTTCAGTGAGTAGCATACGAAACCGGAAATTGTACGATCACCTTGACCCTGCCGTTCTAGATGGCGCGCCAATGGTGTGTACTCCCTTGTATTCACCATCAGGCCGGGGAACAGGAACAGCGGGCTTTGGGCGCCACCTTTATGCAGATGCACTACTGCAAGATCCTCGTGATCTTCCTGCTCAATCCGCAAGGCCAGTTGCTGAATGCTTGGCCCATTGAACAGATCGGCAAGCGAGAGCTGGCGGTCGGGAAACGTGCGGCGAATTGCGTCCACAAGCCTGATTGCTTTGATTGAGTCAGCGCCTTGATTGAAGATGTTTGAGTTTTTGTCTGGTTTGGTTCCGATGATGGTGTGGCAGATGTCTGCGATTTTGGCTTCGGTTTCGGTGAGGTTCTGG
>JBCBUG010000028.1:0-27412 GCA_039818265.1 Pseudomonadota bacterium | reverse complement strand
TAACGCGGGATGGAGCAGCCCGGTAGCTCGTCAGGCTCATAACCTGAAGGTCGCAGGTTCAAATCCTGCTCCCGCAACCAACAAAAACAGCTGCCCCCCTCGGGCGGCTTTTTTGTTGGAAGGGGTCGTCGATTTTGACCTGACGGGGTCCCCGGAAGGAGGGCACAGCCAGACGCAGAAGCGGCAAAAAACATCAAATCCTGCTCACAGCCCGCACGGCAATCGCCTGCGGGCTTTTTTTGTGACCTGAGACCCAATCCTCTTCCGGCCTGGTGCGGAGTCCTTCGGTAGATTTTTGGGCTCATGCGGCCCGTGTTTGCAATGTCGTTTTAGATGCGAATTCGTGGGGCGTGAGATTGCCCAGGGATGAGTGGGGTCTGTTTCGGTTGTAGTCTTCCTTCCATGCGGTGATTTGGGATCTGGTTTCGGCGAGAGACGAAAACAGCGTCTCGTTGAGGCACTCATCCCTGAAGCTGCCGTTGAAACTCTCGACGAAACCGTTCTGCATTGGCTTGCCTGGCTGGATGTAATGCCAATCGACACCTGTCTCCTGACACCATTTGAGGACGGCCTTGCTGGTCAGCTCGGTTCCGTTGTCAGAGACCACGGTGACCGGTTTGCCACGCAGACGGATGAGCGCATCGAGTTCACGGGTGACCCGCAAACCTGACAATGAAGTGTCGGCCACCAGCGCCAGGCACTCGCGGGTGTAGTCGTCGACCACCGCCAGAACCCGAAAGCGGCGGCCGTCCGTAAAGGCGTCCGACACGAAGTCCAGGCTCCACCGCTCGTTTGTTCTGCCTGGCAACACCATCGGCCGCCTGGTGCCCAGAGCTCGCTTCCGGCCACCACGTTTGCGGACCTGAAGCTTTTCCTCGCGATAGAGACGCCTCAGCTTCTTCTGGTTTATTCGGATGCCCTGGCGTTCCAGCATCAGGTGAATACGTCTGTAGCCGAAGCGCCGGCGCTCTCCGGCAACCTTCTTCATGGCTTCACGCAGATCGGCATCATCTGGTCGCAGGCTTCGATCCCGAACACTCGACCGGCCAACTGCCAAGACAGCACACGCCCAACGCTGGCTCACGCCGTACCCGGAGCACAGGTAAGCCGCAGCTTCCCGTCTTGCACCGGGCGTTACCATTTTTTTGAAGCAACGTCCTTCAGCATGGCATTGTCGAGCATGGCCTCGGCCAGGAGCTTCTTGAGCCTCGCGTTCTCGTCTTCAAGCGCCTTCAGCTTGCGGGCATCGGATACATCCATGCCGCCAAACTTGGCCTTGTATTTGTAAAAGGTGGCTTCCGAGATCCCGTGCCGTCTGCAAACATCGGCCGTCTTCTGCCCGCTCTCCTGCTCCCGCAAGATGCCGATAATCTGTTCTTCTGTGAACCGTGAACGGTTCATTCCGTCCGTCTCCTGCTTCAAACGGACTCTACACCAAACTGGAGGAGATCCTGGGTCTCAGGTCAACGCTGCCTCTTCCTCATCGGTCTTCAGCTCTTCGGCGGCACACTTCTCCAGATACTCCCTTTTGTATTTCTCAATCAGGCTAGCTTCTTCGGTGTACCACGCCTCAAGGGTCGCCAGAATAGTCGCCAGACGTCCTTGGATCATAAGGTCGACGCCCTTGATAGGGTTGGGCGTGACGATGACCTTTTGGATCATGTTTTGAATCAGTGTGAAGAACGGGTCCCGGTACTGCGGATTGACCTTTCACATATCCATCGTTGCCATAGTTTCCAGGGCTGTAACCATCAACCTTGTGACGACGGCCTCCGTCGGCATCATGAATCTGTTTGACTTTGTAGCCGTATGAGAAACGAAACCCGGGTGCCGGTAGTAACAAAGCCCGGTCGGCGCCCGCATTTCAGTCGTTCACCGCGTTTAGTCTAGCAGTTTAGTTTCGTTAACGGATTGGTCCCATCCTCCAGCTGTGAAGATATGAAAGGAAGCTTCCGACATGTCCGCAATTTCTACATCGGACTTGAGCTTCATTGGCGGCCAGCCAAAGGATGTCCGAAAAAACAGTGTCAATCGGATGGTACTTTTAATGTGTCGACATGTTTTCGAGACCGGACCGCGCTCAAATATCTACCTTCGTTGCAATTTAACAACGACTGGGCAGTGATCGCTCAAACGATAAATTTCGTCGCCATTGTACGTTTGGCCGACTTCGTCTTCGATAAGATGGCCCATGGAAATCTTTGTGGGTTGTGGTGGATTGAATCTGTTTGCCATATGTTGATCAATCAGAATGAAATCAACCGGCTGGTTGTCATTACGATTGTTTTCGGCTTCCCAACAGACAGTATCCTTACTCGCAGCAAAATTATCGGGTGTTCCGTTCGCATCCCAAGGCTGATCGGCCACATCCAGTCCGTATTTGAAAAAGCGCGGCGGGTGCTTTCCTCCATCCGTGAGGTCAACCCAGAAGTCGTCGAGAACCAAATCCGAGATGTCGCCATCAACTCCGTTCGTACTATCGATTCCTGTAAGTTGATTTAAACGCCGATTAAAGTCGCCAAGAATAACGATTTCACGTTTTAAGCGAGATTGAACCTCAAGCCAGTTTTCCATCACATCTAGTTGGGCGTTTAGCGTCCGGCAAGGGTAGCGGCGCCAACCATTTTCTTCCGTGATGTAATCAAATGTCTCTTTGCTACAACCGGACTTGAGATGAACGTTTAATACTGAAACCCGTCTCGGTATGTTCTTTCTGTCCAAGTATTCAAATTCAAGAACTAGGCCTGCGCGAGTTGCTCGATTGCTCACTAGCAAGTTCTGGTCGTTGTACTCGAAATGCGTCTGCGAAAGCGCATCTAGAGTGTAGACCTTCGGAGGATAGGGAAATTTGTCACGTGCAATTGCGAAAGCCGTGTAAATGTCTCGCTCCGCAAGCGGACGATACTCGTCGCCTGGAGAATAACGGTCCGACAATATAAGGTGAAAGTCTTCCTCAGGAAACAGTCGCTTCAATGCTGTCGGCGATCCGATTTCTTGCAGGGCGACGATGTCTGCATTTAATGAGCTCGCGATTGTGCTCAGGTTTTCAAAGTCTTTGGCCGTCCGGGCTTGCGCCCCTTCTCGCAAAGGGACGCCCGTCTCATAATGGAGATTCGCGATGTTCCACGTTGCGAGTGTGATGTCCCCATCCAAAGCATAGGGAGAGTGATAGGCGGGTCTAACATTGCTCGTGTCCGACTTAATATCCTTGGACTCCCGCTTCCCCGGCGCTAATTTCTGTTGCGCAACCCAATCCCTAAACTTTGACAAGCCCACCGCCGCTTGAAGCGAATAATCTAGGCTTTGCGTGCCATCGATAAAATGCTCGTTCGCGTCGAGGTTTCTGAAGAACCGGCGCAGTTCTCCATTGTCGGCATCGTCCCGCGCGACGAAAGGTACAATGCGCAACGCATCAGGTTCATGTCGGCCAAAATCGACAGCGCGTGCGTGGCATGCTAGGCAAGTCGATCGGTAATTATCCACCGGTCCGTTCATGCGGCCATCGCGACCCAAATGTGGAGGGTGCCCGCTCATAGCGCGGATATTGGCAAACATTGTTTCGATATCTGGGTTCATCCAATGTTGATACGCCTCCTCGGTCAGGCCTTCATCTGCGGCATACATCCCCGGATTGTTGCCCCATTGCAGGCCAATTGGAACAAGGCGCTCGCGCCAACGCGCTGCCTCACAAGCCTCGATATCTCCGCTAAGCCTGTCGCAGCGCGGAGTAGTTTCCTTCGCGCCGTTGAAAAGGAACGATCCCATGACCCAGCCGGTTAAATCGTTGTTGGGCGCCGGTTCGGACTGGCTGGCTTCCTTACTCAACCGTGGATCCTTTACCAAGACGTCGATCTGCATCAATCTCGCTTTCGCAATCTTTGTGCCGTCGTAGATTTCCCATATCTTAGCGTGGCGCAGATAGGGCACTTGTTCCGGCGTGGCCAAGGAGAAGAGCAGTTTGACGGCGACCGTGCCGTCAGCGAAAGCAAAATTCTTTGTTTTGGGATACGCATTGCCAGACGTGTTCCATATCTGGTGGAACGCATGCGCACCGATTTCGTTGTACATACCCACGGCCCAGTTCTGTGTGCGCGTGGTCTGTGCTGAATGCAGTTCACCCAGCCGAGAGCTTCTTTCCCTGGTCAGCCCGCGCATGGGTTCGCGCAGATCGTGCATCCAAGGTGCGTGGTACCAACCGCATTTCAAACCGTCCCAATCGTCGACGTCGGACCCGCAGGCGTCCATGACATATCCGAGCACGCGATCTAGGTAAGCTTCCGCGTTGTGGATCGGATGTACCTCTTCGTCATACCACGGCCAGTGTTCCGGGCCTGTTTCAACCGGTTCCGGAAAATTCAGGTTGGGTCGAAACAATGACGGCACGGATGCCAGCGCCGAGATCGCTTGATGCGGTGTGTTAAACTGAAGCGTTGCCGCGCACTCGAATTCGTTGCGAATTCGTTCCAGGTAAGCCTCATCCGACTGACAGTCCCAATCCTGCTTGGAATAGCCTGGGAAGACCGATGGGCAAACATAGGGTTCGGGCTTTGGGCAGGTTTTCGTTTCTTGGGCTGCTGCGCCAAAAGGCACGCTTAGCAAGATGGCTAATGAGGCGGCGAGAAGGCTCTTTGGAAACTCTCCAGATGAAAAAGACACGCTAGAAAACCTCGTCCAATGCCAGCTTGACCGCTTCGGCGACCTTTTCGCCATGCCATTCCCCATGACGCTCGTCGAGATAGATGGAAAGAGATCGACTAAGGTAACTCTCAGCCATGGGGCATGACACCTGCCTGTAGTCGTAATAGCCTTCGCTAATTTCGTCATAGTTTGCAATCGCCACAAGTTCTGCCGGCCAAAGCCTTCTTGAATTCGGAAAGAACGATCGACCTTGAAAGACATCGTACTTGTATACCGGAGTGTCATTATTTGAATATGAGCCTCGCACACTTATTCCTTCGAATGGATCGTGCTTTTCTTCATCTGGCTCATTTGTGTTGTACTCTGCTTGCATTCGCGCCAGGTGCACACGGATTCTTTTCTTCAACGCGTCCCGCAGGTCGGACTTATCTGGGTCCGAGATCGCGAACATATGGAAGAAAAATGTTGGGTGAGAGTCTGCAAAATGGACTTGTGAGGTGACGCGGCCGTCGCCTCTTAATGCATCATCGACCGCAGCACCGAATTCGTGCCTGCGTTGGGCCAATCCGTCCAGCTTTTCAATCTGCGCTAACAGCATTGCGGCTTGGAGTTCGCTCATGCGCAGGCTGTGGCCGATCCCTTTATATTTGCCATGCTCACCTTCGACATCCCAGCGGTCCCGATGTTTGTCAGAAAAGTTGTGGCACCTGTAGAAGTCCGGCTCGTTTCCAAGCAAAACAAATCCGCCTTCGCCAACAGTAATATGCTTCTGGCTGTTCAGACTGAAGCATCCGGCGTCGCCGAGTGTTCCGAGAGGTCGGCCTTTGTAGGATGCACCAAGTCCTTGAGCGACATCTTCGATGATCTTAATGTCTTGTTTGATACTCGTGTCTTCGGCGCGCCGCTCGGAAATGGCTTCTTTGATGCCGTCAATGTCGGCCGGGGACCCAGTTAAATGGACCGCAATAATGGCTGACGTGCGGTGATTGATCAGGTTTTTGACTGTGGCTTTTGTTATGAGCCCCGAGGTCGGGTCTACATCCGCAAATACAGGAATGGTATTGTGAAATATTATCGGCATTACAGTGCCTGGATCGGTAATCGGCGTCGTAATGACTTCGCTGCCTGCGGGAATTTTTAGCCCACCTAAAGCTACGTGGATGCTGGCTGTGCCGGAAGCAGTCGGAACCATATACACGTTGCCATCAGCACCACGATCCCGGAAATGCTTCTCAGTCAGGTCTTTTGCTTCCTGGCTGAAGTGCCTTCTCTGAGGGCTTCCAGTGTAGACGTATGGCCACAAGTCCCCGGATTCGAGAGCCTGGGCTACATATTTCAACTCTTCTTGACCAAATCTATTACGCTTAACCATCGTTTCCCCCTGTTGATGACAAGCTTTACTTGTTTTACTTAAGCAATCGCTTCGATCAGCGGCAACCGCCGTAGAGTGTTCACCGGATATTTTGGGTCCAGCATCATCGCGACTTGAAAATCAGGCTCAGTCCTGCGCATGGCCTCAAGGGCACGCTCTACTCCAGCGATGTCTCCTAGCTTAGTTGCTAGGGCGACTTCATATCGGCGGGGTGACACAAAATCCGGTGCATAGCTGACAGATGAGCGTGAGTGATGCAGAGCGGTTTCATAGTTACCCGACGCTGTTGCTGCCATGCAGGCGAAGTGGTGGAAATAGAACTCATACATCCCGCCCCGGGCAAGGACGATGGATTGCTTCGCCACCTGATACCCCTCGTCCAGCCGGCCGTTTACGGTCAGGGTGTTAGAAAGAAGAGCTCGAGCCAGAGGATCGGACCGGTCCAGTTCTACGGCCCTTTCCGCCTTGATCATAGGCTCCATCAGATTTCCCTGATTGACATAGTCCAATTGAGATGAAAAGGCCTGTACAAGCGCATCGTTTGGTGACTGGTGCAACGCCTCCAGAGACAGGGCTTCTGAATCCAATCGTTCGTTAAATATGTCACTCGTGCGATGCTGGAAAAAGGCGCTGTTTCGCAGGTATGCGCGCCAGCCTAGAATCCGCCCGCGGGGGTTCAGTTCATACGCCCTTGCAAGTAGAAGATCGGCGCGTGCCAAGCTGGCTTGATCCAGCCGGAATGTCAGTCGCCTTGCTTCTTGGGTCAGCATGACGGATTGATAGGTGGCGCTTTCTGGTATCGCCTCATCATCCAGTCCGTCAATTAGTATGTCCGTCGTCTGCTGCACCAAGCGCCATAGCTCAGTGGAATCCGCCAATCGCGACATCCCGTATGGAAGCGTGACGCTTTGATACCCCAACCGCGGGCCAAGATGCCCATTGTCAACCTGAACTCCCAAGCAAACTTCGTCACGATTGGCGATAGCAGTGATACGGACGATTGCGGTATTTTGCCCTTCCGCTTCAACGACGTCCCGTGCTGCCGCTTCGGGGCTAATGCATGTGAAAAAATCGAACTGAGACAGTTTACGAAAAAGCTGTTCAGAGAAATACATCGCCGCCACATTGGCATCCAAGCTACCCTTGGTATCGCAGTCGAAAACGACGAGGCACTTTTTGCTGCCCTTGCGCTGTTTGATCGATGCGACGTCCATTGATACGGTCGCCTTGATTGGCCTCTCAAGCACCTGACGTTGCTCGCGAAGCCAGTCTTCGAAGGCTTCGTCGCCCACATCCATGCCCTGCAAAAGCTCGCAGTGCTGTGCCACTGCACTTGGCGTTGTGTGATCTATCTCGAAGCGGCCTGGCTCAAACCAGACATCAATGCTATCCGACCTCAAGGCATCCCCAAGAAGCCGCTTGAGCCGCGCCAGCTCCTGGCGCAGGCTTGCCGCGCCGCGTGCTTCGGTGCTTTCTGACCAAAGCAACGCCTGCAACCACTTACGCGATTGGCGGTTACCTTCGCTCAACGCAAGAACCGCCAGAAGCGCACAGGATTTGCGCACCGTTGGCCGTAGCGAACGCCCGTCGGGCGCACGCACATCGAACGCCCCCCAGACTTTAAGCGCATATTGCACTCCGCCCCCCTTCATCCCTGTGGGTCAGGCCACAATCCTCAGGTTTCTTGCCTCGGCTCGGACTGTCAGCACAACCCTCAAAGTGTTGCCCGTTCTCGTACAACTTGTCAACGAAGTTCCGTTGGCAGCCCTTTGTATGGCTGAAAAGAAGGTTTTTCACGCACGCTAAGGTCTTTTGTGGCGCGTTCAAATAAAGGTCTAGTTTCCGGTCCGCTCCCTGACGTTGGATCGACTTTGCACCGGCCCGCGTGATCTCTGCGTTAATTCTTCCTTAACAGGCGCTCAGTCCAGAACAGTTACAAACCGCACGTTTTCAGCACGGATTCGCCTTTTTGGCCCATAATCGGCGTCAAGTTACGCAGCGATGACACCCCACGCGTAATGATGTCCTCCACGAGCAAGTTTCCCAACAGTCTACGGAGATCCCGATGACCGAAACGCTGAAACCCGTTCCAGGTGGGTCCACCCGCGCCACGATCGCAAAGCGCGTGCGCGACACCGCAAGCACAATCGCTGAAAATCGCGATTCGACTACAGCGCAATCAAGAAACAACGACCTCGACATTGCCCTGAGTGGCGCGGGTGAAATGGTCTCACCGGTCGGGACGTTCACCAAGGGTTTGACCCATGACACCTACGGCAAAGTCAAACGCGCCGATCTGGAAGACCTTATGGAGGCGTTGAACCAGCCCCACGCAAATACAGCCCAAGATAGTGAAAGTCCGTTCCCGGGTGTCTATTCCAGCGGCAAGCCGGCCGAGTTCAAGGCTCCGCTCCACAACGGTGGTTACATTCACTCTGTCGAAAAAGGCGTTCGCGGCTGGGAAAGCCCCATTTCGGGTCACACCTTCGATCTGATGGGCACAGACGCCGATGGTACCGGCATGCCCAGAGCGCCCGAAGTCGGCTCAGCAGAGCTGATCGCCGAAATGGCCGAGGTTTATTGCGCCGCACTGATGCGCGACGTCGCCTTCAACGATTGGGAAGCCGAGGGCGCAGAGGTTAAGCCGCTTATCGACGCATTGAATTCCCTGAGCTTCTTCAAAAGCGACGACGGCCTCAGCAATCAGGCTAAAAAACGTCGCGATGCCCGCCTTTTCGAAGGTCCAATTTCCGGCACAACCCTGTTCCGAGGCTCCACGCGCGGCGCGATGAAGGGCCCCTACATCTCTCAATTTATGCTGGCCGGCAACGAGGCGCGCAAAAGCCCGAAGCCTGACGGCACGGTCAAAAACGCAACCGCTGCAGAAAGCCGAGCACAGCGTTTTGGTGCCGAAAGCGTTACTGCGGAGGATGTAAAGGGAACTCCTTCCGAAGGAAAAATTCTATACGGTGCCCAGGGCATTCCGCAGCAGTTTGCCGGACATCTGAAGAAAGTAGACCATATGACGACCTGGTCGTCCTGGCTTGACGTGCAGAACGGCGCCAATCTCAAGGACGTCAGGGATTACTTCGAAGACACGCCGCGTTTCATACACACACCGCGTGATCTGTCTACCTATGTGCACTACGACGCGCTCTACCAGGCCTATCTCAATGCGGTCCTGATCCTTCTTGGCATGGGTGCAGCAACTGACATCGGGCTGCCCGAGGGCGGGAATACAAAACAACCATCGCGCGACGCTTTCGCCACCTTCGGCGGCCCGCACATCTTGTCATTGGTCACCGAGGTTGCCACCCGCGCTCTTAAGGCCGTACGGCGCCAGAAGTTCAACGTTCACCTACGCTCGCGCCCCGAGGTGATTGCCGGTGCGATTTCTCTGGCCTGGAAAGGCGGAGAGGCAGCGAATGCTCTTGGCCCCTTCAAAGTAGGCTGCGAAAGTATGCGGGATGCGCTTCTGCCGATCCTGACAGCGGTTGCGGCCCACAACGAGGATCAGAATTCGAAGAGCCACGCCCTCAAGAAGGAGGTGATCGACAACACTATTGCAGGCGCCAATGCCCTCCTGCCGATGGCCTTCCCCGAGGGATCCCCAATGCATGCTGCCTATGGGGCGGGCCATGCCACTGTAGCCGGTGCCTGCGTGACCATCGTGAAGGCATTCTTCGAAATGTATGACCATGATCGCGAGCGTGGTCAGGACAGCATCTACGATATCGTGGCGAAGGACGGGAAGACCGTATTGGGCTACCCCGGAAATTACCCCGCCCACCTGTTCAAGACAGAGCGCTTTCTCAACAACGCCTACATGACGGCAGACGAAGGCACCACGCTCACGGCTTGGACAGGCGAAAAGCTCTCGATCCAAGGCGAACTCGACAAACTCGCTGCGAATATCTCCATCGGACGGAACTTCGCGGGCGTCCACTACTACACTGACTATTACGAGTCTCTGCGGATGGGCGAACGTATCGCCGTGTCTATCCTGCAAGAGCAGATGCTGACCTACCGCGAACCGGTGTCCATGCGGTTCACCTCCTTTGACGGCGACCACATCATGATCGCCGGAACCGGCGGCAGCCGGGGCAACAACGACGCGTTGGTCTTCGTCTGGGAGGGCGACGGGCCCGACAAAGGCAAGGGCGGCACGCGCCAGCACTTCGACGACTGGTGGAACCGCCACCGCTGAGGCGTGCGTCCCGCGCCGGATCGTGGGGCTGTCCTCCAGCGGTTCCCCGATCCCGACCAGCGGTGCCCCGTGTCGCCAGTCCTTTCCGACAGTTTCCGAAGATGGAGTTTCCCGATGACCGGCTTTCGCAAGATCCGTTTCGATGCTTCGGATTCACTGGGCTCCCGCCCGCGCGTGCGTAACGTGATCGAGTCCCGCAGCGCCAAGGCCGGCGGCGGGCGGATCCCCAACGTCAGCGGCCCGGCGGGGCCGCTGTCCGTGCCATCCGCGTCGCCACCCCACGAATCCCATGAAAAGGCCAGCCTCGAATACGTCCAGACCTATCTTCAAGAGGCCGGAAGCGAGCAGCTTGAAGCCCTTACCACACCTGGCTCACCTGACCTCGTCCCCGATTTCGGCCTTACCGAAAACGTCGAAACGCCTGTGCTCGCGGCACGCGCCCTGAGCTTCGAGCAAAACTGGAAAGGTATTCCCGTCTTTGGCGGACGTGTCTCGATCGACGTGCGCGATAGCGACCGCACGCTCATCAGCATCAATGGCCAGTTTGCCACGCCGCCCGACCAGATGCCGACCGCCGATCTGTCGCCCGCGGCGGCGCGTGACCACCTGGTGGCCTGGGCTGCAACTGGAGAGCTGCCGCCCGACACTACGCCGCGTCTCACCTGGTACTATGCCCCCGAAAGGGACACATGGTTCCTGGCCTGGCACTTCGCCAGCGTGCTGCTGACTCCGCCCGCCGAAGCGGGCACATCACCCATGGCGCATGATCATGATGCAGGACACGAACACGAGCCCTACTGTCTTGGCCCTTCACCCCGCTCGCGCCAAATGCTGATCGACGCCTTCGTGGATACCGCCGACGGCGCGGTCGTCTACTACTTCCCCAGCACCGCCACCCTCCATGTGCCGATCCCGATGACCGGCGATTACAACCAAGGGCGCAACCGTGATTTCTTTGGCTCGCAGTCCCCAAGGGACTTTGCGCTCTCCGATCCGATACGCAACATCGTCACCTACGACTTCGCAGGAGCGGACATAGACGCCAACGCCAGTCCGCCCTTGCCCCCGGATCCCGTCGAAGCCCGCAACCGCGACCTAGCCGCAAATCACCCGGCTGCCGTTTCTGCGCATTATCACAGCACGCTTGTCTACCGCGACCTGCCAGGTGCATTGAACGAAAGTTTCTCCGACATCTTCGGAAGAATCGTCGCCAACTGGTTTCCAAACCGGCCCAACAACGTGGAGACCTGGGACTGGCAGCTGGGCAAGACGCTCGGCCTCGGCGGCGGACCTCTGCGCGACATGAAGGATCCGTCTTCCGCCGGCGGACCCGATCACATGAGCCTGTACGTGCCCCTTCCCTATAACAACGACTACGGCGGCGTGCACAAGTACAGCGGCATTCACAACAAGGCGATCCATCACCTGCTGACGGACAAGGTGAATGGCGAACTGACCTTCCCGGCAAGGGACGCAGTTCTTGTGCTCTACCTCACGCTCGTGCGCCTAACCCGCACTTCGGACTTCACCGATTGCCGCCGCACGATGGAAAACGTCACACGCGCCTACTATGGCCGCGGCCCGGAACTGCTAATCCGGCTCGACGCCATCCAGCGTGCCTACGGGAGTGTCGGACTATGAGCCTCATCCGTCTTGGCAGTGCCTCCACCCGCCGCCGTTTCAAGATACCGCCGCGCCCCACGATCATGGAGGCCATGCCTGGGGCCACGCCGCCCCCGCCGGAGGTGACGGCCACGCAACAGGAAACCGAAACGGAAACGGAAAAGGCGTTTCAGCAACTGGTCGAATACTTCCCGACCGAGACCGTGACACTGTTCATGGCGGCTGTTTCGCTCATGAACAGCTTTAACCACATTCCCACTGTCGCAGCGATCTCCCCGCTCTGGCTCGTCGCGGTCTTCACGGTTTTCACACCCGTCATGTTGCTTCTGGCAGCCTTCGCAACGCATCGCGAAATGCAGGCACGGGTTCGCAAGGCAGACCCGGATGCGCCGCTTACGCCGTTCGAGCTACCGGTATTCGATCTTTTTGCGTCCGCCATCGCATTCGTGCCATGGGCGCTCGCCGTGCCCGGCCTCTTCGTTGAACGCCCATCCCCCGATCAGGACAAAGAGCCGGATGGTGCAGCGACACCGGAACCGGCGGCCGATACGACACCGGATCTCACTGCCGATGAGCCGCGAAAGCCTCCGGCCGATGCGGCAATGGAGCCCACTGCCGATGCCGCGCTCTCCGGTTGGTCGGCAGATGAAGCCCAGGTGGTCGCGGTCTTCCTCGCGTTCTTCGTGACCTGGCTTCTGTCGCATCTGCGGCGGATCAACACCGCAACACAAGCACTTAGAAAGGGGAGAGAGTCATGATTATAACCCAAGGCACATTCGAAGGGCGAGGTGGGCACGTCCTGCGAGGCAGCTTCGTCATCGAAAGGCGCGGCGCCGAATACTGGCTGGTCACGAGTGACGATTTCTATTTCGACGGCTCGCCCCAACCGGCCTTTGCGCTGTCGTCCAGCCTCACCCCGACCGAAGCCGAAGCCCATACAACCCGCTTCTTGGATCTTCCCGGCAGCGGCTCGCTTTCCGGGTCGCAGATCGAAGTCGCGGGCCGGCAAGAAGGTCTCATCGCCCCCGGTTTTGATCCCTCTTCAACCCGTGCCGTCTTTCTGTGGTGTTTCCTCACGCCCTTCTTCCTCGGCATCGGGCCGTTTGACGAAAAGGCGTAGGTACAATGACGGTTATTGTGTTTGACGACGAAACCTATGGCGAAATCGTCCCCGGCTTCATCCGCAAGGTTCTTCGCAATCTGATCGCGAAGCTCAATGACATCGGCGCCGTTGATCTGAAGACCGAACTGACCGAGGCCGAGGATCATCTCATCTACGATTTCGCGTTCGGGTTGTTCGTGCAGTTCGAGGATACACGCGGACACCGGCAAGGTGATTTCCGCTATCCTGCCGCCGTCGGTTTCACGGTGGACAGGCTCGATGGAAAGCCCGCGCGCACGCCTGAAAAGCTGATCGCGACCCACAAGCGCACCTTCCTGCATGGCGGGCTCAATTCCGCATTGATCCGCGACGTTTTCGACGAGTTGCGGACCCTCTGACCTAAAGAAAGGATACCAACCATGGCCGCCCCGACACCCCAGATCGCGAACCTGCGCCGAAAGCCCGAGACTTTCGAGAAGGCGGCTGAACGCGCTGCTGACAAGATCAGCGCCCTAAGAATCGCGCGCGCGCCCAGCCTAGAGAGCCTCGACTTCAACGACGACATGATGCCAGCCCCAAAGGACGGCCCGGTTTTTGACGCCGTACTCGAAGGGCGCGTCGAAAACCTGCCAAGCGACGGTGAGGTGATGACCGGCGCGTTCTTCGAAGCCATCATCCTCGCCGACCTCCGACCGCCCTACTTTATCACCGGCGACCAGATCGTCGTGGCAGGCCACTATGACGAAATTGCGCTTCTGAACACGCACAAGGCGGCGCTCGAAGCGGAGTGCCTGAAGGTCGGTCGCGTCGATCTCTTCAACCACCGCCTGCCCTATGCCGGCACCGGCTGGCTGATCACCGACGACATCGTGGTGACAAACCGCCACGTTGCCGAGAACTTTGCCACAGCCTCACCGACGGGGCGTTATGATCCTCGCCCTGACCGCTTTGGCCAGCCGATTAGGGTCGAAACCAATGCCTATCACCAGAATCAGACCGACTCGCCTGCGGACTATCAGGCGCTGCAGGTGATCGAGGTTCTCTACATGGCTGGCCCATCCGAACCCGATTTCGCCTTTGTCAGGGTCGCCAATCCGGCGGCTATCGACCCGATCGACTTGGCCGTTGCGCGCGCCGAAATAGATCAGCCGATCGCGGCAGTTGGCTATCCGGCCTCTGACCCTTACCGCAATGACCGTCATTTGATGGACGACCTGTTCGACAATACCTACAACGTCAAACGCTTCAGCCCGGGGCTCTGCACCGGCTACAACGATACCGGCACAGAGCTCTATGCCGATTATACGACGCTCGGTGGCAACTCCGGCTCGGTCGTAATCGACATCGCGACGCAAAAGGCCGTCGGACTGCATTTCGCAGGTGTCTTCGAAGAGACGAACTACGCGATCCCTGCGGATCTGGTTTGGTCAGCTTTACGCAAGGTGCGCAGCACGCACATCTCTGTTACGCTGCCGTCCTCTGCCCCGGCCACCGAAAGCACCCATGCCGAGAGCTTTAATGATCGTATCGGCTATGATCCGGAGTTCCTGGGTACCGGCGAACTGCGCGTCGACTATCCCGGCATGGATCAGACGATCAGGGACGATATCGCCCCGGTCTCCGACGACCGGGACGGCATTCTGAAGTATCTGCACTTCTCCGTCATCCAGTCCGCCTCTCGCCGTCTGCCCCGCCTGACCGCCGTCAATATCGACGGCGCGAAATCCTTCGCACTGAAACGCAAAGGCAATTGGCGGCTCGACGGGCGCCTTGACGCTACCCATCAGATCGGCAACGAACTCTATTTCTCTAATCCGCTAGACCGCGGTCATCTTGTCCGGCGCAAAGACCCGGGCTGGGGCGATAACCGGGAAGAAGCCCAGCGGGCAGAGATCGATACATTTCACTATACTAATGCCGCACCCCAGCATAAGTACCTGAATCAGCGTGATTGGGTGGGTTTGGAAGACTATGTTCTGCAGGCAGCCGACACGCGTGATTTCAAAGTTTCCGTCTTCACGGGTCCCGTGTTCCAGGACAGCGACCGCGCCTTAAAGCACCAGCCCGGTGCCGATGATATTCCGATCCCGGAACACTTCTGGAAGATCGCCATCATGGTCAACGCAGACACCGGCGCACTTAGCGCCACAGGTTACCTGCTGACCCACGGCAGCTTGATCTCCAATCTTACCGAAGCAGCCTTCGTGTTAGGCGCTTACAAGACCTACCAGGTTCGCATCGCTAAGATCTCGGAGGTCACCGGCCTAGATTTTTCGCAGCTGCAGCCGCATGACCCTCTAAACGATGCCAGCGAAAGCCTGTTCGGTGAAGCCGCATTTGAGATCACCGGACCCGAAAGCATACGTTTGTGATCGGAAGTACTCCGGCCTGCTACCGGGGCGCCTGACAGGAGACAAGAAATGGCCGAGGTCAGCAAGGACAGTTTCTTCAACTTTAGGCAGGGTCGTGAAACCGACCTCTGGCAAATCCGCCGATGGATCGGCCGAATCAAACTGGGGCGCGTGGGATCTGCCACATGCATTCTTGTGGCGCCTCGAGTTGTAGTCACACCAATGCATGCCGTGGAGGGTCTAATCAACAGCAACAGACTGGACGGAATAACAATTCAGTTTGGAAATTATCCTCCCAACGACGGCAGCCCGAACAGGACCGTCACGACCGTAGAACTCGATCCGCTCAACCCTGTTCTCGCGACATCACCATCGTCGCCCTTTGACCGCGGCTCGCGCCCCACCCCGCCAGAGGACGGTCGGCTGGACTACGCGGCGCTGGTTTTAGACCGGGACTTCGGTTACGAAAAGGTAAACGAAGAACCCCGTGGATGGCTGTCTCTGCCTGACGATGCCGTTCTCGAAAACGGCAGCGAGGGTCTTATGATGAGCTACCCAGATACCGAGGAACTCGGCGAGTCTGCGGCGCGGTTTGAACGGTCCGACATTCCTGACCGGATCAACCATACCTGTACCTCCCTGCCCGGATCCTCCGGCGGACTTCTTCTATCCGTGACAGACCAGGGAGAGTATGTACCGTTGGCGATGCACCTCGGCGGCAACCGGCGGGAAAACAACGAATATTTTAACTTCGGCGTACAGCTTTCAAAAGTCCGCGAAAACCTGTCGAGCATTGCCCCACGCACATTCGGGGACGTTGCCTCTCCGATCCACCGCCTGAAGATCGCAATCGTCGCCGGTCGACCCGACGGGGATGAGGTGATGCACGAGATGCTTCAGAAATTCTTTCAGCATGAAGAAGTCATGACCGCGTTCAGCGACCGCAATTTCTCTCCCTGGATTCGGGACAGTGCCGCCGAGGATATTTCCCGCGACGACATTATTGATCTCTATCAGAACAACCCAAACATCGAACAGCTGCACAATATTGCCAAGAGCGATATCGCGTTCGTCTTTGTCAGTAAGCGGGACGCAGATCAACCTGAAACCCGCGACAAACTAATGGCCGCCTACGGATTCCTTTGTGCGCGTCTTGGCACCCGCCGTGTACACCTATTCCACCGCCATGACGTGAACCTGTCCCAGGCCCGCAACATGCAGAACGATGATTTTGTACATATCTACGAACACACGTTTCTCGATCTCTCCTTCAAGAAACACGTCGGTAACATCGCTGACCTTACCCGCAACCATTTGGAAGATGACGTGCAGGGCCTATTCGAAGTAGGCCGCGTTGTGCTGCCTTGGGTTCGTGACGACCACGTGTTCGAATCGCGGGACTTCAACGCCGAACATACTCTTCACATCCTCGGCTTCCGCTTCGGGCGGCTGAAGTATGAGCTACAGAATATTTTGAGCACAATCGAGAAAAAATCGTCTAGGGTCGTCATCGCGTTCCCGAACTACGCGGTCAGTCTAAGGAACCCATATCTGCACCACCTTCTGCAATCGGGCGGCGACGACACCGAGCAGTTTCTGTTAAAAAGCCTTGAGATCGCCCAAAGCAACCTCTTCGATCAGAGCGTGCTCGAACGTGTATCCTTCATTGCAATTGACCATATCCCAACCTTCGTTATGACCGGTGCCGATCTCTGGTACACCGAAGGACGGATGCTGATTTCCCCCGCCTTTCCGCGCGGAAAGAACCAGCCTAAGCTCGACAATCCGCGCCTGCTTCTGCACAACAAGTTGTCCCATCATGGCGTCTACAACGCCTATCGGAGTGTTCTGGAGCAGTTTATAAATAACAGCGACACCTCGAAACAGTCTTGGACCCTTGCCGAGGCCGAGGCACTTACCGAGTATGTCGACGATATGCAAAAGGCCTTTAGGACACCACCATGAGCGTTGTCACCTACCAACACCGGATGAACAATGTCTCAGGCGACATCGCCGCTTATAACGAGACGCTTATGTCAATGTCAGCGTTTCTGCGCACCTTCGACTGGATCAGCTCCCTGATCATATGCGGCTCTTATGCCAAGGGGAGTCTCGCACCAGGCTGGAGCGATCTCGATCTGGTCGTCGTCTACACCGGAGAGATGACGCGGGAACGGCTCGATGCCGTGCGCCTCGCTGATGGTCGCAATCCCAATCCACGAGTGCCTGTCGGGATCGACTTCGTGCGGGACGAAACGCTGGCGCGCACCAGGCGAATTATCGGGCGACCGCTCGCCATGAGCCTTGAACTAGCTCAATACGCCCGACCCGTCTTCGGGCCCAATCACTTTACCGACCTTGCGCGTGAGCCGGGCGACGCCGCGACGGTTGCTCGCGAAAGCGAAGTTCTGGTAAGGGCCGACGCAAACTCCTGGCTGCGCCGATCGATGAACGGCTATCACTCAGCTGATGCCGAATTGTTCGATGCTGCCAAGACATTGCTCCGCATCGCCATGTTCGAGAGTTCTCCCCTTCGACCCTCGGGCTTCGCAGTGGCGGACTATTGCAACGCGGTACGCGCAGTCGTCGCTAATGAAAACATCTGCGAAGCTTTCAGCCTTTGCGAGGATTTGCGACTCGGCTGGTCGGTCCGTCCGAGCGACGAAGCTTGGATCCAAGCTAATCTGGAACGTCTGACGCCGGCCCTCTTGGACTATTGTGAAGCGTGGAAGCCTTTTTGGTCTTAAGAGTTTCTGTTCGAAAGCCTGAAAAATACAGAACTCACGTGCCTGCGAAGGTAGGATTTTTGATCGCCATTCCCTAGGCCGGCCTCAATCCCAACCGAAGCTTCTGACCCAGCCCCCTGAATTCCGGCCATTTAGGTGTTAGTGCTTCATCTGAGGAAAGGATGGACCATGAAGCGCAGATTCAGCGATTAGCAGATCATCGGAATTATCAAGGAGTACGAAGCTAGGGTGAAGGCTTCTGATCTTTGCCGGAAGTACGGCATCAGCGATGCGAGCTTCTACAAGTACAAAGCAAAATTTGCCGGAATGAACGTGTCAGATGCGCAGAAGCTGCGATCTCTAGAAGACGAGAATGCCCGGCTGAAGCGGATGCTGGCGGAACCGATGCTCGACAATGCCGCGCTCAAAGATCTTGCGACAAAAAACTACTGACGCCTAAAGTGAAACGCCGTGCTGTGCGGGACGTTATGGACCGGCATGGCCTGAGCGATGCCATTGGCCGGCAGGCGATTGCTTGCTATCGCTGAGAGGCGTCGGGCATGCCGTCTTGCAGATCTGGACCGCTCAACGTTCCAGTACCGGAAACAGGATCAGGGTGACGAGGCCTTGCGCATAAGGCTGCGGGAACTAGCGAACGAACGCCGCCGGTTTGGGTATCGTCGCCTTGGCATTCTGCTGGCCAGAGAGGGATTTAAGGTGAACCACAAGAAGCTCTTCCGGGTCTATCGGGAAGAAGGGCTTGCGGTGCGCAGGAGACGGTCGCGCAAGCGAGCTCTTGGCGCCCGTCGGCCAATTCTGGTTCCTGACAGGGTTAATCGGCGGTGGAGCCTGGACTTTGTCTCCGATGCTCTGTCGGACGGCTAGCGGTTCCGCGTGTTGTGTGTTGTCGATGATTGCACCCGGGAGGCCCTGGCGACCATTGTTGACTGGTGTGCGGATGGTGCGCGACCTCGACATCGTGATCAGGCAGCGCGGCAAGCCTAAAATGATTTTCTCAGACAACGGGACGGAAATGACGTCTCAAGCCGTATTGGCCTGGTGTCAGGATACCGGCATCGAATGGCATTACATCGCACCGGGAAAACCAATGCAGAATGCCTTCGTGGAAAGCTTCAACGGCAGGCTTCGGGACGAGTGTTTGAATGAAAACCTTTTTTCCAACCTGGCAGAAGCGAGAACAATCATCGAGAACCGGAGGAAGGACTACAATACAACAAGGCCACATACGTCCTCGGGTGGGATCGCCCCGGCCGATTATGCAAGACAAATCATCACAGGCCGGCCGGCTTCGCTTGAGCTGCGAAATGGCTCCACTCAGCAGGCCTTGAACACAAAACAAACATCAGAGAGAAACGTGAACGGATCCTACGCTTGAACGGCCCGGATCAGGGGGCTGGGTCAATAGCGCCATCCTCCAAGTCACGGGTTTCCATAACAAAGGTAAAGGCATTGCGCTGGCGGCGAAGTTGAGCCCCGCCGCCCAGAAGGCTGCCGTCAGAGCCGTGCCACGCCGGGCCGGCAGTGTTTGAATGTTCCGATCGCCGCCGACGAGAGGGCACCGGCCGCATTCAGATAAGCGATGCTAACGCGTCTGCGACTATTTCGGGCTCGCTTTGCAGGCGGACAAACGATTGAACAATTTCACCGGATCGATCGAGTACAAAGAGTTCGATTCTGTGTGAACTGACCTGCTTACCAACAAAGCTCACTTCAAGCTCCATCTGCTCGACCAATTGTTCAAAACCTGACGAAACCCTGAACATGCGATAGTCATTGTTGAAGTGGAAGTTGCGCGCGTCTCCATAGGATCTGAGTGCAGCTGGCGTGTCGAACTGAACATCATATGACACAGCAGAAACGCGAACCCGGCCAGTTAATCCTCTACGCTCAACCTCCTCCTGGATGCGCGCGAGGTTGAAAATCGTGCGCGTGCATTTGTTCGGGTTGCCGCACCGGGTGTAGAAAAAACCGATAACGCTCGGCTTGTGACCAAAGAAATCTCCCCACTGCAATTTCGCTCCGTCTTGGTCTTCCAGAGAAAGGTTCCACGGCGGCCAGTGTTTTACGGTTGAATGATGCTGAGTGTGCTCTTGGACTGTCGATACGGTAAAATCTTTTTCATCTAACGAGTTGTTACCGGATTGCTGGTGAATGGCGGCGATACAACTTGTCAGACAGGCGTATGTCGCGTCAGAAAACTTGTTGGGATCACTGGCAAGCAGCCGAAGAGCTGGAAGCAAATCACGGGCGTCATTTCCAAAATGCGCGAGCGTCTGGAAAATCTCGGTTACGCTCGTGGAAAAGTTAATTTGCGGCCATTCCACGCGATAACTGGTGAAGTTTATAGGTCTATCTGACTGCCAGACGTGAAACATTGATTTGAGCAAAAGCTCCAATAGCTCGGGCTCGGGGTGACGCGTGCCGCGTATCGCTCGAGCGGCGGCGGCGACCGAATAGGGGTTGAATGAGCTCTCCAGACTTTCACGGACATACGGCATCGCATCATCCGGAAGACCGGTTCGTTCCAACGTTGCCATTGCGTATGCTCGAAGCTTGACAACTTCGTTCGCAGGTCGCTCAGAATACAATGGATGGCCTTCAGATAGCAGAGGAACTAGGTCAACCCCGCGGCCCGTTGGGTGTTCCTTGATCTCATCCACAAATTCGACAATCGCAGAAACCGGCGTTTGTTCGTTGAAGTCTCCAGAACCAGTTGCATTCCTTGTCGTGTTCGTAGGGATCTCATGCATGATTCTACTGTTCCGGTTTGTTGCCGTTGTCGAGCAGTGCACTTGCCGCAGATTTGAAGGAGGCGGGAGCCTTCTTTCTCTTCCGAAGTTTTGAGACCAGTTTCTTGGCTGAATCGACAGCTTCGGCTGCCTCGGGGGCCGAGATATGCGACATCCCCTTCACCAGCCACGGTGCAAGTTCGCTTTCTTCACCGGAATCATTGAGCATTTCTGTCGCCGCGTTGAGGAACGCGAGGGGATCAGCTTCGCTTACCATTCCGGGGATCATTTCTCGTGCCGCAAGTGGCACGTTTTCGTCTTTCATCAGGGATAGCAAGTCTTCGCATACGTCTGGATCTGACGGCATTTGACGGATCGCAGCGATTTGGCTTTCCTCATTAGGCGGTGACATCATTATCTTTCGGAGCACGGAAGAGGGAACCGCCTTCTCATCACGCGCCAGCATGGCAAGCGCACTCGCGGTTGGCAAAAGTTTTTCTTCTTCCGGCTTGTCAGACGAAATGTCCTCTAGAAGCAGCTCCTGGACCATCTCGTCTTTCATGGCGGCCAGCGTGCTGATTGCACTGCGCCGTAGACCTACGTTAGGTGCCTCGATTTGTCCTCGGAGGGCATTGATGATTTCAGGTTGCAACTTGCGCATGACCGGCGAGAAGTTTCTGACAGTGTTCATCATGACAATGGCGCGCGTTTTTTCGTCCGCAGATGTGCCGTTGTCGTTGAGAATCCAGATCAACTCTCCGATTTTGGCTTTGCTATGTGCTAGTTCAAGCCAGTCATCAGCTTCGCGTGCGATGCCCGAACTAGACGTTTGCAACCTTTCAAGGATTCTATCGCGATACTCCGTTATGCTCACCGCATTCTCCTCTCAGTATTTCCTTTTCCAAGTGACGAACAATTCACGCGGTAGTACGACTATGGTTAAAAGGCACGTCGTCGTAAGAAAATCCTAGGTAATTCGTAAATGTATTTGGCACATTCGAAATGGGAGAGTGGTATCCAAAAGCGTCCAGAGCGTCCCCAATGGTCGGAATGCCCTCAGTAATTTCTTTTCCAGTAAAGGACTTAGTAAAGTTCCGGCTTCTCGTTCCCGGAGGCCGAAGATTAAGTGGCTTGGACCAAGTATCATCCCATGGCCACTGTAGTGCATCCCTGAGCGTGTTGTCTTCCGGAAATAGCCCAATCAGGTGCGATGGCGTTGCAAATGCGACCTCTCGCTTGTGTTGATATGGATACGTAGAATATTCGGTAGGTAGGTCCTTGTCTGTCGCGAACTGCCACTTTGCCCATAGCCTGTCCACGTTGCAATGCAGCAAGAAGAAGAGAGGATCCCTTGGGGCAGTAGGTACATTGTTTACGGGGCCATTAAAACTAACGTGGGCGGCTCCGTGAGGCATGCCTTCCATGCGTGAGAATCCGCTTGGAAGTCTCGCAAAAGTAGTAGGTAAATCCGCTCTGCGATTTCCTACAGGGAAGCCGAAATCAAATCTATTGGGGCGATCACCACCGAGCTCAAGCGTAGCTTCTTCGCTAGCTACTCGAAATTGGGGCAACCTTGAAGCTGGTTCAGTTTTAGTGTCAAAAAACGCCACGCGTTCGATGCCGTTTGAACTACCAATTTTCCAGTTAGAAAGCGGGTTTGTGTTTGAGAATCTAGCCATCACACCATTGGACGTGCCTGGCAAAAACGCATCATCGGTGAATGGGATATTGTCTGTTGCCCCGATAAAGCCCTCATCGAAGAGCCTGGGGGCGGGCTGGTCAAAACGCCAGTATGGCAGCGTCACGGCCGGGTTGATGGTTTGCAATAGTCTCTCTAAATCAAGTAGATACAAGCGGTGCCATGGAAGGAAATGTGCGTCGCCGTGCTGCGAGTCGTCTGCGCCCTCTACATGCATGGCCACGAAGTCGGTCACATAGATTCCCTTGCCACAGGCGTTGAGCTTTGAAAGCGCGCTCGTAAAGTCATCGCGAGCCTTATCGGTTAACGTCTGAGCGTCTCTTCGAACTCGTATCATAAAGGCAAGCGACCCGTCTGTTTTTGAAGGCGTGTCCTCCCATGCTGCTTCTACAGCGACATCTTTTCCTTCGGGACTCGCACCATTGTGCAAACTACCTTCTTGGAATTTACCGAAGACGAAGCAAGTTGCCCGACATTCATTTCCTAGATCTAGTGATATTTCGTCCGCGGGAACCGCAGCCGCATTCTCCTTGAACATAAGCTGCGTGTTGCCAGACGTCAGCGACTTAGACTTCAGCCTTACGATGTTTGGCTTACCGGTGGGGTTTTTGCCGATCACTGTCAAACGAACGGGTGACCATCCAATGTAGGCTGAGCGTTTGGCTGCCTCTTCCGAAGTAGCACTAAATGGCCTCAGTTTTATGTTATGTCCCATCATTCCACCCCATTAATCTCTGCCCCAGTAATTGCTGTTCCCAATCCATGCTGCATTCAGGAGCCTTGGCAGGAAGCTTTCCCATCACTGGCGGCCTCGGAAAATACTCCGTTGTCACTTGGACGCGCATCGCTTCTTCTTCGTCAAAAAGGAGTCTGATCAGCTCCAGCGACTCATCCAAGCCGGACGAGATCCCACCACCCGTCAGACGATTGCCGCTGACCAAGAAACGCGGATTTCCGTCCGGAACAGTGATCTCTGGGAAGCGCCTCAGGCTTTCGACAAATGCCCAATGCGTGGCGGCGTCATGACCATCGGGAAGACCAGCGCGGGCAAGCAGCATTGCGCCTTCGCATACGGAACACACCCACGCCGCCCCTTTTGAAACCTGCTGAATGTATTTCAGATACGGCGAGTCGAGATCGCGCATGATCCTTTCCAGAGTGTCTACCGAGCCTCCGGGTACCCAGAGAATATCCAGTTCAGGCATTTCCGAGAACGCACAGTCTGCATCGAACCTGACACCGTTAATCGATGTAACGGATCGGCCGTTCTGCGAAACCAAGGCAGTGCGAAGGTCATTCCGCCGCCCAGCCCAATAAAAGGCTTCCAGTGGTCCGGCCACATCGAGCAGGTTGACATCGTCGTAGATGGGAATGCCTATTTTCATAGAAGTATCTGCGGCTTGCTCGACGGACGTGGGACCCTGATCCAAAAGAGTCGGCGAATGCTGCGGGGGGCGGGGTGTCGCTAATTGCCCGCCTGCTTAACCATGTAAAATGAAGCTGTGAAACCCGCTGAATTGCCCGAATGCGCGACAGTACGGATCACCGAGCCGACTATGACACACGCTTGATCCGTTGCGTCGGGCCACTCCGGGACACGCTCGCCTCTGTAGTCATAGACCCATCCTTCAGTGGGTGTTCCGGTGATCCCGGTGCCCGTCCAGCGAATGCCAATTATCCCGCCAACGCTTCTTTGCAACTCGCCTCGAAGCAAGAGCTCCTAGCCGCCGCTCATATCGAGTTTGCCATCCAATATTTGATCGTAGGCTATTTGGCCGAACGTAATAATGCCCGCTCCAAACCAAAGGTCATTAAACTCTTTTGTTATGTCTGGACCATCCAAGAGCCTCCTATACACCCAAGATCCGTTATAAAATTCACACTCCGGAAACATTTCCCTCTCCCCAACACCCTCAAGTTGCAAAAAGTTAACATTTTGTGTAATTGTAGGCAAGACTTATCAAACTTTTAATTGAGCTGATCCGACGCATAACCGTCCCGGTCGAGGGCTTGGGGCAGTTGCAATAGACCGGAAATAATCAGTGCGCTCGCACTTGTCACGACTTCGTCCAATGATTGTCATGAAGAGAATGCAATTTGCCAACTAAGGATAAGAAATAAACTGCGTTATCAGTGATTTAAGTGGGTCTCGGTAACTCGTCATATCAGTCAGCGCCAATACAGGTGCGCAAAAAGGAAAATGCGATGATGAACTCGATGCAATTTAACCCAAACAAAACGCATTTTGATGATTTGCTCATCATCAAGACGAAGCTAGGGTCAGCCAACCTCGGACCAGCTGCATTGACGTCCAGTCCTGGTATTTCACTTTCTCCTTCCATTCGGTCAACAGGTTATGCCGCGCTGGCGCGTTATGAACGCGCTGGTTTGATCAAGACTGTTTCTCCGCTTTCTTCTGGCCGGGCAAGGAGACGAGGCCCAGAAGTACCGATGCTAGGATTGGGGCCACTTACCAGCTCAATCGCATTAGAAAGCGAACCAGACCCTAACTTGGATGCGTCCAGTGTTGACGGCCTTCTTACAGGCGTTTCAATCGTTCAGGTGGACGAAAGTGCCGACTTGGCCGCTTTGCAAAATGAATTGGCTCACGACGACAGTTTTGAGGTCGTTGCGAGAGTGCCGATTCGATATCTCCAAATGCCCAAGAAGACGCTGAAAAATAATCAGCCGGCGTCTGCCATCGCGGCAATCCCACCAAACAGCGGAGACATGTGGAATCTGGACCGTGTTCGCTGGCAACAAGCGCGCCAGCTATCCGATTTCAGAGATGCGGATAGCGTTAAAGTCGCTGTGCTCGATTCAGGGATACAGGAAAATCATCCAGATCTAATCGGCAGAATAGCAAGTTACGCCTGGAACTATTCCGATTTGAATGTTCAATCAGGTCCAGGGGATGTCATCGGCCATGGAACTCATGTTGCAGGGACCATCATGGCGAACTTTGATAATAATTACGGCATCAAAGGTATTTGTAATTGTGAACTTCATGCCTACAAGATTTTTGATGACACGCCAGACTTTTTCCCGTTTCCTGTTCCCCACTTCACATATTTTGTGAATCCGTTGCTTTATCGGCGAGCGCTCGCCGAGTGTGTCATAAACAAAATGAACGTCGTTAATTTGAGTATCGGGGGCCCGGGTCAGCCGGACCCAATCGAGAGCCAATTGTTCGGGGCACTGATGCAAAACGGCACTTCGGTGGTGGCAGCCATGGGCAATGAATTTCAAGATGGGAATCCTATCTCATATCCCGCGGCGATACCCGGTGTAATCGCAGTTGGTGCGACAAACATAAATGATTCAAAGGCGTCGTTTTCAAATACTGGAAACCATATAGCTCTTAGCGCTCCTGGAACTGGAATTTGGTCCACATTACCCACTTATCCGGGCCATTCTTTTAGACAGGCAATAGCCGTCGGGAACGGCGATTTTGTTCCTGGCTCCCCTATTCCCCGTGAGACTGAGTATGCCGCTTGGGACGGCACGTCAATGGCCACACCACACGTCGCAGCGGCCGCTGCCCTTCTGATAAGCAACGGCGGATCTTTCAACGGGCAGGAAGTAAAGGCAAAGCTCCAGGCAACGGCGAGAAAGTTGCCTGACATGAATGACCAGGATTTCACCAGTTATCACGGGAGCGGCTGCCTCGAACTGGAAAAATTGCTGGGATCTGTGCTAGCTTCTTAGTATGAACAATGCAGAAACCATCATGTTCAAGATCAAATCTAGTATTCGCCTGAGCGATCAGGATGCTATTTTGAAAAAAATCTTGAAAATACCGGGCGTAGCCAACGCCGCCCGGCTGGTACCTAGTGTTCGGGGTGGCAACCTTGCAAACATTTGCTACGTTCAGTTGGAGGACACGGAAAATTCGATGGATGTACAAAAGTCTCTGAAGTCCCTCAAGGAACTCGAAGATATTTCCGTTCCGACCGATCGTAGTCTCAGCGGTCATAAGTAGTGAGCCAAACACGATCATCTATCTCGCCGTTAGCAACCATGAGACAGATCGGCGAAATTGCCTAAGGAGGTTTTCTGGCACATCGTAGCTCGCAAGGGGCGAAAATGAGCCAGAAATCCGGGCCACAAGAGCTGGCAGAAAAGTATGTAAAAGACATTCGCCGGAAGAAACGGCGCAAATTTTCGGCCTAGGAGAGGATCCGCATCGCGCCGGAAGGCTTGCGGGGGGAGTATTCGATGGCCGAGTTGAACTGCGCGGTTCACGGCAAAGAGTCGGATAAGCTCTGTGAAGCCGAACGGCAACTGGCTTTCGAAGACCTCGAGGCATTCATTGCCGAAGTCAAAGAAAGCCGGGACACGTAAATCCCGTCCGAGGGCAAAAGCCGCCGTCCGGCGCGGCGCGATCTGCGCAACCTGCCGAAAACCCTTCCGCGCAGCGAGCGCTTGATCGAGCCTGACAGTCTTCAATGTCCCCACTGCCAAGAACTGGGCGGCTGTGGTGAGATGCGCTAAATCGGTGAAGATCGCAAGCAGGGGCTGGACATCGTGCCCGCGCAGTTGCGCGTGATCGTCATCTTTCGCCCCAAATATGCCTGCAGCGTCTGCACTCACTGAGATGAGAGGACGGCCGCGTAAAGGGTGCCAGTCCAGTAGTCTGAACGTTTGAAAGGTCGGCAACTAAGACTCCAGGAATTGACTCCTCCGAGTGTTGACTTTCCCCATTTCTCCGTCTGAGACCGGGCAGTCATAAGACGACCCCAAAGCCAACATCATCCTTTACCATAGAAAACCCACCCGCTCGTCTCCGATGGGCGGGTTTTCTCGTTCTAAGGCCGTTTGAGCCGCTTATTGGCCTATATTGGCCATCCTATGCGACTCGGGACAGCAACTCATGCTAGTTGAGTTATCGAGAACGGGAGTGGCCACGAGTGTCACGCATCCGATAGGTGCTGTTCCACACTT
>JBCBUG010000027.1:0-29202 GCA_039818265.1 Pseudomonadota bacterium | reverse complement strand
CGCCGAGCGGATTGATATCTGAGCTAACATGGCGAGCTGCGCTGCCGTTCGCCATTTCAAAGCATATGCCCGTGTCTCGTGCGGCGTTGGTCGGCATTGAGCCCAGACTCACCGATGCTGCAATGTGCACCAATGTCCGCTCCCTGAACACCGGCCAAAAACGTGACAAAATCAAAGGCAGTTTTGCCAAGGGTTTGTGACACAAGATTTTTCAACGGTTCTGGCACCATCGGCCAATGTGACAAAAACGACCGTTTTAGCCGCTTCATTCTGGGCTCGGTCGTTCGCTCACCATGCGGCGAAGGTATCGAATGAGCCCAAATTGCCGAATGCTGCGCGCAGCGCAAATAGTGAGCAACCGCCGAAACCCGCAATTTGCTTTTTTGATGACTAGCAGTTGGCGGTATATTGAGCACATACATGTATGCTTCCGTTGGGGCGCCGCGGACCAAGGCGCTTGGTCTGTGCCTTTCAATCCATCATGTCTTGTTCCACCTCGGCAAAAACGAATGTAGGTCAATAAAGACCTTCAGGACCTGCCCCAATACTTGGAAACCGCTTTCGACGTCCCTTGCCTCGAGCGCTGCCCCGCTATATACTTAACATGTGAAGTAAATGGATTTGTTTAGGCCTCGCGCGCCGACAAGGAGGGGAAAACGATGCAATATCATCTTAACGGTTTTAAGCCGGGCAATTATCAGGTGCCGGACGCAGTTCGGAAGCCTTATCCCACGCCCCCGATTGAGGATCTGCCCAGCGAAGTTGACGTCCTGATCGTGGGCACCGGCCCTGCCGGTCTGACCATGGCGCGCCAGATGGCGGAGTTCGCGGACATCAAGACCTGCATCGTTGATATGGCTCCTGGGCCGCTCCTGTTCGGTCGGGCCGACGGGATTTCGTGCCGCACGATCGAAATCATGGAGGCTTTCAACTGCAGCGAAATGGTGGTGAAAGAAACCTATCAGCTGAAACAAAACACCTTTTGGGAACCTGACCCATCCAATCCTTCGCACATTCGGCGCAAAGAAAAGATTGCGGATGCGCGCGCGGGCCTCTCTGAATTCACGCACGGAATCGTCAATCAGGCAAGGCTGCACGAACTTTTGGCCACGAGCATGGAACATTCGGTTGCCAACCTGCGCCCGCACTACAGCCGTGAATTCATTGATCTAGAGATTGACGAAAGCCTGACACAGGATCTGGATGCCCATCCGATCACCGCGACATTCAAACGCAACGATGTGGACGGCGCGGGCAAGGTCGAAACGATCAAGGCGCGCTATATGGTCGGGTGCGACGGGGGGCGCAGCCCTGTCCGCAAGAGCCTTGGGATCAATCTTGAAGGGGATTCCGCCAATAAGGCCTGGGGTGTCATGGATATCCTGCTGAACACGGATTTCCCCGACATCCGCGTCAAGAGTTTCATCCAGTCCAAAGACCACGGCGCAGTGATGACGATCCCGCGCGAGGGCGGCTATCTGATCCGGTTTTATGTCGAGATGGACAGCATCGAAAAGGACAAGCGCGCCACAGAGATTGAAGTCACTGAACACGACCTGATCGCCAAGGCGCAACAGATTTTCCACCCCTACACTTTGGATGTGAAAGAGGTTGCTTGGTGGTCGATCTATTCGGTCGGTCAGCGCCTTGCCGACCGGTTCGACAACCGCCCCGTCGGGACCGGTGACGACGTGATCCCCAGGGCCTTTGTCGCAGGGGATGCCTGTCATACCCATAGTCCCAAGGGCGGCTGGGGGTTGAACACATCCTTGCCCGATACGTTCAACCTTGGTTGGAAGATGGCCGCCGTGCTGCAAGGTCGGAGCCATCCCAAGTTGCTTTCTACTTACAGCACGGAACGCCGCAAAGTGGCCAACCAACTCATCAATGCAGACCGCGAGTTGTCCAAACTGGTCGCAACCCGCCCCACGGCAGACGACACCTCGGAACAGGCACGGATCGACACGGCGGAAATCGAAGCCTTCATGAAGCGTCAAAGCGGGTTCGTGAGCGGGACATCCATCGAATACTTCCCGTCCTACATTTCCACCGGTCAGGACAACCAGCATCTGGCGACGGGGTTCAAGATCGGGCAGCGGTTTCATTCCATTGAGGCAACCCGCCTCTGCGACGGCCGCAGCCAGCATTTGGGGCATTTGGTGAAGGCGGATGGCCGATGGCGCCTGTTCATCTTTGCCGGAGAGGAAAACCCGACAGAGCCGGCGTCGGAGTTCTATCAATGCGTGGATTTTCTGGCCAAGTCGCCGGCATCGCCGGCGCTGAAATACACGCCCAAAGGGGCTGACCCCGACGCCTGCATCGACACCTATGCCGTGTTTCAGCGTGATGATCTATCCGCGCAGGATCTCCATGAATTCCTGTGGCCTGCCAAAGGCAAATACGGCCTCAGGGACTATGAAAAGACCTTTCATGCGCAGCAAGGCAATGACCTGTATGATCTGCGCGGCATAGACCGAAAGCGGGGCTGTATGGTGGTGGTGCGTCCGGATCAGCATGTGGCGAACATCCTGCCGATCACAGCGCACCAAGAGCTGGCGGCGTTTTTTGATCACTTCATGATCGCGCAAAATTAGGAAAGGGGGCTATTGCCCCCGCTTTCCCTCCTCGGGGCTACTTGAGCCGCTGCGCTGCGTCCGTCGCGGAGCCCCGCATGTTGCGGGCGAACAACGTCACATCAATCTCGGTCGCGATGAAAGTTGCGCCCAAGGCACGGCATTGCGCCTGCAAGTCCTGATCCAGTGTCAGGATCCCCGCCGCTTTGCCCGACGCGACGATCCGTTTGGTGGCGTCCAGAACGGCCGCTTTGACCTCGGCCTGGCCGGGCTTGCCGATATATCCCATATCCGCGGCCAGATCGGACGGCCCGATGAACACACCGTCCAACCCGTCGACCGCCAGAATGTCGTCCAAAGCGTCCATGCCTTTTTGGTTTTCAACCTGCGCCAGCAGGCAAATCTGCTCCCGCGCGGTGGTCAGGTAATCGCCTATCGCCGCAAAGTCAGAGGCCCTGGCAAGGGCAGAGCCCACACCGCGCACCCCATGGGGCGGATAGGTGACGGCATCAACCAGCGCCTTTGCCTGCGCGCCACTTTCGACCATGGGGATCAGCAGGGATTGTGCGCCTGCGTCCAGCAATTGCTTGATGATCCACGTCTCGCCGATGGGCGGGCGCACCATGGCGTGGCTGCCGCGTCCAGCGATGACCTGCAATTGCGCCGTTATGGACCGCAGATCGTTGGGCGCGTGTTCGCCGTCTATCAGAAGCCAATCAAAACCGGCGCCTGCGCTGATCTCGGCAATGTAGGGATCAGCCAGCCCCAGCCAACAGCCCAATTGCAGCTCTCCTTTGGCGATGGCGGCTTTGAATGGATTATGTGGTGCAGGCATTGATTTTCCTCTCAGGCAAAACTGATATCGACAGCGCCGAAGGGGCCGAAATCAGCATGGATCTCCGTCCCCGAGGGACATTCAACCGGACGAATGAAACTGCCCGACAGGATGATCTGGCCCGGTTCAATACTCTGGCCATATTGGGCCATACGGCGGGCCAGCCAGACAACGCTTTCGACCGGATCATTCAGCACCCCTGCCCCAAGGCCGGTTTCCTCGACCTCGCCATTGCGGGACGTGATCGCGCCGACCCAGCGCAGATCAAAGGCATCGACCGCGTGACGCTCGGGCCCCAGAACGACCCCTGCATTGGCGGCATTGTCGCTGATCGTGTCAAAGACGGTGCGCGTCGCCTTGGTCTCTGGATCGATGCGCAGGATACGGGTATCGAGGATTTCAATGGAGGGCGCGACATAGTCTGTCGCCGCAATCACGTCGTCGCGGGTCACATCGGCACCGCCGATGGGCGATTTCAGAACAAAGGCGATTTCCGCCTCGATCCGTGGTTGGATAAAGCGGCCCTTTGGCACCGTCGCGCCATGGTCAAACACCATGTCATCGAACAGGATACCACTGTCGGGGATGTCGATGGTCAGCGCGTATTGCATGGCCTTGGATGTCAGCCCGATCTTCCAGCCAACCACGGACCGCCCCTGTTCCAGCTTGGCGCGGTAGATGGCGTTTTGCACAGCATAGGCATCGTCCATCCCCATATCGGGGTGGCGTTTCGTCAACAGGCCGATCTGTTCACCGGTCGCCTCGGCGCGCAGCAGGTCGGCGGCGGCCCTTGCGTGATCTTGAGGCGTCATACCTGCTCGTCCTCAATTGTGTTGCGGAGTGTACCGATCGTATTCACCTCAACCTCGACCACGTCGCCGGGCTCAAGGAATTGCGGTGGGTCCAGTCGCGCGCCGGACCCCGTGGGGGTTCCGGTGACGATGATATCGCCAGGCTGCAGCGTCATGAAGGTCGAGATATATTCAATCTCGCGCCGGATCGGGTGCATCATGCGGGAAAGCACATCGTCCTGCCGCACCTCGCCGTTCACGCGGGTGATGATGCGCGCGTCGTCCAACTGGGCCGCGTCGGTAAAGGGCACAAGCCACGGGCCAATCGCCCCCGAATTGTCCCAGTTCTTGCCTTGGGTGACGTTGAATTTCGCGTGCCGCACCCAGTCGCGGATCGTGCCTTCGTTGCAGATCGTCAGGGCTGCGATGTGGTCATAGGCGTCCGCCTGCGCGATGCGCCGCCCGCCTTTGCCGATCACGATGGCCACCTCGCCCTCGTAGTCCAGCTGGGGGCTTTCGGGGGGCCGGATGAGCGGGCAGTCATGGCCCGTAAAGCCGCTGGCAAAGCGCGGGAAGAGCGACATGTATTTCGGCTGCTCGGACCCATCTTTATATTCCGCATTGCGGTCGGGGAAGTTCACACCAACACACAGGATCCTGCGCGCATTTGGCAGCACCATGTCATACTGAAAATCGGTGTGGGTGGCGGATTGTCCCTCCGCCGCTGCGCACAGTTGATCCAGCCCGCCAGCCTGCACGGCATCAAACAATGTGGGCCACTGTGGGAACGCGTCGTTCAGCGCGATCATGCCCGCATCCGTGACCGCGCCGTAAAAGGTTTCGCCGTCACTTGTATAGGTTGCAAATTTCATCGGATGGCCTCCCAGACCTCTTGAATGACAGTGGCCGCGGCCATGACGTCATCACGTGTTGTATCGAATTGGCCCACCTGGACCCGAATGATCTTGCGACCGCTGAACGCGCCTTGGGTCAGATAAATGCGCCCATCATCGTTGATCGCATCCACAAGCCGCTGTTGCGCGGTGTCATCCCCCGCACAGCGGAAGGAAAACAGACTGAGGATCGGATCGGTTGTGATCGTGAACCCGTCCATGTGCCGGATGGTGTCGCACAGCTCAGCGGCCCAGGTCACATGGTTCCTGATCCGCTCTTGCAACCCGTCCAGCCCATAAGACCGGATCAGGAACCAGAGTTTCAGCGCCCGAAAGCGCCGGCCCAGCGGGATCGTCCATTCGGAATAATTGGTGACCGCCTCGCCTGTGGTCTTCAGGTATTCCGGCTCGATCTTCAACGTATTGAGCTGCGGCGCCGCATCGCGCAGGAACTGGATCGAACAATCGAACTGCGCCCCCAGCCATTTGTGCGGGTTGAAAACGATGCTGTCGTAGGCGTCCGCGCCATGCCAGAAGGCCGCGCGAAATTCGGGGCATATCATGGCCGATCCCGCCCAAGCGGCATCGAGATGCGTGTAAAGATCATGGGCTTGTGCCACGTCTGCAATCGCGGCCAGATCATCCGACCCGCCAACACCCGTGCCGCCTGTAATCGCGATGACGCCCGCGGGCGAGTGCCCTGCCGCAAGGTCCGCGCGAATGGCCGCGTCCAACGTGGCGGCGTCCATGCCGAACCGTGGTCCCTGCCCAGGGATCTTGACCAGATTGTCCTGACCGATCCCCGCAACCCAACAGGCGCGATCAATGGATGAATGCACCTGATCCGAACAATAGATGCGCAAGGCCCCCTTGCCCGACAACCCCTCGCGGTTGCCGGTATAGCCCGTCGCCCGTTCGCGCATGGTCAGCACGGCTGACAAGGTGGCCGATGATGCGCTGTCTTGGATCACCCCGGTGAACCCGTCCGGCAGGCCCAGTGCCTGCCGCATCCAGTCGACCATGCACCCTTCAACCTCTGTCGCGGCAGGCGAGGTTTGCCACAACATGCATTGCGCAGCGACCGTGTTGACCAACTGTTCAGCCAGCATCGAAGGGGGCGCGGCGTTCGCGGGGAAATAGGCAAAGAACCTTGGGTGCTGCCAATGGGTCATCCCCGGCATCACGATGTCTTCGAAATCCCGCAAAATCTCCGCCATGTCTTCGGGTCGATCCGGCGGAGCACTCGGGATCTGGGCTGCGATCTCACCGGGTGAGGTCTGCGCACGCACGGGGCGCTGCCGCAGTGACTTGTGATACTGCGCGCCCCAATCCGCTACGTGCTTGCTCCACCCGGCGAACTCGTCCCAGTCCATAGCTTAAGCGTCCTCGATCCCACCCATGCAGATGTATTTCAGTTCAAGGAAATCATCGAGTCCGTGGCGCGATCCTTCGCGGCCCAGACCGGACATTTTGACCCCGCCAAACGGGGCCTCGGCGGTTGAAATCAGGCCCGTGTTCACGCCAACCATGCCATAATCCAACGCCTCGGACACGCGCCAGACGCGCGCATGGTCGCGGCTGTAGAAGTAGGAGGACAAACCGAACTCGGTGGCGTTGGCTGCGGCCACGACCTCTGCTTCGGTGTCAAACCGGAACAAAGGGGCCACCGGGCCAAAGGTTTCTTCGGTGGCGACGGCCATGTCGGCTGTCACATCTGTCAGGATCGTCGGCTCAAAGAACGTCCCGCCCAGGGCATGGGGCGCACCGCCATGGATCACCTTGGCCCCTTTGGCCGTCGCATCCGAGATGTGGTCCGTCACCTTGGCCACCGCTGCATCGTCAATGAGCGGGCCAAAGATCACGCCGTCGTCAAACCCGTTGCCCGTGGGCAAAGCCGCGACCTTGGCCGCCAGCTTGTCTGCAAAGGCGTCGTAGACCCCGGATTGCACATAAATTCTGTTCGCACAGACACAGGTTTGCCCGTTGTTGCGGAATTTTGCGATCACAGCGCCCTCGACAGCTGCATCAAGGTCGGCGTCATCGAACACGATAAAGGGTGCGTTCCCCCCCAGTTCCAGCCCGAGCTTCTTGATCGTCGGCGCACATTGGGCATAAAGCTGCGCGCCCACCTCTGTTGACCCGGTAAAGGTCAATTTGCGCACGACGGTGCTGTCGGTCATGGCTGACCCAATTTCACGAGCAGAACCGGTCAGAACCGAGAACAACCCTTCGGGCAACCCTGCTTCTTCGGCCAGCACCGCCAGTGCAATCGCTGAAAACGGCGTTTGACCCGCAGGTTTCAACACCATGGCGCAGCCGGCAGCGAAGGCGGGACCTGCCTTGCGCGTGATCATGGCGTTCGGGAAGTTCCAAGGCGTGATCGCCGCCACAACGCCGATGGGTTGCTTGACCGACAAGATCCGTTTGTCGGGCGCATGACCGGGCGTGATGTCGCCATAGGCACGCCGGGCTTCTTCGGCGAACCATTCGATAAAGGACGCGCCATAAGCGATTTCCCCTGCCGCCTCGGCCAGAGGTTTGCCTTGTTCCGCCGTCAGGATACGCGCCAGATCGGATTGGTTGTCCATCATCAGGTCGAACCAGCGGCGCAGAACCGCGCTGCGGTCCTTTGCGGTGCGCGCGGCCCACGCCTTTTGCGCCGTTTGGGCTGCATCAATCGCCTCTTGCGTCTCAGCCAGACCCAATTTGGGGACATGGCCCAGCACATCACCGGTGGCTGGGTTGGTGACGGCGATCCCTTGACCGTTTGCGTCGATCCAGCGGGTGCCCACACGGGCGGCCTGCCGCAGCAACGACGGATTCTTCAAGGTCAGGGTCATGGCGCGATGATCGGGCTGGCGTTCAATTCAGGCTCCTTGAGGTCGACGCCCACAAACTGCGTCCCGTGCTTGAACCAACTTTCCGGTGCAGCCGCGCCCCAGAGGGTTTGGCGCTGGGGGTCCTTGAGGTCCCACTTAATGGGCTCAAGATCGGGGTCAACCGTTTGATAATCCGAGCAATAAATCTCAATCCGGTGGCCATCGGGGTCAAGGATATAGAGGAAGAACGCATTGGAAATCCCATGCCGTCCGGGGCCGCGTTCGATATTGTCCACGTAGCCAGTCGTCGCCATCAGGTCGAGCAGGTCGATGATGTTCAGGGGCGTTGGCACCCAGAATGCCACATGGTGCATGCGCGGGCCGGTCCCACTGGTAAAGGCCATGTCATGCACGCCACCTTTGCGGTGCATCCATGCGGCCCAGAGTTTTTTGCTTTCTTCATCTTCGGTGTATTCGGTCACACGGAAGCCAAAGTCGGAATAGAATTCGACCGACGCATCCACGTCATGGCTAAAGCAGTTGAAATGGTCGATCCGCAGCGGTTTGACCCCGCGATAGAGCGCGTATTTTTGATGAATGGGCTCCAGCCGGTCCATCTTGTGATAAAATTCCAGCGGGATGCCCATGTTGTCTGACGTCAGTAGCGTGCGGCCCTGATACGGGCGTTCGACCCACTCGGTTGGTCGGCCTTTGGACTTGAAATAGGTCTCCGCCTTGTCGAGGTCCGCCTCGTCAAAGGTCTTGAAACCCATGACTTCTACCGTGCCCGGCTGGTCGGACTTCTGCAGGATCACGCAGTGGTGGCCCCGTTCTTCCATGGCGCGCAGATAGACGTGGCTCTCGCTTTCGTCGGTGACCTGCAGGCCAAGGATATCGGTGTAGAACTTGCGCGATGCGGCGAGGTCTTTGACGTTCAGGCAGACGTGGCTGAGCCGGATCGTGTTGAAATCGGGGTATAGGTTTGGCGCAGGTACGGGCATCAGAGTGCTCCCTTTTCTATTCGCTATCGCGTCGCTACTTGAGCGCGCCCAGTTTCGTGATTTTATGCTGACCGGTGGCAAAGCCGATGTGCTTTTGTTCCATGTAGAATTCGAACGACCAGTCCCCGCCATCGCGGCCGATGCCGCTGGCTTTGACGCCACCAAATGGAGTGGGCAGGTGGCGGACATTTTCGGAATTCACCCAGATCATCCCTGCCTCCAGCTTGTCGGTAAACCGCAAGGCGCGGGTCAGATCGTTGGTCCAGACATAACCCGTGAGGCCATAGGCGGTGTCATTGGCCATCTCCAGCGCCTCTTCTTCGGTCGAAAACGGGATTGACGTCAGAACAGGGCCAAAGATCTCTTCCTGCGCGATGCGCATCTTGTTGTGGGCCTGGGTGAACAGGGTGGGACGGACGAAGTACCCTTCATCGCCCACAACTTCGCCCCCGGCTGCAACCGTGGCGCCGTCCTGTTTGGCGATGTCGAAATAGCTGGTGACTTTGTTGAAATGTTCTTCGGTCACAAGCGGGCCAACCTCGGTCGCCGGGTCCAGCGGGTGGCCCACGCGGATGTTGTTGACGCGTTCGATCAGCTTGGTTTCAAATTCCTCGCGGATGGTATCCTGCACCAAAAGCCGCGAGGACGACGTGCACCTCTCGCCGTTGATTGAATAGATCATGAAGATCGCCGCATCGAGCGCACGGTCAAGGTCCGCATCGTCAAACACGATCACAGGGTTCTTGCCCCCCAGTTCAAGATGGTTCCGCTTAAGCGTGTCGGCCCCCTGTTTGGTGATCAGGCTGCCCGTGCGGCTTTCGCCGACAAAGGCGATGGCTTTGATCTTGGGGTGTTCGCACAGCGCCTTGCCCGCACCTTCACCAAAGCCGTTAACGGTGTTCAGAACACCTGGCGGCAGGCCAGCCTCTTCGGCGATTTCCACCAGCAGCCTTGCGGTCAGCGGCGAGGCCTCGGCCGGTTTGTGCACCACCGTACAGCCTGCCGCCAAAGCCGGCGCAATCTTCCATGTGGACAGCATAAACGGTGTGTTCCACGGGGTGATGACCCCCACCGGGCCAATCGGCACACGGGTGGTGATGTTCATCAACGTTGGTGATTTCAGATGCTGACCGTCGCGGGCCTGCACAACCTGATCGGCGAAATAGCGGAAGTTCTCAGCCCCACGCAGGGCGGCTTTGGACATGAACTTATAGGCCTGGCCCGTGTCCCAGCATTCGCACAGCGCGATCTCTTCGGCGCGGGCTTCGATCCCTTCGGCAATACGGATGAGGATCTTCTTGCGCTCGCCCGCAGGCATATCGCGCCACGCGGCAAAGGCGTCATGCGCCGCAGTCGCGGCCTGATCAATGTCGGCGGCTGCACCATGGGCCACATCGCAGATCACCGACTTATCCACCGGCGAGGTGGTTTGAAACACCCCCATTGAACCCGCCGCATCCACGCCCGCGATGCGGTTCTGAATACCGGTCTCGCGGAACCGCGCGAGGTAGCGGTCAAGTTTTACAATGTTGTCGTCAAGAACGCTCATGCGCTGTCCTCCATATGGTCGCGGACGTTTCCGAATTTGGGTGAAAGCGCGGCATCAATGTCGCGCATCTCGGCCGATAGGGCGATGGACCGTGTTTCCATCGCAGGGGCCATGAACTCTTTAAGGGTGGCAAAGATGCAAGCGATGGCGTCTTGCTTGACCTGATCCGTCCGCCCCTCGCGCAGCCGCACGCTCAGGTCGATAAATCCGTGCTTTGCATCCCCGTCCGCCATCGCGACGTGATCCACTCGCGTGGCGCGCACGCGGATGCCAGCGGTTGGAAAAGTCTCTATCTCAGCCGCCGCCGCTCTGATCGCTTCGCACAGCGCGCTCATATCCACGACATCCTCAAGGTTGCCGGAATAGTCGATCTGAAAGTGCGGCATGTCATTTCCTTAACATGTTAATTGTTGCCAAGTTAAGTAGCAGGCATATTGGTTGTCAATACTTCACCGTAAGGCCACATGAGGTTTCATGACCAAATCAATCCCGCCAACCAACCGATCCCTCCCCATCGCACTCATTCGCGCCCGCGAGGGGGTGATGTCCCCCATCCGTGAAATGCTGTCGGAGACCGGCATCACAGAACAGCAGTGGCGCGTATTGCGCGTGTTGGCTGAATTTGGCCGGATGGATACCAAGACCCTTGCGGACCGATCCAGCCTGTTGTTCCCCAGCCTGACACGGATTGCCGCGACCTTGCGCGACAAAGGCTTCGTCACCCAAACCCGTGATGACAAGGACCGACGCCGACAGTTCATCGAAATCACCGCCACGGGTCAGAAAATCATCGACGACCATGCGCCGCAAGCGGCGATGATCGTGGCGGGTTTTAAGGAAACGCTGGGTGACCAAGATTATGAGACCCTTCTCGATCTGCTGACCCGGCTCGACCCGGGTGCGCAGGGCTAGGTCCGGACGGTGCCATCTGCGCACCAGCTGTCGAAGATTTCCAACGCCTTCTCTGCGAAAGCCGCATCGTTGATGTGACAGGGGAGGCGGTGGGTCGCAACGGTGTCAGGGACATGCGTTTCAAATTCGGCCAGAAACGCGGAAAGGCCATCGGGGTTATACAAATCGGCGCCTTCGCGGTCCCACTCACCCAGCCCGTGTTCCGGAAGGATCAATGCTGTCGGCGCTGTGGCCTTTGCCAATTGTTCGCAATGGGCGCGGGCGACCAGTTTGGTTTCATCCGCTTGCAGGACAATCGAGGTGATCAGGCGGTTGTGCGCATGTTTCATATGCGCATCCCATTTGCTGTCGATGGGTTGCCATCCAACGACGTCCACCAAGTCATAGCATCCCGGTGCCACGATTTGCGGCGTGCCGCTGACCCCGGCGTTGGTCAAACGATCCGCCCCGACCGAGATGTTCGAGCCATGTACGTGGTTGCCCAATTCTTGCGTGCAGAAGTCAAAGACACAGGCAAACGCCCCCTGCCCTGCGAGACATTCATAAGCCCGCCCGCCCATGCCGGTCGCATGGAACACCGCCACTTCAAATCCACGTTCTTCCAGCGCAGGCTTCAGAGGAATCACATATTTCAAGGCCGATGTTCCCAGCGACGTCATCCCGATCAGCGGCTTGTCAGGATCCGGCCTTTGCACGGCGCGGGCCGCGCCAAGAACCGCGCCCGCGGCCTGCGACAGAGAGGCCTTGCATACAGAATTCAGTCCATAAAGCCCGCCGGCCCAAAGGATCATCTGTGTATCAGCCGCCAGCCGATCAGCAGGGATCAAAGGCGAGAACGAAACTGTGGACAAGATGTATTTCGGCACCCCGAGCGGAAGGGCAGACGCCACATCCAGCGCCAGATCGGTGCCCATCGTGCCGCCCAGCACGATCATCCCGTCATATTTGCACTCGGCGTGCAAACGCGCGGCCAACAGGCTCGCGCCCTTGGCCATGATCTGCATCGCGTGGTTTTCATCGCCACTGTCGATGGCCGCCTGGATTGAGCTTCCGCCCTCGGCGGCCACATCATGTTTGGAGTAGTCCGTGGGCTGGGATGGATCCCCGAGCACCGACACATCCATGGTCACGACCCGCCCGCCCTGATCGCGGATCACGCCGGCGAGATACCCCAACTCATCATCTTTGGTGTCATAGGTCCCGATGACCAGAATTGTTTTGGTGTCGCTCATAATTTGATCCACGCGGTCTTGAGGTTCACATATTTCTCGATGGCATGCAGAGACTTGTCGGCACCGTTTCCAGACTGCCCAACGCCGCCCAGCGGCACAGTGCCATCCGCGCCGCCATAGGTGTTGATGTGCATGACCCCCGTCCGCACCGCGCGGACCATACGGTGGGCGCGGCCCAGGTTCGCCGTCCATGCCGCCCCTGCCAAACCATAAACAGTCGAATTGGCGAGCGAGATCGCCTCCTCCTCCGTCTTGAACGGCGTCACGCCAAGCACCGGGCCGAAGACCTCTTTCTGGCTCAACGTTGCATCGCGGGTCACGCCAATAACAATTGTCGGGGCCATGTAGGTGCCGCCGGTCTCCTTCAGAATGCGTATTCCGCCGGTGACGACTTGCCCGCCCTCTCTGGTGGCGGCGTCGACAAAGTCCAGATTGGCCTTCAGTTGTGTTTCAGAGTTCACGGCCCCGATCTGCGTGTCCACGCGCAACGGGTCCCCCACGCGCATGGCCTCTGTCGCCTTGGCAACTGCAGCCACGAACTCGTCATGAATGGACGCCTCGACCAACAGGCGCGAGCCTGCGACGCAGACCTGCCCTGCATTGCGGAAAAGTCCAGCCGCTGCGAACTTAGCGGCCTCATCAAGGTTCGGCGCATCCGCGAAGACAATGTTGGGGGATTTGCCGCCCAGTTCCAGATAGACCCGTTTCATGTTGGACCGTGCCGAATACTCCATCAGCCGCCGCCCCGTGGCACCTGAGCCCGTGAACACCAACACGTCCACATCCATCGAAAGGCCGAGGGTTTCCCCCACCACGCGACCTTCGCCGGTCACGGCATTCAGCACGCCGGGTGGTAGACCCGCCTCTAGCGCCAATTCGGCCATGCGCATCAGCGACAGCGAAGCAGTCTCCGCCGGTTTCAGAACAACGGAATTGCCCATCGCCAAGGCAGGCCCCAGCTTCCATGCGCCGATCATCAAGGGGAAGTTCCACGGGATGATTGCGCCGACCACGCCCACAGGTTCCTTGTGGATCATGCCCAGAATGTCGCCCGCAGTCGGGGCGATTTCGCCGTAAATCTTGTCCAGCGCCTCGGCATAATAGCGAATTGTGGCCGCCGCCGACCCAGGCTCGGCCTTTAGGGCCATCCCGATTTCGGTCCCGTTGTCGCGCACGCCCAGTACGGCCAGTACCAAGGCATTTGCCTCGATCAGATCGGCCCATTTCATCAGCACCTTCTTGCGCGCGGCCGGCGGCTGCCCTGACCAGCGCCCATCCTCAAATGCCGCGCGGGCCGAGGCAATGGCTGCTTCCATGTCCGCAGCCGTCCCCGCGGCCGTCGTGGTCAATACCGTGCCATCAATGGGTGAGATGATATCCATCCGCCCGCCGTCCGATGCAGGCACATGTTTGCCATCAATCAGGTGATCGAAGGCAGGGACAGGCAAGGCGCGGAGCGCGTCGATCTTTGTTTGGTCCATCTGGCTATCTCGTCTGGGTATCGTGCAAGTCGTGATCGTCTTCGGGCTGATGCGCACGCCATTCTTTGATGAGGGTGCGCAGATGCAGCGCCAGCACCAGAAGGATCATGCCGAACAGAATGGCCGCAATGGGTCGGTCGATCATATCGAGCGGCGTCTTCAGACGCGGCAAGGCAGAGCGCAGCTTCACCTCCATGATACCGCCCAGAACCATGCCCAGAATGATCGGCACAATCGGCAGGTTCAGCCGCTTGAGGATCAGGCCCAGCACCCCGAAACCGGCGGCAATCATGCAATCTGTCAGCGAGTTGCGCAGGGAATAGACCCCCACAAAAGACAAAAGCAGGATCATCACCCCAAGGAACCGTGTCGGCACGCGGATGATCTTGGTCAGCAGGTTCGTTGAAAACAGCAGGAACACCATCACAATGACGTTCAAAGCGATCAGCGCAAAATAGAGGCCATAGACCAGATCAATGTTGTTCTGGAACAGTTGCGGGCCGGGGATCACGTTGTGGACATAGAACACCGACAGCATCATCGCCGTCAGCGCCTCACCCGGGATGCCCAACGCCAAAAGCGGGATCATCGCGGCGGCGGGCACGGCATTGTTGGCGGCCTCGGATGCGATTAACCCTTCGGGCGACCCTTTGCCGAAGGTTTCAGGCTCTTTGGATGTCTTCTGCGCGTAGGTATACGACATGAACTGCGCGGTGAATTCGCCCGTACCGGGGATCATGCCAAGGATCACGCCGAACCCTGATGCGACCGTGGCCACACGTTTATGGCCCAGCAGCTCTTTGATCCCTGCGCCCATGCGGCCTGTGATAGGTTTGGCATCGGGGCTGTTATCGGGGGCGGTCAGCAAGAAGAACGCTTGGGACAAGGCGAACAGCCCCAGCACCACCACAATCAGGTTCACCCCAGATGACAGGAAGGAATACCCGAACGTATAGCGCTGGGTGTAGGTCACTGCGTCCAGGCCAACGGTTTGCAGGAATATCCCGAACATCGCCAGCAACCCCGCCGCCATGATTTGCCCCCGATGGGCCAGGATCACGAGGATGATCCCCAGCAATGCAGCCAAGAAAATCTCCCGCGAGCCGAACATGGGCGCGATCAGGGCGAGGACGGGGGACAGCAGGATCAGGCACAGAATGCCGAAAATGCCGCCCCAGAAGGATGCCGAATAGGCCAATGACACAGCGCGGTGCGCCTCGCCCCGCTCGGTCATCGGGTAGCCATCATAGGAGGTCAAAGCATTCACCGCCGTACCGGGCGTGTTGATCAGCACCGCAGGGATCGCGCCGCCATACATGGACGAGCCGTAGATCCCCAGAAGCATCGTCAGCCCCACAATCGGGTCCAGCGAGAACGTCGCAGGGAGCAAGATCGCAATCGCCACCGCAGGGCCAACACCCGGGATCGCGCCGATGATCACGCCGCCAATGGACCCCACCAGCAGCGCCAGCATCACATCCCAACGCGCGAGCATCTCAAGACCGGCAAGGAGGTTTTCCATCTGAGCGGTCCTTTAGAAATACGTCAGCATGATCTGGCGCAGCCCGTCGGGCAGGCTTTCGTAGATCAGGCCGGAGGGCAGGTTAACCTTGAGGAAGGTCTTGAAAAGCAAAACGATCACGACGGCGGCGGCTGCCGAAGCGCCAAGTGTTGATACTTTGCGGTAGCTCGCCCTCAACCCCAGCGCGACAGCAAAAAGCACCGTTGAAGGGAGATAGCCTGCATAGGGCACCAGCAGCGCATAAGCGATAAACCAGCCCGCATATTCCAGCGATGAAATCCACAGCCAAACTTCTTGCCAGCGGCCGTAGATGCGTTCGGACAGGGCAGACCCCAGCAGGTGGAAAGCCGCAAAGAGGGCCATGCCACCCAAGGATACCGCAGGCCAGAACCTTGGCTGGGCGAACAGCTTCCCGCCGTTTTTCCAAGTGGTCTGATCCATCAATTGCGACAAAAGAAATACAGACACCACCAATGCGATCCAGGCGAAGACAATGTCACCCGGTCGGCGGTAGCGCTTGAACAAGGATTGGAGCGTTTTCACACGCGACATGAGCGATGTCCGAATGTCAAAATGAAATACGGCCGGGCAACTCTGTGGGATGCCCGGCCAATTCTTAGACCTTACTCGGCCAACATGGCTTCGATACCGGCGAGGGTCTCGATATCCTGCGCGATCTGCGCCTTCACCTCGTCAGCGGACTGCCAGTAGACCAGCGCACCGGTTTCGGCGGCCAACGCCTGTGCGCGGTCAGACATGACAGTCTCTTGCGCGACGGCGATGATTTTGTCCTGAACGTCCTGCGGTGTGTCAGCGTGCACGAACAGGCCGTTCCAAAGGGCGACGTCCAGATCAGGCGCCAGTTCGGCGACGGTCGGTGTGTCCGGTGTCAGCGAAATCCGCTCGGACCCGATGGAGGCCAGCACGTTCACATCATCAAGGCAGGGCAGGATCAGTTGCAGCGTGGTGTTGATCACGTCCACGTCGCCGGAAGCCAGCGTGTTGCAATCCAGCGCATCAAATGCCGCGTCAGAGGCGTAGGAGAAATCCATTTCCTTGGCCAGGCCCAGTGTCACCTGTGTCGGCACCAGCGGCGCCCCGAAATGCCCCAGAACCACATCGTTGTCCTGAGCGTGGGCCGCCAGTTCTTCCATTGTGGAATAGTCGGCATCACCGCTTGCAGCGATCACGAAGGGGTATGTCAGGAAATTGCCGAGCGGCACAAAGGGGTCTGGGTTCAGCTCGGGAATGCCGATCTGAGGGCCGACAACGGGCACTGCGATGATGAACGACCCAACCGTGTAGCCGTCAGCAGGCGCGTTCGCCACTTCGATTGCACCTGGGAAGGGGCCACCGCCGCCGCCGGGCTTGTTCACGACAGCTGTCGGCACGCCGTAGGCTTCCGAGAAGTCCTCGGCAATCATGCGTGTCAGCACGTCTTCCAGATCGCCGGGAGGCCACGGCACGACGAATTCCACTGGTTTCTCCGGATATTCAGCCTGTGCGGCCCCTGCGACAGCCGCCATGGCCAGCGCCATTGCCGTCACGGATTTCGAAAATTTGGACATTTTATTCTCCCTGTAAGTCGGTTCATATGTCGAACCGTTGTTCTGGAAAAAAGGTTGCCTTGTTAAATATCTTCTGTCAAACTTTTTTTGTTCCCGCCAATCCGAAAGGGATTAAATGTCCTCCGCCGCCAAAGCATTGACGCTCCTGTCCCACTTCTCTGCCGCCCGGCCAGAGATTGGGCTGTCGCAAATGTGCCGGATCGCGGGACGGGACAAAGCAACGACCTATCGGCACTTGCAGGCCCTTGAAACGGCTGGATTTGTTGAGCAAAATCCGGTGACGAAACACTATCGACTTGGCCCTGCAGTCATGCAGTTGGCACAGGTGCGTGAGGCAACCGTGCCGCGCAAAGAGGGGGCAAAGCCCGCCCTGACTGCCCTGGCTGACGTGACCGGTGAAACTGCGCATGTGACGGTCCTGTCGGGTGACACCCTATACGGGCTGTGTGATTGCGAATCCCCTCACCATGGCATCCGGGCCGTCATCGACTTGAACACATTTCCACTGCACGCGACCGCGTCGGGTCTGTGTGCCTTGGCCTTCGGGCCCACCGAATTGTTCGATGTTGCAAAGGCAAATTTGAAAGAATTCACCAAGTTCACGCCAGCCAATGAGGTGGATCTGGCAACCTTGGTCGACAGCATTCGCGCAACCGGCTTTGGGCGTGCGAACCAAAGCTATGAGACCGAGATCCAAGGCCTGTCCGCCCCCTTGTTTGACCATAGCGGTCATTTCGCCGGCGCCGTGGCTGTCGCCTGCGTGGCCTCTCGGTTCACGCCAGAGCTGGAACAGACAATCAAATCAGAATTGGTGATCGCCGCCCGCGAGATCACCCGCAACTGGGGCGGAACAACGCCCGCCGAAATTGAGGCCGCATGGGCTCGCTCCCTTTCACATCCGATGACACTGGAATCCACGCCATGAAAGATTCGAACTTCCTAAGAGAAAACAATGGCCGCTTTATGTGGCACCCAATGACCTCTCCCAAAGACAGCGCCGACAATCCCCCAAAGATCATTACCGGCGGCGATGGCGTGTCGATCATTGATATCGACGGTCACCGCGTGGTCGACGGCGTGGGCGGCCTGTGGAACGTCAACCTTGGCTATTCCTGCCAACCGGTCAAAGACGCCATCGCGCAGCAGCTGGACACTTTGCCTTACTACTCGACCTTCCGGGGCACCTCGAACGATGTGTCGATTGAACTGTCTTATGAGCTGAGCGCATTCTTTGCCCCGGATGGATTAAGCCGCGCGTTCTTCACCTCTGGCGGGTCGGATTCAGTCGAAACCTCGCTGCGTTTGGCGCGGCAATACCACAAGCTGCGCGGCGAAGCGGGGCGCACCAAGTTTCTAAGCCTCAAGAAAGGGTATCACGGCACGCATATCGGCGGGGCGTCGGTCAACGGCAATGCGAACTTCCGCAACGCCTATGAACCGCTCTTGCCCGGCTGCTTCCACATCCCGGCGCCCTACACCTATCGCAATCCGTTCAACGAAACAGACCCGGAGAAGCTGGCGCAGCTGTGCTTGCAGGCGCTTGAGGATGAAATTGCCTTCCAAGGGGCAAACACCATCGCCGCTATGATCATGGAGCCGATTTTGGGCGCAGGCGGGGTGATCCCGCCCCACCACAGCTTCGCACCCGCCGTGCAAGACATCTGCAACCGCAACGGCATCCTATTGATCACCGACGAGGTCATCACGGCCTATGGGCGCACCGGCGCATGGACTGGCGCGCGGCTGTGGGGCATCCAGCCCGATATGATGGCCACCGCCAAAGCCATTACAAACGGTTACTTCCCCTTTGGGGCGGTCATGCTGGGCGAGAAGATGATCGAGGTGTTCGAAGGCAATCCTGACGCCAAGATCGGACATGGCTATACCTATTCTGGCCACCCTGTTGGTGCGGCTGCCGCGCTCGCCTGTTTGGCCGAAACGAAACGGTTGAATGTCATCGAAAATGCTGCGGCGCGCGGCACACAGCTATACGAGGGCTGCAAGGCGCTGATGGCGAAGTATGACATCATCGGCGACGTGCGCGGGGGCCATGGGCTGATGACCGCCATCGAAATGGTCAGCGACCGAACGACCAAGAAACCGATCGACGGGGGCACGGCCCAAACCGTACAAGAGATCGCCTATCAGAACGGTGCCATGGTCCGAGTATCCGGCCCCAACCTGATCCTGTCGCCGCCGCTGGTCCTGACCGAAGCCGACGCCACCACCATTCTGACCGCGCTTGACGCCGGATTTTCTGCCATCGGAAAGGCCTGACATGTCCAATGATTACGTTGCCCTCTTGGGCACCAAGGGCGGACCCGCCGTGCGCCCCGGCTCTTCTTTGCCGACCTCGAATCTCATCTCTCTGAATGAAGAGCGTATTGTTGTGGATTGCGGTCTTGGTGTCACAAAGGGTCTGATCGATCAGGGGATGCAGCTGCGGGATCTGTCGCTGATTTTCATCACCCACCTGCATTCCGATCACTTTCTCGAACTGGGTCCACTGCTGCACACGGCATGGACCGCTGGTCTGAAGACCCGCGTCGACATCTATGGCCCTGCGGGCATTGATGCCTACTTGGATGGGTTTCTTGCCTCCATGAAAGCGGACATTGATCTGAGGGTAGAGGACGAGGGCCGCCCAGATCTGCGCGACCTGATCGGCATCCATACGATCGACGCAGGTCATGTGATGGACCACAGCGGCATATCGGTGTCGGCCATCCGCACCGAACACCCACCGCTGATCGACACGTTCGCTCTTTCATTCAAGACAGCCGACAAACATGTGGTCTTCTCGGGCGACACCGCAAAGCTTGAGGCACTCGAAGACTTTGCCCGCGGCGCGGACCTGCTCATTCACGAAGCGATGCTTGAGTCTGCCTTGCCCGCCTTGATGGCGCGGATCGGGAATGGGTCGGATAAACTGATGCACCACTGGCTGCGCGCGCATACCTTTGCCCACGATGCAGCCATCACGGCGGCCAACGCCGGCGCAAAGCGGCTGGCCTTGTCCCATCTGATCCCGTCCGATGATCCCGACTACGGCCCGAAAGACTGGGAAGAGGCCTGCGCGGACCACTACGACGGAGACCTGATCGTCGGCCATGACGGCGTGAGGATTGATCTATGAGCCGCTCTGTCGAAGAAATCGTTGCGGACCGCGCGCGGCTCATGGGGCCCAATGTCTCGACCTTCTATGACGATCCGGTCCATGTCGTGAAAGGCGAAGGCGTTTGGCTTTGGGATGCTGACGGCCGCAAGTACCTCGATTGCTACAACAACGTGCCCCATGTCGGGCATTGTAACCCACGTGTGGTGGACGCCATTTGCAAGCAAGCCAGCACGCTGAACACCCATACCCGCTATCTGCACGACGGCATCTTGTCTTACATCGAGCGTCTGACCGCGACGATGGATGCCAGCCTCAACACCGCGATTCTGACCTGCACTGGGTCGGAAGCCAACGACATTGCCCTGCGCATGGCCGAGGCAATGACAGGCAAACGCGGGATCATCGCGACTGATGCTACATACCATGGCAACACCTCGCTGGTCAGTCAGCTGAGCCAATCGAATATTCCAACGGTCGGGTTCGGTCTGGGCCAGTATTTCCGCTTTGTCGAAGCCCCCGACAGCTACCGTCAACCCGATCCGGACGGGACGGCATTTGCGGCCAAAGTGGCCGATCAGATCGCCGCACTCGAGGCTGACGGCACCGGTTTCGCCTGTCTTGTCGTCTGCCCCTATTTCCTGAACGAAGGGTTCCCCGATCATCCGGATGGCTGGCTCAAACCCGTGGCAGACGTGGTGCGCAAGGCAGGCGGCCTGCTGATTTGTGACGAAGTGCAATCAGGGTTCGGTCGCACCGGCACCCATATGTGGGCCCATGAAAAGATGGGCGTGGTGCCGGATGTTATGGTTCTGGGCAAACCCATGGCCAACGGGCACCCGGTGGGTGGCGTGGTCGCAAACGGCGATATCGTGGCGGCCTTTCGCAAGGGCTACCGGTATTTCAACACCTTCGGCGGAAACCCCGTGTCCTGTGCAGCGGCCATGGCGGTGCTGGAGGAAATCGAGGACAAAAACCTCGTCGCCAATGCGCAAACCGTCGGCGCCTATGCCCGCGAAAGGATGGACGATCTCGCGACACGCCATGACGCAATTGGTGACGTGCGCGGCTCTGGACTGATCTTTGGGGCAGAGATGGTCATGGACCGCGAAACCAAGGTGCCAGCCTCCGACTTCACGGACCGCGTGATTAACGCCCTGCGGCACCGTGGGATCATCCTGTCTAAATTGGGTCGTCACAAGAACACCCTCAAGATCCGCCCGCCCATGCCATTTTCGAAAGAGAATGCAGATCTACTTTTTGATACGCTGGACACGGTTCTGGCTGAAACACCGCTAGTCCGATGAGTATGGCAGAACGGGCGCTCCCGTTTTGGGGGCTCGACGGTGCGACCGCCACCTTGGTCGCCACCCGCGAAAACAAGGTCTACCGTGTCGAAAACGGACCAAACCGTTATGCCTTGCGCCTGCACCGGCAAGACTACCGAACCGATAGCGAACTCGCCGCTGAACTGGAGTGGATGGCCATGCTGGACCGCGCGGGTCTGTCTGTGCCCGCCCCGATCGCGGGTCTCGATGGGTCACATCTCCAGATCGTGGGCGATGTGCAGGTCGATCTGCTGACATGGCTAGAGGGCGAGACGTTAGATACGGCCCTGCCTGCGATGGACCCTGATGCCCGCAAGGCCGCGTTCGAACGGCTTGGTCGGACCATGGCGCAGATGCACGACGCGATTGATGCATGGCCGCAAGCCGCGCGCAGCGACCGCCCGTCTTGGGACGCCGACGGTCTTCTGGGGGATGCGCCGCTTTGGGATCGGTTCTGGGACAATCCCGCCCTGACGGCCGACCAAAAGGCACGGATGCTGGCCTTTCGCGAGAGGGCTGCAACCGCGCTGTCTGACCTTGCGGCACAGCCGGACTACGGCTTGATCCATGCGGACCTCGTCCCTGCCAATGTCATGATATCAGGCAATGCGCTGCATGTTATCGACTTCGACGATGGTGGATTTGGCTTTCGTCTGTTTGAAGTGGCCACGGCGCTTCTCAAACACCGCTCGGCCCCGGATTACCCGGTCTTGGAGGACGCGTTGATCCGAGGCTACACATCCCTGCGCTCTTTGGATGTCAAACAGCTCCCTTTGTTCCTTGCCTTGCGAGCAGCGACCTATGTCGGCTGGAACATCACCCGCGCCGCGGAAGATGAAAGCGGCGCGCGCAATGCTCGGTTCATCGCGCAAGCCGACGACCTGATAAGGGACTACATGGAGATGGGTTGACCTACGGCTCAGATGCTGAGGCGACGATTTCGGCCTACTTTGCCCGATCCATCTGTCCGTGCCAACGGAACCACTGGCAGATGCTGATGGGTGGAACCCAGCGGATAACCGCTTCGCCCAACAGATGTTCTTCGCAATTGGCGATGTCCTGCACGAAGCGGCCATTCAGATCGAGACTGTCAGCGGCCGTTTTGTCCGCGTCTGGGTCGCCGGATCTCGCTGCGGCGAAAGTAAGGGTTCGGTTCCGTTCAAATCGACGCCCAAGAACGACCGCTTCGGTGACATGCGCTGCATTGCAACAGAATGTGCGCTGCAATTGCGAGCTTATGCTGCCTCAGCAATGGCCGCATCTGCACAAGTCCGGTTTGTCCGCAGTATGCGTTTTTGTCACCGTGAAGAATACGGTCTGCAATAGACCGAAAGCTGTCGAATGCATCCGCAGCGCTTATGTTGAGCGGCAATGTCAGCTCAGGGCGCTTCGAACCGTAGCTTTAGTTAAAGCCGTTTGCCAAGGCTGGGCCACTGCCGAAGTGATTTGCATAGACGTTGAAACCGCAGCGCATGGGTGGCTCAAAAGGCGTTCACACTTTACGAAAAAACTGAATTCGCGCAGAATTACCCTGTGAAATATGCATTTGATCAATACGTTCTGGACGCAAGCCGCCTGCAATTGACGCGGGAAGACGTTCCAATTGCTACCGAGCCGCAAGTGTTTGCGCTGCTTCGGCATCTCATTGAAAATCGTGACCGTGTTGTATCGAAGGACGAGATTTTTTCGATTATCTGGAAAGGCAGGATCGTTTCGGATGCAGCCCTAAGCAGCCGCGTCAAAGCGGTCAGAGCGGCCATTGGAGACGACGGTGCGCGGCAGGCTTTGGTCAGAACTGTGCACGGGCATGGGTTCCAATTTGTTGGCACGATCGAGGAAACGCCTGACAAGACCGGCTCTGCAGCGGTTTTGTCGCAACCTTCCATTGCCATCATGGCAACTGCAATGGTGCATCCAACAGATGCTCAACGGACCTTTGGCGAAGGTTTAGAGGACGATATAAGCGCAGCCATTGGTCGGGTGGGAACAATTTATGTTGCGCGATGTTCTGGTCAGAATGACGCAAAGCAAGCGGCCGAGGAATTGGGTGTCCGGTACGTGCTTAGCCTCAAGCTGCGATTTGCGGGGAATGCATTTCGCCTAAATGCCTCTTTGTTGCATGCCGGACGGCAAGCAGAGGTTTGGGCAGATCGTTTTGAAGGGCAGCTTGACAACCCTTTTGAGGCGCAAGACCTGGTGGTTGCGGCCATTCTGGGCCGCCTCGTCCCGAATATCATGATGGTTGAAGTGCAACGCGCCTTGGCCGAGGCTGACTTGACGGATGCCTATCATGAACTCCTGCGAGCGACGCCGCTTTGCATGCGGATGGACGCGGATGACAATCGGCAGGCCGTGGTTCATTTGCGACGTGCATTGGTATCAGATCCCGAACATGCCTTGTCACATGCCATGCTTGCGTGGTGTCTGGGACAACAGGCGATGTCCGACTGGGCCCCTGACGGACCGGCTGCACTTGCAGAAGCGATGGAACATGGCAAAAGCGCACTTGACCTTGCACCCCGCGATGCACTGGTTCTGACTTTCGTAGCTACGGCCGAGGTGGCTGCAGGGCGACATACAGCAGCGCGCCACCACCTTGAATCTGCCCTTGCGCTGGACCCAAGTCTGGCTTGGGCCTGGGCAATGTTGGGGGCGGTGGAGACCTTTGCCGGGAACATGAATGAAGCAGTCGCAAACTACGAAAGAGCTTTGCGTCTTAGCCCACATGATCCGATGCGGTTTAGCTATTACTTTGGCATTGGCGCCGCCCGATACGGATTGGGCGAATATGAAGATGCATTATCTCTGCTTGAACAAGGTTACATTGAAGCGCCCGGCTCTACATGGGCACCGCGACTGATCTTAGCCTGTGCTGCCGAACTTAACCTGACCGACAGGATGCATACCATGGCCGCAAAAGTACGTAGCGTGAGGCCGGATGCCACAGCCGAAAAGCTTGTGGCAGCAAGTGTCGTGAAAGATCAGGCATACCGTGATCGCATGCTCAGTTCATTTCGCAAAGCAGGTTTTTAAAACTCAGATCCCGCGCCTACGGCTCAAGCGACCTTTCTGTTTGGTTGGTACTGTTTCAGGCGCGCAATTCGCGTATCGCCAAATCCACGCAAGGAGACTGTCTCGGCCTCACTGAGTCTGAAATCGTCGATCAGTTCGTCGCGCATTGAGTCGCATACCGTGATCTCCATGGGGTCGGACTGAGCCTGCAAACGCGAGGCCATGTTCACCGCAGGGCCAAAGACATCATAGACGTATTTCTGAACACCGACCACCGAGCCTACGACAGAGCCGCTGGCAATGCCGATGCGAGCGCGCCATGTGTGCGGGTGCGTTTGATTGCGCCGCTCCAGAAAGCGCATCATTTTGGCGGCGACCCGCGCAGCTGAAAGCGCGTGATCTGGCGTGGAGTGCGGCAATCCAGTCACCGCCATATAGCAGTCTCCGATGGTTTTAATCCTCTCGCTGCCGTGATGCTCACCAATCTGATCGAATGCTGTGAAAATTGAATTCAGTTCGGAAACGGTTACATTCGGATCGCCAGCTGCGGCCATCTTGGTAAACCCGACAAAATCCAGCATGATGACGGTCACCGGCTCGAACAACCGTGGCGTGACACATCCGAATGTCATGAACTCCTCGTAAACCGATTTTGGCATCATGTTCAGAAGTAGTTTTTCAACCCGCCTGTTTTCCCGCTCCAACTCGCGGGTTCGCTTGTCAACCATGGCTGCATAGCTATCGATCATGGCTTCGGTCTCGCGCAAGCGTGAGATGTTGTGGCCTTCAATGATAATCAACCTGTTGCCTTCGTGTTCCGCTTCATGGGCACTGAGTTCGACGACCAAAGTCCGATGCTTGACTTTTGTTCGAACCTCCAGTGCTTCTCTATCTGGCAGGTCTTTTAAGGCGATAGACGTGTCCAAATTCAAAACTAGACCCTGTGCCGCGTCAGTGAACCATGTTTCGAACGTTTGGTTCAGCGAAACTATGACGCCGGTGTCGGCGTCGACGATACAGATTCCAACATTTATGGAGCCAAGTAGCCTTGCACTAATGTCCTGGATTTGCATGGAATTACCTAACAATTAGCGAACGGCGCGCTTCAACGGCGCTCAGTGTTTTGGAAAGATCGTCTGGGGCAAAACCTGCTTCGGTCAACGTTTCGTCCAAAAGCGCTATGACTTCATCGAACTGCACATTTGTGACGGTCAAGTGATTATGCGCGCTCGCCAATCGCTGATCCGTGTACTTAGCAGGTCCCCCAAGAATCGACGCGAAGAATTTAGTCTGATGATCAATCAGTTTAGCCATGTCGACGTCGTCGAAGAATGGGCCAACGATATCGCTATCCAGCACCCGATCATAGAAATTGATGATCACCGAATGCAACGCACGCATGCCGCCATATTTGTCAAAAAGCGGGAGTGATCTTTGGTGTTCGGACTGCCCTAGCATGTAATGTCTCCTGAGAATGACTTGCCCGGCGAATTCCCGCCGGGCTTATGGCTTTTCATGCTCTGTGAATGATGATCTCGGCGTACTCGGCCGGAACAATCATCGCCTGAGTATCGGTCGAGTGATTGCGCGCAACAGCGATCAGGTCTGCTGCGAGTTGCGGTGCGCGCTCGCCGACGACTTCAAAGGCTTTGTGCATTGGACCGTATATTTCGCGCCACCGTTCCACCCAATGTTGCGGCGAACGTTCACGGAAGGTGAAATGGCGTTTGGTGATTTCAATTTTTTGGGCTTGTGCCCCAAAAAGCTCCTGCAAACGCGCCCTGGTACCCCACTCCAACGGAGAACGAACGCCCGAAACCGGTGGCACATGGCGTCCGATCGTTCGAAAGACTTCGCCTATGAAACTTTCTGGCGTCCAGTTGGCGAGACCGATGGTGCCTCCGCTGCGGCAGACGCGCAGCATTTCATCAGCTGCCGCCTGTTGATTGGCCGTGAACATGACACCAAATGTAGATGTGACATGATCAAAAGACCCCCCCTCAAAAGGCAGATCTTCTGCGTCGGCTTCCCGAAATGCAACGGCTAACTGCTCGGCTTCGGCACGGGCGGCACCCGCGCGCAACAGACTGGCAACATAGTCTGTTGAAACGACACTGCAGTGTCTACGCGCTGCGGCCAGTGTTGCGTTGCCATTTCCGGCGGCAACATCCAGAACGCGGGCGTCAGGTCGCAAATCCATCGCTTCTGCAAGGGTTTCACCAACGATTTGTAAGGTCGTGCCTACGGCGGCGTAATCACCTGACGACCATGTAGCGTGTTGTTTTGATTTAAGCGCAGCCAGATCTGGTGCGGTGGCAAGTGCTGCGGCTGTATTCATTGTCTGTCTCCATTGATTTCGCATTCGATGGAACGACCCTTGCCAAAAGTCGGGCTTTGAAACTTGTAGAAGACCTGAAGAATGTCTGATGTTTTCTGCAGGTTTGTCGATTTCTAGTTGTTTCGATTGAGGTCGGCGGGTTCCTCGACGTACCGGGCGCCCTTTCAAGTTGAGTTCGACTATTGCCGCAAACTAGTGTCCGCTATGCGGGTGCGGTTGCAACATCCGGATAGAGTGTTCGATCTTTGCAATGGGCCGACAGTGAACAGGAACGCGCCAGGTTCTGCCCACTCTTTGGAAAATACCCGCGACTTCTAGTTCAAAATTCTACAGTCCGTATCTGGAAAGCACATCAAGAACGGTCGAGCGAAAACCGCGTGATTGGAACGGCAATGCGTTGAAGAAATGATCACCGTTGATGCCGGGGTGCCTCGATTGAGCGCGACGGACCCATTTCGCAGCCGTACCTTTTTCGCCCGCCAGATCATTTGCAATCGCTGCCACAAGGTCCATCACCGGCAGGGCACCGGGCGAATTTGCCGAGCTATTGGCCCAGGATACTGCCTCGGAATAGTTTTCTTGTGTCAACAGCCCCAATGCGCGAATACCTCGGAAGCCATAGAGCATCGGATCAAGGGGGCTTAGGGATGTCGAACGATCCGATGCACTGGCAAAATCGGCTTCCAGACCTGACAAAACACCCAACAAGCCACTTGTGTAGTGCCCTTGAGCAAAATTCGGGTTGAGATCTATCGACCGGGAAACCCAAGACAGCCCCTGTTCCAGATCTCCAATCAGCCAACTGGCCCTACCGCGAACGAAGTTTGCGAAATGATCTGCCTCGTCCAACTCAAGGCTTCGCTCCGCAGATTGGAGAGCGGATCTGATTTCTGTGTCTTTGTCTGTGGCTTGGTAAGCGTTAAAGGCATTTTGAAAGTGCGCGAAAGAGCGACCAGCATAGGCCTTTGCAAATCTCGGATCGAGAGCGATGGCCCGATCAAACATGGCAATCGCACGGTCGTTTCCGGTTTGTGTGAAGCGATACATGTTCACAAGACCCACGTGAAACGCTGACCATGCATCCAGGTTCTCTGTCGGCACCGACTGGGCAAGCCTGGCCTCATGTTGCGAAATTCGTGTTTCTATGGATGCAATCGTACCTTCTACAATCCGGGTGCGTAGATTGTGGATGTCATCCAACGGGCCTTCATATCGGTCGACCCAAATAATGCTTCCTCTCGCCACATCATTCAGCTCAACCGAGATCGCGAGGGTGGTTGGCAGAACTTCAACAGTTCCACTGAGGCAATAGTCCACATCCAAGTGCTCGGCCACATCGCTGAGCGGGCGGCCACCAAATTGAAAGGCTGTGGCCCGTGCGATCACACGGAGCCACCGCAGACGGGAGAGCGCCTGGATCACGTCATGAGCCAATGCGGAAGACAATGCAGGAAAGTCAGACGGATTGCCGATCACATCGAAGGGCAAAGCCACAATGGAAGGTTGCTTTGATGGGGGCGGAGACGGCAGGATCCGGTCACTGACGGCTGCGGGAATGGACGCAACAGCTGGTGGCAGAATTTCAATCTTCCCAATAAAACGGAAACCAAAGCCACGCAGAGTTTTAATCTTGCGCTGCGCATTTCCACTGTCGTCAATGGCCTGCCGCACCACTTTGATCGCCGACGAGATTGAAGCTTCACTGACAATCAGCCCATCCCACACCACCTCGAATATTTCGTCACGAGAGACGGCGCGCTGATGTTGCTCAACCAGCAGCGAGAGGAGCTGGAAGGCCTTGGGCTCCATGTGAATAGATTTGCCGTCTTTTCTAAGCTCAATCTGTCTAGTGTCGAGCTCGTATCCATCAAACGCAAAAATCAACGATCAGTCCCGGCTCATTCGCACGGAACCGAGTCTGCCACAATATCAAAGACCAAAGCAAATTTCCGCGTTTTATACACGAGCTTTCAGGTCCAGCGGTGACGATGGCTCCGTTGGAGATACGACTGCCCATGCTTGTAATCATCAGAAAACCATCAGGCGATCCTCAAGCAGACCGACGGCGCAGGTCCTAGACCCAAGCCAAGAGGTGTCCGTCGTCAGAGTTTTCCGGAGAGCTGAGGCTGTTTGGTAGTGGAGGCTCTGGTTCAGTTTCTGTTTGAGCTTAGGCGGCAGCGGCTTGGTGCTGCAACCTTCGATTTTCGATTGTCTTTTTCTTGATCTCCTCTCT
>JBCBUG010000026.1:0-31334 GCA_039818265.1 Pseudomonadota bacterium | reverse complement strand
TACCTCGGACCAGCTTGTCAGCGGCGTCCTTCGATGTTCCGGATTTCTTATTCATCTTCGCTCCATAATGGCTTCGATGAACCAGAAATCCTCCGTTGCTCAAACCCCTAATTCTGTCCGGTGGGTGCTGACGTCAGACAAAACGTCAATCTAAACTGACTGCTTGAGTCAATAAAAGCTGGTAGCGGAGCTAAGTTAATGCTCCGCCGCTCATGCTCATCAGTTTTAGTGGCGGTCTCTCGATTGGGCCAACTACGTTGAATTGCTGAACTGCGAGGTGAAGAAAAATGACTAGCAGTCGAAGAAATCTTACTGCACGGCTTCAACCAATATGGGAGGCTGTAGGCAGGCTGGGTGAGAATATTCCCGAGCTTAATCTACGGACTTATCTTGATGAGATGTGGAGCGAAGACGAAACAACTACTGCTTCATTGGGGACCGGAAAGAGCTCCGCTCGACGAGACGAAAAAATTGCGGAAGATCTTGAGGCCCAATTCAAGATGATTGCGGTCGCCTATGCCACTGGAGAATTGGGTGAGATCGACCGCGTAGTTAACTACCTATCATTCATACGTCGCATGAAAAAGCAGGGTATTTACGAATTTGGGCACTGGAGTGATGAGGACCTAGATGGGTGACGATACAACTAGAAGTTGGTTCACGTAACACCCGTTCAGCAATGTCCAATGGCTTTTATCTAAGGCCTTCCCTCCGAGAACTCAAAACCTGACATTTAGGCGGGACGCGGCGAATGACTCGAAGGAGCCCAGTCTGTGAATTGGATTTCCTCGCTGCGCGCGCTCGCAGCACGAAAAATGCCGCAGGCGCTCAAATTTCAGCGCCGCAATCCAGCGGGTACACCAGACATTCATGCAGCTTGCAGCAGTTTTTGACCGTCGCTTTACAAGTCGAGGGACTTTTCCGCCATTTACTGACGCAGTTTATGCGCGCAGAAAACCATTGCAGCTGCGTCGCGGGTCGGGGCGTGATTTTGCCAGGTCCAGTTACATTGCCGATACTGCCAATGGCCAAACTTTTGAACCACTTTGGGGTTTGTTCCGTCTTTGTGCCTGACATAAGCTCACATTCTTCAGTCATGCTGAATATCGAATTCAACAGGTTTCGCTTGCCGCATTGCCGCCGCCGTTTCAGTATTGGCCAGCACCGCGTGTTGTTCTAACGCAGGAGAATTGAAGTGACCAAGATACCCGAGATGCCCGCTGTTGGCAGAGGTTTTATCTCAAATCTCGATTTGCCGGTTGTTGACGATCCCTCGTGGACGCACCCCATGCCTGCGAGTGAGCGGCGGATCTCCATTGTCTCGACGGCGGCGGTTCATCGGCGTGAGGACAAACCGTTTTCCTGGCTGGCCAAGGATTATCGGGCCTTTCACAAAACGGACCGCGATCTTGTGATGACTCATGTGGCGGTCGAGTTTGACCGTTCAGCCTGGCAGCAGGACCTGAATACAATCATCCCGCTTGACCGGCTGGAAGAGATGGCCAGTGACGGTGAAATCGGCTCGGTCGCGGAAGAGCATTATTCCTTCATGGGCGCCGCCGATCCGGTCACCATGGAAAAATCCGCCCGGCAGGCGGCGACCAGAATGAAGCAGGATGGCGTGAATACGGTCTTCCTGATCCCCATATGACCGTTCTGTACGCGCGCCGTGTGCGGGCTGGCTCATTACTTTGAATCCGAAGGCTTATCGACCGTTCTGGTTGGCTTTGTGCGCGAGCATATCGAGGCGATCAAACCGCCCCGATCCCTGTTCCTGGACTTTCCGATGGGGCGCGGCATGGGCAAACCGAATGACCCGGCGTTCCAGAAAAAGGTGATCCGCGCGGCGTTTGACCTGTTTGACGCCCCGGCAGGTCCGGTCATCGCAGATTTCCCCGAGGTCATTCCCGTGAAAGACGGGCGGATGGGTTATGCACTGCCGCCTGAGTTGGTTCTGAGTGTGGATGACATTGGCGATGTGGAGGCTGTTCTGGCCGAGGTGACGGCAGAAATGGAGGCGCTGCGACCGGACTATGATACCGCCGTTGCCGCGCGGGGACGCACCACAGTCGGGGCCAGCGGGCTTGCCATTGAGGACTTCGCGCCCTTTGTGGCCGGGTTCCTGGACGGAGAGATTCCCCAAAGCCCCCGCAAAGGGATGCCGGCCATTCCACTGCTGAAACTCGTCGTTGAAGATCTGGAAGCCTACTTTACGGAAACACGAACGCACCGCGACAACATTGATGATCTGGAACTGATGGGCAAATGGTTCTGGGAAGAGAGCAAGACGGGGCGAATGCTGCTGTTGCTCGAAGCTGTCTCGGTCGCATCCGATAACAAGGTTATGCTTCAGATTGTCGAGATGTCCCTGATGGCGCCGCGTTTCTGGTCCGAGGGTCCGCTGCCCGGCACATCCGCAGCCGGGTGGTAGCATACCGCGCCCCGCAGATCACTGCCCGTTTGTGCCGTAGGGTTTGCGCGTCATTTCAGGATCGTGGCGCTCCAGTGAGATGCGGCCGGCTGTGCCTGCGCTCACCCGGCCTATGACGGCGGCGTGGCTTGTACCGGTCTGTTTGAGCTCGGTCATCACCGCATCAACAGAAGGGCTGGGAACCGCGCCGAGCAATCCACCGGAAGTCTGCGGGTCAAAGAGAATATCCGTACCTTCTGTGTCGGAATTGCCGCCAATGTAGCGTCCGGCGATTGCGCGGTTGCCCGGATGCAGCGTGCTCTGGATTCCGTCACGCAGCAGGGCGGCGGCGCCCGGCAGCACAGGAACGCGTTGCGGCTAAATCACGGCATGGGCCCCAGATGCCGCAACCATTTCCCCCAGATGCCCGATAAGGCCGAACCCGGTGACGTCGGTGCAAGCTGAGGCGCCATGCGCCTAGAAAATACGCGCAGCCTCGCGATTGGAGACCAGCATCGAAGCGATCGCGGCCTGAAGGTTGTCATTCCGGACGCGCCCCTGCATCCAGCCCGCCAATAGCGCGCCTGTGCCCAGCGGTTTCGTCAGGATCAGCGCATCGCCTTCACGCAGCCTGGTTTTTTTTCATCAACCGGTCTTCATCGGCATATCCGGTGACGGACAGGCCGAATGACATGTCCTGACCTTCGCCGGTGTGGCCGCCCACCAGCCGGACATCCGCCGCGCGCAGGGCTTCACGCGCGCCCATCAGCACCTGTCGTAAATCCTCGGCCAAGGCGGTCTCTGTCGCATAAGGCAAGGTCACCAGGGCCAGCGCGGTGCTGGGGTCCGCTCCCATCGCATAAATGTCGCTCAATGCATGGGTCGTGGCTATCCGGCCCAGAAGATACGGATCGTCCAGGAAGGTTTTGAAGTGATCCACTGTCTGCACCGCCACCTGACCTGACGGTGGGCGGATCACCGCGGCATCATCAGGATCGGCAAGGCCAATCAGGATGTCGTCATCTGTATCGTTCTGAAATTCCGACAGAACCTGGCTCAATATGTCGGCAGGGACCTTTGCACCGCACCCGCCGCAGCGCATGGGTGACATCTCTGAGGTGTCGTCCATGTTCGACACGCGGTATTTGTCCATCCACCGCTGATCGATCCAGTCTTTCATGCGCCAGACCCAGGCCCCTTCCACCGCCAATGGCCCGTAAGAGGCGATTGCATTTCGATCCCCCGTGGAGATCAGCGCCAACGTACGCTTTTGAGGCGAGAAGGCCACTGGAGATGTGTCGGCCCGCACCGCGCGCAGTGTTTCTGCCAAAACCGGACCTTGCCGTACGGCATAAACGCCGTTCTTGGCCAGCGGCGGGTCAAACGATGCGACATCGCCCGCAGCAAACACCCGGGGGTCTGACACAGATTGCAGCCGGCTGTTCACGCGGATGAACCCGGCATCGTCCAGCGCAAGCCCGCTGTCGCGCAGCCAGCCCGGCGCGCTGGCCTGCGTTGCGATAACCGTGGCATCCGCACCCAACCTGAACCCATCCCGTCCATGGACGGCATCCGGGCTGATACGTTCCACCGATTGGCCCGTGTGGACCCGTATGTCTTTGCGCCGCAACGCTGCATAGAGGCACCGACGCACAACTGCGGAATGATTGGTCAGTATCTCCGCTTTGTCTGTGACGATATGAATGTTGACCCGATGGGGAATCTGCGCCGCTTCCATCGCGGCACTCAGGCGTTGATGCAGGCACAAGGCCACTTCGACGCCGCCTGTGCCACCCCCAACAACCGCAAGCTCAATGTCGCGGCCCAATGCCAGCAAGTCAGGTTCAACGCGGTGCCATTGATCCAGGAAACCGCGAACGGGTTTGATGGCCAGCGCCTGTTCATGGCCCTCTATCGTGGCACGTGCAGGGGTGGAGCCGATATCGAAAGACACCGTATCAAATGCCACGGACGGGCGATCCGCGCACAGCACCCGACCCGCTGACAGATCCAGACCGTCCGCGCTGGAGTGATACAATCGCGCCCCCGCCGCCATTGCGAGGGGGGACAGGTCCACGTGACAGTCTTCAAACTGATAATGCCCGGCCAGATATCCGGGTAACATGCCGGAATAGGGCGTCTCGATATCCTGTGAAATGAGTGTGAGCCGCACGCCGTCAGGCCGGTGCATCGCGAATTGGCGCAGCACTTCGACATGGGCGTGCCCCCCGCCCACCAACACCAGATCATGCGCGACATGATGCGGGTGTTTCATCGTCCGGGCCATTCTGTAGAGGGCATCGAATAAGGTTGGCGAAAGAGCGTGGGAGTCGAACCCACCAGAGACGTTGTACGCCCCTCACTGGATTTGAAATCCAGGCGCCCCACCAGGGTGCGATCCTCTTCCATACTAACCCTCATGTGCTACCTCAAAAATATCCGCGACGGAACGCCGAATGCGACGCGCATTGCCGCTCCTTTCGGTGACGCCCGTCCGGTCAAAGTATTCCAGCACATCAATGATGAAATTCCGGCCCAAGCCTGTTTGATCGCGGTAGTCGGCAATGGTGAACAGCCCATCAGCGCAACGTTCGGCCAACTGCGCGGCAATGGCCCCAAGCTTGGTCAGATAGGGTTTTGGGACATAGCGGTTTTCCCCAATCAGAACCATATCGCCATATTTGCAGGCCGTTTTCAACGCGGCCTCAAGGGATCTGACGTCGGCACCCAGATCTTTTGCAGCCTGATGCAGGCTGAGCGGGGTGCCAGAGGCCGGAGCCAGTTTGGGGATCACACGCTTTAACAACTGCTGGTCGTGTCTCGGAATCTGGATGTCATGCGATGGCACATGAAAGCCACCGGCCCTTATGCACAATCGATGGTCTTTGGTCAGCGCGCCAAGGGCCTCTTCAAGGATCGCTTTTTCGATCCGGGGGGAAAGAGCCTGTCCAATCTCCTTGACGCTTGCGCCGGGGGTCATTGGCTTGGATCGGTGAGACGCCTCAACGGCCTGGACGATTTTGCCACATAGCCTGCGCCACCCTGTTTCACAGAAAACCCGTTGCTTTGATCGCCCCACGCGCCGCAAGCCAAGCGTTTCAATCAGCGCCGCCTGTCGTGGCGCGGGGAGATTGCGCGCAACCGAAAACGGGGCAAGCGGAACACCGGTCTCACTGATCTCGGCCAGCTCCCTTAGGGCGTCCGTCACATTTTGATGCTGCAAGGCGTTTAATGCCGCGATCCGCGCGGGTTTTGCGCGGCCACGTTTGGGGGAAAACGGATCAATCACGCGCCCGCCCGCGATGGTGCGTTGCGCAGATTGATCGCGCAGCACGAAATGGTCACCATGAAGGGCGAAGGCGTCGCGCGATGCCACCAGTTGCGCCAGCCCATGTGTACCCACAGGAATGGCACCACCTGACAAGACCGCAACCCGCGCAGGCAGGTGATCGGCTCCGATATGCAGATGGGTGGGTGTCCAGTGTTTGAGCGGGCCCGCTTCGCTCTCCAGCACCTGCACCTCAACGTCAATGCGCTGTGTCGGGGCGTATAGGCTGGACTGCATCAACCAGTTTCCCCGCCGGGCGGATTTTTCGCTCAGACCGCGTCCGGTGATATTTAAGGCGCATCGCTCACCGGCCTTGGCACAGTCGCTTGCTCTGTTGTGCACCCTGATCCCGCGCACTCTGACACGGGACCCATCCGCCGAGAGTATCAGCTCGTCGCCGGTGTGGATGGCGCCGGAAAACACCATACCCGTTGCAACCAGGCCTACGCCGTTGAGTGTAAACACCCGGTCAATGGCCATGCGGAAATACCCATCCGCGCTCCGGGTGCTTGCCCCCTCTGAACACGCGAGTATCGCCCCCATCAGCGCGTCGATCCCCTCGTTATCGGGCGCGCAGACGAGGTAGATGGCCGTGCCTTCGTGCCCCCCCGTGCGCAAAAGTGCGCTCACTTGATCCGTGACCTCCTGAACGCGTGCAGGCGAGGTGCGGTCAATCTTGGTCAGTGCGACGATGTATCGGCGAATACCCAGGAGGCCAAGGATGGCCAGATGCTCGCGTGTTTGCGGCATCACACCATCGTCGGCGGCGACCACAAGCAAACCAAGGTCGATCCCGGCAACACCGGCCAGCATGTTGCGAACGAACTTTTCGTGTCCCGGCACATCGACGAACCCCAAAACCCCGCCATCGGGCAGAGTGTGGTAGGCAAACCCAATATCCACGGACAATCCACGGGATTTTTCCTCGGGCAGACGATCCGTATCAATCCCTGTCAGGGCTTTGACCAACTCGGTCTTGCCGTGATCAACATGCCCTGCCGTGGCGATGATCATGGCGTCACCAGACCTGTCAGGTTGTCGACAAAGCCCCCTTCGTCTTCGAGGCATCTGAGATCAAACCACAGCGCACCCTCCGAGATGCGCCCTATGACCGGAATCGGGAGGTCCCGGAAGGCCTTGGCAAGCCTGTTCAGGGCCGCGCTGGGGCGGCGCAGATCTGGCTGCGTGATTTTCAGCGCAGCACTTCGCAATCTGTCGACTGGCAAGGCCCCGCTGCCCACTTGGGCGTATGTCTTCGCAACCGTAACGTTGAAGGATTGGCAACACTGCTGAACGGGTATGACCAGGCGCATCGCCATGTGTTCAATCTCCGCAGGGTCGCGCGTCAAAAGGCGCAGTGTCGGCAGCTCTTCCACCAACCGTTCGGGGTTGGTGTAGAGCCGCAGAACGGCTTGCAGCGCGGCAAGGGTGAGTTTGTCGGGTCGCATCGCCCGGGTCATCGGGTTGCGCTTGAGCCTGCCGATCAAATCGCGACGACCGACAATGAGGCCAGCCTGTGGGCCGCCCAGCAGCTTATCACCGCTAAACGTGATCAGATCAGCCCCGGACTTCAGTGCCTCAGTGACCGTTGTTTCATGCGGTAGATCATAGGGGTCCAGATCAATCAGAGTGCCGCTGCCCAGATCCGTGACAACGGGAAGGTCATGCGCCTGAGCGATCGTGGCAAGGCTTTGCTCGGAAACGCTTTTGGCAAATCCTTGGATCTCGAAATTGCTGGTGTGAACCTTCATCAGCAAGGCGGTTCTGGGTCCGATTGCGGCCTCAAAATCGGCGTCATGTGTGCGGTTGGTGGTGCCCACTTCCACCAGCTTACAGCCTGCACGGGCCATGATGTCTGGCATGCGGAAGGCCCCGCCGATCTCGATCAACTCGCCCCGTGACACTAGCACTTCTTTACGCCGCGCCAGGCTATTGAGCGTCAGCAGCACGGCGGCTGCGTTGTTGTTCACAACCAGCGCGCCTTCCGCCCCGGTCAGCTGACACAGAAGGGCTTCGGCGTGTCGGTGGCGATCCCCGCGTCTGCCAGCGTCCAGATCAAATTCCACATTGCTGGCGCCGCGCGCAACCTCGACCATCGCCTGTGTCGCGGATTGGGGCAGCGACGCGCGTCCAAGGTTGGTGTGCAGCACTGTGCCTGTCAGGTTGTAAACTGGCCGGAGCGACGGGCGTAAAACGCGTTCTGTCTCGTCAGAGAGCGATTGGACCAGCGCCGCCATATCCGTAGGCTCGCCTGCCAGCAAGCTCTGGCGTGCCTGTTCCAAGATGCCCTGCGCACAACGTGTGACCAGAGCCGTCCCATGATCACGCACCAATTCCTGCACAGCTGGCATGTTCACAAGGCGATCCACTGACGGCAGGTGTTTTGGCGCATTGATGCGCGTCATCTCAGTTCCTTTGGCATTGCTGCGATCCGAAGTGATTCAGTCGATCATATCCTTATACGCCGCCTCGTCCATCAAGCCGTCCAGAACCGCCATGTCAGCCAGTTTGATCTTGAAAAACCATGCGGCACCGGTGGGGTCTTCGTTCACCAGATTGGGCGCATCCACCAGCGCATCATTCACCGCGACAATCTCACCGTCATACATGGCCGAAACTCCGCTTGCGGCTTTGACGCTTTCGATGACAACAACCTCATCGCCATGACTGACTTGCGTGCCGGGTTCAGGCAATTCAATAAATACAACATCCCCCAATTGTTCAGCTGCGTATTCTGTGATCCCGACAATAACGACATCGCCGTCGACCTTGAGCCAGTCATGTTCTTCGGTGAACTTCATCCGCCACTTTTCCCTGTTTGCGCATTTGTACAGGGCGGGTTTTGAGCCCTTGCCATCCCTTCAAAACCGCGCGTTTCATATGTCGATTGCCAAGTTTGATCCGCTTCATGGGATTTAGACAAGCAAAACTTGTTGACAGGTTGATTAAGTAATGCTGAATTCCTTCATATGAATGCACCTTTGATCCCCGGCTCGATGCGGTTTGAAATTGACGTGTTGAAAACCTTCATTGCGGTGGCGGATACCGGTTCGGTCAAGCTGGCCTCGGAACGTGTGGCACGGTCGTCTGCGGCTGTGTCTATGCAAATGAAAAAGCTGGAGAATCTGGTTGGCGCGCCTGTATTTCAACGTGCCGAGGGTGCCATGCGCCTGTCCGCTGTTGGCGAACGTTTGATGCCGCATGCGCACCGCATTGTGCAGGCAAACGATACCGCCATTGCCGAAATGCAAAGCCCGGATATCGAGGGGGTGGTCCGCGTCGGGATTTGTCTGGAGAATGCCGAAACCCGCATGCCGGAAATTCTGGCTGGATTTTCACAAGCACATTCCGGCGTCACTGTTGAGATCGTTTCCGGTGACGCGCAGGATTTGGCCGCGATGTTGACCAGGGACGAGCTGGATATTGCTATTCTGACGGTCGGCGGCGGTGCCCCCCCGGACGAGGGAGACCGGCTTTTGCATGAGCAACCTTTGGTTTGGGCCAGCCATAGAAACGGGGATGGTGGCCGGGAACGCCCCTTGCGTCTGGCGGTTGCATCTGTGGGATGCCCATGGCGTCTTGCTGCGCTTGACGCTCTGAAACGTGCCGGCATTCCCTATCGGGTCGCCTATCTTTCGAATGTTTCTGAATCGCAGCTTGCAGCGGTTCGGGCGGATCTTGCAGTGGCCGCGCTTCCGCTCAGCCGGGTGACCAATTGCAGCCAACCCATTTGTGTCAACGAGGACTTGCCCAAGCTTCCCTACACGCAAATCGTTCTGCGCACCTCGGTCAACCCTGGCGAAAACGCAAGAGCGCTTGCGGCACAAGTGCTCGCGGCCTTCAACCGGCCCTCCTAGGACAAACAGGTTAGTACTGCGGATCGGCGATCCAGGGTTTGTAGACCTGTTGCACGCTTGGCCTTTTCAGAACTTTGTCGGCGATACGTTTGGCATTGGGAAATTCTGACATGGTTGGGTGTCCTTTGGCCACGCGCAGCCATGTCGTGAGCATGAAAAGATAGATATCGGCCGCACTGAATTGATCGCCAAGCACCCACTCATTGTCGCCGATTTGATCGTCGATCACCGTCCAGGTTTCCCTCAGTCTCCGGCTGCCACGTCCCTGCGCACTTGGTTCGTCGCCGACGGCATCAACAAATCGATCCGGGTAATAGGTCAGCTGAAAAGCGTTCTGAACCGAGTTGGAGAAGTAGACCAGCGTCTGCAGATACCTCGCCCGCGTTGGATCATCAGTGGCCGGCGCTAACCCTGCCTCGGGATGCCGGTCGCATAGAAACATCGTGATCGCGGCGCATTCATACATCGCGCCATCGTCCCATAGCAAAACCGGCGCCCAGCCGTTGGGATTTACCGCCAGCTGCTCGGGCGGGCGCGGCTCGTCCATCTTCACCGATGTCTCAATAAGTTCATAAGGCGCGCCGATTTCTTCCAGCAGAACACGGACGCCCATGGAGGCGCTCTTGAGTGCGTAAAACAGTTTATACATCCCTGCGGTCCCCTAGTAGGTCCATGTTTCGGTATGCGGCCTGATTTCAACTTCGTTGCTCCAGGCCCCTTTGGGCTGCTGATAGGTCAGCCAATAGGTTTCAGCGACATCTTTGGGATCCGCCAAGCCCGCCTGATCGCGGGTCGCGCCATAGATCCCGTGCATGATCGGCACGTCAAGATCGCAATCAAGGCGCATATGCACGATATGAACCCCATCTTTCGCATAGGCCTTTGTCAGGCTCTGCGACAGCGCGCGAAGGCCGAACTTCCCGATTGCATAGACCGGATGCGTGGCCGAACCCCGAAATGCCGCCGTTGCGCTTGAGAAAAAGATCGTGCCGTGTCCACGTGTGCGCATCCCGGGCAACACCACCTTGGCAGCGGCAAAGGCCCCTGACACCTCCAGGCGGAAGGTGTCTTCCAGCATGCCATAACTCATATCCAACGGTTCGCATGCCGTGAACGCGCCCCTGACATTGTAGATCAGCACGTCAATCGGGCCAGCGTCCGCCGACAGAGCCAAGAGCGCCCGTTCGAGGGAGGCAGGCTCGGTTGCGTCGGCGCTTTGATGCCAGACCTGAGTGGTTGGCCGCGCCGTAAGTGCCACCTTTCGTGCTGCCTCGGCGCTGGTTTCTGATCGAGAGAGCAGTGCAATGTCAAACCCTCCGCGTGCAAACCTTTCCGCCAATGCCGCACCAAGCCCTTGGCCCGCGCCGACAATGGCGCAGATGCCGGGCCGTTCTGTTGCCTCAGACAAGGCAGTGCCCGGTGTGCAATCGTGGCCCATCCCTCATCTTCCCATCCTGTCCGCGATGGCGACAATGCGGTACATGTCGCGCAACACCGGTTTTTCGATCAGTTTTCCGTCGATCACAACAAGGCCGGTATCGGCTGCCTCGAACTCGGCAATGATGCGGCGCGCGCGGGTGATCTGCGCCTCGGTCGGTGTGAAGACGTCGTTGAGCGCGGCGATCTGTTTTGGGTGGACCGAGCCTTTGCCTGCAAACCCCAGATCGCGCACTTTCTCGGCTTCAACGCGCATCCCATCCGGATCGTCGAGATTAAGAAACGGCACATCTATCACATCAAGGCCTGCCGTTGCCGAGGCATGAACCACGCGGCTGCGCGCATAGATCATCGATTCAAAGCTGTTCTGGCATCGCAGTTCGGCAGCCATATCCACGCCCCCAAAAAACATCGCATCGATCCGATCCGAGCATTTGGCGATTTCGAACGCCGCCTCCAGCCCCTCGTTCGTTTCGATGATGACATGCAGGCGGGTGGCATGACCCGCCTCGGTCAGAAGCTGGTCCAGAATGACCACCTCGTCTGGCGTGCGCACCTTGGGCATCATCAGCGCGGGCGGCGGGGTGTCAGTGGTCAGGATGGCCTGCACGTCCTCGATCCCGAACCGTTCACGCATCGAATTGATCCGAACGATGCGCTCCACACCGTCATCGGCTTGCGGCTGTTCGAACAAGGCAAGCGCTTTTTGGCGTGCCTCGGCCTTATCCTTGGGCGCAATCCCGTCTTCCAGTTCGACACAGACGATATCCGCCCCGGACGCCAACGCCTTGGGAAACATATCGGGCCGCAGCCCCGGCGTGAAAATAAAGCTCCGACGGGGGCGCAGGATGCGTGCAGTCATTGTCATCACTTCCTTCCTGTCAGCTGGTTCCGGTCAGGCGATCCCATGTAGGGTTTTTGTTTCAAGATAGTCTTCCAATCCCATCAAACCGCCTTCGCGGCCATTGCCGGACTGTTTGTAGCCACCAAAGGGCGAGCCATAGTTGAATCCCCCGCCGTTGATGTGAATGGCACCGGCGCGGAGGCGGGAAGAAACGCGCTCCGCCCGGGCCGGGCTACCGGTTTGAAGATAGGCGGCAAGCCCGTATGGCGTGTCATTGGCCATTGCGACGGCATCCGCCTCATCCTCGAACGGGATGATCACCAGCACCGGACCAAAGATCTCTTCCTGCGCGATCCTCATATCATTGCGGACATCGGCAAAGAGGGTGGGCCGGGTGAACCAGCCGGCTTCAAACCCGTCCGGTTTGCCCAGGCCCCCCGACAGAAGGGTCGCACCTTCGTCGATCCCGACCTGGATCATGGCCTGAACACGGTCATACTGAATGCGGTCGAATAGCGGGCCGATGTGATCGCCCTCTTCAGCAGGGTCGCCAGCCGAGATACTATCTGCCACGTGTTTTGCGATTTTCAGCGCCTCGTCATAACAGGACTGTTCCACCAACAGGCGCGTCGGGGCATCGCAGGATTGGCCGGTGTTGAACATGCATTCCAGCACGGATGTGGTCACGCGCTCTTCCAGATCGCAATCTGCAAAGATAAGATTGGGGGACTTTCCGCCCAACTCAAGCGTCACCCGTTTGACCGTCTCGGCTGCATCACGGGTCACGGCGGTGCCAGCACGGGTCGAACCGGTGAAGGACATCATCTGGACGTCCTTGTGGCGTGACAGGGCCGAACCCACATTGATGCCGTCACCGTTGACCAGATTGAACACCCCGGCGGGATAACCCGCTTCGTGAATGATCTCGGCATAGACCATGGCGGAGATCGGTGTGTGTTCTGAGGGTTTCAAAACGCAGGTGCACCCCGTCGCCAACGCCGGAATGACCTTGAGCGCGATCTGGTTCATCGGCCAGTTCCAGGGCGTGATCAGGCCGCACACGCCAATCGGTTCGCGCAGCAGAATATCGCCATTGGCAAGTGTTGTGCGCTCCTCAAGCGTCTCCAGCGCATCAATAAAGCCTTGGAGGTGGCCAATCGCGGCATCGGCCTGCGCATCGCGGGCCATCGAGATTGGCGCGCCCATTTCCATGCGCATGGCCTGGGCGAGATCCTCGAAACGGTCTTCGGTGACCGCCTTCAGTCGCTGCAATAGCGCCAAGCGTTCGTCTTTGCTGGTTTGAGAGAAGCTGTCAAATGTGGATTTCGCCGCGGCAACGGCCCTGTCTACATCCTTGGCATTGCCCATGGCCACGGTGCCGATCTGTTCTTCGGTGGCCGGGTTCATGACGGGCATTGTTGCGTCCGAGACCGGTGCAACCCATTGCCCGCCAATATAGAATTTCAGAAGATTATCCATTAACACCATATCCTTGTTCATCGCGCCTTGGCGATGGCTGTTTCGACAAGTGTGCGCATCTCGGTGAGGCTGGCGGTGCGGGGGTTGGTGCCTGCCGCGCTGTCCTGCAAGGCCTTTTCGGCAATTCGAGCTGCGCAATCGGAAGGGACGCCGATCTCGCTGAGAGCGTGGGGAATGTCGATGTCGTCCAGCATCCGTTCAATCTCGGCAATGAAGGCGTCAACCGACGCATCCTGCAGGCCCATCGCATCGGCCATGCGTTTCACCTTGTCCTCTATGCCCGGCAGGTTGAAACGCAGGACAACCGGCAGGACAATCGCATTGGTCAACCCGTGCTGCGTGTTGAATTCCGCGCCCACCATGTGCGAGATCGCATGCACATGCCCAAGGCCTTTGAGGAAGGCGATCCCTGCCAGACAGGACCCGGCCAGCATGCCGCCGCGCGCGGCCATGTTTTGCGGCTCGCGCACGGCCACGGGCAGCCATTTCGCAACCAGTGCCAGCCCTTCCAGCGCCAAACCATCGCACAGTGGGTGAAAGCCCGGGACGCAGTAAGCTTCGATCGCGTGCACCATGGCGTCTGCTCCGGTCCAGGCGGTCAGATTGGCGGGCAAGCCAACCGTCAGTTCCGGGTCAAGCAAAGCCAGCGACGGCTGCAAGTCCGGATGGCAAATGCAGAATTTCATGCCCTTGCCGGTATGAGTGACCATAGCCGTGCTTTCGGTTTCGGCCCCGGTGCCTGCAGTGGTGGGAATGGTGATCAAGGTTGGAAATTCCTGATCAGGACCGATCTCCGCCGGGGGCTTTTCCCATTCGAAATCCCAAAGATCTATGTCGTTTCTGGCGGTAAGGCAGATGGCTTTGCCACCATCCATGGCGCTGCCGCCGCCAATGGCGATAATCGCGTCGTGACCGCCTGCGCGAAAGCTCTGCCGGCCAGCGCCGATTTCATTGTCGCGAGGGTTTGGCGAGATATCCGAGAAGAACGCCGAAGACAGCCCGGCTTCGCCCAGATAGGTCTGCAATTGCGAAATGAAGGGCAAATCGCGGCTGCTTTTGTCGGTCACGATCAACGGGTTGGACAGCCCCAATGCGGCGCATCGGTGTCCGATTTCGGACAACCGGCCCGGCCCATAGGCAATAGGCACGGGGAAGGTCCAATCCTGTGGTTCCAGAACGTCTGTGTCAGTCATGATATGTTTCGCTTTGCATGATCAATTGGCAGGGCGTTCAGGGATGGAGCGGTCTACGCCGCGCACGATGTTTTTCTCCTGATCAAAGAACGGTGGCTGGACGATCTTGCCCTCATGCACGCCGCCGTCAGGCACGCGCATCGTGAGGGTGCGACCGACCCAATCGCCGGGTGCATTGAAACGCACATAACCCACCCCAAGGCCCAGAGTGGGTGACGGAATGCCGGCGGTGATGCGGCCGACCACGGTGTCACCCTCCATAACCACGCAGCCCGCAGCAGGAGTCTGAGTGGCGCAGGTCAGACCAAACAGGCATGACCGCGTATCCTTGCCCACCAGGGCATCGCGCCCGACGAAATCGCCCTTGTCCATATTGATAAAAGGGGCCAGTCCCGCCTCGTACGGTGTCATGTCCGGCGTCATGTCTGTCAGGTTGCCCAGGATGCCCCCTTCGATCCGGCGGATGGTCAGCGCACGGGTCGATGAGAATTCCATGCCATGTGGTTCCCCACAGGCCATCAAATGATCCCAAAGTGCCAGGTGATCTGTGTTAGCGCCGTCCGTGTAGACTTCGAACCCAAGCTCATTGGTGAAGCCAGTGCGGGATATATAAAGGGTCTGACCCCCCAGATCGAAGTAGCCCGAGCGGAAATACTTCATGCTCTCGTCAATCGCCCCTCCGGATGCCGCGTTCATGATGTCGATCGACGCCGGCCCCTGAATTTGCAGCACCCGGCTTTGCGGGTCGGAAATGCTCACGTCAAAGCCTCTGGAATGCGCCATCAGCCATGCCTCGAACGGGCCATCGGCCTGAACATACCAGAACCGGTTTTCGCCGAGTTTGAACATGACACCATCCATGAAAACACCGCCCTGAGGCGTGCAGGCGATGGCATAGTATCCGCGCCCTTCAGTCATGGTGGCGACCTTGCGGGCAAGTACTTTTTCAAGGAAAGGCACAGCGTCTGGCCCCGAGATTTCAATGGGCTTTTCGGGCACGTCAAAGATCAGCGCCTTCTGGCGCAGGCACCAGTATTTTTCGAGGTAGTCTTCGCCGGTGAAGATCGGAAAGTAGCGCCCGGCATAGACGCCACGGATCATTTCCGGGCAATCGGTGCGTTCGATAAAGGGGGATTCCTCAAAGCGGCGGGCGCTGATGGAAACGTTGTTTTGCAGGTCGGAGGCTTCCTGAAGGTTGCTCATGTCTTAACCTCTGGATCGTTAAGTGTGCTGGGTCGAATGATGGAAGGAGGCTCATGGGCGGTGACCTTGGGCGGCGCTTCGGTGACAAGTTCAACCTCTATAAGGCAGGAATGCGCGCTCGGGCCCTGGCCTAGTTTCGAAGTCCCCTTGTCACGGGTCAGCACATTGGGATTGCCGTGTTTGCACAGGCCGTTTTCATCCGGATCATACCAGGCGCCGGTGCTCATCTGCACCACGCCGGTACGTATGCCCGGCTCAATCACAACCCCGCCCAGACAGGCACCCCTGTCATTGAACAAGCGCACGATATCGCCATCCTTCAATCCGCGCATCGCGGCATCATAAGGGTGGATGTGTAGCGGTTCTCGCCCTGCAATTTTCTTGGCCTTGCTCACACCGCCATGATCAAACTGCGAATGCAGCTTGTCGCGGGGTTGGTTAGAGATCAGGTGCAGCGGGTACGCATCTACATTGCCCAGCCATTCATAAGGCGCGCGCCAAACGGGATGCCCGGGGCAATCCTCATAACCGAAATCGGCGACACTCTGACAGAAAATCTCGATCTTGCCGCTGGGGGTGGTTAGAGGATTGGCAACAGGATCAGCGCGAAAACCCTCCAGCATGATTATGGGCTTGGCCGGATCATCCAGCTTGAACCAGCGCTGTTTGATGAACTGATCATAGGGGGGGATTTCAATACCCTGATTGGCACAGTTCTGCTGTGTCTGATCGTAAATCCAGCGTTGCCAGTCGGCCGTGTTGCGCCCTTCGGTGAAGGCATCTGCGACACCCATCGCGCGGGCAATACCGGCGAATATGTCATAGTCGTCGCGGGCCTGCCCATAGGGCTCGGTCAACTTAGACATGGACACCACGTATGGATCACGCGGGGTTATTGCCATGTCGTCGCGCTCCAGCGGCGTGGTGCAGGGCAGCACGATGTCAGCGTGTTTGGCCAGCGGGTTCCAGCACCATTCGTTGACAATAATCGTGTCGGGTTTCTGCCACGCCTGTATCATCAGATTCAGGTCCTGATGGTGGTGAAACGGATTGCCCCCCGCCCACCAGACCAGCCGCGTGTCAGGGTATTCATAGCGTACACCGTCAAAATCGAAGTGCTGTCCCGCTTTCATCAGAAGATCAGTGATCCGTGCGACTGGGATAAAATTTTCAACCGGGTTCTGCCCCTGAGGAAAGGATGCCCCGGGGATAATCGTATGATTGCCCCCGATGAAGTTCATCGCGCTGTAACCAAAGCCAAAGCCCCCGCCGGGCAGCCCAATCTGACCCAACATTGCCGCCAGCGTGATTGCCATCCAAAAGGGCTGTTCACCGTGATCCTGTCGGGTCAGCGACCAGCTTACGGATATCATCGTCCTCTCGACCGCCATGCGCCTCGCCAACGCGCGGATCGTATCGGCGGGAATTTCACAGATATCCGCAGCCCAATCGGCAGTCTTAGGGACCCCGTCCGTGTCGCCCATTAGGTACGGCAGGAAGGCCTCAAACCCTTTTGCGTAGCGCTCAAGGAACGCCCGGTCGGTCAAGCCCTCGCTCTCGATCGTATGGGCGAGTCCCAACATCAACGCCACGTCTGTGTTAGGGCGTAAGGCCAGCCAATCGCCGCCCACATCATTCAGCACGTCGGATTTCAGCGGGCTGATGTTGACGAAATCAATGCTGGCCTTTCCGGCTGCAAGCAGGCCGTCGCGCTGGATATGACAGCCGGTACCGCCCTGGCTGATCTGACCGTTCTTCAGCGGCACGCCCCCGAAACACACAAAAAGCTGCGTGTGATCGCGGATCACATCCCAACTGGTGCAGGTATCCAGATAATCGCGGAAGCTGCCAAGGATATGCGGCACCATCGCCTCGGCCGCGGCAAAGCTGTAGGTGAATTTCGAGCTGGTAAAGCCGCCGATGCAGTTCAGAAACCGCTTGAGCTGACTTTGGGCATGATGGAACCGCCCGGCGCTAGCCCAACCGTAAGACCCCCCGAATATAGAGGAATTTCCGTAGGTGTTTCGCACCCGATTCAGCTCATCGGCCACCAGTTCATTGGCTTTGTCCCAACTCGCTTCAACAAAAGGATCAGCTCCGCGCAGGTCCGTCCGGGTTCCTGGCCCGCCCGTCAGCCAGCTTTCCCGCACCATCGGTGCATCCACCCGCGTGGGGCCGTGTTGTACATCCAGAATGCCGGGACCAATGGGCGAAGGATCGCGATCATGCTCAAAGGCCAGCAATTCCTGTACCCGACCATTACCCACCCGCGCGCGATAGGTCCCCCAGTGCGAGCTGGTCAAAGGCAGATCGTCTTGCCGGGTCATTCGACACTCAATCCTAGTTCTTCCTGACGCTTGCGGCTCCAGGCGTGGGTCATGCGGTCAGTGATGATGGCGATGATCGCCATGCCGATCCCAGCGATGATACCGATCCCGAAATCGCCGTCACTGAGGCCGATATAGACGATCTGTTCAAGGCCATTGGTCCCAACAAGAGCAGCAATCACCAGCATCGCGATGCCGTACATGATGGTCTGGTTCAGACCCAGCATCATCACCGGCAAAGCAAGCGGGACCTTTACCTGCCACAGCATCTGACGGTTTGTGGCCCCTATCATGGTGGCGGCTTCGATCACGGTCGCAGGTAGGCTGCGCAGCCCGTGTTCGGCATAGCGGATGGCGGGGACAATCGCGTAAGCAATGATTGCTAGAAGGGCGGTGAATTCGCCAATCTTGAACACCATCACAAAGGGGATCAGCAGCACGAATAGCGGCATAGTTTGTAACGTGTCGTTGAACGGACGCACTATTGCTGAAACCGTGTCGTTATGCGCGGCCCAGATGCCGATGGCGGTCCCGGCCAGAAATGAGATTAGCACCGCGATGCCACATAGGTAGATCGACAACATCGCCTCGGGCCAGATGCCGGTGACGACGATGAAGCCAAGCCCCAATGCAGTCCCAAGACCAAGAGCGCGCCCACCGATTTTCCAGCCCGCCACGGCACAGATCAACAAAAGCGCAGGCCAGGGCATTCCTGTGAGACCGAAATAGATGATGATTCCGAAAAGCAGGATCGCAATGCCGGTGTTCGCCTTGCGACGATGCGCGGCCCAACCAGCCCAAGCGCAAATAAATGCCGCATAGCCGATCTTGAGCGGTAACGTCAGCTCGAACCCCCAGGTGAACGGGCTAACAGTACCTTGCAGGCCGATCTTAGTCGGCAGCATGACAAAGAAGAACGCGAATTTTTTGACCGCTTCGATCTGATCCCGGAAATTGACGACCATATAGGTCAACCCGTCGTTCATCGCCTTGGCCGGGCTGACTTCCCAATCGCGCGGCCATTCATTGAGGATGCCAATGATCTGGGCCAGGGCGAAAAACAGTATCGAACCCAGCACCGCAACAACCCAGTAACGGTGCTTTTGGACAAAGCTTTTGTCGTCGGGGTCATAGTCGCCGGAGCGGGCAGCAAGACCTGCTGTGACGCGGTCGATCACCATCGCCATCAACGCGATCACGATGCCCGCCAGCAGGCTTTCGCCGAACTGGGCCTTGCGGATGGTCGACAGAACCTCCCAGCCGATATCAGCTGTGCCGCCGATGATGGACGCGATAATCACCATGCTGAGCGAGGCCATGGTTGCCTGATTAACCCCCAGCAAGAGCTGCCGCAGGGACGATGGCACACGCACTTGCCAGAACAACTGTCCCGGAGTGGCCCCGGACATCAGGCCGCTTTCGATCACCTCTGGTGACACCCCTCGCAGGCCCACGATGGTGTTCCGAACCATGGGTGGAAAGGAATAGAGCACGCTGGCGATCAAGCCCACCACCGTGCCGAAGCCGAACAGCATCAGAATGGGCAGCAGATAGGCAAAAGATGGCACGGTCTGCAACACGTCCAGCATCGGCATGATTGCACGTTCCGCGCGATCCGAAAAGAACCCCCAGACCCCAAAGGCAAATCCCACGAGGATAGCCAACGGCACGGAAATGGCCACCAGTGACAGGGTGTTCATGCTTTCGGTCCAATAGCCGATGACCAGCATGTAAATCATTGAGAACAGTGTGAATGCGGAAAGTTTCCAACCCGATGCGGCCCAGGCAACCGTGCAAAACAGGAACGTTGTCACCGACCAGGGCAACGCGTTGAGCACATAGCGGACAACCTTAATCGGCCATTCCAAGGCCCAGGAGATACCCAGGAAGAACCAGCCAAGATAGGCGACGATCCAATCCATGATGGCGTTGAGCCAATCGGCAATCGGCAGGATCAGATCCTTGGGATACATGGCCATCCAGGTCCATTCACCCTGAAGGGCAAGGCACACAAGCGTGACAGCGATAACACCCAGCCAATGCAGACTATTGCGATCAGTTTTCAAGGGCATTGTCCAACCCCTCTTGCACAGGCGTTTCGGCACAGCCACAACCTGCCAGCGCGGTGACCAGACCGCGCGCTGTCGCGGTCCCCAGAACCGAGCCGTCACGGGCTTCGACGATCACACCGTGTTCGCCTTGTGACAACTTTGACAATAGTGTGTCTACAAGGGTGCCTTCTGAAACCCGTTCCATCTCCGCCGATTGCTTGGCCCCGTCTTCCATAATGTCTTCGGCGCGCAAGACGCTCTCCCACGGAACATCCTGAGTGAACTCGCGAACGTAATCGTCAGCAGGATTCAGAATCAAGTCAATCGGGCGCCCGATCTGCACCACCGCCCCGTCGCGCATGATTGCCATGCGGTCGGCGATGCGCAGGGCTTCTTGGAAATCATGGGTAATAAAAACAATGGATTTGTGCAGCTTTTCCTGAATGCGAAGGAATTCGTCCTGCATCTGTTTGCGAATCAGCGGGTCAAGCGCAGAAAAGGGCTCGTCCAGAAACCAGACATCCGGCTCAACCGCCAACGAACGGGCGATGCCCACGCGCTGTTGCTGGCCGCCGCTCAGTTCTTTGGGAAAGTTATTTTCGCGGCCCTCCAATCCGACCAGTTCGATCACACGTTCGGCCTGCGCATAACGCTCGGTCTCGGTGATGCCCTGTAGTTTCAATGGAAAGGCGATGTTGTCGATGACATTGAGATGCGGCATCAGGCCAAAGCTTTGAAACACCATGCCCATCTTGTGGCGACGAATGTCGATCAACTCGGCATCGGTTTTCTTCAGCAGGTCCTCGCCATCTAGCAGGATTTCCCCCGCCGTTGGTTCAACCAGCCGGGAAAGACAACGCACGATGGTTGATTTGCCGGATCCGGAAAGCCCCATGATTACGAAAATTTCACCGGCGTGAACGTCAAAACTGACATCTGCATTGGCGACGATGTGATCCGCATCGCGAATAGCATCTGCATGTTGGACGGCGTCAGCTACACGCCCCTGCGAACCCTCGAAGAACTGTCCGGGTTGCCCACCATAGATCTTCCAGACGTTCCGGCATGACAGTTTTATGGCACTATGTTCATTGGTCGGGGTCTTCATGTGATGCTCCGGATCGAAGGCCTGTATTGCGTCTGAAATTGTATGGATGATGTCACGCGTGATAAAACCGTTGCCGGTTTGGTCAGATGTGGCAAACGATATCTGTTTGGTGATCGGGGCGACCAGTCAATAAATCCGCCCCGATCTAAAGCAATGCATCGATAGGGTTACTGCATCGCCTCGTCGATCCAACCCTGCCACTTGGCCTCGTTTTCGGCCAGCCATTCGGCAACGACCTCGTCCAGATCGCGGCCTTGATTGTCCACGGCCAGGATCGCGGCATTCTGTTCTTCATTGGTCTGAGAATAGAGCGACAGCATTTTGTAAGCGGCTGGCCACTTCTCCTCGAAACCACCCCAGACAACCTTTTCGACACGAGCCTGTTCAAACCCGCAGGCCGTCTCTCGATCCTGATTTTCTTCGATGCAGGTACCGTCTGTCGGGTTCCACTCGACCCAGTTGAGATCCAGATCGGCGAAAATCCAATGGGGTTGCCAGATCATCATCAAGATCGGGTCACCCGCAGCATAGGCTGATTGCAATTCGGCCATCATCGCACCCTCGCTGCCACCTGCAACCGGATTGAATGGCAATTCGATTCCGGCCACAACATCACGTGACCGCGTACCCCAGTCAGCCGGGTAAGTGATCAGACGACCGTTCGGGAATGTTTCAGCCGAGGCAAAGGCCTGGGCGCAATCGTAAAGCGCCTGATAGCTTGGCAGGCCAGGGCATTTTTCTTCCATGTAAGGCGGATAGATCCAGCCTTCGCGCGGCTCCAGCCCCAGATCGCCCAGCACGACGATATCCCCTGCCTCAACGGCCTTGGGGTACAGATCACCAATATTGTTGGTCCAGACCTCTGCCTGGAAATGCAGATTGCCCTGCGCCAGCCCCGCATGCTGTGGCAGCGCGCCCGCGCTGACATATTCAATGTTGTAGCCCATCTTCTTGAGCAACTCGCCAGCAATTCTTGTCGAAACATGCTGGCCGGTCCAGTCATTCAGAATGACCTTAATGACGTCGTCACTTTCCGGTACGTCAGCCGCGATGGCTGCGCCTCCGGACACAAGCAGGGCAAGGGCAGCGCCTTGCGCGGCATTCAAAATCTTTTCCATGGTTCCTCCCAGCTTTCAGATTTGACGCACGGTTCGGTTTTGGTCGTGCGGTCGTCTTTGGTCTTATTGTCATAAAAACTTACCATTAGAAAGTTTTATGTGTCAACGGTTGAAAGCTGTGGTGTTTGCGGTCACTATTCATCCAGAGTTGCAACATCGTCGTAGTGAGGATTCATCAGATGCGATCCAGTTCCATTCGAACGATCAGACGCGCCGAACTATCCCGCGCAGCATTTGAGGCGGTGATTCGATACGGATTGCGCAAAGCAACACTGGACAAGGTTGGCGACATCGCAGGCGTGTCAAAAGGGGTCGTTTTACACCACTTCAAGGACAAGAGCGCCCTGCTTGAAGCCGTGTTCCGTCGGTCCAACATGTTGCTCAGCGAATCCGTGGTCGAACTTTATCGCTATGCCGAAACCCCCTATGAGCGGCTTTGGGCAATCATCGTTGCCAATTTCTTTGAAACGATCTTCAATCGTCGGGTCTGTCAGGCCTGGGTATCGCTGATTTCGGAGGTGCCGCATAACACGGAATGCCAGCGGGTTCAGATCGCCAACAACGAACGCATCCGAAGCAACCTGATGCATGAGCTGAAGCACTTCCTGCCCGAGGGCGAAGCCGTACGCGTTGCGCGCCACCTAGGCGTCCATATCGACGGCATTTGGGTGCGCGCAGGTCTGCTGCCCGATCCCGTTGAAACCAATGCTGCCGTGTCGGAGATGGAATATGCTGTCTCGAAGATGCTGCCCTTCGACGAAATCAGCGCCGCAATACACAAAGAAGCCCGCAAGAAGATCGAAACGATCGCGCAGATCGCGCTGGGCTCCAAGGCATTCCAGGAGAAATCCCTGCAGGTTTAACGTAAGGTCAGCTTGTTCTGCGCGTGCGGCCCAGCGACAAGAGCGGTTCAATCATACTTGCACCGGCGATCAGGATCACACCGATCAACTCGCGCATGCCAAAGGGTTCTCCCGCCAGCAGCGCCACAGAAATTGCCCCGATAACAATTTCGGTCATCAGCAAAAGACCGGCCATTCCCGGGTTCAGGTATTTCGGACCCCAAAGCGCGGCATAGGTTCCGGGTAAGATCAACAAGACCATGAACACCAGCAGCAAGGGCATGGCGGGCAAGGCCTGCGCCACGCCTGGCATATGGTGAGACGCCAGTAGAACCGCAGCGACAGCCGAGAACACCAGCGACCACTGAAAGAACCCGACCGTCAACTCGATGGCTGAATGTTTGCTATCCTGCCGAAGACGTACCATCGCGACAGCCCATAAGACCCCGGCGCCCACTCCAAGCCAATCCCCTATATTATGTGGCACCGGAAACCGCACCCCCAGTCCGAAAACAGTCAACATGCCGATGATGGCCAGCGCCATGGCAACAAGGCGGGTCAGCGTGATTGCATCGCCCAGAAATATCCGCGCCAGAATGGTTGCCCAAACCGGTGTGAGGTAGAACAGCAATATGGCGCGCACGACATCGGTGTAAACGATTGAGGTGGAATATAACAGCAAGGCCCCACCTGAGAGCATCGCTGTTATCTGTAGTCGTATGCCGCCCTTTTGGACATGCTGCCATCGCCACAGGGTAACGGGCAAAAGGCATATCGTCGGGACAAGAAAGTAGACGAAGGTGATCCAAAGCCCGTGCAGCCCAGCCTCTTCGAGCTCCCTGAGAGGGATCCAGAACAGCCCCCACACCGCGCCGGCGTAGAGACAGGCAAGTTTGGCCCTGAATTCAACAGACGCGTTCAAGTGGCAGCCTCTGCCATGGTTAAACAGGTTGAATGATGGTGATGAGAGAGGCTTTCCAGAGCTGACGTATCGATTTCCACTCCCAGCCCCGGTTTGCCCGACAGATACGCATGTGCCCCATTCAGCCGGAATCCGGTGGTGGCAAACAGCTCTCCGTGCGCGATGTATTCTGGATAGATTTCGGCCATTTCGGCATTGGGAATTGCGGCACAGACATGCAACATGGCAGCGGCGGCCGCTGTCATGGAATTCCAGCAATGCGGCGAGATCTTAACATCTTGCCGGTCGGCCTGTTCTGCTAGCTGGATCATGTCCAGAAGCCCCCCGACCCCCGCGATGTCAGGGTTCAGGATATCCGCAGCATCGGCCGCCAACACATTACGGAAATGTGTCAGGCCGCTTTGTTTCTCACCGGTGACAATCGGCAAGCTAGTGATCCGACGCACTCTGGCAAGCGATTGAATGTCCTCTCCATCGACCGGCTCCTCAAGCCAGTACGGCCGGGCGGAGCCGATCAACCCTGCGACATGCAATGCCGTGTCTGCATCATTCTGAGAATCCAGATCGACCATCAGGTGAATGTCAGGGCCAATCGCCTCGCGAACTTGGGCCACACACTCGGCGGCCTCTTCCGCCGAGTGATTCAGCATGGGGTGAATTTTGACAGCCTTGTATCCCTGGGCGACAAGCTCGGCTGCGCGCTTGGCCAGTGACCCGGCATCCCATTGGGTATCGCTCCAGATATTGCCGTAGACGGGAATGGCCCAATTCCGATCACCGCCCAAAAGCTCGCAAAGCGGCCGCCCGGCCAGTTTCCCGCAGATGTCCCAAAGTGCCATCTCCAGCGCGCTGGTGGCAGCCGCAAAATCGAGGCTTCTGTGTTTCGCCGCGATCCGCATGGCGTGTTCGCGAAATGCCTGGGGAGAGACGGCTTTCATCATTCCAGCTGAGCGCCCAAGTGCATGGATGATCTCGGCCACCGCGTTCTCCCGGCAGGGAAGTATGAATGCCTCACCCCATCCGACCACACCTTCGCTGGTGGTCACGCAAACGAACAGGAATGGTTTGACCTCTCCCCAGACATCGCCACCTTTGGCGCGGGACGTAATCCAGGTTTCCACCTGCGTCAGATTGAGGCCATCGAACCCTGGGATTGTTTGAGTGAATGGCAATGGCGAAGCGAAACGGGCATCAAGAAGTTGCTGCATACGAAGCCTCCAGCAAGCAGTGATTTTTCCCCAACTAACCTTTGGTAAGTTTATTGTCAAAAGGTAAGTTATTCTGTATGCAAGATAGTCAAGAATGCTCGAACCAACGTTTCCCTAAAGGTAGGGACATGTTGCTGAGTGGCTGTATTGGCATGGGAAAACGGACATGTATTTTGATTACATCATTGTCGGAGCAGGATCCGCAGGCTGTGTTTTGGCCAATCGCCTGACCAGTGATGCAAGCAACCGGGTGCTTTTGCTGGAGGCAGGCCCGGACAACACTGCACTTTCCCTGAAAATGCCTGCCGCTGTGCTGTCAAACCTGACCAGCACCAAACACAACTGGGCCTTCCAGGGTGAACCCGAGCCCGAATTGAACGGCCGTCGGATTCAGCATGACCGGGGCAAGACCATCGGCGGGTCGTCTTCGATCAACGGAATGGTGTTCATCCGCGGTCACGCACTGGATTACGACGGCTGGCGTCAGGCAGGCTGCCCCGGGTGGGGTTATGCCGACGTGCTGCCCTACTTCAAGCGCATGGAAACCTATGGGGGCGGCGCAGATGCATATCGGGGGGACACTGGTCCGCTCTACGTGCATCGCGCTGATCCCAAAGACCCGCTGACACTGGCGTTCCTCAAAGCCGGGGAAGAGGCTGGATACCCCGCCACCGACGATGTCAGCGGGTTTCGTCAGGAAGGCTTCGGCGTCTCCGACCGCACCGTTTTCAAAGGCGAGCGGTGGAGCACGGCCCGGGCCTATCTTGACCCTGTGCGGAAACGTCCAAACCTGACGATCAAGACGCAGGCGCAGGTACAGAGCTTAATCTTTGACGGGACCAAGACCGTGGGGGTTACCTATACGGACCGCTCCGGGACTGCTCAGATCGCGCATGTGCGCAAAGAAGTGATCCTCAGCGCAGGCGCAGTTGGATCGCCCCATATCCTGATGCTGTCGGGGATTGGTCCGGCCGGGCACCTTCAGGATATGGGCATTGACGTGCTGCACGACCTGCCCGGGGTGGGGCAGAACCTGAATGACCACCCCGATTTCGTGCTGAAGTACAAGTGCAAGCGGCCGGTTTCTTTCTGGCCCAAAACTAAGCCGCTGGCCAAGCTTGCGGCCGGTGTCCAGTGGATCACGACGCGCAGCGGCATCGTGGCGTCAAACCTGTTCGAAGGGTTGGGATGTATCCGCTCTGGCCCGGGTGTCGAATATCCCGACCTGCAACTGATCATTTCGCCCATCGCGGTGGATGACGCCACTTGGGAGCCGCTTCAGGAACACGCTTTTCAAATCCACGTTGGCCTGATGCGCGCGCATAGCCGGGGCAAAATCGAACTGCGCTCATCCGATCCGGGCGACTCGCCGCGCATCTTGGTGAATTATCTACAAGACGATCGGGATCGGGAGATCATGCGAAAAGGCATCCGGCTGGTCCGGGGCCTTGTTGATCAGCCAGCGTTTTGCGACCTCAAAGGGGACGAGATTTTCCCAGGGCATAATGTGCAATCGGATGCAGATCTTGACCGGGTCCTGAATACCCATGCAAACACGCAATGGCACCTGTCATGCACCGCCCGGATGGGGGCTGCAACCGACACAGGGGCGGTGGTTGACCCCAGCGGGCGGGTGCACGGGTTCTCAGGGCTGCGCGTGGTCGATGCGTCAATCATGCCGTTTGTCACAAACGGAAACACCAACGCGCCCACGATCATGCTTGCCGAAAAACTGAGTGATGACATTCTGGGACGCGCGCCCTTGGCCCGTCTCGAAGCAGAAGTCTGGCGGCATCCGGAGTATGAAACCTGCCAGCGCTGATTGGCTCTCCACGAACACCGGAGGAGCAATATGATCGGCTAGATCATACTAGGCACCAATGATCTGGAGCGCGCGGCGGTGTTTTACGATGCCATACTTGCCCCGCTTGGCCTGGTGCGGGTCGAACGCGCGGAAAGTTTCGCCGCCCAGAGCAGCATACAAACGGCGGACTTGATAAGTGGTCTTTAGTCCAAACTCGGAGAAGAGCAGCAAAGCCCTGGTTTTTTCGGGTTCAGTCAAGCCGCCGCGAAAGGGAGGAATAGATTCGTCGCCTCGGGGCGGGGTTCAAGGAGCTCTTCGGCGACATGAGCTGCAGCGCAGCAAAAGGCTTGCCGCAAATGCGAGGAAATGCTGCGTGAGCAATAGCTGCATCTGCATAAGGCGGCAAAGTCCGCGAGGCAGCCTTTCATACTTGTTCCACTGAACGGCCGCCACTCAACCAGAGATCGCTTCACATAAAACCGCTTCAACGACGTTCGCGGTTCGTTATGGTGAGGCGTTTCAGCCAAAAGTTGTCTGCGCGTGCCTCTGTATCGGGAAACACGCGCAGACTTTCGAGAAACCTGCCGGGCGTCTGGCCCGGCATGATGGGCTCCGACGGGGTCGCCGTCCTCCCCATCGCCGCGCTTGATCCGCCCCACCGTGCGGCGTCTCCTGCGGTCCCCGCGTGTCAGGACCAGATCGAGATGATCCGCGCCGTAGCTGTCTTCGACGAGGCGGACCTCGCGTTCCAGATTGGCTGACTCGCGCTCCATCAGTTCCAGCTGTTCGCGCGAAATGCCTTTGATCTTTTTCGGCGTTGCCGCTGACACCAACTGGCGCTCGGGTGTCGCGGCCAGAAGCGATGGGGCATAATTGATCGTGAACTTATTCATGGCGACCATGAGTTGCGCCGCTTCAATCTAGCGGATTGGCTTCATCTTTTCAGAATCTGAAACCCGATCAAAGCCACTTGTTTGTCTTTCAGTAGTTCCGCCGCCTCGTTGCAGATGCGGTCGAGAAGCTGGCGTCTCTGCTACATGGTCTTGATGTAGACATTGAGCGCGCTCGCCAGATGGGCCTCCGGGACGCCAACGCCCTGACTATATCAAGCCAATACTGGTCTCCTCAGAATGGTCGAGAAACACAGTTACTGACATGTCGAACAATGAGGGGTGTTTGAAGCGAAACACTGTTCGAAATGAAAGCACTTGAGAAGAAAATATTTGTTAGATTTTGCGGTAACCGTTTCTCCCCAACTATTTAGAACCTGAAGCTAAAACCGTTTGGGTTGTGCGCCCCGTAAGTTAACTGGGAGAGCTACCCTTAGAAGTCTCAGGGGAGCGATTTGCGAGAAACAGATTTATCTGTAAAATAGATTCATTCTTAGGCAATAATAGATTGGTTCACCGATATGCGCAGTTTCATAGCACTATTTGTGGTCGTACTGGCTTCTAAGGAGGCCGCGTCTCAAGACTTAATAATGAAGGAGCTGGATAAAGACGTTGTAGGCGCTCAAGACGTCATAAACGGTGTGCCGACAAGCTCGGATATATGGCCCGCGACTAGGGCGGTTGTATCGAACGAAGGATCGTGTACCAGCACGGTAGTCGGAGAACAAGTATTGCTGACCGCAGCTCATTGTTTGCCCGATGGTGGGACGATCGAGGCGGAAATTGAAGGTTTACAAGTTCAGTTTGATTGCGAGCATCATCCTGAATATGTAACTGATCATTCATTGGATTTCGCACTTTGCAAAACTTCACAAAGTATCGATGGCTTTTACTTTGAAAGGATCAACACATCAATCGCTTACCCGCAAGTCGGTTCAACAGTTGTATTATTGGGGTATGGCTGTGTGACAGCAGGTGGTCATGACGGTAGTTTTGGAACTCTTTTTCAAGGTACGGGGACTGTTGCCAGCCGTCCCTCCTCAGCTAGTGCTTATATTGTTACAACTGGACCATCAGCTGTCTGTTATGGTGATAGCGGTGGTGCCTCCTACTATTTGACAAGCAACGATCAAGGTATTGCAAAACGTGAAATCATTGGTCTGAATTCGCGCGGCGATATCGATACCGATTCATATATCTCCGCTACGGCAACTAGCCAGTTTATTTCTTGGGCAACAGACTGGAGCGACCGGAATAATGTTCGGTTATGTGGCATTCATGCGGAGGCCAAGAAATGCAGGTAAAACTCAATTGTGCCGTAAATATATGTGCATTCTCGAAGTTTCTGGGATTGGTATTGGTTATAGGGACAAGTCTGGCTGACCTAGCGGAAGCACAAGGTGTGCCAGAAAGCAGTCAGACAATTATTCGAATCGATAATCCTCCAATAATTGTGCCTGAGCAGGTCGAGTCCGCAATCGCCAGATTGGCCAATCCAGAGTTAGTTGTGATTTCGCCTGGAGAAAGCCTCGTCTCATCTCAACAGAGCTTTTGCCCCGGTTCTTCTGTAAACTACCGGCAATTTCTTGAAAGTATGGGGCCAGAGTTCACGGCTCAGCTGACAGGTAGGCAAATTGATGCATTTGCGGTCGTAGATGTACCTACTCTCGCTTTTGCACCAGCTTGCATCGGCCGCCAGTTCGGGGTTGTTGAGGTTAGAGAAAACGAACGTGTTTGGGATATCTACCGCTCGCTTCCGACGTCGGGGGGGTATTCGTCACAGTATGACTGGAGCGAGTTTCTCCGCCGAATCCAGCTATCAAATCCTGCAATAGAAAATGTATCGGACCTAATACCAGGTCAGCAGGTTTTCGTGCCGCCTTCGTCGGTAGAATGGATAGTGCCGGATCAAAATTCCACCGAGCTTTTAGATGTGCTTGGGGCTAACTTAGATAGCAGACCTGAAGTTTTTAGCTCTAGTTCGTCAAGTTTGCAGGATGGCAGCTATGACAAGCCGGCAGAGGATTGTAGTCCAAACACTCACGGTGACATTCTCTTGGAGCACGGTGAAGCGCTTGCGGAGACCCTTGAAAGCGTCAACTTGAGTAGGCTTTTGGGCAGAAACTTTGAAACCGCGAAAGTTCAAGTCTACGACGGAGGCGTCAGAAAACTCAGAAACGGAATCATGGGTGATATTTCCAATTCACTCATTGATGACCCCAAAAAAATATACGCTTTTCCGCTAGATCAAGTCAAAAAGCAAGAAGGAATTTGCCCGCAGAATTTTGACCTTGAACACGCTGAAAGTGTGTCAGGTGTCGCTCTTGGTGGTTACTACCTTGCATTGGGCAACTCTATGCATCAGGCGGTCAAGTTGTACTCCAATAACATCTACCAAATAGACGTTGGCAACTTCGGAGATGGTATGTGTGTTCTTCAGAGGGCCAATCAAGATAGTTTGGCACTTAATCTGTCAAGGCTTGACGTAAGTGAAATTGACGTCGTCAACCTTAGTGTTTCTTGGGAAGAGGATCGAAACGATACATTGCGTGCAATCACCGATAATGATGGGGCAGGTTTTGTGCTTGTAGTTTCGGCAGGCAACACAGGTTCAAAATATGCGGCAGGAAATAGTCGATATCCTGGCCGCTATGGAGGGGAAGATCGTTCAAACATGATCGTAGTAGGTGCGGTTCAGTCCCTTGAAGCCGCTGAGGTCGAAATGCATCCAGCCTCGAGTTATCATCCCGATCATGTGGATATTGCCGCTCTTGGATGTAACGTACCGACGGTCGGTTTTTTGCCGCATGGTTCTCGTTTCTCTGATGGATACCAATCCGCTACTACCAGAATGCGCTTTGTCAACGGAACGTCGTTTGCCGTGCCGCAGGTCACATTTACCGCTGCAATGATAAAACATCTCTCGGGTTCTGACACACCTCCCGCAGCGACGGAAATTCGGCAGCGAATTTTGGTTAGTGCGGATGTTAACGGTCATTTGTTCGAGAAGGTCGTTGATGGTCGCGTGTTGAACGTTGCCAAAGCTCTCAACCTATATACCGACATCTTGGAGACCGATGCAGGGCGATTACTTAGGGGGAAAGTGTCAGTTGCTGGAAAATCAAGCGGGGACATTGAAATATGCCCAGACTTAAGATTGCCATTTGATAGCTTGTTGAAGATTTCTCAAGTGATTGGTGGTGATCGGGATGGAGACTACCTGGTGTATTTTAGAGAGGCAGGTGCCTTCGAAACTGCATATTGCTTCGAAGTGCCATCATCAACAACGAGTTCAATTTCGATTGATGGCACT
>JBCBUG010000025.1:0-32385 GCA_039818265.1 Pseudomonadota bacterium | reverse complement strand
TGCCGGTCACAGCAGACCCACTATTGGACAATGCCAGGGCCGGGGTGAGCGCGCTTTAGCGCGTCGATCCCCTGCCCTGTCCAATAATCAATGCGAGCCGCGCGCCTCGCGCGGATCTCCCAGACCTATTGCAAAAGCGGGAGTTACCCTTTGGGCCGAAACAAGCATGTGCAGGCGACTTGTGGCCGCGGTTAAAGCTGGCTCGGATGAGACAGGTTTATCCGCACCTGGGCCACAGGGAGATCGCACTTGATTGGTTCGGGTCGGAGGCCGGTCTGCCGGCGTCCGACTAGCACGCGGTCACGCGCCCATAGGCGCGGGATTTGCCAGTGTCAGCTCGTCGGCTTTTTGAACCCTATTCTATTGGCCCCTGTAGCCTCATGAAGTTCCAGGCTAAAGGCTTCCTCTATATCTCGGTGGATCAGCTCAAGAAGGTCGTCCATACCTCGCGTGCAGTCCGTCGAGACATGGGCTTTTCGCTTCGCGTCACCGACTGAAACAATGAACTCATCGCCCTGCAGCCAGATTTCGATCACTGTGCGAACCCAAGTCCAGCCCGCGTCATCCTGATTGTCGATGATTGTGCAAATGCCCATGTGAATAGGTTCGAGATAAGTAACACCTTGGCCGTGAGAGCTAAGGCAAGCGTCTCTGTACTGAGTGGCTGGCTCAAAATCTGAGAACGGCGGAACACCTGAGACCTTGGATTTGTCGCACCCAAGGTATTTAGGCAGCTCGCTCAAAACCTTGTCGCGGACGATACGCACACCTTTACATAGCTCGATGGTCTTTTCGCCGTAGGATTTTGTAAGGGCCTGAAGGCCCGCATATTTTGTCATTGGAATAGCCAATCCGAAAGTTGGTTCGTTCAAGATGTCCAATGCGTAGCGGACAACCTTTGGTTTGTCGAAACTTGTTTTTCTCGCCTCTGATACGGCGTAGGATTCAGAGAAATTACCGGCCTAAACCGCGTTTGAGATATGCAATGAGACGATCACGCAGCAAGAAACGACGTTCCGCTGAAGTTCGCTGGCTGGCGCAGCGAGTAAAGACAGGGACGGTTTATCTGATGGTAAGCCGCGACAAGCCGGATCTGTTTAAGATCGGTTTCACGGAGCGGCTGACAAAAGAAAGGCGGCGAGAGTTAGAACGTGCGTCTGGCGAACAGCTAACCATTGCCTACTCGGTGTCGTTGCCCTGGGCATACGCGACGGAACAACGACTGCATAAGTTCTATCGTCGTCGCCTGCGCGGATCTGCGCCAGAGCTGGGAACGGAGTGGTTTCGTCTGAGACGTTGGGAAAGCCTGCGTGGTGTTCGTAGACGCATGAACAGCATAGCAAAGCTGACCGAATGGGAAGCGAGGATTAAACTGTCGTGGGGCAAGGGCATCGAGGTCCGCAGCTTCACGAACCCAAGTGTCTTTGCGGATGTTCAAAAATGAAAGGCTGCATCATGCCTGAAGAAGAAGAACGGGTTTGTCTGATCGACGCGGATACAGACGAGCGAGCGGCCTATTACTACGGCCCAGGTTGGCGAGCCTTAGACACCTTGCCTGAAGCCGGGATAATCGACTGCATAAGCGTGACCGGGTTGCTTCGCGTTATTGACGCATCGAAACCGAGAGAAGCTATACGGTCCAGCGATGACAAGGGGCCTCGCAGGGTCGCTCTGGGGTTAGCACACAAGGCAGGAAAGATTTGGGCGGTCGCATGGCGGCCGAGATCCTGACGCCCTACCCTTCTTTCGCGGCATGGAATGCGTGCTGACAGGCTTGGAACAACAGCGCGGAATCCACGTCGATGTGCTGAACAGCACGGCGATCTCCTTTGGTCACGCGAATAGTCTGGTTAGCAGTCAGCAAAAGGACTGACGCACCGTCGAGCTGTGTACTGCAGAAAAAGTTGCCGCCATTGTCCGTTTCTTCAATCTCGCAGGACCGGAGAAAGTGAAACAGATTGGCCTCTGACCGTTCCAGGCGAAGCCTCAAGGCGGCGGCGATGTCGTGAATGTCTTTGCTCATTGAAGATCCACCCTTAGCTCAACCGTTCCAAGAGGCGCTGTTCAAGCTCGATTTCCAATTGCAGTCTTGTTTGCTCGTTGGGATCTTCAGTTGCAGCAAGCATTTTTTGCAGGGTTTCAATACGGCGTTGATAAGTCTGTTGTTTTGCGTTGAGCGTACTCAAGGCCGCACTCCCGGTTTAGAAGAAAAGAAGGCCCGCCGAAGCGGGCCAGTTATGCCTTTTTCGCCACGAAAAAGGTTTGGAAATTGAGTAGCAGATTTCTCCATCAAGTCCAGCCTGGACGGAGCTGCGCACGTAGCCATTTGCTAGGTCTGTTCATCGCCATCCGGCCCCATAAGTTCCTCTAGCATCCGCCAATACGGCACATTCTGCTCGTCACAGCGCGCCTTGAAGGCGTCCAGCACCCTTTTTGGGCCAGTCACAAGGAACTTGTCTTGCGCCTCTGTCTGGCGGCGTCCAGCGCGTCTGGGGGGCTTTTTGGCAGCGGACGGTTTCTTAGGCTCACGGCTGACGAAACCCAGATCAGCGCCGCCCTCTGCCGCTTCCTGCAGCTTTTCGGGGGCAACGGTCTTTCTGTTGCTTTTGAGAGGGATTTTAGTCGGCTCGCTGCCGCTATCGGTGTCGTCGTCGTCACCAAAACCATAATTGCCCATGTCCCCTACCCTTTCAGCAGTTCCAAGGTGTTCATTGCGAACGCCTTGGCATTTACGGTCGCTTTGCCAACATTCGATACTTTTGCCGAGTCCAGCTCAGCCAGCAAATCAGCGTCGCGGAAAATGCGGGTGTATGCTGCTCGGCGCACTAGCGCCGTATCCAGAACAGGCACACCATTCAGCGCGGCACGAACGTCTTTCTCGTCATTCGTTTGAAACGCGGCATTGGTCCGGACCATCAGCAATGAATACTTGATTTCGCGGTTGATCATCTTGGATGTGCGCTGGACCAGCTTAACGGCACGTGATGCTTGTCGTGTTTCCATCGGAGTGGGTTCAAACGGGATAATGCACAGGTCGCTTTGGGACATAGCAAAGGTGACGATCTGTGACGCCGTACCCTCCATGTCCATCAACAGCACCTCGCACTTGTCCTCATAGGCCGCAACGAGGTCGAGTAGTTCGTCCTCAGCAGGTCCATCGACTACCTCGAAAGGCAGCTCAGCGTCCTTCTCTTTGCGCCGGTCGCGCCAATTGACCAGGTTGTTGTTCGGGTCACAGTCAAAAACTGCGACTTTGTAATCCATCTTCGCAAGTTGCTCGGCCAAGAGGAAACACGATGTCGTCTTGCCTGTGCCCCCTTTGGGGTTCACGAAACTGATGCTGATCACTGCTCTATCCTTCGTTGCTTCGCCTGCCTCTGGCGATAGTGATATTGATATTAGTTTTGATATTGATATTAAGACGGGCTGCACAAGTCAATATCAATATTACACTCAATATTGATTTCAATATCATATTAACAGCAATATTGATATTAATATTAGAAGGCAGGGCCGCATAGACGGCCAAGGATCAAAGCAAGCTGGCGCGGCTGGCCTTGTGAATGAGGCTGAAGTTGGTGCGGCAACCCACTCTTTTTCTTGCCGATTTCAAGCGAGCTTTCACAGCAGCAGGGGTCAAGTCAAGTTCACCTGCAATCTCGTTTACGCCCATGTCCATTGCCAACAGACGCACAACCTCAACCTCTTTTTCGGTCAGCTCAACAGCTTCAGAGGCGAGGTCAACGAAACTATCGAACCAATCAGAAATGCTCTGCAATTCGCTATCTTCAAACTCTCGGTCATACCGCGCCGCAGTCAGCAGAGACTTCTTGAAACCCTTTGTTCGGCTCAGCGAGACACCATAGATCAGACCGTACTTGGCACTGGCCTGAAAGACCTTCCAGGGATCAGGCAAGCGAATTTCGGACCAACGCTTTGTCATCGAAATAGAGGATAGGGCTGAAAGAACGATCGGGTCTTTGGACACATAGCTCTTTTCGATGTATTCGGTCTGCCATTCCTTGTCGAAAGTGCTGTCGTAATACTTAAAGCCAAGAGGCGTGTAGTTGATGATCAGCGTGAAACCCGAGTTCGCAATCTCAGAGATCCACTTACGATCCTCGATGTAGTTGCCCACGTTGGTAGGCTGATCCACGGTGACAATAGAGCCGTTTAGGTCGCTTGGATTATACACTCTGCCATGCTCCATGAAAATTTATGCCAAGTACAACTTCCCCGAGAACAATAAAAGGGGAAGTCTGCTGGCTATTTCTCCGCCCAAACGTCCATAGGGCAGGGGGCATGGCTAAGTTTTCAGTGCCTTTTCGCAAGATTTACAATCCTTTAAGACGATTGCGCCGAACGTCGGCCAAGAACCGCTCACAACAGCGTGATTGAACCTCGATCACATTCTTAGGTTTTGTTCGTCCTCTTTGGCGCGGCGGGCCAACAGACCCATGAAACTTGAAATCAGGTTCAGGTCGCCTTTTTCGTCGGCCTTCACCATCCCCCGGAAGTATCCGCCTGGGCTGACAACGGGGGGTTGCTTCGGATCTGACAACCGTGCGTCAGCGATCAAACCGGCAACCATAGCTCCCAAAGGCTTGAGCCGGGCGATAGCGTCTTGCCATGCGGAAATGTTGGTGCCTACTTCGGACAATCGTGTCCAGGTGCCTGTCTCGATGTCATACCAAGTCGGGTTGGGGTTTTCCATCCCGCCACCAGCGATGTCGATGTGCATTCGCAGTTCCGGTGAAGCAAGCTCATAAAACAGCCTGTTGCTGATCTTGGGCAGCTTTTCGGGATTGTGTGCCTCGGAATCCGCCTCATACTTGCTTTCTAAGCAATGCGGAGGGCCGTCAGGCCCGGAGCCTGAACAATTTGGTTCCGAGGCGTTAGCCGAGGGCCTTGTTATCTCGCCATCGGCGTTACAGGACAAAATGTTATCTTCTATTTGGTCTTGTATATGGCACCCGAAACCAGCTTCGGGTTCACCCGAAATATTGGTGGGTTTCTTCACAAAGGATTCTGCTCTTTTCCACAGATCATGTGCTGCCTGGACATGCGCAGCGAGGCGTTCCAGCGTCATGTACTTCAGCTTGTCAGAGCGCGGCCATGACCGAAACTCGTCCATAAGCTCGTCAGAGGCTTCAGGAGGGCAGGGGAGCGCCGCCAGAGTGGTCAGAGTGACCTTGACGTAGCGATACAGCCGTGAGCGGTCTCCACGCAGCTCGTCGTGCTGCTTCTTCTCTGCTCGATCCCGTTCCTCTGCGTCCAGCATATCAGGAATGAGGTTCAGGGCAGGGGTCAGGTAAAGGCCAAGGCCCTTGCGCTTGCATCTGGCGCCATTCGCGCCAAGCCTGCGATCCAGCAGGCCGATGCGTTCCAGCTCGCGCTCGTGGTTGTAGATGGTTTTGTCTGTCAGGCCGCGCATGGCGATGAGCGTTTCCTGTTTGGCATAGCAGAACGGTTCTTGTGAAACGTCCCGAAAGGCAGTCGGAGAAATCAGGTCGATGATGATTTCGAGTGTTCGAATGCACTGCGCTGATAGCCCCATGATCTGAGCGTAGACAACGCACAGTTGACGAAACCGGTCACGGTTCCAGGCTTCGGGCAAACCGTTGTGATAGCGCGTTGTGGGCTGCGCCTGAGCCGTTGCGATGTGACGGAAACTCATGCCTGCGACCTCACACGCTGAGTTGCGCTGTAATTTTGCGCGTCATTTTTGGGGGCGCACTTCGCCTGTTTTTTCGTTTTCATGCTCTGCTTCCTCGTTCGTGAAACAAGGCGAAACGGGCCTCAAAAGCTGGCAAAACTTTTCTGTTCGCACAAATGCGTTTTTTTCTTGCCTGTCTTGTGGGAGGTGCGCTATGAATTAGGTGACCAAACCGTATTCATAGAGATCCCCCCCGTAGAGGCCCCGCCTTGCGGGGGTTCTTATTTTAAGGGTCTTGGTAACTCCTTCCGATTCTCTTTCTCATATGCCTGCGACCCTACCAGCATCGGGCTTGGCTCGCTAGACGTGGTGGGCAGGGTCTTGGTCATCGGCTATACTTTGTGTCGGTTAATATCGGACCAGCTCGTAGTCGTAGCGGCCAAAAGTGTCCGACCATTCGACGCCAACACCCCGGAAATAGCTGGGGCATTGCTTGCGCAGGGGAAGCCAATTTGGCAGTCCGCCCGACGCTCGATCCGACCAATGGAAGTTGGCGTTTGCATCGTAGGTTCCGACTGCCACATCCAACCGAACTTCGCATGGTCCATCGCGTTCGCGCACCTTGTAGCTGTAGTGGCGCACGTCGATGACACGGATCGAGCGCACAACATCAAAGTCTGATGACGACAGATCTACGGCGGCAAGCGTGGGCGCTGGAAGGGTAGGGGTTCCGTCCCCAAGATTAGCCCAAGGTATACCCGATGTATCGAGCGGCTTCCAAACGGCGGCTTGTGTGGTGCCCAAGGCGTTCCAGGACTCGGACGAGAAAGACGCCTCTACAACTTGAGGGGTGTCCTGATCGTCAGTCGGCAATTCGGGCAGCGGATTGGCGCTGACCTCTTTGATGGCTTCGAGGCGTTGCATCGGTGACAGGGTGGTAGATCCTGCCGCCGCGCCCATTGGACAACGCCAAAGCTGAAGCGGTGGCTCAACGGGCAAGGGGGTTATGCGCCGAATGAACTCTGCACGAGCGGCATTGCAATCTGGTGAACTCGGCCAACCGCCCGCGAGGCACAGGAAGATCGCGCAGTCGATTGGGTAGGCTGAGGACGCTGTTGGTGCGACAATCGCAGACGACGAAACCAAGAGCGCCAGTTTGATTGATTTAGACAATTGAGTCATGACAATCCTCTCTGACTTGGAAACACGACATGGTTGAAGATGTCACGCACACGACAACCGGTCAACTTCCTTGTCATTGACATCAATTGCAATGAAAATCAATCATTGCATTGTTTATGATGCCATTTGCGTGGGCAAGTTGACCCTCAAGAATGACGAGGCGTCGGGTTCCTGACCGTCCCAAGGGATCGACCAACGAACCTGTTCTTCGCCAGTATTCCATTTGAAAACGATGCCAACCCGGTCACGCTGTTCATTGAACAGCTCTGCAACAGGATCTCCGCTGGCTCGGCTGCGGTTAGGCTTTGGCCGGATAGCCTTGGGCATTTTGGGCGTTTCGCAGACGTTTGTTGAGAACGCAAGGAACGTCGAATGCTGATCAGAAACCAAGTTGCCCATTGGCCGGGGTGAAAAACCCATCATCTTAGCCATTCGCATGAAGCTCGGCGCGCCCAGGAACAGGCAATGCTTCGCCCCGACAGACAGAAGGTATTCGTTGGCTTTCAGCAAAACGTGCGGTGCGATGCGGAGTTTCCCATTCGAGATAATGCGCGTCAGCTCCCATGTGTCGGTGGATACTGGGGGCGGCAAAAAGCAGAGGTTCGACGGGATGCCCTCGATGCGCTGCAGGTATGCGTCACGGATCATGTACGAATTTGGGTCAGGGCTGAGCGCGTTTACGTATTCTTCCCTGTCAGTCCGGAGTAGGCGGGCACCGCCGAGAACTTGTTTCTTCTCCTTGTCGATGGCCAGGACATACTTGGTGAGGTGACAATCGTACTCGTCGTATTCGCAGCCCATGATGCTGTCCAGCTCCCAGCCCATACGCTCACAGAACACGTTGCTGCGCATTCTGTGGAACTGCCGCCGGTACACATCATCTTCATCACTGCAGTTGAAGGGGATTACCTTCACTTCAATTCCTGATTGCACTTCCAACTCCGTACTTTGCTTCCTTGGGCATAGTTCGCGCCACGGTTGAGAGACGGTTTAAGAGAGAAAAAACGGGCCGGTAAAGTGTCGCGTTGCCAGACCTATACTTTGGTTAGGTCACTTGTACTTTGGTTGGGTCTGGCAACTTGTGATTTGACAAAGCTGAATTTTTCAGAATCAAGACATTCTATTGCCGTGATTTGAAAACATAATTCTGACGCAATTTATTTGCACTGTATCAATGCAATGGCATTGATTTAGTAACATGCCTGTGATAGCTAGGTAGATGAGATGACAGCTATGCACTTCATATTGGCGCAATGCCCTAGTAGAGACTCCATTGAACGATGGGAGTCCGCAACCTATGAGAGAACTAACACCTGTGCTTTTGGAAAATGGGTTCCGGGAAGCGTTGCAGGATGGGGGTATTCTGGAAATAGACTGTACGGCACCAGTCGTACACGCCCGGAACTCCATCAGCGGCGAATGGAAATTCTTCGTAAGATCAAAAGAAGGCAACGACGAGGTCAGGCAAGTCCTTGTCGTTCAGAGAAACATCGAACATCGAGTGGTCAAGACAGCGTTAGGCGCGATGAGCTTGGCGGCTTCATTGGGGGCAACGGTCGTGGCCGTGCCCTTTGTGGAGGGTGAAACCGGTGTTTGCAAAGTCGATCCCAACGCAGTCTTCGAAGACGACACAAGTTGACGGCTTTTGGCCGAATCAACCACAGCTTGATTCGCGGCCACAAAAAACCCCTGAAATAGCGAGAACAGTTGCCGCCACTCACCCGGCACGGCGCGGGGTAGGGTGCCTCATTGCGAGCGCGCTCTACCCCGTTGCCGAAGGTTTCTGCTTTGCAATCCGTCGCGGAGGGCAGGGCGCATGAAGAAGGTTCTTCTATTCTCGGCGGCGCTGGTTGGCGTGATGTTGGCCGATCAACGGTTCGGGCAGCGCAAAACAACAATAAATCTGCCTGCGTCAGCAGTTTATGCCGTGGACGGTGACACCATCGACCACGGGGATGACCGCTATAGGCTTGTCGGTTTTGACACGCCAGAGACTTATCGAGCGCAATGTGAAGCCGAAAAAGCAATGGGCCTAAAGGCCAAGGATCGGCTCACAGAAATCATTCAAACAGCAGGACAAGTGGAACTGGAGGTTCAAGAAGAACTAGACGAGCATGACCGTTTCTTGGCGGTCGGGCGTGCGGGCGGTCAGGAGGTGGGGGCCATCCTGATTTCAGAAGGGCTCGCACGCCCCTATTGGGGCGGCAAACGTCAGCCCTGGTGTATCTGAGCTGAAGAACTGGAAACAGGAATGCAGCAAGAGGAAGGGAACTAATCGAGCAAAGAGCGGCCCTGTCGGTTGCGCCAACAACCGGCAGGACCTGAAACGCCCCCAAGTCCATCTGGGGCATTCCTCACACATCAAGCGAGTAACTGTACTATGGTAAAAACAGCATCACTCAATGCTGCCCCCAAGAATCATGTCGGCAAGGGGGGAGTCAACCGACGACCCGCCATATCGGCGAATGTCCAAACGGTAGCTGGCAGCGCCAAAACACTCACCTTTGGCGCAGTGATTGGCATTGTGGCGATTAGCCTCCTGTCAACCACCGCAACAGCGCAAAGCCTGGGCGGTAGCAATCTTCAAGTTGGAACCGGCACAGGCAATGGTGCTATTCGTCTTTGCGGCGGCGGCGACCCCGGCGATCAGGGCCGTGCGTGTATTTCGAACACTACCATCAACCAAGCGATTGATGACCGCATTCAGGCGGCAGGGGCGGCAACGCCCGGTGCAAATACTGTCGGATCGTCGCAGATCATCAACAACAGCGTAACCAGTGCGGACATTCAGAACGGGACAATAACCGGCACTGACATTGCCGATGGATCTGTCACAGGCACGGACATTCAGGACGGCTCGATAACGCAGAATGACCTTTCCGATAATTCGGTAGGGTCGGATCAGATCATTGATCAGTCTGTGACGCAGGCGGACCTTTCGGACAACTCTGTCGGGTCGGACCAGATCATTGATCAATCGGTGACGCAGAACGACCTTGCCGACAACTCAGTCGGCTCAGCTCAGATTATCGACCAATCGGTGACGCAAGCGGATCTGGCTGACAACTCGGTCGGATCGGCCCAGATCATCGACCAATCGGTGACACAGGCGGACCTGGCTGACAACTCGGTCGGATCGGCCCAGATCATCGACCAATCGGTGACACAGGCGGACCTGGCTGACAACTCGGTCGGATCGGCTCAGATCATCGACCAATCGGTGACACAGGCGGATCTGGCTGACAACTCGGTCGGATCGGCCCAGATCATCGACCAATCGGTGACACAGGCGGACCTGGCCAACAACTCGGTTGGATCAGCCCAGATCATCGACAACAGCGTGACGCAGGCGGACCTCGCCAACAACTCGGTCGGATCGGCCCAGATCATCGACAACAGCGTCACGCAGGCGGACCTTGCTGACAACTCGGTTGGGTCAGCTCAGATCATCGACAACAGCGTAACGACTGAGGACATCGCCAACGGCACAATCCAAAACGAGGATTTGGCCGAAGGGTCCGTGAACAGTCAGACAATCGAGAATGACTCGGTTCTCTTGGAAGATCTGAACACCGAAGTTCGTCAGTACATCGACAACGGCAATTCCAACGTCCTGAACCAAGCGAACAACTACACAGATCGTCGCGTGAACCAGTTGGAATCAAAGGTCGACCGCAACGCGGACATTGCAAACGATGGGGTCGCTATCGCGTTGGCAGCGCAAGTGCCAACACTTTCAGAAGGAACCGTTCAGGCCGTCACTCTGGGGTACGGCTACTACTCGGGTTCTTCAGCGTTTTCCATCGGTGGGACAGCCCGGATCGAGGACACCAATTGGCAAGTCTTTGGAACAGTGGGGTACGGCTTCAGGGCTGAGAAAATCGGTCTGAGCATGGGCCTCTTGTGGAGCCGGTGACGGCTTCATGACGGTGGCCGGGCGTTCGATTTCCTCCCTCTCAGACGTCCGGCCAAAAGTACCCGTAATAGTAATTATGTAAAAACTACTGACCTATTTTTTGAAAGGCGGAAAGGTGATCACAGTGGCCTTCGACACTATCGAAAGCAAGATTGATCGGCGCTGGGTGCCTGCCGCCCAGAGCTTCGAGCAAGCCCGTAAGGACATTCTCACCGTAATCCGCCACCTTGCCGGAGAACGGTCAACCATCAAGCGCGCAATGCGCGAATACTGGCTGGAAAGCGATGCCCGCGCCACGGCTTTCGGGATCGCGCTCGAAATGTTCCATGTCCTCAATGATCTTGAGTATGTCCGTGCAAATCGGCTCTACAAAGCCCTGAAGCTGCACGCAGACGTTAACAAGGCGTTGGGTCCGAAAGAGCTGTTCCGCTTTGCTTCACCGGAAAAGGCCGCTGCGCTCATCCAAAGCAGCAGCCGAGCAGACTATGCCAACTCATACGCAACCCTGAAATTCGGTTGCGACCTGTCAGGCACAATCGACGCCGACACCGCGCGCGACGTTCTGAACCGGCATGAAGCCCTTTGGTTCGTTTACCCAAACGCCACCTATCACGTTCACCTGATCCGTGAGGGTGTCTGGCTGGACATCGTTATGCCGCTTGAAGTGGTCGATGAGCTGCGCCTTGAAGTGGATTTCGCAATGCAAATCCGACAAGCGGAACTTGATGCGCAGGGAGCTTTGTCATGAACAAGCCTGCGCGCAAAGTTCTTCCTGATCGTCGGCTGGCTGAAACACGCCGCGTTGAAACTCCGCAAGGGCACACTGCCTTTGTCACCATCGGGTATGATCCGGCGTCGCCAATCAAACCCCGTGAAGTGTTCTATAGCGGTGGTTTTCGCTCTGGCAGTGACCTCGAATACCATCTGCATGATCTGTGCGTTTTGATTTCGCTGTTGCTGCAGCACGGCGTAGCGGCTTCGTTTCTGTCGCGCTCTATCGCTCGCAAGACTTCTGCCCTGGGTGGCGAAGAATACGCAAGTCTCGCAGGCTGGTTGGTGGATGCTGTCAGCATTCCGCCGTCCTGGACTGATGAGTACGTGGCCGCGACCGGCGACGATCAGAACCCCTCCAATTCCTCGCCAACACAAGCAAAGGAGAAATCCGAATGATCGCAGCAATGCGGCCCCTTCTGCTCGTCTCCACGGCATTTGTGGCGACCGGCGCAAGCGCCCAGGTCATCGAATACGAGCCGGATGGCAGCGTGTTTCTGAACGGTGCGCGGGCAGAAATCGTCAATGGCGTCGTTCGGCCAATCCGGATGCGTGAGTACACGCTTGACGAAAAACCGGAAGCGCCGAAGGCCAAGCCACAGGAAAAGATCGAGATTGCGGGCAAGGCACCGCGGCCTCGCAGATCCTCGGGCGGCTGGTCGCAGGAGCGGATCGTCAAAGAAATCCACGCAGCGGCGGAACGCCACGACATTCCGGCCGAGTTGTTCATGGCACTGGTCTGGCAGGAAAGCCGGTATCGGGCTGACGCTCTGTCACCCAAAGGTGCCTATGGCTTTGCACAGCTCATGCCGGGAACGGCGAAAGACCTGGGCGTGAACCCAAAGAACCCTGCAGAAAATCTCGACGGTGGTGCCCGCTATTTGGCGGCGCAGTACCGCGAGTTCGGAACCTGGAAGCTGGCGCTTGCCGCCTACAACGCCGGGCCTCACCGCGTCGTCGAATACGGCGGCGTCCCCCCCTTCACCGAAACCCGCAACTACGTGCGGATCATCCTAAGCAAAGTGAGTAAAGACCTATGAAAAGAACCCACTTCTACCAGCAGATGGCGTTTTTCGCGATCACTGCGTTCATCATTACAGCAGCGCCCGCCTCCGCTGGCTGGCTGCAAGATGCCATTGGCGATTTCATCAACGAAACGCTGGCCGACTCGAAAGTCGTTGGCGTCAGCCTTGCCGCTGTCGGCTTCATCTGGGGCTGTCTCGCCTATGTGTTCGGCTGGGGTTCGCTGAAAGGCCCGGTAATCGCTATCGTCGTCGGCGCTGTTATCGGCCTCGCTGATACATTCATCGGAGCCTGATTGATGCCGCGCCGCAATACGGTCTTTCGCGGCCTGAGCCGCCCCGCAGAATGGGGCGGCCTACCCGTGATCTATCTGCTGGTGATCCTCGGGATGACCATGCTTTCGTTCTTCATGTTCGGGATAGCGCCAGCAATCATTGCGGGTTTTGTTTTCTACACCGGGCTTCGCCTCTTTTACGAATGGGAACCGGCTTTCTTCCGCGTCCTGTCCGTAACCCTTTCCAAAACTCCGCGCACCAAAAACCGCCAGCATCATGGGGGAGATTACTATAGTGCCTAAGCCTGCTGCACAGGATTTGTGGACCCTTGCCCGCTCGTTGATCGAGCCGAGCTGGCGCAAGGATGAAATGAGCCTCTTTCAGATGTTGCCGTATGGCTATGTCGTGGACGATGAGGTTATTTCCACACGCAACGGTGGCCTTATCGCCGCTGCAGAAATCACCGGAATCAACGCAAACACGCTGGACGAAAACGAGTTCGAGTTCCTGGCCGAACGGTTTGAGCGTGTGTTGCGCACAACACCCAATGAGGTGGCATTTTATGTTCATCGACTGACCGTCCCGGCTGAGACTGGTCATGTCATCACAGATCCAACCGGTTTTGCCGGTGCAGTGGCGCAGGCCATGCGCTCAGCGTCCGTCGATGCAGAACTGAAAGAACGCAAGATCATCATCAGCGCCATTCTCCAAAAGCGGCAGGATGAGCGCGCAAAACAGATGTTTGGCATGTCGTCTGGAACGATAGACGAGGAACGCCGCGAAATGATCGAACAGCTCGACGGTGTTTTTACAACACTGGCGGGCACGCTGGGCGAAAGCCGAGTGCGCCGGCTGAAGCTCAGCGAGGGGCGTTGGCTCGGCTATTATGGGATGCTGTTGAACGGTCGGTATCAGCCGATCATTCACACGAACATTGCAGAACCCATCGCCTTCAACATGCCGCAAGAGGATGTGCTGTTTCAGGGCAAGACCGGCAAACTGGTCACAGGCGACGATCAGGAACGCTCCATACGGGTCTATTCCCTGAAGAATTACCCGATGGCGTCGTTCCCCGGTATTTTCGACGGGCTGGACCTGCCGGTTGATGTCGTCATTTCGCAATCCTTCCTGCCGATCAGCCGCGCCCAGGCGCAGGAAATGGAACGCCGCAAGTCGGGACAAATGCGCTCGGCAGGCGACAAAGCGAAGTCGCTTGAAGAGGATTTGTCCATTCTGGCGGACGGTATTGCCTCCGGCACCATGTCACTCGGCAAGCACCACCTGTCGATCTGCGTGTTCGGGAACGAGGAAGATCTGAAAACCGCCGAAAAACACATCATCGGTGAAATCCAGATTTCGGGCGGCACGGTCAAACGCGAAGCGATGTCGGCGCGGTCGGTGTACTTCGCGCAGCACCCCGGCAACTTCGCATTCCGTCCCCGTGAAGAACTGATCACGGACCAGAATTTTGCGGACATGGTTGCGTTCCACATGCGGCCCAAAGGGTTGGACGCTGAAAAGCTGCCCTGGCCGGGGCCATTGGCGACTTTCCCGACAACGCACGGGGACAGCTACGATGTTTCGCTGCACCTTCCCAAGACCAGCAAAGACGCTGAAAACCTGCCCTCCGGCCACACAATCGTTCTGGGGCCGAACGGATCGGGTAAAACTGTGATCGCGATGCTGCTGGCGACAACGGCGGTTGCACAGGGCGCGCGGATCATCGCTTTTGACAAAGACCGGGCGATGGAGGCCCCCATGCGTGCGCTTGGCGCACAGTACACCCGCGTCCGGGTGGGCGAACCCACTGGCATGAACCCGTTTCAAACGGAAACGGATGAGGCCGGTCAAAGCTGGTTGGCGAATTGGGCCACAGCTCTGATGAGTTACGACGATAAACTGACAGCCGAACAGAAAGACGAGATTAAACAGGCGTGTCAGGCAAACGCGACGTTGCCGCCACAACTGCAGAACTTCGATTCACTGGTGGAGCGGTTCAGAGCCTTTGATGATGGCAAAGACCTCTTCAAGCGCGCGAGTGAATGGGCGGGCGACGGGCGGTTGTCGTGGATGTTTGGCGAGGGTGGCACAGATCCTTTTGCCTCTGACGATCGGCATCTTGTGTTCGATATTTCCGAGGTTCTGGATGACGAGTTGGTCCGGTTGGCATGGATCAGCTACGTCATGCGCCAGATCGAGCGCCGTTGTGCCGCGAAAGTGCCCACTGTCTTTGTGATTGATGAAGCCTGGGTGATCGCAGGCAACCCCTACGGCGCGGAAATCCTCAAGAACGCTTATACCACGTATCGGAAGCTGAACGTCATGATGATGATGATGACGCAGATCCCCGATCACATCCTGTCGTCAGCGGCAAGCAAGTCGATCTTGGAAAACACCAGCACACAGCTCTTGTTCCCGTCCCGATCCGGCAATGAAGCGGATTACCGGGCAATCGGATTGAACGATTCAGAGCTTGGCGCGCTGAGGGCGCATTTTGGCGACCGCGTAATGCTCATGAAAAAGGGTGATGAGAGTGTCTGGCTCGATGTCGATGTCGGCGCGCTCGGCCCGCTTCTTCGTGTTCTGAGCGGATCAGACGGAAAATCGTTCCCTGATCCTGACTGGCGAAAAAACCCCAACTTCTGGAAGGAAATCACATGAAAACCCGCCTTGTAATCGCCCTTGTAGTTCTGGCCGCTGTCTCGGCCTGCACCAGCACCTATTCGGGCTATCGCAGCAAATGCGCCTGCGACTTTGAGCGCATGACCCCCCCTGAAAACTTGGAGCTTGTCTGATGAATATTTCAAAGAAATTCCGCACAACCATTGCTGTTTCAGTTCTGGCCGCCCTGCCCGTCATGGCGTCGGCCCAGGGTGTTCCGGTGGTGGACTCTGCATCCATTACGCAGGATGCCGCCAATTCGGCCAAAGAAATCGCTGAAATGGTCCGCCAGTACGAGCAACTATTGGAACAGTACGAGAAGCTGGAACAGCAACGGGCACTGCTCGAAAACTCGTTTAAGACTATCACTGGCCTGACGGATCTGGACGAGTTCAACAGCCGTAGCTTTTTGAAGCTGGCGACCGCCGCTGACACGCTCGGCTACGCACTGGACGCGGCAGAGGGCGGTATCTCCGGGCTGCCCGATGTCGCTGCTCAGGCAATGGAACGTCGATCCATCAACCTCGGCCTGAATGATGGCATCCTGTCCGAGTTCAGCGGATCGGATGTGCAGGCTCGCCGCATCCTGTCTGAGCGTGGTGGTGCGGGCCTGATGGCGTCGGCGTTGGGTGAGAATGGCTATGACATGGCCGGTCAGCTCTCCGAAGATGCTGAAAAACTGCGCAGTGAAATCGGTCAGCAAGAAGATCTGAAGGATGCAATCGACTATAACACGGCGGTTCTCCTGAAACTCCTGCAAGTTGAAATTGAAATCTTGCGCGCAACCTCGGCTAATGCTCTGGCGTCGGGCACGGATCTGGCTGCAACCGCTGCCGATCTTTCGACACTCAGCAACTATGTACGAGGAACCTCACAATGAAACTCCGCTCAACTCTTATCCTGACCATTGCAGCCGCCGCCGTTATGTCGGGGGCTGCATCGGCTCAGGTGAAGCTGCGCCCGTCACCCAAGGTCGATATGCCGTTTGGTGAATATCGCAAGTGCCTTGGGTATTCCGGGGCGCGTGAGTACGGTCGTCAATTCGTCAAAGACGATCAAGCACGCATGGCCGAAGCGGGCCAATCCGCAGACAAGCAGCCTCTTGTGACCAACTGGTCGGTGGTGATCCTGAATGAACAGGTCATAGCAGCGCACGAGGCCACCATCGAGCAATGTAATCTGCGCAAGTCTGGCGAGACCTACAGCACCGAATGTCCGCTGGGCGGTTTGAGCCGTGAGGACGCGGCCCAAAAGGTTGGAGCTGACCAAGACGAGTTTTGGACCCAACCGTCCGACAATCTTGCCGCGCTGAAAAAAGAGCAACGGACCCGTCTGGAAGCTCTGCGCCCTGCAATTGAGGAGGCTTGTGGGCCGTGATCCAAGATTTCGTCAGCTCGATTGAGGCTGCGCTTAATAACTTCTCGCAGCAAGCATACAACAGCCTGGCGGCGGATCTTGCATCCGCCCTCTGGGCAATAGCCGCGCTGATCTTCGTGGCAATGCTGATCAACGGTGTGCTTCAAATCCGGGAAATCGGGTTTGGTGGCTATGTCGGCTGGATCATTCGGGCGACGATCATCATTGGTATGGCTTCTAGCTGGAGCTTCTTTCAGCCCATTTATCAGGGCATTTCGAGCCTCCCAGACACGATTGCCGGAGAATTGACCGGCACAACAAATGTCTGGGAAGCACTCGATGACATTGCGCTTCAGTGTTTCTTGATGGGCCAGCAGGCCATTGAAAACGCGACCTGGGGCCTGAGCATCACCGGGGCTATTCTCTGGGTTGTTGGGGCTGTCATCGTAGCTTTTGGCACCGGCATGGCGCTGATCGCAAAAGGCGGTCTGGCGGTCCTGCTGGGTCTAGCGCCTGTTTTCATCGCAACGCTGCTCAGCTCAGCAACAGCCAATATCTTCGCAGCCTGGGCGAAAACGACTGTTGGCCTGATCATGGTCATCGTCGTTCTGACAGGTATCGTTTCTCTCATTCAGGCCCTTTTCAGCTCAGAACTGACCGCTGTTGAGGATGTGAACAATATGGAGGCCAGTGGCCGCTTTTTGGCGATCTGCATTGTGTCCATCGTGATGCTCACGCAGATCCCGTCGCTCGCGGGCGGGATGTCGGGTGCAATCGTGTCGGCATCCTCGGGTCTTGCCGTGGCAACTGGTGCTGTCGCTGCAGCAAGAAGTGCATTGGGCACTGCCAGCGATGGCGCAAGGGGTGCAGTAGCCGGTGGGAAAACCGCCGCCGCGATGGCCTCCGCAGCCCGCGATGGGACCGGGGTTCGTGACAGCGCCTCGCGCGCCATGCAAGCGCGCCGGGACATTGCTCACAGAGCCCGCAATCAGGATGGGGCGGCTCGTCAGAGCTACGCCGCTGATCGTTATCGGCAGAGCATTCGAGCTGCCCGAGAAAAATCTTCATAAATCGAGGTACAGAGCAAATGTCACACGTGACAGATCACGAAAAAGAACTCTTTCTGGGCGCACGCCGCGATGCCTTCAAATGGCAAGTGTTCGGTATGGCCGGAATGGCAATGGGCGTGGCCTCCATCATTGGTTGGGCGCTGCTCCTTCCCCTCAAGGAAATCCGCGCGGTGCCGTTCTCCATTGATCCGGACACGAAACTGCCAGTCCTGTTGACCGAAAAGGTCGAAGAACTGGAACCGTCCGAAGCGATGGCCTTCCGTGAAGTCGCAAACTATGTGCGCGACCGGGAAACCTATGACGTCCAGGACAACAACGAGCGCCTGAAATCGGTACTGCGTCGTTCTGATGAGCTGGCCGAAACGTCTTACCGCGAACTGTGGGATGGGTCGAACGACAACCATCCTGACGAAATCTATACGCCCAAGACAAAGGTGCAGACCGAAATTCTGGGCGTCTCGCCGGTCAACGATGAGACGGTGCAGGTCGAGATCCGCAAGTCCTTGATCGTGCCGAACCAAGCAACGGCCTCAGCCCGCTACGTGGTCACAGTGACCTACGGGTTTGAGGAAAAAATCGTGACGTCGATGGATGAACTTCTCGAAAATCCATTCGGCTTCGTCGTCACCAATTACCGCGTAGACGCAATGGGAGACATCTGATGCAGCGTTCTTTCAAAACACTCACCGCCACCGCCGCAGCAGTTTTGGCATTCTCTACGCCTCTGCTCGCTGAAATCACACCGACGCCAGACGGAAAAAACGCGGATCACCGCATCACGCATTTCCATTACGTCGAGAACCAGGTGTACCGCATCCCTGTGGGTGAACGCCTGATTACCTATGTTCACTTTCCGCAGGGCGAAACCGTCCGCAGCATTGGTGCGGGCGACACTGAAAGTTTTCAGATCACTCGCCTGCAGGAAGGTCGCGTTATTGCGTTCAAGCCGGAAATCCTGAACTCGGATTCGAACCTGACCGTGCTGACCAATCGCGGGACATACAACTTCTATCTGGTTCCGGCCGAGAGCGCCGCCGAACGTAAACGAGTACCGTTTCGGGTCACGTTCTATAACAAGAACAACAGCGGCGGGACCACAACGCGCCGTGGCACGGTGGCACGCAGCGAGCCGAAACCAACAGGCCGGTTCGTCAACCAAAACTACTCGCGTTCGGGCAAAGCGGACTTTGCGCCCACAGCCGTTTGGGATGATGGCGTACACACCTATATGCAGATCCCACAGGATGCGGAGCTGCCGGGCATCTTCCGTGTCCTGCCTGATGGACGTGAGCTGATGGTGAACACGACTGTCAAAGAGCGCGGCATTATCCAGGTGCAGGGCCTTTCAGATCTTTGGACACTGCGCATCGAGGACACTTCGATCTGTGTTCGAAACGATGGCGACGAGTTTCAGCAGGCAAGCGTGAGCGGTCGGCCCGTCACTTCACAGACAGTTAAACCGGGGGGCAGCAAATAATGGATCGCAATCAAACAATTGCGGCACGGGCGGCGGCGGAACAGCCGTCGCAACGTGTCCGAAAGAAGTTCGACCCTAAGAAGCTCTTTGTCGTTGCCGTAGGTGGGGCGTTTTTTGTGGGTTTCGCTTGGTTCGTATTGGGCGATGAAAACAAAAGCTCAAACACTGGCGTTCGCGTTGACGCTCTGCAACAGAGTGGTGGTGAGCGTTATGGGCTTTTGACGGCACGGGGGCCAGAGGTCGATGAACCGGAACCTGAAGCTCTGCCGGAGACAATTGCGGTGGCAACACCGGCAGCAGTGCCACAGGTCGATTCCGAAGGGCTGAAACAAGCCTTGAAAACTATCGAGCAACAGAACGGTCGGATTTCTGAACTGCAAGACGAGCTGACGGACGCCAAGGTTTCGCTGTCAGAAAAAGACGGTGAAATCGCAACGCTGAACCTGACCAATGAACGCCTTCAGGTCAGATATGATGAGCGAGAGAAGAAGTTCCAGACGGAACTTGCCCAGGCCATCGCAGATGCGGAGGCCCGGGCACTTGCCAGCGTAAGCCACCTTCAGGCGCAAGGTCTGACCGATGACGAGCGGCGCAGACTCGAAGAACTGAAGAAGATGCGCCAGCGGCAGAACCAGTCGGACGGCATTGTGTTCGATGAAAACCCACTTCGTAGAAACTGATGGAGCTGACGATGAACAGAACAGCACTTACCCTCGCCCTGGTCGCGTTGGCCTCAAGCGCGTCCGCACAGGATGGCACCGGGCAAAACTACGAGCCGATTAACAGCGGGTCGCAGCCGGTGATTTTCCAGCCCTTCCCCGCCGCGCCTCAGCAGGTCCAGGTGCAACCGGATGACACCCGTTTGCCTGAAGAACAGCGCGGTTATCAGGAAAACCAAAACACGACATGGCAAAACAATCTGGTCGAAGAATATCCCCCCATCGTGGGGGCCTCGATCATTGACGATCCGTCGCGCACCTTAACGCAAGGCACGGTTTTGTCGGCTGTGTTCGGTGGAGCGGTCAGCTCGGAGTTGCCCGGTAGCGTCGTGGCGACGATCACACGTGGCGTCTACTCGATGGACGGCACTCGTTTGCTTCTGCCGCGCGGATCGAAGCTCTATGGCGAGTATCGAGCGGATACGACATTGGCGCAAACGCGCATCATGATCGTTTGGCGCCGTGTCATCACGCCTGACGGCCTGTCCGCTCAGATCGGATCGGCTGGTACGGACGGTCAAGGCCGGACTGGTGCGACCGGCAGGGTGAACACACACTTTGGGAAGAGGTTCGGAACTGCTGCGCTGTTGTCCATCATCGGCATTGCGCCGGTGGCGTTGGTCTCTGACAACGATAGCAACAACTCGGTTCGTACTGATCTGGCAACGCAAGTGGGTTCAAACCTGCAGAACGCCACGGCAGCGGCGCTTGATGAATACCTGCGCATCACTCCGACAATCTTTGTCGATCAGGGCAGTCGTATCAACGCGATCCTGCAGCGCGACGTTGTGTTCGATAGCTTCTGAGCGCGAGACATCGAAACGACCGCCTCAGCGGTCTTTCCGGCCGCTGCCAGCATGATCGAGTGCGGTAGCGGCCTTTTTTGACGCCAATAACAAGGACAAGAACATGAGCGGGCGGAACGGTAATAGCCTTCTGGAATACTATACAGGCAAGATCGAGCATCTGTTGCACGATGAAAGCCTGAGCGAAATTTCTGTGAATCCTGACGGATCGGTCTGGGTCGAAGAAATGGGCACAACGCACATGACCAGGACAGACATCACTTTGAATAGAGACGATGTAGAAAACATCGGGCGCTGCGTGGCCGGATTCAGCGACGTGACGTTCGGAGAAAAGAAACCCATTGCGACGGCCAACGTGCCAACACAGCAGGGCAAAGCGCGGGTGCAGGTCGTGATTCCGCCAGCAACAACCGGCGTGGGGTCCGTGGCGATCCGCCTGCTCCGCGTGAAAACCGTCGATCTGGGCGCGTTCAGCTTCGCCAGCAAAGAGGCCGCATTGGCGGAAAGCAACGATCACAGCGCTCTCGAAAATGCCCGTGCTGCCCTCGCAGCGGGCACGATGAGCTTTGACGAGCTGGCGGACCTCTCGATGCAAAGTAAGTGGAACGTGATTATTGCCGGGGGCACCTCGTCTGGCAAAACCACTGTTCTCAATGCCATGCTGAAGCGCGTCGATCCGGGCGAACGGATCGTGACGATTGAAGAAGTGGCAGAGCTGGACATCGAGCAACCAAACTCTGTTGATCTGCTTGCTGACCGTTCTGAAGAAGATGGACCTCGATCACCGACAAAGCTGCTTGAATCGGCGCTGCGGTTACGGCCTGACCGCCTCGTCTGCGGTGAAATCCGGGGCGACGACGCGAATATGTTCTTGGAACTGGTGAATACCGGCCACGATGGATCTGTCTGCACCATGCACGCCAACTCGCCCGTAGATGCCATTGGACGGATGAGTAAAATGGTGCGGCGCGGATCTCCGACCGTCCAAAAGTCAGAGGTGGTCGATGACATCCGAGCGACCATTCACATGATCGTTCACATGAAGAAAATCGGGGACGAACGGAAGGTCAACGGCGTGATTTTTCCGCCTCTGATGACTGCAGAACAACTTATCTGAAGGAGTACAAAGATGAAGCAATTCGAGTATCGAGACGTGCCTTTTTCGGAACGCGACGACGCCAGCGAGAAATTCGCAAAGCTGGGCAAAGAAGGTTGGGAAATGGTTGGTGTCGCACGTGCTGAATTTGGCATCGTGTGCTTCTTCAAACGCGAGCTGACCGATGGCTGAGTTTCAGGATCTCCCAAAGGGCAAGAAGGTAGCGATAGCCGGTACAATGGGCTTTATCGCTACCTCGGCTTGCGCGGTTTTGGTGGTCGGTCTGGCTCTCGAATACATCAACACCAGAGGTTTTCGCGGGCTGGACATCTGGGCGATCCCAGAGAAGTTCATGGCACAGCCTGCAGAGACGCAGCAGATCATGGGTCTGGTGGCGGTGGTCGCGGTGGGTGTTTTGACCTTTGCATTCGTGGCGGCTGCGCTGCGCGGCCCCTCAACGAAATACGGCGATGCGACCTTTGCAAAGGCCCCTCAGCTCGTCCAGGAGGGCTATGCGTCGGTGCTGAAGCTCAAAGACAAACTGGATAGTGAAATCGTGTTTGCCAAATTTGGTGAGCCAAAGGACAAAAACGCGATCTACTATAAGCCCGGCCCCGGTGTCCAAAAGCCGCACGCGATGTTCATTGCTCCGTCTGGATCGGGCAAAACAAGCGGCTTTGTGATCCCGAATGTCCTGCGTTTCAATGGTTCTTGCGTCGTCCTGGACATCAAGGGTGAGATTTTCCAGACAACCGGCGCGCGTCGGGCAGCAATGGGCGACGAGGTTTTCGTGTTCGATCCCGAGAACCCCGACAAAAGCCACAGCTACAACCCTCTGCGCCGCGCAGCACGTGCCGACAATCTGGACCGGCGATGGGAAGAAGTGATTCAGGTTGCAACCCAGATGTTCGACACGCCCAGCTCGTCCGCACAGGGCTTTATGGGTGGTGTCGAAGGCATGTTCTGCGCAATGGCGATGTTGGCGATCAAAAGAAAGCGGCCTTACATTTCCGAAGTCTTGCGCCTGGTCAAAACGACCAAGCAAAAGGACTACGAGAAAATGGCTGAAGAAGTTGGATATGCGCGAGCTGCAGATGAGTTTCTGAATCTTGCAGCCGAAGAATCCAAAATCTTGCGGTCAACGATTTCGGTTATGAACAACTCCGGCCTTCAGCTCTGGCGTAACCCGTCAGTGGCAAGAGCCACGCAGGGCAATGACATCAACTTTGAGGATCTGCGTCGGCGCCCTACCTCGATCTACTTTTCTGTGCCTGGGAAGAAGGTCAAAGAGTTCCGGACACTCATTCGCCTGTTCTTCCTCGATCTGGTGAACACCATCGAGACCCACGAACCGGGCGAAGATGAGCCGTTCAAGGTTTTAATGCTGCTCGATGAGTTTCAGCGCCTCGGCCATCTTGAGCGCGTCGTTGAAGCGTATGACACCATGCGATCGTTCGGTGGCCGGATCATCGTGATTTCGCAAACGCTGTCGCGCCTGCAGGACATCTATGGGCATGAAGGTGTGCGGGCGATGCTGGCAAACGCAGGAACGCAGATGTTTGCGGCGTCCGAAGATTCAGAGGTACGCGAACACGTGTCCAGGTCCATCGGTGACAAAACAGTTATGAGCAAGTCGAAGTCTCGGGCGCTCGGTAAAATGGAAATGGGCAGCATATCGGAACGCGAGGAAGGCATTCGTCTGCTCCGGCCGGAACACGTTGGCCGATTGCCGGAAAATGAGGTTGTGCTGATCCGCGAAGGCAAGATGCCGGTGATTGCAAACAAGATCCGATACTTCGAAGATCCTTATTTCATGCAGTTCTTGGGCGGCGACAGTCCGAAGATCAAGGGCACACACCTCGATCTGGCTGCAGAGCAAGCCAGGGACACGGCAAAGGCCCTAGCTGATGCAAAACCGGCCCCTGCCCCGGTGAGAGAGGTTTCAGAAAAAGACCAGGAACTTCAGGCGGCTTTTGATGCGCAGCGTACAGTTGCAAAACGCAAAAGCCGGTCAGCGAAAGATTTGGCGATGGAGAAGATGAGAACCACGCGATCAGGAAGCAGCGCCCCCGCTTAACGGGGGTGCAGTTTATCTAAATCTCTGTTTAATCCCATATGTGGCATTACAGCGTTCTAACAAACCAAAGGTTAATAGAGATGAGACTAATTTTAGCGATTGTGCTGCCCTTCGTCGTGTTCTTCACGATCCGACGCCCAATTCAGGGCATTTTCTGCCTGCTCCTGCAATTGACCCTTATTGGCTGGATTCCTGCCGCTATTTGGGCCGTGTATTCGCTGAGTCAGTACAACACTGACAAAAAGATCAAGGCGGCGGCGAATAGGTTGGGTGAATGATGTTGGATACTACTGTCGAGCCGCAATGGTTCGGACCAATCAAACAGCGGTCAAAGCACCTGGTTGTGCATGACACCAGTTTTGAGGCAGCGCTTGGGATACTGAACCAAAGGCGGATTCACGGGGTAAAGGGCTGGCACACAAGCCACGAAGGCTTTCCCCACTTACTCTACGATGGTTGGCCGCAATTGAACCATCTGCCGACAAGCCCGCAGATCCGCTTGCGTTTCGAAGTGGCGCGGCCTGCCCGGCTCCGGGGTCAAGGTGTTAGCCTGCCTGAGCCGAACTATCTTGAAGTGTATCAAAACCTGCTGGGTGATCCTTGGCAATGCAGCCTTCATCCGGAAGGGCCTGAACTTGTGTTTGTCGGCTCAGTCCCAGATTGGCGGGTGCTGAAATCTCGTATCCCGCCCTGGACCACCAGAGGCGGATGGTCGGAGGCCAGTAGAGAATTGAGGCGACTGGTAAGCCAACTTCGACAATCCGAGAATGAAAATCGAAAGATCAGACCGGCGTTGGTTTGAGGCAAAAAAAAGGGCCACCCGAAGGTGGCCTTTTTGAATCGAGGCTCAATGCCTTCAGTTCTTGCCAGAAGCTCGGCGCATTCGCCGGATACACCGATTCATGATAGTGGTGCGCTCGGCCCGTAGTCTCTTCAGAGCTTCTTCTTTTCGCTTAATCCGCCCGTGCAGCTTTGCAAGACGGACTATTTCCCTCTGTTCTGCAAACCTGAGCCATGCAGCCCGAAGCCCGAAAACACTGTCAGGTTGCGGTTTAATGACCTTTTCAGGGGGCGGGTTGTTGTGCCCCATCATGGCCGCAAGATGTACAGTTGAATGCGCTGCACAATCGCTTTGGTTTGCCGCCAACATCATTAGCCTCCTGCACCAGATGTATCAGCCGATGGACGGGCGACCCGGACCACACATTGTTCCAGGGCTGCAATCTCACTGTTCCCGGCAACACATTTCACTACCGCAAGCCGCCACTCAGTTGTGAGGCGCTTTTCTGTGTGCGTTTTGGTTGCGTACCAAGTCCCTGCGACGGCGGCGAGCAAGATCAGAGTGCGAACGATCATCTATCATGTCCTCCGTGGTTAAAGGCTGTGTCCATCATCTTCATGGACGTGGGTGGCCTGTTCGCGGGTATGGGCAATCTCTTGCACCACGGCGGCAATCTTGCTGGATGAAACTTGGTGCAGCTCACCAACAACGGCCTCGGCGCGCTCGTAGCTGTCCGGAACGCCTTGGCTGTTAAAATGGGCGGCAGCGGTGGAAATGTCCGCGTCCCGCCAAGTCGCAGTGGTTCCGACTGAAACGCTGTCATGATCGTTGTAGCGAGCCAGGAACTTGTTTCCATCGAGTCCGAAGCTGTTGGCGGTTGCAACAATGTCGTCACGCACTGCCAGCCATTTTTCGGCTTCTGTCGGGTCCAGGTTGTCCAACTCGGCCGCATTCATGGATGTGGTGTAACTGTCGTCAGCAACAGTGTACGCCTGCAGGTCGGTGTCGTATGGGCGTAGCTCGGCAACATCGCCCTTCAGCTCTCCGATCTGCACGTCCATTGCAGCACGCAGATGCGGATCTTCGACCTCTCGTGCAAGAGCCTCCATGTTCTCGATGGAGTTCACAATGTCCTTGGTCTGCTGTTCATAGTTCTCGAAACCGGCCTGACCCAGAGCGGATTGCATATACTGAACATAGCGATCACCGGGCGACTGGTAATCGTCGGAATCCTGAAAACCTTTGTCGCCCGACAGATCCGCAAGGGACGAATAGTAGGGGTGATACAGGTCGTATTCCTGAGCATCGTTCATGTGCTGAGAAACCAAAGCCTGCATATCGTTCAGATCAACCTGCTCCCCTGACCGCTCCGCAGCCTCCAATTCGATTTTCAGTTCTTCGACCAGATCCTTTTGCGCCGTATGTTCGTCAACACGGCGGTTGGCCTGGTCCTCGATGTCATCCAGTCGGCCACCGATTGCGGCATTGTCATACCCCAGGTTCCGTTGCTCTTTCATGATGATGTCGATCTGCTCTGAAACGCGATCCTCACGCGGGGCGGATTGATCAAATTGGGAATACGGTGCGAAGTGTTCGACTTCGTTCAAAAGATAGTCTGTACGGGAAACCATAGTTTTTCCTTTGCGAGTTGATGGATAACTCTGTGATGGATCTGCTTAGAGCGTTGGCGCGCTCATCAGGCAGACGGGGTGAACTCCTTATAGGCTGTGGCCGTCATCGTCGCCCCGCCCTTGCAAGAGCGGGTGCGTTGCGTGGGCGTGAACGTCTGAAAGTTCTTCTGAGATTGCGATGATCTTGGAAGAAGCAAGCTGGTGCAGCTCGTCAACAACGGCCTCTGCCCGGTCGTAGCTGTCCGACAATCCTTGAGCCTGGAAGTGGGCTGCAGCGGTCGAAATGTCGTCGCTGCGCCATCCCATTGTAGTGCCCAAAGTGACGTTGTGATGGTCGCCAAAGCGGGCAACGAACGCCTCGCCATCTAGGCCATAGCTGCTGGCCGTGTCGGTGACTTCCTTGCGGATCGCCGCCCACTGGTCAGCCTCTGGATAGTCGAGGGTATCCATTTCGGCAGTATCCATCAGGGTTGAATATCGCCGGTCCTCGATGATGTAGGCTTGCAGGTCGGGATCGTTGGGCCGCATGTTGGCTACGTCGCCTTTCAACTCTCCTATCTGAATGTCCATCGAAACGCGCAAATGAGGGTCAGCGACCTCGCGCGCCAGCCCTTCCATTTTTTCGATGGACTGCAAGATTTCAGCAGACTTCTTCGACCAATTGTCACTGGCATCCTCGCCCAAAGTATCGCGCATGTAAGCGTCATAACGCACCGCTGGCGGCGAGTAGTTTTCGGACGCTTGATAGTCTTTGTGATCGACAATATCGGCCATCGCCGAGAGCGTTCCTCCGCTTTCCTCAATGTGCTGATGGGCATCTATATGCTGTACTACGCGGGCTTTCAGATCAGGGCTGATTGTTTCCTCATCGCCACCCAATTCGATGTGTTGACGCAGCTCGCGCATCAACTCCGGCGATTTGTAATCGGGGCCTCCTGGCTCACCGTAATCATCAAAGTGATCAGCTTGATCCAGCAGATGTTCCATTTTCGATACCATAGTTTCCTCTCCTTCAATGAGCTTGATGGCAAACTCTTCGATCTTTTCGCTGACGGCGTTGGCGCGCTCATCAAACAGATCGGACATTCTTGCGATGGATAACGTCATCACATCAGCGGCCCTGTCTCGGGCCGTAACTTCGACTTCCGGGGTGGTCTCAACCACCGACATTCCGGCCTGAACTTTCCACGTGTCGGTCTCGACTTCCTGCCGCAAACCTCGCTCAAGGCGGGTCGTAGCGGTCAGCTCAATTCCGTATTGTTCTGCAACCTCGACCTGGATAGAGCGCTGAACGTCGATGTTCATTTCGCTGCTCATGCCCATAGCGAGCCACTGCCCATGCTCGACGCCTCGGCTGTTCACAACGATGTGGACATGGGGGTTATCAGTGTCGTTATGGAACACGGTCAGATAGTCCCATGTATCGCCAAAATCACCGCTGCCAAATAGCCGATCTGCGAACTCCAAACCGGCCTCGTGAGCGGCGTCGGGATAGGTGCCTTCGGGGAAAGAAACGATCATGTGACGGGTGTAACCGTAGTTGGTTTTCCCGTTGAAATCCTCGGCCCAGGTCTCGATCAGATCACTGACCTGATCCGCATCGAGCGGGGTCACGCCATTGTCTCGGATGTCCAACACGCCCTCTGCTCTGACGGTCAGATAGTTGATCTGGCGGCGCAGCTCATGCGCGTTTTTCACCCCACCCTTGCGGACGTGTTTCACAACCGCCTCGGGCTTTCCGACCACGGCACCAAGCCGCGCCTTGACGGATGAGGCCCGCGAAACCATGAACTTCATGCGCTTGGCGGTCTGCAACTGCTGATTGATCTGCTTGGAACGATCGACACCCTTCTGAGCCTCACGGAACGCAAGCTCTAGGAAGTCTCCGGCTGTCAGATCACGGGCAACGGCGTTCATTCTTCAGGTGTCCAATCGTCGTCGCGCAAGATCCGGCGAATGGCGGATTCTGGTTCTCGGTTTCGGCGGGCGGCAGTGATCATCGCCTTCAAGTCTTGCCGGTGCTGAATGATCGCGCGATGGAGATTTTCGACGTCGCGCCGGTCGTCATCCGTCCAGATCACCGAGCCGCGCTTGGCAGACTTCGCAAGTTGATTGAGGTTGGTGTACCCACCCTGAACCTGCCGCAAGTGCTTCTGCCAGAGATCCACAACAGCGGGGTCAGGATCGAGATAACCGATCAGGCGATAGACGAGGCGCTGAATGACCTGGTTCCGGCTTTTGGCACCGAGGGACTTCACGGCTCTGTCCAGTCGCGCTTTGGCATCGACGGGCATACGGACGGAAAAGTTCTCGGTATCGGCGGTTTTACTCATGGCTCAAAATTAGCTCAGAGCAATTTGTAACGCAACTACCTTATCCTGTCATAATCTCCAAGAGTAAACCGATGTGATTTGAGAAATCCGTATTTTCTCCAATCATGATCGGAGCAACTTTGCTCTTGGAGGCTATTTCCACGCCGGGAAAAGGGTTCCGCCCCTTTTCCAACCAACAGGCGTGGGTGCCGGTGGACTGGCGCAGGGCAATCACGCAAAGCGTGGGCTGCCCGAACAGCGCCCGTCACTTTCCGGCACGTTAAATGCAATCTGCATTTTCCGCGCGCCTGGGCGCGCTCAACTTCCCGACGCTGTGGCGGCGGGTGCCGACGAGTTGGCATTGGCTCTGCCGGTCAGGTCAGTGCGCCACAAGTCGGCTGGGCTGCAGCCGCGCGACCCGACGAGCTGACCGGCTGTCGCACATCAGGTCAGGGTGTCTCGGTCGGGATCTTGGCACGGTGCCAGTCGCGCGGCTTCGCGTTGGGTGGCGCGAACGGGGACCGAGCGGCCAGCCTTTACGCTGGCTCTGAACGAACCCGTGGGGTAGATGCTGAGAATAGAAGGGTTGAAGATTTTCAGACCGCGTGAAAATCGCACTACCGGGGGTTGTACGCTGTGAGGGCTTGGGATTATCCGTTTGAGCTGGTCCGGATCAACTGCAAGACCTGCGGGCGGTACGGGCAGTACCCGAAAAAGCGGTTCATTGAGCTGGTCGGTGCTGACACGCCGCTGCCCTCGGCGCTCAAGATCATCGCCAAAACATGCGACCGAGAAAAGGACGGGCTGGCCCTGCACAACCGATGCGGCGCGGGCTATCCGGACCTCGCCCGGATGGTCGATGATAGGAAGAACAGGACGCGCTGAAAGGGCCGGGTCAGTCCCGCGCGACGGTCAGTCGGGCGGCACGGTCAGACTTCCAAACCTCGATAGTGGCGCGCTGTTCCGCGTGCCAGCAAAACGCTGAAACTGTTGCCACCAAAAGGGCACCGGCAACAGCAACGTCGATGGTGTGATGAACACATTTCTCAAGCATCGGAATCCTCCTTTTGGTGGTTGCAGACCGGGCACGGAATGCCCCGCCGAATTTCGGTATCGGTCATGTCAAAACACCATCCGGCGTCATGACCGCACTGACCGCATAGGAAGTGCCCGCCCTTGGTGGTTCGCCAACCGGGCATCAAACCGGGGGCTTGACCCACATCAGCCGCGTGCATCAAAACGCGCCGGGTTCGGCGCGGTTGATCGAGACCCGGCAAGGTGAACTGGCGGCGCATCTACCCTGCCTCTGGCAGCGGTTCATCCATCCGAGTCTTGAACCGAATGGTAGCGTCTAGCGCCTCATCCCCGGTTTCGGCCTCCGGCACTCCGGGGACCAACCACGTGTCATTCCATGACATGCGGGCGCGTCCATCCAGTTTGCGGGTCAGCTCGTCCTCTGTCCCCTCACCAATACAAATCCCGCCCTCGATGTCGGGATGCTCGGAAAGCGCGATGTGTCCAGATCGGAAACAATGGGCATACATTGAACGGTCCTTTCCGTTTCAGTTTTCGGGCTTCGCCCGGCTTAGTGCTGCCAGTTGTCCCGGCCATATTTGCGGCCAAGAATGGTGATGCGATCCTGCCCGTCGATGGGCACGCTCTGGTGGACAAGCTCACCAAACGGGTTGACGCCGTAGACAGAAACATCGTCGTCGCCAAAACCGTAGATCACGAATTTCCACGGTCCCCGGCCCTGCTCACGGGTTTGAAAAAACCCGTCGAAGTTTCGGCATTCCCAGGCACCGGCCCACCAGTTTGCGCCTGGTGTTCCCTTCTCGCTTGGGGCCATCGGTATCAAATCAAGCTGCTGCATTTCTGCTCTCCATCGGGCAAGTGGCGGGGGCCGCTTTTGCGGCCTCCCGGCTTAGCAAGGTTTCAGTGGGCGGTGGTCTCGGGCTGATAAGGGTCGAGCTGGTCAGAACCCGAATAGTCGGAGTAATCGACAAACGCCTCGCGCAGATCGGCCAGCGGGTGATTGTCAAAATCATCGACGCGCTGATCCTCGTCCGGAATCTCGTCCTCGTTCGCCTCGTGAATTGCGTGCGTAAGATCCTCGGCAATCTCTTTGAAATCTGTGACGGCAATCGGACCCTCGCCGTTGCGGGGGTAGTACCCATAGTGAATGTCGCCAGCCATGAACCCTTTGCCGGTCTCGTTGGCGATCTGGCGCGCGATCCGCACGATGTCACGGGGGCCAAATTCGTCGTGTACCGCGTCGGCCACAAAACAGGCGTCCTCGTCGGACCCGTCTTTATGCCAGCCGTAGATCGTCCAGAACTCGGCCCATCCAGCTTCACATTGAACGGTTGCCTGTTCGCTTTCGTCGTGACGTACCGGCGCAATGGTAAACCACTCATATTTTTCCAGCGTGTCACCTACCGGCAAATTGTTGAAACGCTCGTGGGCGACTGTGTTGATGATGTTTGCTTGCATGGTCTCTGCTCCGAGTCAGGGGGGTATGCGCGGCCCTGATCGAGCCGCGCGCTGTTCTTCAGGCGGCGAGGCTTACGCCCTTCAGCTCTGCCATCTTTTCAGTGAGAGACCAGACGGCCCGGTTCAGGGCTTTGTTCTGGTCGATGCCCTTGACGCCACGGGTGCGCTGTCGGCGTGTGCGGCCATTGGCATCTTTGACACGACCATGCAGCCCGCCCTTAATGACGTTCTCCTGCAGAACATTGCCAACGGTCCACAGATCGGTCAGGCGGTCGGCATTGCGGCGGGTTCTCAACAGAGCGTCAGCCTGAACCGGCGCGGGCTTTCCATCTTCTTTGTGAGCCTCGGGAAAGCGCAGTTCATGCACCACTTCCGCAAACACTTTGCGCTCTGCATCGTCCAGAGAGATACCTTTGAAGGTTTCAACCTGCTCTGCCACATGGGGCGCATCTTCCAATACAGTGTAAGCGCCTTCGATAACTTCATGAATGGCGTCACCTGAATGGCGCACCTTCACCTCGTTAAAGCTGTCACCAACCATCAAGCCATTGGCGCAGACGAACCGAAAGAACCCCGGCACCATCTGATAGCTGCTGGTTCCATCGTTGGCGTTGACCAAGATGATTTCAAAGGCTTCGCCTTCGGCATTGGTGATCGAACGGTGACGCAAGCGCAGCATGTGCTTGGTGAACTCGGCTTTGCCTTCAATGCGGGTGTTGGCCTGCTGAGCAAAGAATGGGTCAAACCCTTCCTTGCGCAGTCCTGTCAGAACGTCGATTGTCGGCACCACAACAAAGCGGTCAGACCGGCTTTCGTGGGCTTCGGTTGCGAAGATCGAGGGCACGGCGGCGCGCAGTTGATCGTCGGTCAAGGCTTCCCCTGTGACCAGACCACCGCAGGACATTCCGCTCATGTAACGATTGTAACCCATAGAAAAACTTCCTTTCTTTCGTGGCGATGCGGTTGCCGATGTTTCCCGGCTATCCGCTAATGGGCGCGGCCTTCTGATCTGTTAGCTGATAGATGGACCACATCTATCGGCTGGCAGAACAGGAGGGCGAAGCCCTGCCTGTGGCCTGGGGC
>JBCBUG010000024.1:0-32764 GCA_039818265.1 Pseudomonadota bacterium | reverse complement strand
GGCACCCTTCAGCCCCTTGCGGTTCAGCAAAGTTGCCAATTCCTGCACAAACAGAGACTTGGCATGGGCCTTCCAAGACGGATCATTCAAGGCTGACTTCTGGTTCGGTCCGCCATCATTGCGCCGCCCCGCCCGGTCAGAAGGTTGTGCAGCTGGCATGTCTGTTTCTTCGACTGAAACAACAACCAGATTGGGGTCTTCGGCATCAGTTATGTTTTCCATGAACAATGCCTTCTCTCCATCTGCGACAATGACCCAAGTTCCCTGTGAAAGTGCGACCATCGAGATCTCCTGTTATGACGTTTTTAGACGCATCCCTCGTCAATCAGGCGGGGTTGGTTCCCACGTTGCCGGACGCATCCGACGCTTTGCCTGTCTGTTGGTATGTGGTTTGCGGCTCTCCCGGTCCGCTTCACATTAGGTAAGCACTGCAGGGCCGCATTCAATCCCGTCTCAGCATGAAACTTCGCTTATGAACGGTTGTTCGCAGCAAAAAGGCCTGCCAGCGTCTCCGCCGGCAGGCCCTTAAAGACCCGTAATCGGATCAGACATTACATGCGCGATGCAACGTTTTCCCAGTTCACCAGATTGTCGAGGAAGTTCGACAGATAAACCGGACGCTTGTTGCGGAAGTCGATGTAGTAGCTGTGCTCCCATACGTCACAGCCCAAAAGCGCAGTCTGACCAAAGCACAGAGGGTTCACGCCGTTTTCCGTCTTGGTCACGGCCAGCGAGCCGTCAGCGTTCTTGACCAACCACGCCCAGCCCGAGCCGAACTGACCAGCACCCGCCGCGCTGAACTGCGACTTGAACTCGTCGACCGAGCCAAAGCTCTCGGTCAGTGCTTTTTCCAGCTCACCGGGCATCGCGTTGCCATCGGGGCCCATCATCTCCCAGAACTGGTTGTGGTTCCACAGCTGGCTGATGTTGTTGAAGATACCGTTCTGCGCCACGGCATTGGCATCATAGGTGCCGACGATGATCTCTTCCAGCGACTTGCCGTCCCACTCAGTGCCCGCGATCAGCTTGTTGCCGTTATCGACATAGGCCTTGTGGTGCAGGTCGTGGTGAAATTCCAGTGTTTCAGCGGACATACCCTTGGCTGCCAGCGCGTCATGTGCATAAGGAAGATCAGGAAGTTCAAAAGCCATGTCGGCCCCCTGTTGAAATGAATGTTGCGGTTTCCAAAGGTTAAATGCTTTGGCAAGCGCCGCAGGTCAAGGGCCGCGACAATAAAACCGAAAGGTCCGCGATGCGAACAAAGGCACGCAAGATGTTCTACCGCGCGCGCGGCTACTATGCGGGCAATCTGAATGGCGAGGCGTTTCGCCTTGACCCGTACCATTCGAAGTTTTGGCGCGCAGCAGGCGATGGAACTTGGGAGCCCGAAACCTTCAAGGTTCTCGACAGATTTCTGACGCCGGACAGCGACTATCTGGATATCGGTGCCTGGATCGGCCCAACCGTTCTCTATGGCGCGCGCAAGGCGCGCCGTGTCTTTTGCTTTGAACCAGACCCCTCGGCCTATCGATTTCTGGCGTGGAATCTGGACCTGAACCAGATCAGTAATGTCTCGGCCTTCGGGGTCGCGTTATCGGACAAGTTCGGCATGGCGCGCATGGCCTCGGTCTGGGGTGAGCCCGGGGATTCGACCACATCGCTGCTGCACGACGAAGCCCATGGGAATGACGCGCTCACGATCACATGGGACCAGTTCCAGTCGACCTGTGATCTGTCGAAGGTTTCGCTGGTCAAAATGGACATTGAAGGGGCGGAGTTTTTTGTTCTGCCGACGCTGATTGCTTGGCTAGAACGACAAAGACCAGCGCTGTATTTGTCACTTCACGCACCACTCTTGGCCGAAGATGAAAGGCTTGAAGCTACACAGAGCCTGCTGAACTCGTTGAGTTTTTACTCCAATCTCAGCGATGAGAACTTTGATCCAGTTACGATCGAGCAACTGCTGAAGCCCGAGGCACTTTCTAGGTTTCAAACGGTTCTGTTGCACGCATAGACGCGTCAATTGAATTTCTTGTTAGTCGAGCAATTTAACTTGCCTTTTCGCGCTTAAGGTGCTGCCTTGGCGACACCAAATCAATCACGACAGGCATTCATGAAACATCTTACTATCGCATTGTTCACACTAATTGGCACACAAGTCGCAGCCACAGAATCCATTAACTATGTCTGCAAAATGACCAAGCAGGATAGCCATGGCTGGATCGCGTCAGAATATTCGTTCCGCATCGATCCGGCCGCAACGTCCGCAATGGCAGCAAGCTCTTATCAGGACTGGGCAGAAGCCAAGTTCAAAAATCGTGGTTCCAAGGGTTATCGCCTTGTATGGAACATAGACGAAACAATGGCCGCCGGCGGAAATGTCCGCGTTCGATACCAGGCTAACCTGAATCCGTCAGATAACTCAGTCAAAGTTCGTATGGCATTTTTGCAGGGCAACTTTGCGAACAAACCCTATGGCATAGGGACTTGTTCGTTGAACAAATGATACAATAAGGCCCCGTCTAAGTCGGGGCCTTATTAATGCAAATCAGTAAATCCCAACCTCACTGCCGGGCTGTGCCGCAACCTTGAGCAGTTTGAACACGTAATCCGCAGCCGAGCGGAAGCAGACCACACGGAAACTTTCGACGTCATCCATCCAGAATGCACCTGCCACCTGGGCAAGACGCGAGCGGCGGATTTGGCCGGGTTGGAACGCGTCGCCCGAGAAATCGACCGGGGCAACCTTGCCCATCACCTCGCGTGCGGTTGCGCCGGACACGCGAAACACCGCGCGGGCATCCGAGACGTTGACAGCTAAGGCATGCGTTCCGCCCAGCGCATTGGTCATGGCGGCCAGTTTGGCTTCGACCTCAGCATATGGGACCAGCACCAGCAACTCGTCCGGGGACATCCAGCAGACGCCAGTATCGCCACTCACCAATGCCTCGTGCTGACCGGGCACTTTTTGCCCGGTGGCATCTTTGATCGCTTTGGCCAGCACCTTGTCGGATTGGTTGCCGCGCAGGGTGATCATGCCCTGCAGTCCGCATTCCTCGATCTTAGCGATGCCGTCATAGCTTGCGTGATTCAGGGCGCTGATGGGTTCAGACATTCTGCTTCTCCCCGTCTTTGTCATAGAAGATCGGATCCACGATCTTGGCTTTGTAGGTTTTGCCGTCCGTTCCCGGGAACTCGACAATCTCGCCCATCCGATCAGGCCCATGCTTGATCAGACCCATGGCGATGCCCTTGCCCAGATTGGCCGAGTAATAGGTCGAGGTCACACGCCCGATCATATTGCGCTGACCGTTGGCATTGACGCCCTCTCCCACTGCATAGGCGCCATCTGGGATGACGGAACCATCCACAGTCTCCAGCCCCACCAGTTTCCAACGGTCAGGATCGGCCATATGGCTGCGCGAATGGGCGCGTTTGCCCAGATAGTCCTCTTTCTTCTTGGACAGAGCCCAATTCAGCCCAAGATCCTGAGGGATCACGGTGCCGTCGGTCTCATCCCCGATCATGATAAAGCCCTTTTCGGCCCGCAGGATGTGCAGACATTCGGTGCCATAAGGCATCACGCCAAACTCTTTGCCTGCCTCCATCAAAGCATCCCAGAAGGCCTGACCCCGCGACGCAGGTACGGCGATCTCATAAGACAGCTCACCCGAGAACGAGATGCGATAAGCGCGGCAATCGAAGTCGCCGATCTTGCCATCGCGCCATTCCATGAAGGGCAGCGCCTCTTTACTGACGTCCATGCCGCCCAGCTTCTCAAGCACCTTGCGGGCCTTGGGGCCGACCACAGCGACCTGAGCATATTGCTCGGTCACGTTGGCGACGTAGACTTTCCAGTCCCACCATTCGGTTTGCAGCCATTCTTCCATATGACCATGGATACGCTCGGCCCCGCCGGTGGTGGTGTGGCACAGCCATGTATCCTCATCGACCCGCGCGACAACGCCGTCGTCGATCAGGAAACCATTCTCGGAACACATCAGGCCATAGCGACATTTGCCGATCTTCAGCGTGGACATCATGTTGGTGTACATCATGTCCAGAAACTTGCCCGCGTCGGGGCCTTTGACGATCAGCTTGCCCAGCGTCGAGGCATCCAGCATTCCGAGGTTTTCACGCGTGTTCTTCACCTCACGATTTACCGCGTCATGTACGGATTCACCGGGGCGCACATAGGCATAGGTCCGGCGCCAGTGGCCGACCGGTTCCCAATCGGCGCCGTTCTTGTCGTGCCAGTTGTGCATCGGCGTTTGGCGGATCGGCTGGAAGATCTCTCCGCGCGCTTCGCCGCCAATCGAGGCTAGCGAGATCGGCGTGTAAGGCGGGCGGAAAGTGGTGGTGCCGACCTTCGGAATCTCCGAATCCAGCGCATCAGCAAGGATCGCCAGACCGTTGATATTGCTCAACTTACCCTGATCGGTCGCCATGCCCAGCGTGGTGTAGCGCTTGGTGTGTTCGACGCTTTCATAGCCTTCGCGCGCGGCCAGCTGAACGTCCGAGACTTTGACGTCGTTCTGGAAGTCCAGCCAGGATTTGGCGCGCAGTTGGATTTCCGCATTGGCGGGCATCAGCCAGACCGGTTCCATCAGCGCCTCAGCGGTGGTTTCACCTTCAGGGGCCTTAGTGCGTTTGGGTTTGTGCCCGGCCGCTTTCGCGGCAGCCTTGCCGGCCGCATCCGCGTCAGTCAGAACGTCACCCAGCGCAAGCGGCCCGTTCGAACTGCCTGCCGCCAGAACAAAGCCTTCGCCGTCCGCACCCAGCGGGGGACGTGAGGGATCGGGGCGGAAATGGGCATTTGCCTCATCCCAGATCAGCTTGCCGCCGCAATGCGACCACATGTGCACAACCGGGGACCAGCCACCGGACATGGCGACCGCATCTGCCTCAACCTCTTCACGGGCGCCGCCGATGCCGTCTTGATTGCAGATGGCAACCTTCTTGACGCGCTTGCCGCCTTTGACTTTGGCGATGGCTTTGCCCGGATCAACACGGATGCCCAACTGGCGCGCCTCTTCAGCCAGCGGACCTGCCGCGGCGCGGGCATCGACCACGCGTAACACGTCAACTCCGGCCTGTTTCAGGATTATCGCGGTGCGATATGCATCGTCATTGTTGGTGGCTACGATCACGCGTTGGCCTGGGGTCACGCCCCAGTTCACAACGTAATCGCGCATGGCCGAGGCCAGCATCACACCCGGCACGTCGTTGCCCGCAAAGGACAAGGGGCGTTCAATCGCACCCGTCGCAGTCACAACCTGCTTGGAGCGGATGCGCCACAGGCGATGGCGCGGGCCCTGGGTGCCAGGTTTGTGGTCAGTCAGACGTTCATAGCCCAGCACATAACCATGGTCGTAAACCCCTGCGCCCATGCAGCGGGTGCGCATGGTGACATTGTCCATCGTTTCGAGTTCGGAAACCAATTGTTCCACGAACTTATCCACAGACTCACCATTGATCGAACCGCCATCAACCGGAGCACGACCACCCCAATGGGCTGTCTGCTCGATCAGCATGACTTTGGCGCCAGACGCAGCCGCCACTTTGGCCGCTTGCAGGCCTGCGACACCACCGCCGATCACCAACACATCGGTGAAGGCGTAGAAATGCTCATAAGTATCCGCATCGCGGCTGTCCTTGTCGGGCGCTTTGCCCAGACCTGCAGATTGGCGAATGAACGGCTCGTAGACGTGTTTCCAGAACGGTTTCGGATGGATGAACGTCTTGTAGTAGAACCCGGCAGGCAGGAACCGTGCCAGAGCGGTGTTGACCGCACCAATGTCGAATTCCAGGTTCGGCCAGTGGTTCTGCGAGGTTGCGGTCAACCCGTTGAACAGCTCGGTCGTGGTGGCGCGCTGGTTCGGCTCGAACCGGTTGCCCTGCCCCAACCCGACCAGCGCGTTCGGCTCTTCCGCGCCGCTGGCGACCATGCCGCGTGGACGGTGGTACTTGAACGACCGACCCACCATCATCTGGTCATTGGCCAGCAGGGCGGAGGCCAGCGTATCGCCCTCAAAGCCCTGCATAGAGGTGCCGTTGAAGGAAAAGGTAACCTTTTTCGACCGGTCAATCAGCCGGCCTTGTTTTGCGAGACGGGTGCTCATTGTGCGGACCTTTCGCAGGTGGAAGCGTCAGGACTTCCGGCGGGAGTATTTTTGAACAGGTGATGCATCAGGAGAACTCTCTCCACGACCATCCGGGGCGTTTGGCTGTGATGGCGTCCTTGACCTCTTGCGGCGGTTCAGTGGTCTGCGCCGGATAAGTTCCGTAGACCTCAAGCGTGTCCGTATCGCGGGCCGCAATGAACCATTTACCAATGCCATAAGCATGCAGCCAAAGTTCGAAATGCACACCACGCGCGTTTTCACGGGTGAACATGTAGCTTTCGAACTCTTCATCCGAAGAACCTGTGCCGAAACGCTTACGATGCGCCTCGCCACCACAATGGAGTTCGGTTTCATCCAGCATGGCGCCGGTGAAGGGGCATTTGAGTGTCAGCATGATGCGATCTCCTTGAAGACGCAGAGGTGAGACATCAGGATTTCGGTGAACTGTGAACGCATCAGTGCGCCACCCCGGCGGCGACGCTTTCGTCGATAAAGCGGCCCTCTTTGAAGCGGTCCATCGTGAAAGCTTCGGTCAGCGGCGAATGACCTGTGGCCATCAGCTGCGCCATGCCCCAACCCGAGCCGGGAATGGCCTTGAAGCCGCCAGTGCCCCAACCGCAGTTGATAAAGCAATTGCCCAGCGGCGTGGTTGACAGAATGGGCGAACGGTCGCCGGTCATGTCCACGATCCCGCCCCACTGACGCAGCATCTTCAGACGTGAGATCATCGGGAAGGTTTCGATCAGCGCGCGCACGGTTTCTTCGATATGGTGGAAACTGCCGCGTTGGGTGTAGTTGTTGAACCCGTCGGTGCCGCCGCCAATGACCATCTCACCTTTGTCGGACTGGCTCATATAGCCATGCACTGTGTTGGCCATCACGACCACGTCCATGCAGGGTTTGATCGGCTCGGACACCAGCGCCTGCAGCGCCACGGCTTCTAGCGGCAGACGAAAACCCGCCATCTCGGCCAACTGACCGGAATGCCCGGCCACCACGATGCCCAGCTTGTTACAGTCAATTGCACCCTTGGTGGTATCAACACCAACGACGCGGCCATTTTCCGACCGAACCCCGGTGACCTCGCATTTCTGGATGATGTCCATGCCCATGGCCGAGCAAGCACGCGCATAACCCCAGGCCACCGCATCGTGGCGCGCGGTACCACCGCGTTCCTGCCACAGCGCGCCCAGAACCGGATAGCGCGGGCCGTCGATATTGATGATCGGCACCAGCTGCTTGACGCGCTCAGGCCCGATCCATTCGGTCTTCACGCCTTGCAGGGCGTTCGCATGCGCCGTGCGCTGGTAGCCGCGAATTTCGTGCTGGGTCTGGGCCAGCATCATCACGCCGCGCGGGCTGAACATGACGTTGTAGTTCAGATCCTGACTCAGATCCTCATAGAGACTGCGCGCCTTTTCGTACAAAGCGGCCGATGGGTCCTGCAGATAGTTCGACCGGATGATGGTTGTATTCCGACCGGTGTTGCCACCACCCAGCCAGCCCTTTTCGATGATCGCGATGTTCTGGATGCCGTAGTTCTTGCCCAGATAGTAGGCCGTCGCCAGACCATGCCCCCCCGCACCAACGATAATCACGTCATAACGTTTCTTGGGCTCAGGAGACCGCCACGCGCGTTCCCATCCCGTATGATAGCGCAACGCTTCGCGCGCAACAGCAAAGGCTGAATAGTGTTTCATATGCGAATCCATCCGGTTCGGTGATTGGGCGCAGATATGCCTTGAAGCCGCAGAATATCTCTGCCGCACAACGCCGCAATATCGCACTATTGCGACATGTCGTCCATTCGCGGCCATTTGTCCCTTTTGTCAAACGACTGGCAGGTCTAAGTCAGATCAGCTACTTCGGAGGAGCCATGACGTTCTGGGTTCTGATACTGTCCATCGCGCTGCTGATCGCAGCCTTTCTAAGCTACAGCTTGCTCCGTGGTCGCCGCGATGCAGAGCCCGCCGCAGCTTATGACCTCCGTGTCTATCGGGAACAACTGGTGGGCGTTGACCGCGATCTGGCCCGCGGCGTGATCGGCGAGGCAGATGCCGAGAGGGTGCGCACCGAAATCTCTCGCCGTATTCTGGCGGCAGATGCCCAGATGAACAAAAAGACTTCCGAGGTCGGTCCTTCGCGGGTCATGTCCTTGATTGTGATTGGCGGACTGGCACTGATACTCGTCGGTGGTGCGGCGTTTATGTATCAACGTCTAGGTGCCGTAGGTTTACCGGATATGCCGCTTCAGGCGCGGATCGAATTGGCGGAAGACGTCCGCCAGAACCGGCCCTCGCAAGCCATCGTCGAAGAAATGACGCCTGCGCCTCCACCAAGACAGTTGGATGAAAGTTATGCCAGCCTTCTCGGTCAGTTACGTGAAACAGTTGCAGCGCGCCCTGACGATCTGCAAGGGCAGATGCTGCTGGCGCAACATGAAACAAATGCCGGGAACTTTCGCGCGGGGTATGCAGCGCAGCAGCGGGTGATTGAACTTTCAGCCGACGCGGCAACAGCTGACGCTTATGCGGATCTTGCTGAAATGATGATTTTGGCAGCGAATGGCTATGTCTCACCCGAGGCCGAACAGGCCCTTTCGCAAGCCTTGGATCGCGATCCGAACCACGGCCCCGCGCGATACTACTCTGGCCAGATGCTGGCACAGATCGGTCGCCCGGATATCGCGTATCGCGTCTGGGTTGACACCTTGCGCGATGCCCCTGCGGGGGCGCCATGGGCCGAGGCGATCCGGACCCAGTTGGATGACCTTGCCTGGCGCGCAGGTGTCTTCAATGCCCCCGAAACTGCCCCTGTACCGGGACAATCTGGTCCCAGCCAGGAGGATGTGGCTGCTGCTGCCGATATGACGCCAGAAGAACGGAAAGAAATGATTCAAGGCATGGTGAACCAACTGTCGGATCGTTTGGCGAACGAGGGCGGAACCCCCGAAGAATGGGCGCGCCTGATCGCAGCACTCGGCGTTCTGGGACAAGCCCAACGCGCCATCGATATCCGCGACGAAGCCGTGACCGTATTTGCTGGCAACACCGCCGCCTTGCAACTGATCGACGCCGCGGCGCTGCAGGCGGGAATTGCCCAATGATCCATGATGAGTTCGAGGGTTTTGCCGCATCACTGGCGCCGATGACCGCGCTGATGGGTCTGGACCTTGGCGAAAAGACGATCGGCGTTGCCGTGTCAGACCGGACGCGCGGCGTGGCCAGCCCGCTTGAAACCGTGCGGCGCAAAAAGTTCACCCTCGATTCCGCCCGATTGCTTGAGTTGATCGCCGACCGTGAGATCGGTGGCATCATTCTGGGCCTGCCGAAAAACATGGACGGAACCGAAGGGCCCAGGTGCCAATCGACCCGCGCCTTTGCCCGCAACCTGTCGCGTCTGACCGAATGCCCCATCGGGTTCTGGGACGAACGCCTAAGCACGGTTGCGGCAGAAAAGGCACTGTTAGAGGCGGATACGACACGAAAACGTCGCGGACAGGTTATTGATCATGTCGCAGCCGGTTATATCCTTCAAGGAGCGCTCGACAGGTTGCGCTTTTTGTAACGGGTCGGAGACCGCACATGACAAACATGGTTTGGAAACGGAACGAGGTGGAAAGCCCCTGTATCCAGATCTGTGTCGTACACCCGACTGAGCGGATTTGCACAGGCTGTTACCGCACGATTGATGAGATCACCCGCTGGTCCAAGATGGACAGCGCAGAGCGCGCGGAAGTCATGGAAGACCTGCCCAACCGAAAGCCACGTCTTGCGAAACGTCGCGGCGGTCGGGCTGCGCGTCTGAACGGGTTGTAACCCGTCAGTTAACCGTGTCGTGATGCTCTGCCGTTTTCGTACTTGCTGCATCGTGAATTGGATGGCGGCCACGCAATTCCTCGGCAAATAGACCCGCGATCTCGGATTGGCTGGTTTTCGGTTGATCTGGCGCCGTGACCTCATGATCCTCAGCCAGATCACCGGGCAGCGATAGAACAACGCCGCGTGCGAAAAAGATCTTATTTAAGACAGTCCTGAACGTCATTTCGAGCATCCTGTATTGAATTAAATAATCAGTGTCGCCGCGGGCAGCGTTCGAGCTGAGAGGGGTCGTGCTCAAGAACGTTTCCGGCGTGAGTGGCAACCCGCGGCGACAGCGCCGAGGTAGCCAGTTCGATCCTCATTTTTACGGGGAAAACTCTTGAATTTTGATCGTTTTTGAGTTCAAAACCGAAATTTCCAACAAATACCCACAAATTCCCTTACGTCACAAAATGACGCCTATCAGCACCAAACGCGTCAATAAGCGCACTCCGACGCCCGTGTTCGAATCAATTTCGTGCAGATTTCAGCCAGCAGCCAACCAGGATTTGGCATTTTTCACCTCGGCAGAGGGGAAAAACTGCGTACGAACACCCAGGATATGGCGGGCCACGCGCTGTGCGATATGCTGCCATGCTGCGTCACCAACGATGGCCGCGCGATCCAGCAGGCGGATGTGATTTCGAGCCAAACGGAAATGCGCAGCCAGTGCCGATAGCCCTTGCCAGCCGTCAAACTCGCGCAGGTCAATCAATAACCGAAAGCTCTCGCGCCCTTTCAGAACAGCGTCCAGTGCTTCCTCGGCTTTGCTGTATTCGTCTGGGTCCAGCTTGCCCAACAGGCTGATCTGAACACAGGGTCCGCCCAAATCGGTGACATGGATCGATCCCAGAGACTCACGCATCCACCGCCGTGCAGCTTCCAGTTCTGCCATCTCGAACACCTGCGTCGGACAGGGTAGGATCGGGGCGGCCAGACGGATACTGGTTTGCACCCAACCCTGATCGGCAACAACCGCGATCCGATCAAACCCACGCCAGTGGCTGAGCCCCAGCTTGGTATCCGACCATGCGGCCCCCAAATCATAGCCTTTAAACTCGGGCTGAACGATGACCAGCAACCTGACCGCTTCATGCTCGGCCAAAGCGGCCTCAATCGCAGGAACCAGTGTTTCGGAATAGTCTGCGCTGGTAACTTCACCTGACAGTTCGACTTCTATCAACGCACCGTCTGAATTCGTGTGAACCGTAATCATGGTTCAAAACCTCCACTCAAAACAATGATCGGAAGTTATGGGGATTCGATCCATTCAGCCACTCCCCCCGGATATTCTGGGCGGAAATAGGCGATCATCCGTCCATATGGCCCGGCCGACGCCCCATCACCCCATGGGGCAACCCCGTGCAGACAGTGACGGTGCAGCAAATAGGCCTCACCCGGTTTGGCAGGCAGAGTGATCCGGGGGCAGGTTTCAAATACAGTGCGGCGTGTGGCCTGATAGATATCGGTGATATCAACCGTGTGCAAAACATCGCCCGCGTGGTCCGCAAGCGAGTCGCGAAAGGCTGTGCCCATTGCCTTGTGACTTTCGTCCCAAACAACCAGCGGCGCAGCCTCATCGCTGGCCTCGTTCAGCGGAATACCCAGAATCCAAGCGTGAGGTTCATCAACCCGACGCCGACGTTCGGGACCCGTTGGACGCAACCCATCCACATGGGCCGCATCCCGATTGCGCCTATACCGCGCGGCAGCCTCGCTTTCGCCTCGTCGGGCGCGTGGGTATCCGGGATAGATGACCGAGACCTGGCCCCGGTGTAGTGGCAATTGGCCAAAGTGGTCATGGAGAAATGAGACCGCATTGCCCGCCAACGGCTTTGAATGCGCGACACGCCCTTCAGCATCATTCGGTAGCGCATCAACACCAACAAACCATGTGCCTTCGCAATCCAGCCATTCTGCAAAGGCGGGATCGCGCACCGATTTTTGCGCGGCAGGCCGAGCGTGTTCGACCCAGTCAGCCAACACCGGATCATAGGGGAATTTCACCCATCCACGCGACCAGAAATCACCTACCATCCCAGCGCCTTGCGCAACATATTCAATGCCACCAATGTCAGGAACATCGCAAAGATACGCTTAAGCGGCTTCGGGTCCATCGCATGTCCCAGTTTCACACCCCACGGCGCGGTTATCATGGTCATCGCCACGACGATTCCAAAGGCGACAAGGTTCACCGCGCCGATGGTCAAGGGCGGGCAATGTTCCGGCGCAATGCCCAGGAACAAAAACCCAAGAACGGAAGGTACAGCAATGATCACGCCAAACCCGGCTGCCGTTGCAATCGCCCTGTGGATAGGCGTGTTGTAAAGGCTCATAAGTGGTACACCGAAACTGCCCCCTCCGATCCCCATCAGGACGGACAGAAACCCAACCGATGGTGAAAGAGCCGCGCGTATAATCCCTTTGGGCATTGCATCCCCCAGGCGCCATTCGGATTTTCCCAGACCCAGATAGGCACCAATCACCATGCCCAGCACCCCAAAAAGCGCCTGCAGCGCTTCGGTGCGCAAGGCTGACGCGACCAGAACGCCGAAAACCGCCCCCACGGCAATACCCGGTCCCCAGCCGCGCAGGATATCCCAATCCACCGCGCCCTTTTTGTTATGGGCCAGGACCGAACGGATAGAGGTGACGATTATCGTCGCTAACGACGTGGCAAGACACAGCTGCATCAACTGCGGTCCGCCATATCCCAATGTTTGGAAGGCATAGAAGAACGCCGGCACCAACACGATGCCGCCACCTACCCCCAAAAGCCCGGCAAGAACGCCCGCAAACGCTCCGATCACAAGCAAAAGACCCAGCATCTGCGCCAGCAACATGGTATCGGGCATGTTTCCCCCAAGAACCGGCAACGCCGGTGTTTTCCTTCTAAACCTCGGCCAAGGGCGCAACCTGCTCCAAAGCCCGCAGCATCACCTCGGGCCCGGCGCCATCATGCACCGCCCCTTCGGACAAGGCCCGTCGCCACGCCCGAGCCCCCGGGCGGCCAGCAAACAGGCCAAGCATATGCCGGGTGATCTGGTGCAAACGCCCCCCATTTGCAAGGTGGCGTTCGACATATGGCACCATGTCCTGAACAACTTCAATTGGATCCACAGCTGCGCCGGTCTGGTAAATCCTCATATCCGCCTGAGCAAGAATATCGGTTGGCTGGTGGTAGGCTGCGCGCCCGATCATGACGCCATCTAGACCGGCCTCAAGATGCGCCTGCGCATGATCCAGCGAGGTGATCCCGCCATTGATCGAGATATGCATATCCGGGAAGTCTGCCTTCATCCGGTGCACCAGATCATAATCAAGCGGAGGGATATCCCGGTTTTCCTTTGGGCTGAGCCCCTGCAACCAAGCTTTTCGGGCGTGGATCGTCACCCGCATACATCCTGCCGCGCGGATTTGGGTCAGGAAATCTGGCAGAACCTCTTGAGGCTGTTGATCATCGACCCCGATCCGGCACTTGACCGTCACGTCAACATCGACTGATGCCCGCATCGCCGAAACGCATTCGGCCACACGGGCCGGTTCTTTCATCAAGACCGCACCAAAGGTTCCGGATTGCACTCGGTCTGAGGGGCAGCCGCAGTTCAGATTGATCTCATCATAGCCCGCATCTGCCCCAAGCCGTGCCGCTTGTGCCAGCTCCTCGGGGTCAGAACCGCCAAGTTGCAGGGCCACTGGATGCTCCTCGGGGTTGTAGTCCAGCAGATGCAGCGCCCCACCCCGTACCAGAGCGGGCGCAGTCACCATTTCTGTGTACAACAAGGTCTCACGACTGAGCAGCCGATGAAAATACCGGCAGTGACGATCGGTCCAATCCATCATCGGCGCAACAGACAATCGTGCTGTACTTATTGCCTTGCCTGTCACAGCAAAACCCCCGTCTAACTCTGTAAGCCTGGCATTGGAAACTCTAGCATGCGCACGGCCCGCCGGGTCTAACCTGTATTTATCCGGATTGCCATCGGACATCTAACCGGCTCAGAAGGCCCTTAGCCAGGAAGCCCGTATCGGCTGATCATCATCTCGACGCTGTTCTGAATTGTCTCGGCCATCTCGGCCTGGCTGAGCACCGAACCACTGAACAGCAAGGGCCAGAACGCACGCGCCTTGATCAGGCCGATGAAATCCTTGCCCGCCTGTTCAGGGTCATCAATATTCAGTTTTCCATCCTCCGCCGCGCCTTTCAGCATGTCGACAAAGGCAGCTGTCTTGTCCAGTTTGCCCTGCGCTTCGGCGGCAAGCATCGGGTTGCGCAAAGTTTCGCTTATCACCATGCGCGACATGGCGATGACCTCTGGCAGCATCAGAATACGCCCCTCGGCCCAGGCCAGCTCTGTCATCTGTTCGCGTATGTCCCGATTTGAATCGTACTTGATTTCGACCACTTCCGCGAACCTGCTCGATAACTCCACGACAATGGATCGAAAGAGATTTTCCTTGCTTTCGAAATACTTATAAAGTGTCCGCTTGGAAACTTCAGCCCTAGCCGAGATGCGATCCATACTGGACGCGGCAAATCCCTTTTCAAGGAATTCGGCTACGGCTGCGTCGATGATCTGCGCGTATTTTGACGCATTCGGCGCGCTGCATTCGTTCATGGCAGAGCTATAGACCCATTGACCTGCGCAGGTCAAACACTACGTAAACTTACCAGTTTACAGGGTGCATTTCCTGTGCCACATGTAAACGCGCCAGTTTACCGATTCAGGTAACAGCCAACAGGAGACGATCCCCATGGCCCTTTCACTAAAACTGAACGGCGAGACCCACACGGTTGACGCCGAACCCGGCACCCCCCTGCTGTGGGTGATCCGGGATGAGCTTAAGCTGACCGGAACCAAATTCGGTTGCGGCGTTGCCTCATGCGGCGCTTGCACTGTTCACGTCAACGGCGAACCTGTCCGGTCATGCCAGACCTATGTCGAAGATCTGGAGGATGCCGAGATCACCACCATCGAAGCCATCGGCGACGACAAAATCGGTGCGGCCGTGCAACAAGCCTGGGTCGAGCTGGATGTGGTGCAATGCGGATACTGCCAATCCGGTCAAGTGATGTCAGCTGTGGGTCTGTTGTCTGAAAACCCAAAACCCAGTGCTGAAGAAATCGACGAATACATGTGGGGCAATGCCTGCCGCTGCGCCACCTATCAACGCATCCGCGCTGGTGTTCAGCGCGCATCTGAAATTCTGGAGGCCTGATCATGACCATCAACACCTCCCGCCGTGGATTTTTGAAAGGCGCAGCAGCAGCCAGCGCCGTTTTGATTGTCGGTGCCCGCCCGGATGGCGCACTTGCTGCGGCATCCTCGGACGGCGCCCAGCTCAATCCGTTTGTGAAAATAGATGCGGATGGCACCGTGACCGCAATCGTCAAGCATTTTGAGATGGGTCAGGGCCCGGCAACCGGTCTGCCAACCATCATTGCCGAAGAACTTGGCGTGACGATGGATCAGATCGAATACGAATTCGCCCCCTCTGATCCGCAGGTTTACAATAACCTTCTGTTCGGCCCGTTCCAAGGGACTGGCGGCTCGACTGCTATTGCAAACTCATGGATGCAATACCGTCAGGCAGGTGCCGCCGCGCGCGAGATGCTGATCAATGCTGCCGCCCAAAGCTGGGGCGTCGACCCAAGTGGTGTCACCATCGAGGATGGGATCATCACTGCCGGCGAAAAGACCGCACCGATTGCAGAGTTTGTGGCTGCTGCGTCTCAACTGGAGGTGCCCGCAGAGCCCCGCCTGAAAGACCCGTCAGAGTTCCGATTGATCGGCAACGAGAGCGTGCGCCGCAAGGATTCGGCGATCAAGGGCAACGGCCAGGCGAAATTTGCGATGGATGTGCATCTGCCCAACCAGATGGTGGCCATGATCAAGCGGCCAGAGTCGCGCGGTGGAATAGCTTTGGGCTTTGACGACAGCGCATCGAAAGAGATCAAAGGCTATATCAACGCGGCTATTCTACCCAATCAGGCCGGTGTTGCGGTTTATGCCGAAAATACATGGGCCGCGATTCAGGCAAGAGACATGCTTGAGGTCGAATGGGACATGTCAGCGGCAGAAACCCGTGACTCGGACCAAATCAAAGCCGAGATCAAGGCCGCGCTGGACGCAGAGCCAGAGTTCAACGTGAACCAGGCCGACGTCGCAGCGGTCACCGCAGCCATTGATGGCGCGGACACCGTCATCGAACAGTCGTTCTATTTCCCCCTGCTGGCCCATGCACCGATGGAGCCGCTGAACTGCACCATCGAACAGACCGCCGAAGGTGACATCATTTTGCATGATGGCGCGCAGATGCCGACCGGTCCGCACATGGCCTACCAGCAGATCTTCCAACTGCCACCAGAGAATATCCAGATCAAGACAATGCTGGCGGGCGGATCCTTCGGGCGCCGCGCAACGCCGGATGCAGACTATCAGGTCGAAGCTGCGCTGGCCTTTGTGGTCACAGACCGGTCGCGCCCTGTGAAGCTGGTTTGGACGCGTGAGGATGACATCCGCAGCGGATACTATCGCCCGGCCTTTGGCCACAAAGCGCGGGTTGGTTTAGACGCGGATGGCAATATCGTCGGATGGCAGCATCAGGTGGCCGGTCAGTCGATCATGAAGGGAACGCCATTCGAATCCTTCTCGGTTCATGACGGCGTCGACCACAGTTCGGTCGAGGGTATTGCAGACAGCCCCTACAATATCCCGGGCATGGCGCTTGGTCTGACGGACACGCCCAAGGCAACCTCGGTTCTGTGGTGGCGGTCGGTGGGGCACACCCACACCGGATACGTTATGGAGGTCATGATGGACCTGGCGGCTAAGGCAGCGGGTCGTGATCCGGTTGAATTCCGTCTCTCTTACCTGGCTGATGGTGATGATCCAGATCAGTCGCGCAAAGCAGGTGTCTTGAAACTGGCGGCTGAGAAGGCCAATTGGGGCAATCCTGCTGAAGGACGGGCTCAGGGTATCGCTGTGCACAAATCCTTTGGATCCTATGCTGCTCAGGTCGTCGAAGTCTCTGGCGATCCTGAATCGGGCATCAAGATCGAAAAGGTGACATGTGCTGTGGATTGCGGGATTGCAGTTAACCCTGATGTTGTCCGTGCTCAGATGGAAGGTGGCATCGGTTATGGCATCGGTCACGTGATGCGTGGCCAGATCACGCTGACCGGTGGCGCTGTAGATCAATCGAACTTCCCCGACTATGAGCCGCTGAGGATCGGTGATATTGCTGCCATTGATGTCCATATCGTGCCATCAGCCGAAGCCCCCACTGGGGTGGGTGAGCCAGGAACGCCCCCAGCGGCGCCTGCTTTGGCCAACGCCATCAACACTCTATCCGGCGTTCAGATTGCGGCGCACCCGATGACAGAGGATGGCATCAGCTTCGTCTGATCTAGTGGACCCCATAGCGCAAATTGCGCCGCCCCTTCGGGCGGCGTTTTTCTTTGCAGAAGGCTCCTTATGAATAATTTGATCAAATTTCGTGACTTCGGGGGGCTGCTTCGATACATCTCAGTTAATCGGAAGAACGGAACCTGAAAAATGGACCTGAGCACTTTGCATAATTTTCGCATCGCAGCCTGCGATCTGAACGGTCAAATGCGCGGCAAGCGGGTTCCACCAAGTTATGCGGACAAACTGTCAAAGGGTGCGGTACGTATGCCGTTCTCGGCCCTGAATGTGGACATTTGGGGTGCGGATATCGACGGCAGCCCCTTGGTGTTTGAAAGCGGCGATGCAGATGGCGTTCTGCTGCCAACGGAACGTGGTCCTGTCCCGATCCCATGGCTGGGCGCGGAAACCGCATTGGTTCCCATGTGCCTTTATGACGATGCCGGTACTCCGTTCGCGGGCGACCCACGGTATGCCCTATCGGCCACATTATCCCGTTATGCCCAGCGCGGCTGGTCGGTGGTAGCCGCGACTGAACTAGAGTTCACCCTGCTGGACGCTTCCGGCCCTCACCCCCAGCCTCCTCTGAACCCTGTAACCGGTCGTCGCCTGACGGATGAGGCCGTTTTGTCGGTCGCGGAAATGGATGCGTTCGAGGCGTTCTTCACCGATCTCTACGATGGTTGCGCTGCAATGGGCATCCCGGCGCAAACCGCCATATCCGAGAGCGGTATCGGCCAGTTCGAGATCAACCTGAACCATCAAGATGCGATGCGCTGTGCAGATGATACATGGCTTTTCAAGGCGTTGACGCGCGGCCTGGCCCGCAAACACGGGTTTGCCGCTACATTCATGGCGAAACCTTATGCTAATGATGCGGGAAACGGGATGCATGTGCATTTCTCGGTCATCGATGCCGATGGGCGAAACATCTTTGATGATGGTGGTCTCGAAGGCACCGACCTGTTGCGATCTGCCGTTGCGGGCTGTCTGGCGGCCATGCCAGCCAGTAGCCTGATCTTTGCACCACACGGCAATTCCTATGCACGACTGGTGCCCAGCGCTCATGCGCCCACCGGTGCAAGCTGGGCATATGAAAACAGAACCGCTGCCATCCGTATTCCAGGCGGCGCGCCGGCCGCCCGGCGTATCGAACATCGTGTTGCCGGCGGTGATATCAACCCCTACCTGATGCTGACCGCCGTACTGGGTGCTGCGCTGATCGGGATCGAAGATGATATGAAGCCGCCCGCCCCGATCACCGGGAATGCCTATGAGGTGGACGGGCTGCCGCAGCTTGCGAGCAGTTGGTTCGGAGCCATTGACCAATTCGAGGCCGACCCAATCATGACCCGCCTGTTCCCACTTGAGTTGATCCGCAACATGGCCTTGACCAAACGGCAAGAGATCGCGCGCTTTGCAGATCGTCCTGAAGACCAGCATTGGCTGAGTTATTTAGAAGCTGTTTGATCCCCCTTGCCCGGCGTTCACGACTCGGGTATTTCTGAATTTGATCAAATTCGGTGACTTATGAAAATCGGTATTCTACAAACCGGCCACACCCCCGACGTGCTTAAAGACGAATTCGGAGACTACGACTCGTTATTTCCCGCCCTCCTGAAAGGCTATGGGCTGGAGTTCGAAACCTTCGCCGTTGTGGACGAGATATTTCCGGACAGCGCGGATGAGGCCGACGGGTGGTTGATCACAGGGTCCAAATATGGCGCCTATGAGGACCTGCCGTGGATCCCTCGGCTTGAAGAGTTGATCCGCCAAATCCACCAAAGCGGCAAACCCATGGTCGGCGTTTGTTTTGGTCATCAGATCATCGCACAAGCCCTCGGCGGCAAGGTCGAGAAATTCGAAGGCGGGTGGTCCGTGGGGCGAACCGAATATGACTTTGACGGAGAAAAGGTCTGGTTAAACGCCTGGCATCAGGATCAGGTGGTTGCTCTACCCGATGGTGCCCAGGTGACTGGCCACAGTGACTTCTGCCATAATGCAATGCTGCAATATGGCGATCAGATTTGGACCGTTCAGGCACACCCTGAGTTTTCCAATGACTTTGTAAGCGGCCTGATGCGCACGCGCGGCAAGGGTGTGGTACCCGATGATCTGATGCAGGCCGCTGCGAACCGGCAATCGGCACCAGATCACAACGATCAGATCGCGCATCTTATGGCGAATTTCCTGAAGAAAGCGAGGGCCTGATGGCCGATTGGACAGATGCACTGCCGCAGGCAGCACAAGCTTACATCGAAGGGCATCGGCTGGATGAGGTTGAGTGCATCATTTCCGATTTGCCCGGCATCGCGCGCGGCAAGGCGGTTCCCGCTTCGAAATTTGCGCGGCAATCCTATTTCCACCTGCCCGACAGTATCTTCTATCAGACCATCACCGGGGATTGGGGAGAAGCTGCGGGTGAAGACGGGTTTATCGAACGGGACATGATCCTGAAACCTGATTTCTCGACTGCGTCTGCTGCGCCCTGGACCGGGGATTGGACGTTGCAGGTGATCCACGACGCCTATGATCGCGATGGCGAGCCGATCCCGTTCAGCCCGCGCAACGTGTTGAAACGTGTTGTAGAGCTTTATCATGACAAGGGGTGGAAACCCGTTGTTGCCCCCGAGATGGAGTTCTTTCTGGTTGCCCCAAACGTAGACCCGGCGCAAGGGATCAAGCCGATGATGGGCCGCTCGGGCCGCCCGGCGGCAGCACGTCAGGCCTATTCTATGACCGCCGTCGATGAATTCGGCCCGGTGATTGATGACATCTACGACTTTGCCGAACACCAGGGGTTCGAGATTGACGGTATCACCCAAGAAGGTGGCGCCGGGCAGCTCGAGATCAACCTGCGCCATGGCGATCCGGTCAAACTGGCGGATGAGGTGTTCTATTTCAAACGCCTGATCCGCGAGGCAGCGCTGCGACACAATTGTTTCGCCACATTCATGGCCAAACCGATCGAGGATGAGCCCGGTTCGGCCATGCATATCCACCATTCGATCATTGAGATGGAGACAGGGCAAAACATCTTCTCGGGTCCGCAAGGCGGCGAGACGGATGCGTTTTATCACTATATCGCAGGACTGCAGAACCATCTGCCCGCAGGTCTTGCCGTGATGGCGCCTTACGTGAATTCCTATCGGCGCTATGTCAAAGACCATGCCGCGCCGATCAATCTGGAATGGGCGCGTGACAATCGCACAACGGGTATCCGCGTGCCCCTGTCCGGCCCCGAAGCGCGTCGGGTTGAAAACCGCATCGCAGGTATGGATTGCAACCCCTATCTGGGCATCGCGCTGTCGCTGGCCTGCGGCTATCTAGGCCTGACACAGCAGGAACGCCCTCGCCGTCAGTTCTATGGCGATGCGTATGAAGGCGATGGCGATATCCCTCAGGTCATGGGCAATGCGCTGGATCTGTTTGATGAGGCCACGGAACTGCACAAGGTTCTTGGGCCCGAATTCGCGCGTGTTTATGGCATCGTGAAGCGAGCTGAATACGAGGAATTCCTGCAGGTGATCTCTCCTTGGGAGCGTGAGCATCTGTTGCTGAACGTCTGAACCAGCGGAGCCGGTCGCTATGAACCTTCTGTATTCCAACGACCGCAAGGCTGAGTATCCGGCAAGCTGGTATGCCGCAACGGCCAACACCATGGCGCCGTTCGCTGCGTTCGAAGGCGAAACCCGCGCAGACGTCTGTATCGTCGGCGGCGGCTACACCGGGTTGTCAGCAGCGCTGCACTTGGCTGAGGCCGGGCTGGATGTCGTGCTGCTCGAAGCACACCGCGTCGGGTTCGGGGCTTCGGGTCGCAATGGCGGGCAGTTGGGCAGCGCCCAGCGCATGGATCAGGAAAGTCTGGAACGGTTGGTCGGGCAGGATGATGCCACCAAGCTGTGGGATCTGGCCGAAGACGCGAAGGATTTGGTCAAATCCCTGATCGCCAAGCACCAGATCGATTGCGATTTGAAACCCGGTGTGGCTGATCTTGGGCTGTCGGTCCCGGACCAGAAAGAGCTGCACGCCCATGCCGAGCATCTGTCGAACACATATGGCTACGATCAGATAGAGCTTCTGGATGAGGCCGCGGGACATGCGCTGTGCCCTTCGCCCACTTACAAAGGTGGATATCTGGACAAGGGCGCCGCGCATTTGCATCCATTGAACTATGCGCTTGGGTTAGCACAGGCGGCGCATACCGCAGGTGCGCGCATTCACGAAGGAACCGAGGTTCTGGGGATCGAAGAGGGCGATCCGGTGATCGTGCGCACCGAAAACGGGACGGTACGCGCCCAGCATCTTATTCTGGCCTGCAACGGCTATCTTGGCGCGCTGAACCGGCAGGTGGCATCGCGGGTCATGCCGATCAACAACTTCATTGCAGCGACAGAACCACTTGGCGATGACGCCACCCGCGTTTTAACTCAGGATGTCGCCGTTGCAGATACGAAATTCGTGGTGAACTACTTCCGCCTGAGCGCTGATCGACGGCTTTTATTTGGCGGCGGTGAAAGCTATGGCTATCGCTTCCCATCCGACATCGCCGCCAAAGTGCGCAAGCCGATGGTTGAGATTTTCCCGCATCTGAAAGACGTGCAAATCGACTATGCGTGGGGCGGTACGTTGGCGATTACAATGCGCCGAATGCCCTATCTTGCACGACTTGCACCCAACATTCTTTCGGCATCGGGATACTCTGGCCACGGCGTTGGCACCGCAACCCATGCGGGGCAGCTTATGGCATTGGCCGTTCAGGGACAGGCCGAAGGGTTTGATACCATGTCCCGCGTTCCGGCCCTGCCCTTTCCGGGCGGCCCGGCCCTGCGCAGCCCCCTGCTGGTGCTCGCGATGACGTGGTTTGCGATGCGGGATCGCCTGGGCATCTGACCCCTCCTTTGATTGCGACAGTTTGGTGAAATTTTGCCGATCCATCGATTGGGGGCTTGGCACGACCCGTCTGCCTGATTTAAATAAACGAAAGTTAGAATTCGGGAATTCCAAATATGACGCTGCCCCCCAACGTCCATGACGCCGAACCAATCCCTACCGCCGCACGAGATGCCATCGACGCCCTGATGCAATCGGGTGATCTGTTTCGGTATACCGCACCACAAGACGCGCCGGTTGCCCTGCTGGAGGCTGAGTTCGCGGCTCTGCTGGGCACCAAATATGCGCTTGCAGTCTCCTCCTGCTCGGCTGCATTGTTCCTGTCGTTGAAAGCGCTGGACCTGCCGCGGGATGCTCGGGTGCTAATCCCGGGCTTTACCTTTGCCGCTGTTCCATCCTCTATCGTGCATGCTGATTGTATTCCGGTTCTCTGCGAGGTGGGTGAAAACTATCGCATCGACATGGGTGATTTCGCGGCCAAGCTGGACGATGTACAGGCAGTTATCATCAGCCACATGCGCGGCCATACCTCGGATATGGACGCGATTATGGATCTTTGTGATGCGCGCGACATCCCGGTGATCGAAGACGCGGCGCATTCGCTGGGGACCACCTGGCATGGCAGGAACATTGGCACCATTGGCAAGATCGGGTGCTTTTCGTTCCAGTCTTACAAAATGATCAACGCCGGCGAAGGTGGCATACTGATCACAGATGACACCGATCTGGTCGCACGCGCTGTGATCATGTCGGGCGCGTATGAACACAACTGGAAAAAGCACAAAACCCCACACGGCGACAACTCACCTGAGCTAGAGCAGGCCTTCGCTCGCTGGCAGAACCAACTGCCGCTTTATAATCTGCGGATGAGCAACCTGAGCGCCGCCGTCATCCGACCTCAAATCCCTGAGCTGGCGCGCCGGGTTCAGGACGGATTGGCAAACCATGACTATGTGGCGGAACGCCTGAACAACTCACCCTATATCGACGTCCCTGCCCCGCTGTCGCCGGAACGCCGTGCGCCGGATTCGATCCAGTTCAATCTGGTCGGCATGGATGAGGCTGAAATCCGGGCCTTCGCGGCTGCGTCTGAGGCGCGTGGTGTCAAGGTTCAGGTCTTTGGCCTTAGCGAAGATAACGCCCGAGCGTTCTGGAACTGGCAATTCCTGCCCGAAAAGTTCGACCTGCCGCAGACACGCGACATGTTGATGAAAGCCTGTGATGTGCGGCTGCCCGTACGCCTGACGCGCGATGAATTGGACGTGATCGCCGATATCCTGCTGGCTTCAGTCGGTGAAGTGACAGGTCCGGTTCCGGTATATGGAACCTGACATGAAAAAGGCCCGCGCAAAGCGGGCCATCTTTTCCATGGTTCAAGATCAGTTCAGTTTGGAAAGCTTGTTCTGCAACTCGGCCAGCTGCTTTTTGATATCGTCCAGATCTTCGTTTGCTTCGGGCTTTTTCTCGTCCTGATCCGGCCCGGACCAGCCGCCGGATAAGCCACCTGTCATGGCCTTCAAAAACGCCTGTTGCTGCGCCTGCAATGCGTCGAACCCCGGTATCTGCGACATCGGGTTCATCGCGTTCATGTTTTCCATCATTTTGCTTTGGCTTTCGCGCAGCATCTCGAACGAGCTTTGCAGGAACTGAGGCATCATGCCCCCGCCTGGCACCATATAACTGCGCACAAGGTCATTCAGCACATTCACCGGCAGAACATTCTCACCCCGGCTTTCGTGTTCAGCAATGATTTGCAGAAGATACTGTCGCGTCAGGTCGTCACCGGTTTTCAGGTCGATGATCTGAACTTCGCGCCCGTCCCGGATAAAACCTGCTATGTCCTCTAGCGTCACGTAGTCGCTGGTCTCGGTGTTATACAGCCTGCGGCTGGCGTAGCGCTTAATCAGCAGCGGTTTTTCGTTGTCCGACACCTAGTACCCTCCCCAAGGATGATGCGTTGCAGCACAGGTTATGCGAGTGCAGCACAAAAAGAAAGGGCAGGTCAATGGACCTGCCCAACGCGAAAGCACCTTTTGGGAGGAATAAGGTGCGCGTATCGCGAAGCTCTTACTTAGCGGCTGCGGCTTTCTTGGCGGCAGTCGTCACGTCGTTGGTTGCTTTCTTCACGGCTGCGGTTGCTTCTTCAGCAGCGTCTTTGCCAGCGGCCATCAGCAGCTCAACGGTTTCGGTCTGAACTTTTTTCGCGATTTCGGCGAAAGCGGCTAGGTTTTCAGCTGCAACTTCAGCCGACGCACTTGCGAAATCGGTTGCCGCTTTGGCGTAGTCAGCAGGCTCTGCCTTGGCTTTAGACATCTCGGTCATCTTGGCCAGGGTGTCCTTGGTCCATTTGTTCGAGATCTCAGCCGATTTTTCAGCCGCTTCCAAAGCAACGCCCGACAGCTTTTCGTTCAGCGAAGCGGTCGATTTGAATGCGCCTTCCAGCGCGGTGGTGTCCACAGGGAACGCGCCCATCATGTCTTTCATGATCGCGGAAAAGTCTTGAGTCTTTGCCATCGTTCTAATCCTTTTGCTGAGCCGGGCCCACCCCGGCTTTCGTCAGCTTGAGGACAATATGGTTTCTGCATTGCAGCATTGCAAGCTTTTTCTTGCTGCAATGCAGAAAAACTGTAGTTTCAAAATGAAATCAGACGTTTGGATTGGCGACTACATAGGTCCCGGGAGCCGGTGCAAGGCTTGGATGGGTCGAATCGCCTGTCTCGCGTGCTGGCACCTGTTTGCCAGATCGCTTCTTCAGCCAGGCCTCCCACATGGGCCACCAGGATCCTTCGTGGAAATCCGCCTCTTTCAACCAGATGTCTGCATCTGATTTCAGATCGGGGTTTGTGTAATGGCCATACTTCTTCTTGCTGGGCGGGTTCACGATCCCTGCTATATGACCGGATTCCGAGACAACAAAGGTCTTTGAGCGTGACCCCATCTTTTGCACACCGCGATAGCAGTCTTTCCAGGCGGCGATATGATCAGTTTCGCAGGTGATCGCCATCAAAGGAACATCCACATCGGCCAGCGTCAGCTTGTGCCCCAAAAGTTCGATCCCGTCCGAGGCAAATTCGTTGCGTTGGCAGAGGCCGCGCAAATAATCGACCGCCATCTTCGCAGGCAAGTTCGCGCCATCACCATTCCAAAACAACAAATCGAAGGCCGGAGGCACCTCACCCATCATATAGCTGCGGATGGCCGGGCCGTAGACCAGATCACGTGAGCGTAGGAATGACATCGTGCGCCCCATGATCCACGAGCGCAGCACGCCCTCTTTTGTTACCTCTTCTTCGATCCCGTCGATGAAGTCATTTTGCAGAAACGGTGTGAACTCTCCCTGTTCCGAGAAATCCGTCAGTGCGGTGAAAAGCGTTGCCGATTTTATCGACTTATCGCCTTGTTGTTTCATCAAGGCTAATGTCAGGCTGAGCGTCGTGCCCGCAATGCAGTAGCCAATCGCGTTGACCTGTTTGACCTTGCAGATCTTCTTTGCGACCTCGATGGCAGCCAGGAAACCGTCCTGAATGTAATCCTCCATCCCAGTTTCGGCGTAGCTTGGATCCGGGTTGACCCAGCTGACAACAAATAGCGTATAACCCTGATCCGTGATCCATTTGATCAGGCTGTTCTGGGCCTTCAGGTCAAGAATATAAAACTTGTTGATCCAGGGTGGGAACAACACAATCGGTTTTTCATGCACCGTTTCGGTCGCAGGCTCGTACTGGATCAGTTCCATCATGCGATTGCGAAAGATCACGTCACCCGGGGTATTCGCCAGATTACCGCCAACCTCAAACGCGTTTTCATCGGCCAACTTGACCACCAGTTCGCCGTCGTTTGCTTCGAGGTCTGACACCAGGTTTTCCAACCCGTTGATGAGCGACTGGCCCTCGGTTTCCACCGCCTTTTGCAAGGCATCCGGGTTTGTCGCCAGAAAATTGGTCGGCGCCATCATGTCAATGATCTGTTGCGAAAAATAGCTAAGGCGCCGCTTGTCCTTGGCGTCCAGATCATCAACCGAAGCCACGGCCTGAGTGATGGCCTGTGCGTTGGTCTGGTACTGCTGGCGGATGAGGCGGAAATAGGGGTTGGTGTCCCACATCGGGTTGGAAAAGCGTTTGTCGGTGGGCAGGTCATGTTCGTCATCCACCTCACCGGTGGTCAACGCTTGCTGCGCTTCGGCAAAGTTCAGAACCGATTTGCCCCAATACTCAATCTGCTGCTCCAGCAGCTTAGCGGGGTTTTGCCAGGCCTCTGCGAAATAGACAGTTGCTGCTCGTGCGAAAAGCTCTTGATTCGGACCGTCCAGCGCAGAGGTATGAGGCTTTTTCGACGCCATTACTTCGACAAGCCGCTTGGATAGGGTTTCGACCTTTTCCATATTTTCTTTAATTCGTTCAATATGTTCTTCTGTCACTTCGGGCATTTGGTCTTCGCTTGTTGTCATTTTAACAATTCCCCCCTAACCTCGCTGCTATGCAGAATAACGTCGTGGGTGTCGGGGGACAAAGCGGCGAATGGTCCGAACCGAACAGCCTTAGACTCTGGAGGCCGCTTCCATGCGCTACATGATGACCTACGACTTGATGGAGACCATGCGCAACACGAACCAATGGCTTGGTTCGACTGCCAGCGCGATGGCGTCCTACCCGTTGTTTTCGATGGTTCCAAACCCGGCCTTCAGCTGGATGGCCGCATGGGGCGAAGTGACCGAGCGCACCTTCCAGCGCATGGTTGTTAAACCCGACTGGGGCATTCGTACGTTTACCTGCGAAGACGGCAAAGATCATCTGGTTGATATTACCACGGTTCTGGAACGTCCTTTTGGCGATCTCATCCATTTCAAGGTAAATGGACGAGAAAAGCAACCGCGCAAGGTTTTGCTGGTTGCACCGATGTCGGGGCACTATGCGACATTGCTGCGCTCGACCGTCAAAAGCCTGCTTGTCAATTGCGAAGTTTATATCACTGACTGGCATAACGCGCGCGATATTCCTGTGTCTGCAGGCAAGTTCGATGTCGAGGATTACACGCTTTATCTTGTCGATTTCATGAAAGAGCTGGGGCCAGACACCCATGTTGTTGCTGTTTGTCAGCCCGCACCGCTGACTCTGGCCGCAACCGCTTATCTGGCTGAGCTCGAACCTAAGGCGCAGCCCAGCACCCTGACACTGATCGGTGGCCCGGTTGACCCAGATGCGACACCGACTGATGTCACGGATTTCGGTCGCCGCGTGACAATGGGCCAGCTGGAAGAAACCATGATCCAACGGGTTGGTTTCAAATACAAAGGTGTAGGCCGCATGGTCTATCCCGGCCTGCTGCAACTGGCCTCTTTCATGTCGATGAATGCCGAGCGGCACTCCAAGGCGTTTTCAGACCAGATCCAGCGCGTGATCCGGGATGAGGCGTCCGATCATGATGCACATAATCGCTTCTACGATGAATACCTGGCCGTAATGGACATGACCGCCGAGTTCTACCTTTCCACAGTGGAACGTATCTTCAAAGGGCGTGAGATTGCGCGCAACGAATTCGTAGTAGCAGGCCACAAAGTCGACATCAGTAAGATCACCGATGTTGCGGTCAAAACCGTCGAAGGCGCGAATGATGATATTTCGGCCCCCGGCCAATGCATTGCCGCGCTTGATCTGTGCACCGGCCTATCGGACAGCAAAAAGGCCAGCCATGTTGAGCCGAATGCAGGCCACTACGGCATTTTCGCCGGCCGCAGCTGGCGCGACAATATTCGTCCGCTTGTGATTGATTTCATGAATGAAAACAGCCGCAAGCCGCTACGCCGGGCAGCGAATCGAAACAAAGTGGCCTGAGATGATGGGCGAGAGCGATCAATCCGGTCTCGCGTTCTCTTGCATCTGCGGTGAGGTTACAGGGCGCATCAAGCCACAGGGTCTTAAACATGGCTCGCATGCCGTGTGCTTTTGCGCCGATTGCCGCGCAGGACAGTTGTATTTTAAACAACCCGACCCAGCGCCCGGCCCTGTTGAAGTGTTTCAGATTGCCCCGCACGAGCTCATTTTTGAAACAGGTAGTGAGAATCTGGCCGCGATAAAGTTGAGCCCAAATGGCATGCTGCGGTGGTATGCGGCATGCTGCAACGCGCCGCTGGCGGCAACGCCAAACACGCCGAAGTTCCCATTTGTCGGGTTCATTGCAGCCCGACTCAGCGACACTACGGCCCTGGGCCCCATCACAACACGGGCCTACATCCCCACATCGGGTGGCAAACACAAACACGCAGGCATTCGCGCGGCAATTGTCGCAATGCTCAAGCGTGTTGCCAAATCGCGCCTGTCCGGCAAGTGGAAGCAAACACCATTCTTTGACGTCGCAACCGGTGAGCCGGTGGTCAGCCCCAAGCTGATCGACAAATCCGAACGCGATGCTCTTTACCCGTAGCTGGGTCTTGGGTTGAAGTTTAACCAGCCCTGCAAGGCTGCATTCAGCACATCCGGGTTTTCTAACGTCGGAAGGTGACCTGCACGTTCAATCATCTGCAATCGGGCTTCGGGGATCATCTCGGCCATAAACTCATGCTTACGCGCCGGGATAAGTGTATCATGTGTTCCGCCAAGGATCAGACCCGGAACTTTGACCCGGCAAAGGATGCTTTGTTGATCCGGTCGTCGTTGCAAGGCCCGCATTTGACGCACAAATACATCGGGGCCCAGATCGATAGCCATGGCAAAGAGTTGATTCAAAATCGGGATACGTTGCGGCCCTGGGGCCAGCGCATCCGACCCGATCACCTTGCGCATCGCTTCTTCCAATCGCCCGGCTTGCGCACCAATGATCAACTCCTCGCGTGCGGCGGCCATCTGCGGCGTGTCGGCCTGCGCATCGGTCGAAATCAGGCAGAGGCGTGACACCCGATCCGCCGCGCGCCTTACGATCTCAAGCGCGACAACACCGCCCAGACCCAACCCCGCCAAGGCAAATCGATGCGGCAGCTGATCGAGCAGGCTAGAGGCGATCTCTTCGATCCGTTCGCCTGATGAAATCGGTGCAAACATCACAGCCCGATCACGCGACAGCGCATCGATCTGAGGATGAAACAATCGGGCGTCACACATAAAACCGGGTAGCAATACCAGCGGCTCGATCACGCGGGGCCTCCATCAGTTCGGGTTTCCGAACCCCTTCTTTTGCTTCTCAGGATGAGAGTTTTATCCGGCCCCGGCAAGCAGAAACTTACGGATAGCGGATACCGCGAAAAGCCGGGAAATCAGCGTATCGGGCCTGTCTGGCCGTTTGGCTTTCGCCCGGCTCGGCCCCGGGGCGTAACAAACACCCCCGAGGTGCGATGTAACTATCGATCCGGCGTACCGGTTCGGGCCGCCAAACTAGATTGAAGGCGCAGAGCTTGGGAAAGAACCAGATTTCGGAATAGTCCAGATGATCATGCATCCACCACGCAAGATCGCGCCAATCCCGGCCTTGCTCATCTTGATCCGCGAACCACGGGATCACAATCGACGCCCCAGCGATGCGCGCGTCTCCAACGCCTCGATCCCAGATGTGACATTCCAAAGGGTTATCGTTGCGCGCGCAATTCAGCCGGTTTTCGTTACCGAACTGGTTCAACGATGGCGAGCGATAGCCCGAGCGGACGGCAACACGCCCGAATGTCTCTTCAAGCGGGTCCAGCAAAGTCTGGCAAAAGGCACGGCCGGTCTCGATCGCCAGATCGGGGTTTTCAGGGATGTTCTGGTGTTGGTGGAAATTCCCGATCTCGGAATACAGAAAATCCCGCATGAAAAAGTGCCGGGACAGACGCACGCGGCCAAGCGTTTCAAGGCTCCACATGCTGCCCGGTTTGCGCATCCTCAGTACCCCGCCCAGCGAAAGGCCCCATCTGGCCCAAGCGTGGAGAAAGGGTTGAAAGCAACCTCCCAGATCGTTCCGTCTGGGGTGCGGAAAAAGCCGTGATGCCCACCCCAAAACGCATCCGATGCGGATTTCATGACCGTAGCGCCTGCGACCTCGGCATCGCGCAGAACTTGCGCCACGTCTTCTTTCTGACGGCAATTATAGCTCAGCGTGATCGCGCCGCGGTTCAAACTGTCTTTGGCGACGCCGATCTCATCGGCCAATGCGGACAAAGGGTATAGACCAAGCGTTTGACTGATCAGATCAAAGGCGATCACACCGTCTGGGCTGTCGACACGTTTCCAGCCCACCGCTTCATAAAATGCTGCTGCGGCATCAGGGTCTTCGACCCCGACAGTGATTAGGCTGACGCGCTGTTCCATCACTCCACGCCTTGGGTTTTCAACCAGTCCAAAATACCAGAGACTGCCGCGTCAGTCTGCCCTGGCGACATCAAACGCCCAGCGACCACATGAGACATCGGATCATCCCCCTCACCCATTGTGACCAGCTGCACCGATGCATCAGCACCCCAGCTCTGCGCCACTTTGTGTGTACGATCCGGGCGCACGACTTGATCGTCATCTGAAAACCAGAACAAGGCCGGTACCTGCGCACCTTCGAAATCAAGCGCATAGATCGTGTCCACCAGTACTGTCATGGGCACGACCGCAACCCAGGGATAAACCGAGGACCAGTATTTGTTTTTCTCGGGGTCCGGACCGGACACGTCCCGTTCCTCTCCCATCAACAGAGGCAACCAGGACCGGGCCCATGGCAGGCCAGGAATAAACGCGACCGGTGTATTCACGCCAAAGTTCGGCGAGACAAAGACCATGCCAACCACGTCTGTGCTGAGGTCTGGGTCAAGCGCGGCTGCTGCGACCAGTGTTCCGCCGGTTGAGGTCGACATGACCACAACCTTGTCACCCACGGCCCGTGCGGCAGCCAACCCTTCGGCCAGATCCTGCATCCAACCCAAGGCTGTTGCCTCACCCATCGCGGCACCATTGCGCCCGTGACCTTGCAGACGGGTATAAACCAGATTGGCGCCCAGCGCGTCCGCGACCCTGTCGGGGACTGGTCTGATTTCTTCGGAACTGGCCGAAAAGCCGTGCACATACAGAACCGAATAAGGCGTGCGTTGTTCTTCGTAGCCGTCCTGCCAGATCACACGCTTTTCGACACCGGGCACGATGTCATCAAAGCCGGATTCGGTGCTTTCAAAGTAATCCTGCACCCCTTCTCCGAATCTGGCGTTGTCGAAGCGCGGATGAAGATCGACCTCTTCACGCGGACCGAACCAATAGACCAGAGCACCAACTACGATCAGCGCCAGCAGAAAACGCCCCAGGTACAATCCAAACTTCCGCATCAGCCGTCTCCCATCACGTCCAGAATTGCACGTTCGATCAATGACAGGCACAGTTCATCCGAGAATCTGTGGTCGGCATCTTTCACCAATAGCAGTCGCATATCAGGCCCTGACGCATGCACCAGCAAGCGCACCGCCGTTTCAGTAGATACAGCAGTATCCGCCGTGCCCTGCAAAAAACGTGTTGGGAAAGGTAGATCCAGCGCTTCTCTCAGCACAAGATTCTGACGCCCGTCGTCAATCAGGCGCTTTGTGATGATGTATGGCTCCATATAGTCCGAAGGCAACTCAACCTGGCCAACTGTTTCCAGCGCTGCCTTCTGCGCATCTGTAAATGACGACCAATACCCATCTTCCGTAAAGTCCGGAGCGGCGGCGATTGTGACCATCCCCACGATGCGATCTGCGAGAGTTTTGGCGAGCAACAAGGCCTGCCAGCCCCCCATGGAAGAACCCACGATGATCAAAGGCCCCTGCGTCAGCGCGGACACTGCGGCAACTGTGTCTTCTTGCCAATCTCCGATGCTGCCTTCGGTAAACGCACCCGAACTTTCACCATGGCCGGAATAGTCAAACCGCAAGAATGCTTGCCCGCGCGTTTTGGCCCAAGCCTCTAGATGAACGGCTTTTGTGCCTTCTTTGTCTGATTTTAGACCTGACAAAAACACGATGGTCGGGCCTTGGCCTTCGCTCAGATCATAAGCGATCCGTCGCCCCTGATCGGTTGTCAAAAAAGCGCTCATCTCGCCGCCCTTCATATTTTGATTTGTGACACCCTAGCGCGCGCGGGCAGGGAGTTTAAACCTGATTTCAGTTTTTTTATGTTACCATATTGTCACGTGACTGTAGAATCACATATAAGACAAATATGGACATGCTATTCAAAGCTCTGAATGACCCCGCTCGCCGAGAGATTCTGGACCTGCTGCGACAGAAAGATGGTCAATCTCTGTCGCAGTTAGAGGCACATTTCGACATGACCCGCTTTGGCGTCATGAAGCATCTGAAACTACTGGAAGATGCTGGGCTGGTCCTGACCCGCAAACATGGACGGTTCAAATATCACTATCTGAACCCCCTGCCCCTGCAGGAAATGCTGGACCGTTGGGTCGCCCCTTTTCTTCAACCTCAAGCCAGCGCGGTCAATGCGCTGAAACTCAAATTGGAAACGGAGACTCGTATGGGAAAACCAGATTTTATGATGCAGACCTT
>JBCBUG010000023.1:0-32961 GCA_039818265.1 Pseudomonadota bacterium | reverse complement strand
TGTCAGTCCACAGGATCTTGCCGGCAGCCGCCTGATCGGCCTAGAGAGCCATATCGGCACCACGATCCGGCATGCGTTTGAGGAAACCGGCGCTCCTTTCGATGCCAAGGTGGAAGCGCGCTACTGCCACACGGCCTGTATTCTGGCCGCCCAGGGCATCGGTGCTGCCGTCGTTGATCCCTATTCCGCCCTGTTTGCGAGCAATCTCAATATCGTGACACGGCCCTTCGTACCCGAGACCAAGATTGTCGCCAGTGTCGCCGTCCGGCGCGGGGCAAACATGCCGCGCATCGCGATCGACTTCATCGAGAAGGTTAAAAGGGAACTCGCCCGCAAGACCCCGTCCGACCTGATCTAGGTTTTCTTCTTGCCCAACAAAAAAGCCGCCCGAGGGGGGCGGCTGTTTTTGTTGGTTGCGGGAGCAGGATTTGAACCGTTCGGGCTGCAATCGATTCACTGGATCGATTGCTTCACGCCCTCACCCTTCAGGTTATGAGCCTGGCGAGGTGAGGCCGGAAGAGCACAAGGTCCGGTGGAGCTTGTGCCGGACGAACGGGCTGCGTGTTTTTTCCCTGTGTCGTTTCCCTGTGTCGTTTCATTGTGTCTTGAATGCAAAAAGCCCGCAGGCGATTGCCGTGCGGGCTGTGTTTGGTTGCGGGAGCAGGATTTGGTGTTTTTTGCCCTTCTGCGTCGGGCTTTGCCCTCCTTGAGGGGGCCCGGGGAGGGTCTCGCCTGTATCCACTGTCCAGATACGCCAAAGGCCGCCCTATCGGACGGCCTTTGGCGTATTTGGTTGCGGGAGCCTGATCACACTGAAACTTCAACGATCGGCTGAACCGCTCCGGGTTTGCCGGAGGCAGTTTGGTTCAAGTTATGCGGCCACGGCTGTTTGATGCAACATGGCGTCGAATTGCCCCTCCGCTTCAGCCGGAGGTTTTTTCCCATTAACTCCAAAAGATGCCTGAGGTTGAACCAGCTAACCCATTCGCCTGTTGCGGACCCGACGGCTTCTAAGCTGCGCTAAGACCGACACCGATGAGTTACCTCAACTTGCCGCAACTTCGAAAAATCTCTTCTGGCTTGTGATGTTTCGTGGGCTTTCAAAATCTTCCGTTTCCTAAACACAACGGCGGACCAATTCAAAGCGAAAGGATCCCTCCCGATCTAAACGCTTTAGTTGTTTATTGACGTGACTTTCGTATAGGTTTTAAATTAAACTGATAACTTATTCTTAAAGGGCTTTTAATCGGTACTTTTTCGTTAGCAAACACTCTCATTCGGTGGCAAGGCAATGAAGACTTTTCACATAAACACAAAAGAGAGCTTTATTGCTGATAGCATAAGTATATCTAAAGCAAATCAAACACCCGAGAATAACATACAGGAACAAAATAATAAGGGTATTGAGTTCCGTTCGTTCATCAGTCTATCGACAGAGCAAGCCCCGATTGCCCGTGTTTTAGTTGATCTGGTTCAGATGCACTTTCCGGACGCTAGTCCCTGTTTTGAAGCAACGAACGACTTGCGGCTTGGAGATCGTTGGCTTGAAAAAACGGCAGAAGCGCTCCGCAGCGCCAGGTTTTTCTTCCTTTTGGTTGGTGAGCAGGAAATGCAAAAGCATTGGCTGCATTTCGAAACCGGCGCAGCCTGGCAAAGAGGTATTCCAATCTTTGTTTTGAGCCACACCGGCGTTCAAATCACCACGCTCCCCCAGCCATATACAAATTTTCAAGGATGTGAAATCGATACACATCAAGGAATAAGGAAATTTGTTCTAGATCTTTCTAGTCATCTAAAGATTGAATCTCCAAAATCTGTCGATTTTTCTTCTATACTTGAAGACATTGAAGAGGCAAAAAAACAATCCTCCGAATAAAAAAACTTTAGTTTATTATGGCAGGTGGAACTATGAGCGACGACAAATCTTCGGTCGAGGTGAGTGACGAAGACGCTGCTTCGCACGCAAACAAACCTTCCGATGAAACACGGGACGATGGCGCTTCTGAAACGCATGAAAATGCTTCTCAAGCGAGTGGCTCTGAAGAAACAAATCAATATGATGGTGGAGCTCACTACAACTTTGACACAGATTACGCAATTATTGCAGATGTAATAGATATTCACGAATCAACTACAAGTATTTACATAGATCAAATTTCACTAGACAATAAAGCGAGGCTGTCTCCGCTGTTTGAGAGCGTGCCCGCCAATCGTGTTCAAATTGAATTTTCGGACTTTGACCCTGATTCGCGTCTCATAGAAAAAACTCTGGAGACGCTTCGCGACAACCGGGTACTGGTCGTGAGGGGCGCGCTCTATGAAGCGGTGCTCGGTCTCGCCCGGCATGCCGGCAACGAGCTCGCGCCTGGAATGCCAGTAGAACAATTGATCGGTGCACAAGTAAAATCTTCAACGTTGGACAAACTGATCCGCCAGGCGGAAGGAAACAAGCAGGAAAGACCGGGAAGCGCTCCTGGGGCTGCTTCACCCGCTCCAAAGGCTGTCAGCGGCGCCTTGCGAATCTCCGATGTTTTGCATGAATGTCCATCAGACAGTGTCATCGTCTGCGACCTATTGAAAATTGCACCTGCATTTCGTCAAACGGCAATCAACGAACTCTGCGTAGTCCTGCGCGATCCAAGATCCGGCCCCGAGTTGACGGCCCTTGCGACACATCAGAATTACGTCATTGTCTATGTCGACCGCAGGATAGATGAACGAGCGATCTCGGATGATATTCACGATCTGTTGGCGCTTTCAGAACATGATGAAAATCTTCTTGTCTTCAACAGCATAGTTCGCAGGTTGAAGGTCACTGATGAATTTAAAAAGACATTTGAACGGCAGCTGCTGCAGCCGGGGAATGCCCATATCTGGGGCCGGCAACCTGATGACAGGTTCAACAAGCTGAAGTCACTTTCTGAAACCGAGTTTCAGCAGCTGCTCCTCCAAAAGTCAAACGAGCTCGACCAGCTTAATGAACAAGCCTCGGCGCAACAGGAATCGGAGAAAGTCCTAAAGTCAAAGCTTGAACGGGCAACCGGTCTGACCTCTGACCGGCAGACTGAAAACAGGTCATTGTCGGCGGGCGTTCAAGACCCAAAGTCGCTGTCGGAGGAACTTTCCCGATACATATTGTTGTGTGTCGTGCGGTTTGAAGGCATCACGCTTCTCGATCTGGATCTTTTGATGCGGAGCTTTCTCGGCAACGCCAGCAGAACCGTCCGAGAAAAGGTCGTTGTCGCTGAAGAAACGGTTGACACATGGGAAGCTGACGAACAGGAAACCGATTCCGAAGAAGAGCCGAGCAAGAAAACTGCGACCAAGTATGCGTATGAGGTTCACGAAAGCCGTAGGAACTTAAGAGACGAGTACGAGAGGCTTGCTGACGATCTGCTCCATAATCTTGGTCTTGCGGTTCGAAACGAACGAGTTGAATTTACAAAGACTACTGATCGGGCGGTCGCAGAAGCTCTTCTGCAGGAGCGTCTACCAAAATTCGTTTCTTCCGTGCTTTTCCGGATCGATCAGGAAGAACCGTTGTTGTTCACGCTCGAACCTCATCTAGCTCAGGTTCTGACCGGCACTTATGTCTCTTTTCTGGAGGCTCAGAACGAAGCCGTCAGCCTTGATCACCTGACCAGTCTCCTGAACGCGCTTTGGGTGGCCGACGAATTTGGGGGCGAAGATCATTTCAACAAGATCTTTGCGGAAAAGGCCTCCCTTGTTCTCTTCAGACTGCTCGAAAAAGAAGGCACCCGCGGTCTTGTCCAGTCCGTCCTTGCTTCGGTGCTGAGGCAGGAGTTGGACAATAAAAAGGCCGTCATGTTCCTGTTTCTCGTTGGACGTCTGAACATCTCCCCGTTTTTCAAAACTCTTTTTTGGATCAAGCGTTTTGTGTTTGAGGTGCCGCGGTCCAAGTCCTGGTTCAGCAAAATCACACTTGCGCAGTTGGCAGATCCGCAATCGAGTTGGCGCCGCATCGATGCTCCGATGGTGCTCTCTGAAATTGCAAATTGGGTTCCACGCGACATGCGGCAGGTTCACGAACAGGACGCACGGGCGACGTTGCTGGTGGTGCCCTGTTTCATGCTGACAACGCATCTCGACGACATCAAGCCGCGGGATCGGGGCCAGATTGATGTGCTGTTGCCCTTCTTCGATCTCCACCATGCCGACGGTCTGTATGAAGATGTCGATGCGGCGCTCGACTTGGTTCTGAGGCCTGTAACCGGACCCTGGTTGCTGGAAGACCTGGCAAGTCTTGAAAAAGTTGTCAGGCGTAATTGGGGGATCAAGGATCAGGCGATCGACCCGGGTCTCGACTTGCCGGCAGGGGGCGGTGCCAAGGCGTTCCAACACGATTTCAGTCATCTCATGAAACTTCAGCCGAAGATCATTTTTGAAATCGGCTGCGGGCAGAAAAGCAGATACCTCCGAATAGCGTGCATGCTTGTGGAGGCTATCGCCCTGTTTCTGGATGATTTCGAAACGACGGATACATCGAGACGGTCCGCGGTGGACGCATTGCTTCAAAAGGTCTGCAGCCATCTCGATGATGTGACGCTGCTGGCGCTGAACCGAGAGGTCTTCGAAATCCAGCGCGCGCTCTCCAAACGCCCGATCGGCGACGAGTGGCGGTACCGATCAGCTAAGCTCATCGTCAACACGCTTCACCATTACCACAAAAGCACCTATCGCCAGAGACCACAGGCTTCTGGCCGAGCTAACGAATTCAAAAGGTAGAAGTCATGGGTCTCAGCGACATGTCAACATTGGACAGCGTGATCAAACAGTCCGAGGAAAAAAGAAATGGGCGGCGTGGGGAGCATTACCTTTCAATCGCTCAGGGCAGCGATGTCATCAATCCGGGCATCACTCAACGATTTGGCAAAAAAGTCTTCCTTTACCGTGTCTTCACGGAGGATGCAGGACAACCGACAGCACGCGGAGAAAGTGAATCCATTCAGGTGAGGGATCCCGCATCAGGAAAATCGGTGAACCTGCGCGTCGACTATGCAGTCGTGTGCCCGGTTGGAAACGAACGCAAACTCGTTCAGTCCCTGGGAAGCAGTGGCGATCCGGAAAACGCCCTGCGATCGTTGATCACCACGGCGGCGCGCAGCTATCTGTGGGACAACGGCGGAGAAGTTTTTCAGGATACCACACGGGCAAAGGAAACGGTTCTTGAGATCATTCAGGAGGCAATCGTTGAAAAGACCGGCCTTCGGTTTCAGGGCCAGATTCGGCTGGAGCACGAAGAAAAACTGATCACGGTTCGCTTTGACAGAGAATTCGAAGTTCCCTTCAAGGACACGCCCGAAGAACTTGGTATCAGAGTGCAGGCCGATCTTGAGATTGACCCCAGAAAAGTTCTCTCCGCAGTGGTGGCCATCGGAGAGACGGACCGGCTTGAAGAGAAGGTCAAACAGGCGACAAAGCAGTTTTTTAAGAACCAGGTCAGTTCAAAAGACTATATCCGGGAGATCTCGGCCAGCCTCAAAGAGAACCTTCAGAACTGCCTCGACGACGCCCTCAGCAATATCGGTCGGCGCGCCACAGGACTCAACCTCCGCCGCGGCAACGCAGACAAGGTGCCGCCGGCCGAGATAGAAATTCCTCTAAAGGCGCGGGCTCCGCAGCTCGGTCAGTCGGAACCTATCCAGCTGGGCAGCAAGGTCCTGATGACGCTGGAAGATTTTGCAACCTACAAGGATCAGAACATTGCCAGTCTTGAAGACTGGACCCAAGCAACGTTTGAGCGGGTTGTTCAACGCCGTTGTTTTGACTGCAACTACCTGGACTTTCTGCAGGAAACAAAATGGGAAACCTTGAAATCGTCTATCGAGACCGACATGCGGGAGGAAGTCTCGGGCATTGGGTACAAGGTGGTGCAGATCTTTTCAGCGCCTAGACTGAAAGAAGAAGAATTTATGAAATCGAAGACGCATTTCTTCAAATATGAAGATCTTCCGCTGAAAAGCTCTTCGAAAGTCAAAGTGAAACTCGACGTTCATCCTACATTCATCATCAACGACTGGGAACACTCAAATATTGTCGCCAAGATCAGTCAGGGTGTCCGACTGGAAGACGATATCCGGCGAAATTTGCGCAACGCCATTGAAACAACCCTGATAACGGTGACACCAAACGAGTATTACCTCCGTTTCGAACAAGCAGAGGAACACCAGGACTCCGTGTCCTCCAGGCTTACGGAGGAGATAACAAATACACTTCAGTCGGAATACGGGATTTCAGCAAGTGTCACCATCAACCCGCACGACAATGATGACGTCAACAAGGTGCGTGATCTGCTGAACAAACCCATCAAAACTGAATTCACCGTCGTGCCATTGAAAGGTGGCGAGGAAGTCAACCTGCGGGTTGATGTGATTGTGAAGGGAATTGCGTCGGAGGGCTGGGGGCTCGTCACTCGCAGCGACTGCAATGAGGCGCAGATCCGCGAGGCCGCCGCAACCTTTCTCACTTCCAGATTTTCGCTGCTCGAGAGCCACCGTGTGTCCTTCCAGAGCGAACGGGAGGTCTTGGAGCTCAAGAGTGGCTTTGAGAGCCAGCTCTCAAAGCACTTGGCGGATATTTTCGGTATTGAGGTCAGTCTGGAGAACTACATCAGATCTCAAACGGCAGGCGAGAGGGCCCTCAACGCCTATGACATGAAAATGTTGTTCCAGAAAATTGAAGCCAGCGAGAAAGAGAGCGGTCACCAGGGATTGCTGGACGACAAGGAGCGTGAAAACGAAGCCAGGGAGCAAGAAGACCACGAGAGACTTAGGCAGGACAGATTTGATGTCTATAGGCGCCTAAGTGTCCGAAAGAATGAAGATGGCATCCTGACACCGGAACAGGAAGATGAGTTGGCAAGGCTTGTCGAAGAATTTGGACAAACTGCAAAAAACATAAGACGGGTCTCAGAGCGATCAACACAGGGTGAAAGCATTACAAGAGACTTGCTTCCCGCGTCGAAAAGCCGGGCGCAGGCGCAACAAGAACAGGCGTCCGGCAAGTTGGGTAGCGGCGACGACAGGCGCGGATCGGCCAAGGCGCAAGGGATGTCGGAGGATGATCCGAACCCGGAGCCAGTCAGCAAGGCTCAACCCGGTTCTCAAGATGATTTCGACTTTGAAACAAGCAAGGTCATTGATCACGAATAGATGGACACGGGACGTTCAGGAAACGGTTTTCATTAAATCTCGGTTGGTGTTTAAATGACTTTTTTTTCAAACTCGAATCGTGGTGGATCGTCTGGTGAGGGTCGCATTGCTCAGGCGTCGAGGGACTTCTTTTCTCGTGTCGCGCGCCTCATCGCTGCTATCCCGGGCCCCTCTACCAAACGGTCGTCAAGAATTGAACAAGACCGGCTTTTTCTACCGCTTCTCACGGTCAGTGCGACACTCTGTGTGGTGCTGATCGCCTATGGAGGCGGTGCTTTCGGCCGAAATGCAATTTGGCTCGTCGCCCTGGTTCCATTTTCTCTATTGGTCTGGCGGAGTTACCAGGAGAAGCGGCAATTCAGCAAATTGCTCGTTCTGGAAGTCGGCGTTCTGGACACGTTCGCCGAAGCAGCGCGCAGCAAGAGGGAGGCGCTGGAACTTTCGAGTGGGTCAATTACACGCGAGGATATTTTCAATCTGACACCACGTTCCGAGCGCACTGAGACGGAGTTCGCCAAGTCGTTCATAGAGGAGATCGCAAGCGGCAAACTTTATCTGCTGAGTGCTCCTGTCGACTCGGTTCTGCAGCCTTACAGTTCGCAGATAGAAAGCCGCATCAACGGGATATTGCAATATAGCACCCTCTGCACCCGGCTTGGAATTCTTGGAACGTTTTTCGGTCTTGTGATGTCCCTGCAGCAATTGTCCGACCTGTTCTCGGTCGACAGCGTGAGTAATTTGCTTGGCACGACTGCGGTGGATCCGGAGAAGGAAATTGCGGCGGGGAACCAGCTGCAGCTCCAGTTTGTGGGGACGCTCAGCGATCTCTCGTTTGCCTTCGTGACCAGCGTTTACGGTCTCGTGGGGGCAATCCTCGTGACCTGGTTCTCCGCCTCGGTGCGCCGACAGGCGGCACAGTTCTACAAGAGTTTCTCGGAGGCTTACAGTTTTGCGCGTGAAATGGTCAGGCATCTGACACTGGCAGACCCCGGAGTGCACGCCTCCTTGACCGAGGTCGGACGCCAGCTGGAAGCCGTGCAGGACAAGCTGTTTGATCACGGCAGCAGGGTGTCGGAAGCGCTCAACAAACAATCGCTTGAAAACAAGAAGCAAATCGATCGGCTCCAAGAAGCGGCCAATGGAATGAACGACGCGCAGAAAGACTGGAGCAGCGCATTTGAGGGGCTGCAGATAGCGTCCCGCGACCTGAAAGAGAACTCGGTGGGTGCAATCTCCAAGCTGAATGAAGCGCTGGGTTCCGTTGTCGACACAGTTTCTGCGAGCGTTCGAGACATGTCTTCTGGCCAGCAAGAGTTACGCGAGGCATCATCGGAAATCAGGACAAGTTTCAAAGAGGCAGACGACAACTGGAAAGAGCGCGTGGACAGTCTTCTATCAGACATGCGCAAAGACCGTGAAGGCCAGGCTGAGTTCCACACGAAACTGTCAGACTACGAAGCCAACATCGTCGCTGCCATCGGGACGATGAATACGCGACTGGACACCGCCACTTCTCACATTGGTGCGTTCAGCAATCAGGTTGGTGCAGTTCAAACGTCAGTCCACGAGCTCAAATCGACTGTTGAATCCTTTGAGCGCAACGTTGCCCGTATCGGAAAGAGCGTGCGTGGAAGTGGGTGGTTCACAAGACTTTTCAGACTGCTTGCCGTTTCGGTTCTGCTTGTCGTTTTGCTGCTCGGCTTTCAGATCAGCATCCTCGACGATCCGCTCGCATTAAAAGAGCCCATGACGGAACTCCTGCGTTCATGGAGCAATAGCGCGCCATGAGCGATAGTTCTGACGAAGATCTCCTGGGCCCAGGTTCTGACCTTGCGATCGCATTCAGCGGGATCTTGATCATGGTGCTGCTGATTGTTTTCAGTCTGGGACTGCTGCAAAGCAAGAAGAGAAGTGCGGCTGAGGATCTGTTGGCGGCAAAAGCCGTCAAAATCGATCAAATTACCCAAAACGTCGCCGCTGCGCATGAGCAGGTGGACGACCTGCAAGACAACCTTGAAGAGAACAGATCTCGTATTGAAAGCGAAGTTGAGAAAGCAACCGCCCTGAATGCAAGAATGCGGGAACTGGAAGAGACACTGATGAGCGTGCGCACGGATCTCAACACAAAGACGGACCAATTGGCGATCATTCGAAACGAATACCGAGTGACGACAGCCAAACAGCGCGACCTGCAAAATCTCTCGGCTGTATTGGAAAACAGGCTTGAAGAAAAAGCTGCGACGTTGGCCAGCCAGTTGGAACAAAACGAAAGGTTGTCAGCCAGACTTGAGGAATTGACACACTTGCTGGAAGAGTCCACCGGTGACAACCAAGCTCTCGAAAACACCAAAACTGAACTCAAGGTGGAAAACGAACGTTTGCGTGACGAGTTGGCCGACAAAAGCGCCAATAGCAATCTGGCTGAGAATTTTCTTTCAGAAAATCAAGCCCTGACCCTAGCGGTTGAGAAGCTGGAGATGTTGCGGCAGGAATACAAGGCTGAAAACGACCGGCTGAACGTTGAAGTTGCACGACTGAACGACAAGCCCCCAATTATCGTGATCAAAGATGCGGACGGCTATTCGTTCGAACCCGGTTCTGCAGAACTCAGCGACAGGCTTCGGGTACATCTGGCCCGTCGAACTGTTCCGCTAATTGCCGACAATGCGTTTAAATTCAAAACTTTTGTTGTCGAAGTGATTGGTCATACCGATGAAGTCCCAATCGGTAGACGCAGCTGCAATCTCGACGGTGGATTGCTTCACGCACTGGAAGGGAGGATGAGACTTGTTGATCTGATACCCTGTGACAATACAGGTCTTGGCATGGCGCGCGCGATCTCGGTTGTCAGGGAGTTGCGCAGAGCCGGCCTGGATTACCGGTATACACTGAGACCCCTGTCAGCGGGGCAGACAACGCTGCCAAACGGAAGTGTCGCATCGCCGCAACGTCGTCCAATCGAACAAGCCGCCCGCCGGCGGATCGAAATCAGATTGCGCCAGCGTTAAGATATAAAACTCTAGACCTGAGCCAAACGTCCCGTCAGGCGATTGCCGCGCGCGTGACGGATGAACGAGTTTCCCCAAAGCTGGCCACTGACGGATTTCAGAAACCATCCGCTGGTTCCGACGTTGCAGCAATGGGATGTCTTCCCTGTCCTTTAGATCAGATATTCTCGTTGACAACCAGACGGTGATAGAAACGTCCCAATTCCGTTAGCTCGATTTCTTCTTCGTTCATTGCTGTAAAATAAAGGTGGAGTTGGTTGCGATCCACGGGCCTGATTAGGCCGCCGACTTGAAGTTTCTTGAAGAGTTGAAAAATTGCGACTTTGTCTGCTTCTGCTTCCTTGGCGGTTTCTTCGAATTTTCTGGAGAGAGGAAATTTGCTGTACTGATCAGGAAACCAGTCTGTGATTTGCCGCAGAAGGCTGTCCTCGCATTGAGGATTACAGCGTCGCAAGGGTGCTACCCGCCGTGCATGCGACTTATAGATCGGTCGTTGACCAAATTCTCCAAGAGACGCGTCGACATAGCCATAAATCGATGCGGCATTGACGTGACCGCGCGTATTCGCTGCACCGCCTTCAAGTGCTCCAACGACCAGACCCGTAAAGGTGCTCAGTCCGACAGGCGACACGTATGACGCTTGATCCGCAAGTGAAGAGCCCAAAATTGTCATTCCATCCCGCATTGTCGACATCGCTTGCGCTCCTTCGCCAAGGGCTCCAGCATTGCAGCAATCGATCAGCATGGTGACGGTGCGGACACTCGATTTCAGGGCACCGTCAATCAGCTCGCTCATGTAGATGCCCGGATGATCGGGCTCTCCGTCCTGTGTCACTAGGTAACCACCGTTGAATTCCAAGTGACCGTGGCCGGAAAAATAGATCAGCAGCTCGCCGTCATAGGTGCTGAAACTCTCCTTAAGAGCTTCGCGTATTCTTTTGGCCGTGACCGGTCCGGAACCAACGCCAGCGGTAATCTCGATGCATTCAAAGTTTTTGTCGCCATTTTCGTGTCGGGACAGAACCCGTTTCATTTCCTCGACGTCGAGTAGGGAGCTTGGCAGGTCAGCTATCGTGGGATGGTCATAAGTACTGACGCCAATTAGGAGAGCGAGCCGATTGGTAAGCATGTCAAACTCCTCGATTGTTTTCTTCTGCCCCTGTTTGGCAGATGTTCAGGAACGATCGCTCGAATGTCATCTGTGAAAGGCAAACGAGAGCACTTACTGGTGTGATGCGAGGCTTACTCCAGAATAAGGCGCCTCGACCCGCAAAATCGTGCCTGTTGCGCTTTCGGTCATGCAGAGCTCCTGATTGTCACGTCCTCCGAAGCAGAGGCTGATAATCCTCTTGGCACCCTGCCACATGATGCGACGTGTCGGTACACCATATGAGTCCAGTCGCCAGACACCGCAGGGCGCTGACAAAACAAATTCGCTTTGGTCATTATGGCATCGCTGGGAATTGGAACTCGCCAAATCTGGCTGGAGCGGGTCATCGCCACGAACATGACCTGTTCGTCTGGTGTAACCACGATGCCGTTTGGGCTTACACCGGTGGTCAGCAGGCGTTCCAGGCGTCCGTCGGCCGTGAGCCGATAGATCCTTCCGGATGGATTCTGCGGTCCAGTTTGCCCCTGGTCCGTCATGAAGATATTGCCGATCAGGGCAATGTGAAGATCGTTCAGCCTCTTGAATCCTTCCGTACGCATCGATCCGCGATGCGGGCTCATTTTACCGGTCGAGGGATCGAGTTCGATCAGGCCTTGTTTGCGGTCGGCAATGAAAATGCGGCCGTCGCTGTCAATCTTCAGGCCGTTCGGCCAGCCGTCAAACTGGGAGACGAGCGTCCAACTCCGCTCCCGAGATACGCGGAACACGCGACCATGAGGGATGTCGGTGACATAGAGAGCGCCGTCGCGGTTGAAGGATAGTCCTTCGAGAAAACTCTCTATCGCATCGCCATACCGGTTTGCGGTAGACCACTCAGTTGGGCCGGAATCTCGATAGCCGGCAGGAGCCTCGCTGCAAATGTCGGCCTCCGACAGGCGGGGCTCGGGAAACCAGTTCATTAACACACTCCCAGGCTCAACTCTTGTGTGGTTCAACGTAAACGTCACTCGCCGAGGCTTGCCAATCACGCACGTCGAGCTCATTGAGCCAGTAAGCCAGATGGTCGAGCACTGTCGGCGACAATCGTCCCTTTTCGCTAATTGCATCACAGAATGCATCAGGAAACGGCTTGCGGCAGGCCAGAGCGACGAATTGAACGGGGCCTTCAGTGGCGCCGCGAAGGCGGAATTTTTCGTCTGTGCCTCCTGGCACGGTGACCTGTCGCCCCATGCCATGCCAAAGAGCTTTGTCCTCTCGTATTTCCAAAATGTCCCAGCCCTCACAATACTGTAGGAAGGCGCACCAGAAAGTTCCACGCAACGCAGGGTCAAGGTGCAAGTGCAGTTTAAAGCCGCTCCTGTGCGCGAGTGACAGCGCGGCGGTCTTGTTGCGCGGGTTTTCGAAATAAGCCGCCCCTTTGGAAACAGGGCCCTCCGGCAGGGGAATGACCGTCAGGCCCGTTTTACGGAAAGATTTCGCGAATATAGGCCACCGCAATCCCGGGGTCGCAGTCATCGCTGAGGCAAAGGCTTCAAGAGGCCCAAACAGCAACTCTCGAACTGTCGCCTGCGAACGCCCACCGGGCATGTGCAGCTGCAAAAGCTTCAAAAGGCTGGGAAGTTTCTCGTCGGTCACGGTCCCAGGATCGCGTACACCGTCACCTTTCTCGTAAAGACGCAAAGTCGATGGCGCAACGCCCAGTGCGGCTGCAATTTCGTCTTTGCTGGACAATTCGCTATGCGCGATCAGAACCTTCAGTTTTTCTCTCAGCTGAGAAATTTGCTGCGCCATTTCAACCGCCCCCAGACGCCAACTATGGGTTGAATCCTAATGCGTTCAGAAATGGAAAGCAACAGATAAAACATTATAAATTTCAGTAGGTAAGATAGAGTTTACAGAGCTGCTCAGCTGCGGTTTCCGCAGGTCTGAGGGGAGGTACGTCCAACCGTGCCGTGTGTAGTGAAGGGGTCGTCCACAACCCAACGGAGACGACAAGATGACCTTCAATACGATCCAACCCACCCAAGACGATCAGTTGGTGCTCGGCGTCGCCAGAACCGGTGCGAAATTTACCCCGCGAAACCACAAAAACACGGGAAACCGAACCTTTGATGCCATCGCCTCTGGGGATCTCATTCCGGTGACCTATGATGAAATCAAGGCAGAGTTCAAAGCGTTGCATGACATGGGTGTCGGTTACATCCATGAGCACGCACGCAATCCGGATACCCGCGAGCAAACAACGTCTCTGGACGTTTATTCCCAAATCTCCCGTATCGCTCAGGAAGAAGCGCCAGGCGCGCTTCTGAGTTATGGCGGCAGTCGTAACGGTCCGGAAATCGCCGAGGCGATCCGGTCGGATGGAGAAATTGCCCGTGTGGCACAAGCCGGCCTGCCGCGTCTACAGGGTGGGGCGGATTTCGTGACAACCCAAGCCGCCATTGAATTGCAGATTGTTCTGGACATGGAGCGTCAGGGTTTCGTCCGCTTTGACCATGACAAAGGAACCTGGAAAATGCTTCGGCCCTTAGAAGACTACGTGCCAAGCGGGTCGGTTGAGAAAGCCCGCTTTTCGGTGAATTCCACTGATGGCGGTGCCAATTACGGGGCGTCCTCTGCGGCCATACAGATGGAGACCTTGAAGTGGACAATCGACGCTCGTGAGCAACTTAATGGTGCCTACGAAGTGGAACTGGTCCAAAAGGGTCGGAGCCTGTTTCTGACTTGGTATCTCGCCAACGCGATGGCGAATGGTATTCGCAGGTTGGGGCGGCTCAACATCACAATCCTGTTCGGGTTTTCGCCGCGCTTGCCATTTCCGAAGACCTTTGCGGAGTTTCGCAAAATGGTGAAAGGAGCTCGTGCAATTGCAACCCCTGTGAAGGGTGGCGACGACCGGCCGCTGAAGATCTCCATTTCGGTTGGTGCCGCCGTGCTGCCGCATCATGCGAGGGACCACATCTGTCCGGTGGATGTCGGTCCGCTGCGCGGAACGATGATGGGTCCGATGGAGCGTCTGGCGATCTACGCCGCACAACCGGGTTCGGGCGTGGATATCTTGCGCGTCGGCATGGAAGATACGCCATTCATTCTGGATCCGACCGGTCGTGTCCTGCCGGCGACAAACACGGAACTGGTTGACCGCGCAAGGCGATTGCTTAAACGGCACGAGATTGCACTGGTCACCGACCCAGTTGACCTGCAGCGCTTCAAAGCGGCCTGAAATCAACCTGCTGCGCGAGCATGTCTCGCGCAGCAGGTGAGGTACCTTGAACACCTCGTTTCGAGATTTCTCAAATTTGAAATTACCCTTTTTGGGTGAGTCTTTAGCTGACCTTTTAGGCCTTTCTTCGATAATCGAGGTGATGCGGTGTTACCTAGAGTACCATCGACATCACTACTTTTTTGAAAAGGCAGGGTCATGTTGGTGCCATCTCGGTCTCAAAACCGATGGTCCTGTATTTTGGGGAATTGCCGCGATGGAAACCGTAAGCAGAAATTATCCCTGCTGACGAGCGCTGTGGATCGGCTGTTATCGTCATTCCTGTCCGTCTATCTCTGGAACCGAATCTAATTCCGCAGGTGCCATCAAGGCTTGATATCGTTCTGGCGGCAGATCCCGTCAACGAGGTTGGGCCCGACAAAGGCTCCCTTGGGCCGCTTGGGGGCTCAAATAGTATCTCGGCGGCACGTTCTCATCCAAAATCTGCGATACCGAACAGTCTTCGACGTCTTTGGGGAAGCCTGAGGTGACGGGGGGTCGAGGACCTTCCAGGCAAAGCTTCGTCCGCCATCTCCCAAACAGTGACCTGAATCCAGCCACCCACGCCCTAGCGGAAACTCCGCCACGAGATTCTTCTATCTGCGCACGACCGGCGCGAACACACAGGGCGCGGAGGATGGCGGAGCATCCAAGTCCGCATTGTCTTCAAGCCAGGTGAGCGAACCACACGCAATGTTCCGCGCGATTTGCAAAGCGTCCTTGCTGTCACAGTTTGCCCACGCTCGGTGCAACGCACATGCTCCAGGCGTGGACAGACACCAACTGCAATTCCCTTCAGCTCTTCAGGAACTTCGCGATCACCCCGGATAATTTCTCAGGCAGGGCGAATTGTGGGAAATGGCTGCTTTCGAGCGGTTCGAGAACGACATCCGTATACGCTTGCACCATAGCGTCTTGCAGCTCGACGGGAATGACATCGTCTTCAGAACATCTAATATAAAGCTTCGGCAAAGCCTCAAATTCGGCTGTTCGGCTGAACTCTGACGTCAATGGTTCTTCAGGTTGATATACCAGCTTCATCTGACCGAAATGTGGCTCGAAATCTTCCCACGTCTGTTGCGGCGAGCTAAACCCGGACGCCTTGATCCACTGGATTATCGACGCCGGCGACTGACCTTCGTTGGGAAGCATGGCTGCAACGTATACAAGCTTGGAGATCCGTTCAGGGTATTGGCGCGCAACCTCTGATATCACTGCACCGCCCATGGAATGGCCTACCAACACGACATCGCGATCCGTACCGCCCGGAAAGCGCTCCACAACAGAGGATACGTAGTCTGCCATGCTCAAGCCGGATACGTACTTTCCTCCGCTTATTAATAAAAGTGCGAACAGCTTTAATAGATTGCTCGTGTCGATTTGTTTATCGTGGCCGGGAAGCGGGACGCTCGTGACGTTGCCCTTTACAGCATCCGCAAGAAGCCTTGGAACTTCGCCCCAGCTGTCTGCGTCAGCATTCATCCCATGCACAAGTATTATCTCAGTCAAACCGTACACCTCCATATCCGCTTTTGACCTGTACCGACCAATACGTCGCCGTTGTGAAGCTTACGTACTACCCAAAAACTGACGGCAATAGAGCCCCCGGACCTATCCGATAGGCGAACGTGGGTCGCAAATCATGTCACTCTCGCGCGGTGCAGTGCCATCATGGCTCGGATTCGCAGCCAACATCGCATCTCCGACAACGTGCTTCGTGATTATTCGGTGGTCCGTCCGACCAATCGGCGTTGATCAACTGAACCACGTTTCCATTGTCTGAATCACAGTAGATACCCAGCGTTCCGTCCGATTTCCTCGCAGTTCCCTGCGACTCGCGCAGAATTGAGGCATCGCCCTTCGCGTCCAGCCAGGTTTTCTCTGCGGTATCAACCTTCAGAATAGCGAAGGCCGTTCCCGCTGCGTCTCTCAATTCGTAGGTTACGATCGCCATGCGTACCTCTTTTTCCTGGATTGATATCCCTATCGAAACAACATCGAAGGATCCTGACCCTTATTCAGCGCAAAGATGGCGCAGCTATGGGTCTCACGCGTCGATTACTTTGACAGTCACATTCCTCCCGTCCATTGGCTGGATCTCATCCCACATTGCCCTCATCTTTGTTCGGTCTAGCACGATGCAACCACCGGACCCGCCCGCATCCGTCCCCTCATGAATGAAAATCGAATGGTTGTCCGTTCCCGGAACAACGGCGTCAGGCAGGTATATGCTTGGACGCAGTTCGCCCGTCACAGAATCCTTTTTTGAGGTCATCCGGGTCTTCGAGCAATTCACGTAAGTTCCGGCAGCGATCGTTACATTCGGATCCAGATAGCATGTCTCGTTCAAGGACACAGACCCAGACGAAAACTCCAACTTGCCGATATCGCCCGTGCGTGTGACAGTCACAGTGTATTCGCTTTGATGGTTGGCATTTCTAAGCCCTTTGGAGGCCCCGTCAGGTTCGAACCTTGTGCTTAGGCTCCCGATGCCACCCCGCAAAACTTCAGCCACTTCGTGAAAAAGGACTGAGCCTCCAGCCATCAGACCCGCAGATACAACGATGTCGCTCCCGAACCAGATGATAGTTGTAATCGAGTTCTGAGAAGCGGGTTCTCCGAGCGTGGATAGTAACCGCACGCCTGCCAACGCGACCAAGATACTCAGGACAATAGCCGCGGCATTTGCGGCACGAGTCGCGTCGTTACCTGACTTCTGTTGCTTCGTTGCAAAGCGATCGTCGCCATTTTGTTGGCTCGCGTTGAGATACACTTCGACCGAACGTTCGATCAGTACGGCGAAGACAAACATATACTCAAAACGAGCCCAGAACGCCTCTTCCCAATCGGGATCAGGCACAATTTCAGCGCCGACTCTGCTGCCAAGCCAGCCAAGTCCAAGGCAGGCCGCCACAACTATCAATCCTTGCCAGAGTTTTTCTAACTTCATGCTAAATCTCTCCTGTTGAAACTACCGGCAGCAAAGCTGGCACCAACTAGCAAGTCAGGTCATGTTTTCAATGAGATGGGACCAACGCTCCATACCCAGCTGGTCTCGCCATCACCCCAATGCCGAAACAAAATCGACGGCAAATGGTATCAAATTGCTTGAATTTAAATCACCCTAGGGTAGCATGCACGTAGAGTGCACGGATTAATTCGCTTTGGCAAGACATCCGTACAGGAATCTTTTGTTGAACAATTCAGGAAAGCAGTACTGCGAAAATAAAACAAATCATTTGTGTTGTGATTTAGTGGCGGAATCAAACTCGAATTCGCAGATGTCTTTTGCTCGTGGCTTCTCGACTTGCGCACAAAGGGCCGCCAATACAAATTTTAACGTATCAGTGCGCCCGAATTGGCCAACGGTACGAAAAACCGGATTCGATGCCCAAATCGACGGGGTGTTCGTCGGCACGCAATTGAAAAAACCACACTATTAAGCGGCACTGGCACTCGCCGCCAACTGATTGGGGGATCGATATATCACGACACTGAAACGACCTTCTCTCGCGAGCATTATTTCGACTACACCGTTGATTTTTCTTGTTCGATCTGCGCTCGCAAACCCAATCATTCTAGCCCAGTAGGAACGCAGAGGCCGCTGGCTCGATTTTTTACAAAGTACAAATACCCCACGGAATTCAGCTGGCCATAATCCAGCACAATCGGACAACCGCAAAATCGATGACGCAAGGCGATCCGCAGGAGGAACCCATGACCATCATAAAACCCGCATTTCGGATCTTCGGTGCGTTTCGCTATCATCAGCCGAGCGGGCCGCTGGATATGGGATGGGAAGCCGCGCTTCCCACAGCGGGCAACCTGCTTGAGATCTCATACGCCCAGCGTGCGCGAACAGAGGACTGGCGCGCCTTTGCGCGTATTTCGCACTGGCACGGCGGCGCGCTGCCGAAATTGACGGAGGTTCTTCCCGACAGCGAGGCCGACAATATCTTCAACGCCGACAGATACGACCACATCGTCAGTACGCTCAAGAGCCCCGATCCCAGCCTCTTTTGGATCTGCGAACCCAGCGTGGGCACCCCCGAAAAAGGGCACCGGCTTCGTCTATTGGACTGCGTGGCATTCGACCAATTTGAAGATGAAGCCGAAGGGGAAGTGACCGAGCTTTCCTTTAGCAGGTTCGCATTGCGCAAAGAGTATAAATATGGGGCCAATGATGTTGGCTCGGCTGTGACGTTTGGGTCTTCTACCAAAGAAGGAGGTATTGCGGCCCTACGCCTGGAATTCGGATTTCCGATGGTGTCCGGGTTGGGCATGGACGAGGCAGCGCTGGCGATATTCAACCTCTATCCCACCACTCGAGATGCAGAACAGGGCACAGCCGCGTCGTTGGTTCGACCAAGCGACACCTTCGCGACTGCCGCTGGGATTTCGGCAAGTGCCAAAGAGGCCACGCGCCGTTTCGGGCAACTGCACTTCACGCCTTCAAGAGATAGGCCGCGCGGGCACGCTCCGATTGATAAAGCCACCGGCGGAGTGATCCCGGACCACGAAGGGTTTGTGGACGCCTTAGGTCTGAAAGATGCCACGCCGAGCAGGACAAACTGGATCGAGTTTTTGGGCGGCCCCCCAGGGGCAGGGGATAAGCCGACCTATTCGATCGCAGTTAGATCCTCGCTGTCGACCTCCAGTGGGCTCCCGGTCTTTCGCGCAGCTCAACCCACATTAGAGATGGGTGGTTTCGATGCCGAGACCATCGCGACATGCGATCTGAGCGATACTGATCTAGTCAAGGCGTTAAATGCGCAGGACACGGAAATCTCGTGGCAGATGCATAGCGCGCTCCGGTGGACCACCAGCCAACCTCTGGACTCCGGTGCGCTTGTCGCCAACGCGCCAGATGACAGCCCCCTCAAGGGCGGAGGGTTACAAGAAGCGGCCCGCCTGTCCCGCGCTGCGCGAGAGGGATTGGTGGCCACGACCCGGCAGCCTCAATCTATCCTACCGGACCTTACTTTTTCTGGAGGAGGAGGCACGCAGGAGATTCCCCTGATCGCCTACGCTGCGGCAGACCATTTCCTGTTGCGCGGCGCCCTCGGCGATGCCGTGACGATGGATTTGGCCAAGGATGCCCCGTCCGAGGACACCGCGCCACTTGGATTGCGGGTTACGCTGGACACAATAAGACAGGTCGACGATGTGGATCAGCTTCACGCCCCGGCAATGCGACGTTGGCAGCATGCGCCTGCCCCAAAAGACCACCTTCAACTGCAGCTTGGCCTTCCCTTGCTGATGGACCGCGCCGATCCAGCCACCAGAGGCGACGACTTTCCGGTGATCTTTGCCCATCATCCTGGCGCGCGTACGGCTGGGGCCAATCCTGCGCAAATCATGTTCCGGGTAGACAACTCGGGTTCGGCAATGGAGGGCTCTAGACTTTCGGCGCGGCTGGGGTCGTTGCAGCTCACCGGCACGGAGCAGCAGCTCTTGCGGGCGAGCAGCGACCCGAACATCGTCACCAGTCAGTTGATCTTGCGCAGCGCAGACCGGCCCACGCCTGACCCACTGCAGGATGCCAAAAACACGCCTCGCCTCGACGTCGAGTGGCAGCTGGACTTCTCGCTAGAGGCCGCACAGCCGGTGACGGTCGACATACGGCACGGCGATCGCGACGAGCGACCCACGGATCTTTTGATTCAAGAGGGCGCGCGCGACGCAACCAGTGAAGACAACGGCCAAATCACCGCCCTGCATATGAAGTTGTCGGAGCGGCTGCGGGACGATCAGGATCGCCACCTCCAGGGCGAGTTACGTGATGTCAGCGCCGGTACTTCCGTCCGGCGAGATGTTACAGTGCTGTCCGATCTTCCTTTTTCCGTCTATCGCTATAGCCGACAGGCCTTTGAAGACGCCGGTGGCGAGGACAGCAGCCTTGTTGCGACCTACGACAGCGACCAGCGTCAATGGCGGAGGCGTCAGAGTTCAGAGACCTATCTTATGATGCGACCGCCCGGTGCACTGGGCGAAGACGCGGACAAACCCGGCATGCTGGAGCTGCACGACCCGGACCCGGGACAGGATCCTGAACACCCTTTGCGCCCGACCTTGCCCCCAGAAAATGGCGTTGCACGCCGGGTGGCACTGGACATGCGGCTCGCCCCACCCAGCGCGCTCTGGATCAAGCCAACTGATCTGGAACGCAATTTTGTCTTGCCGGAATACGCAGGACGGGATCTTTTTCGCCAACGTGGTGACTTTGGGCTGGGTGTCCAAATGGCCGCGCTGCGGTCAGAGGCGCTTTACGGTCTGGCTCTGGGCATTCTGGTGCCTCCGGCAACGCGCACACGGCCGACCCCCCGCGTGGCCGAGATCGAAGCCCTGGTCGGACGCATGTCGCCACCAAGAATTGCTTCAGACGGCAGTCAGGAAATTCGATGGCGCGCGCTCTATGAGACGTTTCGCAAACGTCCTGAAAATCTAGAGTTCTGGACACTAGACGCATCAGCGCGCGTGCCCTTTGTTCGGGCACATTTCGATGAGGGCGCGCGCTTTACCCTTCGTCGAACCGCAGTGATGGCACCCCCGATCAACGATGCGCGCATAGAGCCCACCAATCGCGGCGGCCCGATACAGCCGCCGCGGTTTGCCGAACACGGGCTTGCGGGCGGGGCCTTGTGGCCGGTGGAATCGGCCAACCTGGTGCGCAACCTTGCCGAAACCAGCGTTGCGGACGGCGGCTCGCTTGACGGGGTGGCCCTGTCGCCGATCGGGATCAGCGCGGACCAGTCTGTGAGCTTCCTTGATGGCAGGGTCAAAATCCTCTCCGAGACACGGGAGGGCAGGCTGCACAAGCAGCGGGTAGAAGTGCTTGGCCGCATTGGCGCACTTTGGCATCGCGCAAAACATGTGGTGATCTATGAGCGCACCACAGCACCCTCGGACCAATTCGCACCAAACTTGCCCGGAACCCGAACCGGGCGGGCGGTTTTACGCAAGGTGCGCGAGTTCGTTGAAATTCTCGAACCTGTGCGCCGCTACCCAGATGTCGCCGGTGTCACAGCCGAGACCTCCGGATTTGTGTCTGCGGTCCGGTTCAACTCTAGAATTATTAACGTCAACAGCGCATGGGGCGGTGATGTCGGCCGCTTTGGATGGCAAGTTCCCTTGTGGAATCGCGGTGCCGCCGAAGAGCGCCCTCAAGTCTATCCGCATCCAGACATCGCCTTCGTGACCCGCGCTGAAGGACGCCGGGACGAAACCGAAACCACTCAAGACTGCCGCGATCCGCACCTGATCTATTTCTACACCGAAACCGATGCAGTTTCGTCGGCGGACACCGACCTGTGGCCGGTTCGGAACGGGATCGATTGTACGATCCTCAGCCGGCCTGAAATCCAGTTGGACGGCGACAAGAGCGTCAAAGCGCAGGCAGACAAAGACCTGATTTCCGGGGAATTGGCGCGCCGCGCTGCGCCGTCGCGGGTTCCGTTCGGGATGCGACGCTTCACCTGGCGCCTCGCGCCTTCGCCCATTCGCACCCAGATCAACGCCGAGCGCGGCGAGAAACCGATCTTTGCCGGGGTGGAAAGTGTCACCTTCATGCGCGACTTTGAACTCCGCGCGGACTACGAGATTGCGGCCGACCCTTCATTGGGGGATTTCCAGAACACGCTTGAAAAAGCAGTAGAAACTCCCGCTCTGCCCGCTGGCCTAGTGCTGCCGCGTCCCATCGGCGATGCGCTTTCACAGGTCGCGCCGGGCTTGCCGCGGATCAACGAATTGGCCGCTGCAATTGGCGACCCGAAGCTCAGCGACGATGACCGAAAAACGATGGCCGCAGAGCTTGTCGGTCTAATCGACGCCCACCGTCCAACGACGGACGTTGCCAAAGAAGTGGTCGATCTGGTTCTTGATGCCGACACGATCACCAAGCTGTCCGAACTGGCGGACACTCTCAAAGACAACACAGTCGTCGATAGGCTCAAGGTCCTGGACGAGGAAGACTGCGAGCAGCTCGCCCAACGTGCGGCAACCGCTCTAAAACGGCGCAAACTGCTGGTCTTGCAAACCATTAGAGAGACCGAAACGCGGCTGCTCACCGAAATCGATATGCGGCTCGCCGCCGGAAACTTCCCCTCCAAAGAGGTTGTCAAACAGCATCTTCGCGAAGAGATCGAGGCCGAGATCGGTGGGTTAACTGGCGACTTGGTCACATCGATTGGCGGCGTGGCGGACGGCGTGGCCGTGGCCCGCTCTACGGTCGCTGATTGGCGTGCGGATGTGCTTGCGGCGCTGACTCGCGCGAAAGCCCGCGTGGATGAGGCCGCTAATGCCATCGATAGGCTGAAGCCGTGGTCGAGAAATCGTCTTGAACAGGCACTGGCGCAGCTCGACCGCGTTTATGATGATGCCGAACGAGAGGCAGAGGCCGCCTTGGCCGAAGCACGTCAACGGATGGCAACCGAGATCGGGGGTGCTGCGCGCAGCGTTTCGGGAGTCGTCGCGGCTTCGATCGCATCGGTAATCCGCGCGAAAAAGGAGACGCTGCAAATCACGAACACGATCGAGCGGCATGTCCAGGAGCAAGCGGACCGCATTATCGCCACGGCAGGAAAAATCCCGGCGCCGGACGACCCTCAGATCGTGAAAATCAGGGCGCAGGTGGAGAAATCCGGCAACGATACAGTCAAGGATGCCTTCAAAGCGGCAGAGACGGGCTTGGCAACTGTCGTGGAGTTCAGGAAGCAGATCGCCACAGAGGTCGAGTCGCTGAGAAACGTAGCGACCGGTTCACTCGCTCAAATCGAGACCTCAGCCGCCATGGTCGCAAATCAGGTGATAGCGCAGGCCGTGCAGGTCGATACCGCAGTACGGGCACTGGAGGACTTCTTGACGGCGATTGCCGAGCAGAGTGTCGGCGACATCAAGCTCGCCACCGATACGCTGAAGGCGGACATCGAAGACCTCAAGATCAAATTCCAGAGTTATGCGCGAGAGGTTTTGGACGTATGGCACGAGGAAGCCGATGTACTCGACGATGCTGTCGACGCCTACGCGGAACGTATCACGAACCGGATTACCCAAGTCGAAAACGCAGCGGCGGCCGGATTCAGCGCCGCCGATCAATGGTTGCGCCGCTTCGAATTTACCATGCGACAGGCCCAAACTGAGGTGCCGGCAGCATTGGAGGGCGCGGTTGTCAACCAGGTGGTCGCACCCGCCTTGGAGGCAGCTTTCGATGCAGTGATCTGGCCCAACTCGAACGATGAAGCGCCCATAAAAGCTGCTGCCGAACGTGCGGTACGAGGCGTCGCCGACCGGGCCGAAGACCACCTGAACAACCTGGATCAACTCGCCGAAGAGGGGCTGAAAGAAGCCAAAGGTGCCTGCAAGGTATTGATGGGTGCTAAACAACGCTTGCTGGAGGGTGCGACGAACCTGGTCGATGATTACGCGGGGGCTTTGGCCAGCGAGTTGCAGCCACAGCTCGATGCGCTCAAGGAACTCGGCAAAACCCTGGACGCGGTCAAGGATGATGCAGAGGAAATCCTCAAACTGGCCGATAGCCTTGAGACAACTGCCGAAGACTTCACTGATGCGGTAGAAGGCATCGGCACGGAAATCGCTTCGGCTACGGAACACGCCCGCAGCTATTTTACCGGCGGGCTCGAACAGGCAGGTGACATCTTTGATGCCAAGCCTGAGGCGATTCCGGGCAAAGCCTTGGAATTGATCAGCTTTTTGTCCCACAGCCCTGAGATAGCCAACATCAAGACAAACGCCGACCGTGCACGCATGTACGTGGACAAGGCGAAAAAGGCACTCAGCACACCGGAGGTTAAGGCAACCCTCGACTATCTAGGTGACGCTCTCAAGGCTCTGGGACTCGAATTCGACTTCGAGGATATCACCGACGCGTTTGAAATGAAGCTGCCCAGCAGTTTTGATCTCTCAAATCTGATCCCGAACTTTGGCGGCATCGACCTCCGAAACCTTTTGCCGCAAACCTCGGTCGGATCGGACTTCAAGAAATACGTTGAACTGACTCATGACCTGGACACCAAGGCCGGCCGGGCATGGGTGCAGGCAGATGTCAACGCGCCGCTCGCGGGTCGGGAGGCACTCTTCACCATCGGGCCGTTCACACTCTTCGTGACCCAAAGCCACCTGACGGCATTCCTTCGGGCCGAAGCCAGCAAGGACAGTCCGGACGTGACCGTGACGGATAGGGCCAGCTTGAAGACGGACCTTGAAGCAGTCGTTGGCGGACAAGTTCTGGTCACGTTGAAGGAGGTGTTGATTACCTACTCGCGCGACACTGATCTGGATTTCGAGATCGATCCGCGCAAGATCCGCATCCACAAGGCCATGCAATTCGTGCAGGACACGTTTGGGTCTATCTTCGGAGACGAGGATAACGGGCTGACCTTCCTGCGCGACGGTGCAACCGTTGTGGGCGTGCAACACAAATTCTCGCTTCCTCCGATGTCGCTGAACTACGCCACCTCGGGTATCTCCAACATCGCCATCTCAAACCGCTTCGCGCTAAGGGCCTTTCCCGACTTCAAGATCTCTAACCAGTTCAATCTGTCGCGCCGAGAATTGCCGTTCATCTTCTCGATCTTCATTATCGGCGGCACGGGCTATGTGCAGGTCGATACTGATTATCTGCCAGTGGACAGATCCCTGGTGGTCGCCGTAGAGGCGGGTCTGGGCGGCTCGGCGGCCCTGGCCTTCTCTTTTGGTCCGGTATCGGGTGGGGTTTACATCACGCTCAGCATCGTGCTGCGCTATGTCAAGCGGATCGGCAGCCCAGAACAATCCGACGATGGCTTGTCCGTCTCGCTGGTCTTGGTCATTGCAGGCAATGTCTCACTTTGGGGCATTGTGACCATCTATCTCGGCTTGATGCTGTCGATGACGTACCACGAAAGCGGCCGCATCGACGCCAAGGGGTCCTTGTCGGTCGAAGTCCGCATCTCCAGGTGGTTCAAGCTCAAGTACTCCACCCAGGTTACCTATAAGTTACGCGACGGTCGTTCCACCACCACGCGAACCGAAGAGCTGTCGACATCAGGGAAGGCCGCAGATGCCTTCAAAAAGCTCGACGATCTGAACAACGCACGGAAATCGCTATGACCCAAATCATTCATCTGACCGCCGCCGCTGAGCCTGTCGATATGCACAGCCTTGAGGACGACGTCGAGCGCGCTTTCGGCGTGCAACTGGCCTTCGAGGTGCGTGGAGAGGACGAACCGACCGCCAAGACACAGGTGGAAGGCTTTCTTAACATGCTGCCGAAGGCTGTGTTCCTTCTCGGTGATTGGGACGGCACGGACCTGACCTGCATGCGATTGCCGCGCAGTTTCGAAGCGAATGTGGACAACCCTCCGGACATTCTAAGCTGGCTAGAGACCTCCAGGCAGCAATATATGCAGCTGGCTGAGTTGGCGGGCGGGACAGTTCCCGATCCCTTCCCGTTTTACGCCACAGAGCGGCGCGCAACCGCAGATATGCGCAACGCCAAAGCCGTCGATCTGCTGCGTGCATCCTGGCGCTGGCCAGCGCCGCTTGCACAAGATGCGGGCCTTGTCTCGGCAGTCACGATGCCAGCTGCGACGGCGGCTCATCAATTTATCTTGTTCGCTCCAGAAGGCACGGACCCGGACAAGGTTACAGGCACGGCCACCCCGCTTGCCGATGACGATGACGGCCTCTTCCAGTTGGAGCTTGAAAACGACGGTACGCCCGTGCCTTACGTGATCCTGACGCCAAATATAGTGGACTTGGCGCTGGACTTGCCAAGCGGCTTCGAAGAGTCCGGCCTGTTTCAGGTGCCAAGCGCGTCTGAGGCTCAGCACCGGCTGCTTTCGCGCATTGAGGAACGCGCGCCCTCTTTGCTTTGGGCGCCCACTGTGCTGGGCGAAAAGGCGCGGCGAACCCGCAGCGCTTTCGAAGACGGAGACATGATCTCAGGGGCCCGGTTCGATTGGCTGGTGCGCGCCTCGGCGGTGTCGATCTTCGATGTCGTTCTTGCTGGGCTGCTTTTGCCGGTGTCCAATACAAGGGCGGATGTCACGCGGCGCGGATCGGTGCTGTCGCGGCTGAGCCGGCGGGTCGCTGGCAAATACGAGGCGCGCAACATCGCGCTCGACGTGGACGAAGACCGGCTTTACCTCAATCTCCACGAAGCGCTCTGGACCTGGGTGTCAACCCGCACACTCGACGACATCTGGCGCGGTATCGCGGATGCATTGCCCGAAGTTGTGTCGCTTCCCAAGATTGAGGCCGTGCTGACTGGCCAAACGACGGACAACTTCGCCCTCGACGTCTGGGGGGAAGAGCTTGACGCGCTTGCAGGCGAGCTTGGGCGTTTGGCCGAACTTCTTGAGAGCGAAGCGGGCGGTGAGCAATGGCTCATTACGCTGCTCGAAGCCGCGCTGGATCCGGAAAAGGGCGCACTAGGCGCTGCGATCTATCTTTCAGGAACGAAGATAGGCACCGATTCTGCGGCAGAGCCACCTGGCCCCTTGGTGAGCCAGCTTACCGACGAGCTTGCCATCTTGTTCCAGCACTTCCTTGACGACATTCGCGGTGAATTCAACGCGCCAGAGGCGCTGCGGCAGGACTTCGGGGCCGAGGCGATGCTGCTGGCAGCCCAGACCAACCTGACGCTGAGCGACCTGCGCGACGCCATCACCGCAAGCGCGCCGCTGGTCAACCGTTTCGGCGCTACCATGGCAGCGGATTTCTTCGACCGCCTTTGGTCGCCGGCGTTTCTGTCAGGTCAATTGCCTCCCCCGGCCGAACTAGAGGACCTTGTCACCGAAGCCCTAGAGCGCAACCTTGCTACGCTGGTGCATGATCCGGACCAACGCGCGTCATTTCTTCCCGATGAGCGCCCGCAACCTCTTTGGCTGCCGATTGCGCACCGCCCCGACGCCTTTGCCGGGGATAACACGGTTGAACATATGTCCGGCCTGGGCTTTCTGGTGCGCCAAGACGAGCGCGTCGCGCATCTCAACCTGATCGGGCTGACCGAAAACACCGGCACACCAAGCGCCCCAACCGATCCCGTCATTGAAGAGATCGAAACCCCGAGCACGGTGGATCCCTTTCTGCCGCTGCCTGCGCCAGGCACCGCCGGCATAGCCCTCGCCTATTCCGGCGTGCCGCTGTCCAGCCCCAGCCTTGTGGCGCCGGGCATCGGTGGGCAATCGGCGCAGGAGGCTCAACAGCAAGCTCTGATCGCCGCCATGGCGCCTTTTGTGAAAACCGAGGCAGACTATGATGTCGAAGGCGCTGATTTGCGCCTGCCGGACCTGGCCTATGGCAAAGCCTACCACCATGCCGCCTTTTGGATACCGCCTTCGGGGGTCCTGCCACGCGACCTGCGTAAAGACGACAACCCTTTCATCCCGGTCCTGCCGGACGACGACGGGTCCGATTTCTGGCCCGATGGCACCGGTTGGACCTGCCAGCGGCGCGTGGCCGTGGCAACGTCCGAGATCCTGCTGGATCCAGTGCAAGAGATCCGCGACGACCTGCATCCGATCAGCCGCGACGATCCCCGCGTCGTGGTCGAAGGTGACGCGTTGCGGCATCGCGACATCTTCCGCGGGGTCGGTGGTTTGGGCGTGCTGGACAAGGATGACGAAACGGTCTTCCTTCGCGAGGTCAAGGTTGCCCCTGGGTTTGAGGCCGATCACCTCGTCGTGGAGGCAAGGGTTGGCACGAGTGTGGCGCTGCGGCAGGTCACGGTTGAATGGAACGCTAGCGAAAGGACCTTGACCCTAACACCCGATCTATCCGGGCTTGGGGATCAGCTTTACTGGCTGCGGCTGTCGCTCATTTCGAGCCGGGACACCGCGATCAGCTTTGCCGATCCGCAAAATGAAAAGGGCCAGAGCACGTCCGACCGCCAGGGGCACGTGGTCCTATTGGCGCCGAACGGGGCATGGCGGCTCCCCAAAGAGCGCACCGCCACGCTGGACGCGCCCAGGGTGTCCTTCGAGGTTCTCGAACGCTGGGCCGCAAACGAGGAACTTTGGACAGTAACCTGCGGCGCGAATGCCCCGAAAGTGCTTTATGCGCTGCGTGCCGCCCGGATGCTCTTCGAAGCGATCGGCGATCCCTACGCTGAAAGGCTCAAGGCCCTGCCTGATCCCGCCGTCGGCGGCATGCTGTTTGGTCTGGCTCATAGCGACACCACCAAGCACGAGGTCTATACCGGCGAACTGACGGCCCATGGTCACTTGCCGCTAGCGCCCTACCAAGACCTGAACCCGCCGATAGACGAAGAAGAACAGCCTCTCAAGGTCCCGGAGGGCCTCGCGGGCGAAGCGGGCATGAAGACCCTCGACGAGGTCGCTTCGAGCTACAAGGCCTTTATCGACGCACTCTTTGAAAACGCCCGCATCACGATGTCGCTTTCGGAAGGCACGCTAGCCACCACAGTAGGCGTCAACCGCCAAATCGCCGTCACTGTGCCTGCGGGACAAGCCGCGCATCTGCGTATCTCACCGATGGTGCCCGGCGAACACTTCACGGGAAACATCTTCGATCCACGCATGGAAACTCTCTCGGTAGGCACGCACCGGGTACAACAGCAGGACTTCATGCTTTTCGACGGTCCCGTGATGGCCGTCGAGACCATGATCGCGCCGCCTGACGAGGCCATGCTCGGCATCGAGCGGGATATCTTGACCGTCCACGGGGCAGGGCGCGACCGTGGCTATCAACTTGTGGCCAGCCCAGGCATCCAGCTGCGGCAGTTTTCGCAGTGTGACCTCGTCACGCAGCGTTGGCGCTTCACCGGTCGCCCGATCTATCACTGGATCGCACCCGGAGAGGGTGCGCCCACTGGCCCCGTTGTGGCTGTCGGGGCCACCAAATCGATTGAGGGTACGCCAAAATCCTATGAGGATGGGATCCGGCACACCGAGATTGCGTCCTTTGAAGGCGATGCTTTCTCTGATCGCCAACCAAGTGACGGTGACTTTAAACGCGTGCGCCTGCGCCCGGCGGATGAAAAGACCGTTTTGGGGCGCTTCGATTGGCCGGAACGCTCTGCCACATACTACCGCCACAGGATCGAGCTGATCTCGCGCTATGCTGGCGCGATGCCGGACCAGGGGGTGGCCCGCGTGATCCCCAGGTTCGGCGGCGACAACGATGATCTTTGGGCGGCGCGTGTCGCGATTCTGGCCGAACCAGACGCTGCGCCCTTGGTGCGGCCCCAGTTCCGCACCTTCTTGCCAGTGCAGCGCCGGGTCGAGGAAACACTTCAGGTAGGCCCAACCCCGGTCACTTGTGTCCTGTCAGAGCCCCCATTCTCGCAGTTGGGTCTTGCAGACCGCATTGACGCGGAGCTCGTGGTGAAGAACCTCTTCTGGGTGGACCCCGCGGTCGGCACGCTCAAGCTACGCGGCACGCGGAAAGAGATCAGCCCAGATCCGCTTTTGTCGTATCACAGTGTTTCCGATACCGCGTCCCGAAGCGCAACGATTACAGCCGAGGGCCCGGCAGGCCTGCATTTCGACCAAGCGGATACCGGAGCGCCGGCCTGGTCGAATTCCCAGTACCTGCTGCAAATCGATATGCGCAACAACCTAGGTGATGCGGCTTCGGCACCCCTGGCCGAGCTTGAAGAAAGCTTTGCCGGGATCAGCCTGTCGCGGCGCGCCGATCCTGGGTGGTCATGGTTCAACAAGACGCAAACCGATTTGAGCGACACCGCTTGGCTGGCCCTCCCGGACGGCGAATTCGAGTCCGAGATTTCCGCAGGAGAGGAAACTGTCGTCAAGGTGCATAGGGGCGGCGATGCGGCCACGGTCATCGAGGTATTAAGGGATGCGCTTTACAAGGATGGCGGCACCGAAGACGTCCCATTCCACACCCTCTTTCGAGATACGGCGCACGCGCTTTCGATCAAGCCCTTGGGGGACAACCGCTTCCGCCTGGGCGTTTTCCGCAGGGTCAGCGGTGACGCCTCGACCGGAAGAATTGGTGGTGCACAGCTTGTGACCTCTGCAGTGCTGACAGCCCGCGCCACTGGCGGGCTGACACTTGCAGGCAATAGCGCGCTGTTGCCTACACCCGTTGCACAATCCGAGGCAACGCTGATGGAATGGGCGCGGAGCGCGCGGAACCTCTTAGACGTTGCCGGGCCGGACGGTGAGCCCCAGAAGGTCAGCAACCTAAAGGCCCGCTACCACGCAGGACGCATCCACTTTCATCACCAGCCGCCTCTGCAGCCTGGCGACAAGGATCACATGCGGATCACTGCGCCACTGGCGCGGCGCGCCTATCCCTTGCATGTTCACCGGCGCCTGGCGATGATTGTGCGCCAACCTTCCGACCAGGTCGGACACGAGATCGACCTGTTTCACGAGGCCCTGTTGGCAGACGACTGGGGCATGGCCTATCTGGACGCGGGCCGTTCGCACCCAGAGCGGTTGAGCATGGTCTTGGCCGAGATGGAGTGCCGGGCCGAGATCGTACTCATCAACGATGAGAGGCCCGGGACCTTGCCCGAAGACATCTTCGACACGGCACTCGGACCCAGGTACAAAACCGCGCATTTCGACCTGACGAGCACCCGCCCGGCAAACGGCAATATCCGCCAAGTCCGGTTCCACATTCGCGCGGCGAACACACATCTTAACCTGAAGACCCTTTCGGTCAGGTTGGCGGCGATCTATCGCGACGCAACCGGAGAGGTCGCCGACAGCATTTCGCTAAGCGAGACGGACTTCCTGTGTCAGGCCGTTGATCTGATTGTATTCGCGCAGGAGGATGGCAAGGCTCGGCTGCGGTGTCAGGCGCGCGACCTTGGGAGCGATCCGTTTGAAGGCCGTGGCAAGGAGTTTGAACTCTCCAAGGATTTCGACGACCTCCTGCTGGGTCAGAAGGATGACCCGTCCAGCAACCCCACGGAAACGCTGATGCTGACCATCGCCGATGCCGACACCCAAGAGCGGTGGGTCGACGTGTCGATGCTTCATAGACATTACGGGTTCAACTCAGCGCACGCTGACGCATTCGACTTTGACTGGCTCTTTGGCGCGGAAGACCTGTCGCGACTGAAATTGCCCGAGGCCCTTTCGGTTGGCGAATTGAACGCCCTTCCCGAGGCACAGGCCAGATTGATTGGCCTAACAGATCCCCTCGATATTCTCTCGACTTAGAAAGGCAAATCAATTCCGCCGCGTATCGCGCTTGCGAAGGCCGAGCAATCCTCCGCACTATACCCAGGCACTCTTGGGATGCGCGCGCCCTCGATTTGTTTGGTACGATACTCTGCACCGCAATGCACCGGGCAACGAAAGCAATGCTATGAGTGCGAGGTCGGTGGAAGGAAAAGGTTTGAAGTGAGCTCGTTCCGGCCAATTGGTGATGATTGCAAGAACGTCCGCTCCCGGATCTCTTCGATGACCCGTTTGATCTAGCTTTTGAACATGAGCGGAACGAGTTACAGACATAGAACCGGAGTCGGACCCACCCATCTAGCGCCGAACGCCTGTCACTGCGCGAGGCAGCGTAGCGGCACGTCCATTGCGTGCGTCTGGTGTGCACTGAGGGTCCGTCCCGAATGCTGTCGGATCTGAGGAGATCGCCGAGCGCTGCAGATCGGCTTTGCGGATCAATCCCGTCCATCAAACTCCGCGCCCGAACCCGCTTCCGCAATTGCCATCGCGGCTTAATCTGGCAGAACTGGCGGCAGGTCCCGTCCACGAAACTGGGCCCGTGACAGGATAACCTCAAGCCGCTCGTCGGGCCAGCGCGGGGCCGGATTGTCATGGATCCGCGACGCGTTCATGATGCGACCGAACGGGCTGCGCGTTTTTTGACTTTTTCGCTTCATTTTGGCGTCTGCCTGTGTCTTGAATGCAAAAAGCCCGCAGGCGATTGCCGTGCGGGCTGTGTTTAGTTGCGGGAGCAGGATTTGGTGTTTTTTGCCCTTCTGCGTCGGGCTTTGCCCTCCTTGAGGGGGGCCGGGGAGGGTCTGGCCTGTATCCACTGTCCAGATACGCCAAAGGCCGCCCTGTCGGACGGCCTTTGGCGTATTTGGTTGCGGGAGCAGGATTTGATGTTTTTTGCCCCGTTGCGTCGGACTTTGTTCTCCTTCCGGGGACCCCGTCAGGTCAAAATCGACGACCCCTTCGAACAAAAAAGCCGCCCGGTGTGGGCGGCTGTTTTTGTTGGTTGCGGGAGCAGGATTTGGCTTTTTTGCCCTTCTGCGTCGGGCTTTGCCCTCCTTGAGGGGGCCCGGGGAGGGTCTCGCCTGTATCCACTGTCCAAATACGCCAAAGGCCGCCCTGTCGGACGGCCTTTGGCGTATTTGGTTGCGGGAGCAGGATTTGAACCTGCGACCTTCAGGTTATGAGCCTGACGAGCTACCGGGCTGCTCCATCCCGCGTTATTTATTTGTGCTCGGGA
>JBCBUG010000022.1:0-34385 GCA_039818265.1 Pseudomonadota bacterium | reverse complement strand
GATTCTGTGGAAAAACAACGTGTTGCGGGTGCAGAAAGTGCCTCGCTAAACTGCGTGCGAACGCCGTTGTAATCAGGCTTCGCGTGGTTGCTGCGGTGCAGGAAAGATCTTGGCCAGTTTGCGGAGGTTCTGGGCGGTGGCGGCGAGGAGAAATTCGTCGTTTGCCCCGCACGGGCCGCGTAATCGGAGCCGCCCCAGCCCAAGGATGCGTTTGAGATGGGCAAACAGCATCTCGACCTTCTTCCGGAGCTTCATTGAGATGTCGTATTGGCGGGTCTTGGCAATGTCGCGGGCGACCTGGCGGGCGTCTTCTGTTTCTTCACGGCTAATCTTGCGAGCATCCGCGTTTGGACAGCACTTGGCTTTCGATGGGCAAGCCTGGCAAACCTCCTTCAAAGCTCGATAGCGCGCCGTACCTTTACCGGTCGGTCCCCGGTTCGGGTCAGAGTAATTTCGGCGGAACTGCTTGAGGGCGTGACCTTCGGGGCAGATGTACTGGTCGTTCTTCGCATCCCACTCGAAGTCCGCTCGGGTCCAGGTCCCGTCGTTGCGTCCTGACTTGTCGAAGACGGGGATGTGCGGCGCGATCTCTCGATCAACCAGCCAACCCAATAGTGGTCCGGTGCCGTAGGCGGTGTCTGCGATCAAGCGTTCAGGATGCAGATCGAACTTGGCCTTCACCCTGGCGAGCATGGTCTTCGTGGATCCAACTTCCGCCTGGCGGATTGACCGGGTTGCCTCGACATCAATGATCACACCATGATCCGTATCGATCAGGTAGTTGTCGGAATAGCTAAAGAACGCAGGACCTTTGCGAGCTGCCGTCCACTGGCTCGCCGGATCGGAATGGGACGTGAACTTCGGCTGCACCTCGCTTGCGGCACCAAATGCAGCCTCATCCAGCGTGTCGAGATACTCGCGTACAGCACGGGGCGCATCGGCCGGATCGATATCCGCAGCATCCCACTCTTCCTTCGGAGTAGAGTTCTGTTTGTTCGCATCAGCTTCGATCAGGCTTGCATCAATCGCCATGCGCTGGCCGCTGACCAATCCTTCTTCTATGCACCGGGCCACCGTCGTCTCGAACAAATGGCGCAGCAGCTCGCTCTCGCGGAAACGCCCGTGTCGGTTCTTCGAAAAGGTGGAATGATCGGGGACGCTGTCGTTCAGATCAAGGCGGCAGAACCAGCGATAGGCGAGGTTCAAATGCACCTCTTCGCACAGCCGCCGCTCCGAGCGGATGCCGAAGCAGTAGCCCACTAGCAGAATCCGGATCAGCAGTTCGGGGTCGATCGAAGGACGGCCTGTGTGGCTGTAGAAGCCTGCGAGATACGCACGGATACTGCTTAAGTCGACGAAGCGATCAATCGACCGCAGCAAGTGGTCTTGCGGGACATGGTCTTCCAGCGAGAACTCGTAGAACAGCGCCGCCTGCGCTTCCTGCCTCGGTCCCATCATCGCCAATCCTCCCCCTCGTTAAGAGAATTGAATCGGCGACTTCCCCGGCAATCAAGGAAGAGTTTTTCAACAAAATATCCGCATTGTGGATATTCATTACATTCGTAGTAGCGCGCCCACTTCCGTACTACCATTCCCGCAATGCATACCGGCTAGACCAAAACGCGCGTTGTTAGCGCTATCGACTATGCCTATCTGAGCCTTGTCCACAAAGGAACAAATGGAAACAACCGGGGAATACGCCTCGGCACAGAAAGGAATAAAGTTATGGCACATACAGCTACACTGACACATAGCGGCTTCAAACTGAGCGCCCGTTTCGCGAACCTGGTTGAGCGCGTTAAAGCGGCCCGCGCACGCGCGGCGGAATATCAGCGCACTTACACTGAACTGCAGCGTCTCACCAACCGTGAGCTGGACGATATTGGCGTCCGCCGTTGCGACATCGCGGATATCGCGCGTGAGCATGCGTACTGCTCCTAACAATACCCCACCACTCACAAAGAAAGGGGCGCCATTCGAGCGCCTCTTTTGCATCGCGCTCCAATTAACAACAAACCTTGCATCAAAGGCCGCAACGCTGTAGAGCGCTCCGGTGGATTTCCGTCCACGAGAATCAAAACCAAGAAATGCCGTGGTTGGCCCATCACGCTTCGGGGGTCACATCCGGCTAAGGAGAAGCGAAATGAAACTGAATGAACTGCGCGACAACCCCGGCGCAAGCCCGAAACGCACTCGCGTTGGTCGTGGTCCGGGTTCCGGCAAAGGTAAAATGGGCGGCCGTGGTATCAAAGGCCAGAAATCCCGTTCGGGTGTAGCTATCAATGGCTACGAAGGCGGCCAGATGCCCCTGTACCAGCGTCTGCCCAAGCGCGGCTTTAACAAGCCGAACCGCAAGGCATTTGCTGTTGTCAACCTGGGTCTGATCCAGAAGTTCATCGACGCCAAGAAGCTGGACGCCAAAGCCGCGATCACCGAAGACGTGCTTGTTGCATCCGGTCTGGTTCGCCGCAAATTGGATGGCGTGCGCGTTCTGGCCAAAGGTGAAATCACCGCCAAGGTGAACCTGGAAGTGACCGGTGCTTCAAAAACTGCCATCGAGGCAGTCGAAAAAGTGGGCGGTTCACTGAAAGTCACAAAAGCTGCTGCGGCAGAGTAAGCGCTTGTGAGCGGGCTCAGACCCGCTTACATAGACGTCAGAGTTTTCCAAGACGCCGTCCGAGCCGGAAAACGGTTCAGGGCGGCGTTTGCATAAGAGAGACCGATTTATGGTATCAGCAGCAGAACAAATGGCAGCCAACACAAGCTGGGCTGCTTTGGGCAAAGCCACCGATCTGCGCAACCGCATCCTGTTCACGCTGGGTTTGTTGATCGTCTATCGCCTGGGCACTTTCATTCCGGTGCCGGGGATCGACGGGCAAGCCCTGCGCGAGTTCATGGAACAGGCGGGGCAAGGCATCGGCGGCATGGTTTCGATGTTCACCGGCGGGGCGCTGGGTCGAATGGGTATCTTTGCCCTTGGCATCATGCCTTATATCTCGGCCTCGATCATCGTGCAGCTGCTGACATCGATGGTTCCCGCGCTTGAGCAACTTAAGAAAGAGGGCGAGCAGGGGCGCAAGAAGATCAACCAATACACGCGTTTTGGTACTGTGGCGCTGGCCACCGTTCAGGCCTATGGTCTGGCCGTTTCGCTGGAATCGGGCGATCTGGCGACCGATCCGGGCCTGTTCTTCCGCATGTCGACCATGATTACACTGGTTGGGGGCACCATGTTCCTGATGTGGCTGGGTGAGCAGATCACAGCACGTGGCATCGGCAATGGTATCTCTCTGATCATCTTCGTCGGCATCATCGCCGAAGTTCCGGCTGCCCTGGCGCAGTTCTTTGCCTCGGGTCGTTCGGGCGCAATCAGCCCTGCTGTTATCGTTGGCGTGATTGTCATGGTGATCGCCGTGATCACCTTTGTCGTGTTCATGGAACGCGCCTTGCGCAAGATCCACATTCAGTACCCGCGCCGTCAGGCCGGTATGAAAGTATACGAGGGCGGCTCCAGCCACCTTCCTGTCAAGGTCAACCCAGCGGGTGTGATTCCAGCCATCTTCGCAAGCTCGCTGCTGTTGCTGCCGGTCACCATATCGACCTTCTCGGCCGGGGCGACCAACGGTCCGATCATGTCGTGGCTGCTGGCCAATTTCGGCCCGGGTCAGCCGCTTTATCTGCTGTTCTTTGCCGCGATGATCGTGTTCTTCGCCTATTTCTATACGTTCAACGTGTCGTTCAAACCGGATGATGTGGCGGACAACCTGAAGAAGCAAAACGGATTTGTGCCGGGTATCCGTCCGGGCAAAAAGACCGCCGAGTATCTGGAATACGTGGTCAACCGCGTGCTGGTTCTGGGCTCGGCCTATTTGGCAGCGGTCTGTCTGCTGCCGGAAATTCTGCGGAACCAGTTTGCTATTCCGTTCTATTTTGGCGGAACTTCGGTTCTGATTATCGTCTCTGTGACCATGGATACCATCCAACAGGTACAGAGCCATCTTCTCGCGCACCAATACGAAGGTCTTATCGAAAAGTCCCAATTGCGCGGTAAAAGCAAGAAACGCGGTAGGAAGGGACCCTCTCGTCGATGAACATTATTCTTATTGGCCCCCCGGGGGCGGGTAAAGGGACGCAAGCCTCCCATCTGGTCAATACACGCGGCATGGTTCAGCTGAGCACCGGCGATATGCTGCGCGAAGCCAAAAGCAGCGGTACCGAAATGGGTAAGCGCGTCGCCGAAGTGATGGACAAGGGCGAACTGGTTACGGATGAGATCGTGATCGGCCTGATCCGCGAAAAGCTGGAGCAGGGTGCCGAAGGTGGTTTTATCTTCGACGGCTTTCCCCGGACCTTGGCGCAAGCAGATGCACTGGGCGCCTTGCTGGCCGAGAAGGGTGAGACGCTGGATTTCGTGATCGAGCTTCAGGTGGATGACGAAACGCTGGTGCAGCGCATCGTCAACCGCGCCGAAGAAGCCCGCGCCGCTGGTCAGCCTGTTCGCGCAGATGACAACGAAGACAGCGTGCGCATCCGCCTGATGGAATACTACAAAAAGACCGCACCGTTGATTGGCTACTATCACGCCAAGGGCGATCTGCGCCCGGTGGATGGTCTGGCGGACATCCGCGATGTCACCGCGTCGATTGAGGCCGTACTGGGTTGAGCCGACGAGAATCTGTTGCCGTACCTGAGACGCTGACTAACTCAGTCGTAAGGTACGGCAATCTCCTCCGGCTCGAACTTCGCATTTGTGCATTTGTACTTTTGGTCGGCTTTCTCGTGTTCTTTCCGGCGGCGATGCTATTTTTCGAGTGGTTTGCTGCACCCCATACCTTTAGTGATCTTTCGTTTGTGTCATTTGTTTTTTTGGGCGTATTTCTTGTCGTCCTCTGGTCCGTCGTTCGAACTATTTGGAGACCCATTGAGGAAAAGAAGCGAGAAATTGAAGCCGAGTTTTCGCAACATGGGCTGAGGATTTCTCAAGTTAAAGGCACAAAGTTTGGCATTGAAGAACTTGAAGACAAGTGAAGTGATCAAATATCCTTGACGCCGGCGCCAAAAGCCCATATCGACCACCATCCCTAAAGGGAATCAAGATCGCATGCGGGATTCGCCCCAATTGCCCCGACCACCTCGTATAAATGCTGGACCCTCTGGCCTCACTGCCAAGGTAAAGTGTTGTGAAAAAAGGTTCTGGAGCTACGGAACCGCAACAAAAAAGGAAAGTGAAACGTGGCACGTATTGCCGGCGTAAACATCCCGACTGCAAAGCGGGTACCAATCGCCCTCACATATATCACCGGTATCGGAAACACTTCGGCCAAAGCGATCTGCGAAGCCGTAGGCATTGAAGCGCATCGTCGCGTCAACGAACTGTCCGACGCCGAAGTTCTGGCCATCCGCGAGCACATCGACGCGAACTTCACCGTCGAAGGTGACTTGCGTCGTGAAGTTCAAATGAACGTCAAGCGCCTGATGGACCTGGGCTGCTACCGCGGTCTGCGTCACCGCCGCAACCTGCCGGTTCGCGGTCAGCGTACCCACACCAATGCTCGTACCCGCAAAGGCCCCGCAAAGGCCATCGCTGGTAAGAAGAAATAAGGGAGGGTCTGACTGATGGCACGTGACAAGACTCGCGTTAAGCGCAAAGAGCGTAAGAACATCGCATCGGGCGTTGCCCATGTGAACTCGACCTTCAACAACACCAAGATCCTGATCTCGGACGTACAGGGCAACGCCATCTCGTGGTCGTCTGCCGGTACCATGGGCTTCAAGGGATCGCGGAAATCGACCCCCTACGCCGCTCAGATGGCTGCAGAAGACGCAGGCAAAAAGGCGCAGGAACATGGCGTCAAGACGCTGGAAGTCGAAGTTCAGGGCCCCGGTTCGGGTCGTGAATCGGCTCTGCGTGCGCTGGCTGCCGTGGGCTTCAACATCACGTCGATCCGCGACGTGACGCCGATCGCTCACAATGGCTGCCGCCCGCCGAAGCGCCGCCGCGTCTAAGCGATTTTGAATTCAGCTGGGGCTGCGTTTTCGCGCGGCCCCAGCACGTCATTTTGAACCTCGGGCGTCTGCACCTTGTTGGTCATGGGGCGCGGACAGGAATGGAGGGATTACATGATCCACAAGAATTGGGCAGAATTGATCAAGCCGACCCAGCTTGACGGCAAGCCGGGCAACGACCCTGCGCGTCAGGCAACTCTGGTCGCTGAACCACTGGAGCGTGGCTTTGGTCTGACCTTGGGCAACGCGCTGCGCCGCGTTCTGATGAGCAGCCTGCAAGGTGCGGCCATCACCAGCGTTCAAATCGACAACGTCCTGCACGAGTTCTCGAGCGTGGCGGGCGTGCGTGAAGATGTCACCGACATCATCCTGAACCTCAAAGGCGTGTCGCTGCGCATGGAAGTCGAAGGCCCCAAACGCCTGTCGATCAATGCCAAGGGTCCGGCGGTTGTCACCGCTGGCGACATCAGCGAAAGCGCCGGTATCGAGGTTCTGAACCGCGATCATGTCATCTGTCACCTCGACGATGGCGCGGACCTGTTCATGGAACTGACCGTCAACACCGGCAAAGGCTATGTCTCGGCTGAAAAGAACAAGCCCGAAGACGCACCCATCGGCCTGATTCCGATCGACGCGATCTATTCGCCGGTCAAAAAGGTTGCCTATGACGTTCAGCCGACCCGTGAAGGTCAGGTTCTGGACTATGACAAGCTAACCCTGAAGATCGACACCGACGGTTCGATCACTCCGGAAGACGCGCTGGCATTTGCCGCACGTATCCTGCAGGATCAGCTGTCGATCTTCGTCAACTTCGACGAGCCGGAATCGGCTGGCCGCCAGGACGAGGACGATGGTCTGGAGTTCAACCCGCTGCTGCTGAAGAAAGTAGACGAGCTGGAGCTGTCGGTCCGTTCGGCAAACTGCTTGAAGAACGACAACATCGTTTACATCGGCGATCTGATCCAGAAGACCGAAGCCGAGATGCTGCGCACCCCGAATTTCGGCCGCAAGTCGCTGAACGAGATCAAAGAAGTGCTGTCCGGCATGGGCCTGCACCTCGGCATGGATGTCGAGGACTGGCCGCCCGACAATATCGAAGATCTGGCGAAGAAATTCGAAGACGCGTTCTAAGCGCGTCTTCACAAATGCCCGGGCGTCCGGGGACTATATGGGCACTTCCGCCCCAAGGAGAGCCGGTGACACGCATCGCCGGCCAGACAAAGCAAAACGCGAAAGAAGGAACTAGAAAATGCGTCACGCACGTGGTTACCGCCGCCTGAACCGTACTCATGAGCACCGCAAGGCTCTGTTTGCAAACATGGCTGGCTCGCTCATCGAGCATGAGCAAATCAAAACAACTCTGCCGAAGGCAAAAGAACTGCGCCCGATCATCGAAAAGCTGGTCACCCTGGGCAAGCGCGGCGACCTGCACGCCCGCCGTCAGGCCGCAGCACAGCTAAAAGAAGACAAAGATGTCGCAAAGCTGTTCGAAGTTCTGGGTCCCCGCTACGCGGAGCGTCAGGGCGGTTATGTCCGTATCCTGAAAGCTGGCTTCCGTTATGGCGATATGGCTCCGATGGCGATCATCGAATTTGTTGATCGTGACGTCGACGCCAAAGGCGCGGCTGACAAAGCCCGCGTTGCCGCGGAAGAAGCTGCAGAAGAATAATTCGATCCATCGATCTGATTGTGAAACCCCTGCGTCCCGGACGCGGGGGTTTTCTTTTTAGTGATGGGTGCCGTGCTTGCAATAGCGGCTGCTTGGCCGCATATCCTACAGGTCTCTGAAGATTGAGGTCGAAATGCTTCGCGCGACAGTTTTAGCTTTCTCCATTTTGTCAGCGTCACTTGCTTCGGCAGAAACACGGGTTCCGCAATCTCAGGCCGAAATCAGCCGGGGGTTCGCACCGGTTGTGAAACAGGCGGCCCCGGCGGTGGTGAACATTTATGCCAAGATCATTCAGCATGGGCGTACCAATTCCTTGTTCTCGGATCCGTTCTTTCAGGATTTTTTCGGCGGTGGATTTGGGGCGCCACAGCCGCGTGTGCAGAACTCTCTGGGTTCTGGCGTAATCCTGTCTGGTGACGGGTATGTTGTGTCGAATTTCCATGTTGTGGGCTCGGCAACAGAAATCCGGGTGGTCACAACTGACCGGAGGGAGTTTTCAGCAACCGTTGTTCTTGGGCATGAGGAAAGCGACATCGCGATCCTGCGCCTAGAAGAGGCTTCCGATTTACCCCACCTGAACTTGCGCGATTCCGATCAGGTTGAGGTGGGTGAACTCGCGTTGGCGATTGGGAACCCCTTTGGCGTTGGGCAGACCGTATCGTCAGGCATCATCTCGGGGCTGGCCCGCACAGGCACGGCCACGGGTAACGCACGGGGCTATTTCATTCAGACCGACGCGGCAATCAATCCGGGAAACTCAGGCGGTGCGCTGATCGATGTGAATGGCGATCTGATCGGAATTAATACCTCGATCCTGACCCGGTCGGGTGGCTCGAACGGGATCGGCTTTGCCATTCCGGCCAATCTGGTTGCTGAATTTCTGCGTCAGGCGCAGGCGGGCAATGACAGTTTCGTCAGTCCTTGGGCGGGGATCACTGGCCAACATATGAGCGCCGATATCGCCGAGTCGCTGGGTCTGGCCATCCCATTGGGTGTCGTGATCTCGAACCTGCATGAGCTTAGTCCTTTGGCAGAAGCCGGATTGAGGGTTGGCGATGTCGTGACCCATGTGGACGGGGATGAGGTGAACTCTCCCGCTGAAATGAAATTCCGCATGTCCGTTGCGGGTGTTGGCGGGACATCGATGCTGACCCGGCTACGCGGCGATGAGAGTGCCGAGGTCGAAGTTGCGCTGATTCAAGCGCCCGAAACACCGGATGCCGAGAAAACGACCACGACCGAAGACACCGTGCTGCCCGAACTAACGATTGCACGGGTCAACCCAGCGGTGGCATCCGAACTGGGCCTGCGCATGTCGCAAACAGGGGTCGTTGTTGTTGACCCTGGCCCGTATGGTGCGCGTGCTGGTCTGCGCGTCGGAGACATCTTGGGGGAAATCAACGGTGACAGGATTGAGCGCCCGCGCGATGCGGTTCGCGCCCTGACCGATCCCGGGCGTCGGGTGCAAATGACGCTAGAGCGTGATGGGCGTTCTTTGTCATTGCGGTTCAGGCTCTAGGGGCATGAGCGATCTGTTCGATACTACAGGTTCAGACTCCGCGCCGGCCAAGCACCGTCCGCTGGCAGACAGACTGCGACCGCAGACACTGGCCGAGGTCATCGGGCAGGAACAGGTGCTTGGACCGGAGGCACCCCTTGGGGTGATGCTGGCCGCTGGCAGCCTATCCAGCCTCATCTTCTGGGGGCCGCCGGGTGTTGGTAAGACAACGATTGCCCGATTGCTGGCGCAGGAGACTGATCTGCATTTTGTTCAGATCAGCGCGATTTTCACGGGTGTTCCAGACCTGAAAAAGGTGTTCGAGGCTGCCAAGATCCGACGTCAGAACGGGCAGGGCACCCTGTTGTTCGTTGATGAGATTCATCGGTTCAACAAGGCCCAACAGGACGGGTTTCTGCCTCATATGGAGGACGGCACGATCCTATTGGTTGGGGCAACGACCGAGAACCCTTCTTTCGAACTGAATGCCGCTGTGCTTAGCCGGTCTCAGGTGCTGGTGCTTGAACGGCTGGGGCTGGCTGATCTGGAGCGGTTGACACAGCGTGCAGAAAAGGAACTTAGCAAGGCGCTGCCTTTGACACCCGCTGCGCGGGATGCGTTGCAGGAAATGGCAGACGGGGACGGGCGGGCCCTGCTGAACCTGATCGAACAGGTGACGGCCTGGACGGTGGATGCGCCGCTGGACCCGGATACGCTGTCGACGCGCCTGATGCGCCGGGCCGCGAAATACGACAAATCGGGCGACGAGCACTACAATCTGATCTCGGCCCTGCATAAATCCGTGCGGGGATCGGACCCGGATGCAGCGCTCTACTGGTTTGCCCGGATGCTGGCCGGAGGTGAAGACCCGCGCTTCTTGGCGCGTCGCATCACCCGGATGGCGGTCGAAGATATCGGGCTGGCCGATCCGCAGGCGCAGGCCGTTTGCTTGCAGTCTTGGGAAACCTACGAACGGCTCGGTTCACCCGAAGGGGAACTGGCCCTGGCACAGGCGCTGGTTTATCTGGCGCTGGCACCGAAATCGAACGGGGCCTATGTGGGCTACAAGGCTGCGATGCGGTTGGCCAAGAAGACCGGCAGCACACCACCACCCAAACACATCCTGAACGCGCCGACATCGCTGATGAAGGATCAGGGATACGGTGCGGGTTACGCTTATGATCATGACGCCGAGGACGGGTTTTCTGGCCAGAACTACTTTCCCGATGGCGTGGAGCGGGAGCCGCTCTATCAACCGGTCGAACGCGGATTCGAGCGTGAGTTGAAGAAGCGGCTGGACTATTTTGCCAAGCTCCGGGCGCAGCGGAACAGTGGGTAATGCAGAATAAGATCGGATGCTTCCGCAACAGAGTCAGCAGAGTGGGCATCCCTCTGACATCTGTTGGGCCGCTGATTGCTTGACTCTTGTGCCGTTGCAGGCGACAGACGCGCATGTTTTCTAGGACAATGGCAATAGCGCAATCCGGGCGGGTCAGCTGCGCGGCGCAAGAGGCAATGACATGAGTGGTGTTCAGATGATTACGGTCGCTGAGGGCGACGGAGATCAGCGGGTCGACCGTTGGTTGCGCCGTCTGTTTCCACATGTCAGCCAGGGGCGCATAGAAAAAATGTGCCGCAAGGGTGAACTGCGCGTGGATGGCAGCCGCGCCAAGGCCTCGACCCGGCTGGAGGTGGGGCAAGTTGTGCGCGTGCCGCCTTTGCCTGATGCGGATCACAAACCGGTTGAGGTGAAACGACGCGTTTCCGATGAGGATGCAAAAATGATCCAGTCGTGCGTGATCTATCGCGACGATCACGTCTTGGCGCTGAACAAGCCGCACGGCCTGCCGGTCCAGGGTGGCAGCGGCCAGACGCGCCACGTGGACAGCCTGTCCGAGGCTCTGCGTTTTGGCTATGAGGAGAATCCTCGACTTGTCCATCGGTTGGACAAGGACACCTCGGGTGTTTTGCTGCTGGCCCGCACGCGCGAGGCCGCCAAGGGGCTGACTGCTGCGTTCCGCCACCGCGACACACGCAAAATCTATTGGGCATTGGTTGCTGGGGTGCCGACGCCTTATCTGGGCGAGATTAAGACGGGTTTGGTTAAGGCATTGGGGCATGGCAAACGGGGCGAGGGTGAAAAGATGATCCCCGTGCATATGGGCGACATCGACAGCACACCTGGTGCGAAACGTGCCCACACGCTTTACGCCACGCTCTACCGTGTTGCAGGTCGTGCCGCCTGGGTCGCAATGGAGCCAATTACAGGCAGAACCCATCAACTGCGCGCACATATGGCTGCGATCGGGCATCCGATCATCGGAGATGGCAAATATGGCGGATCTGGTCAGGAGAACCTTGGTGATGGCTGGGGCGCGCAACTGGGTGGGATTATCAGCAAGAAACTGCATCTGCACGCTCGCAGCGCGTCGTTCCAGCATCCAGTGACGCGCAAACCGATCACAATCGAAGCACCATTGCCCGAGCATATGAAACACAGCTGGGACACGTTTGGCTGGACCGAGGATCTGGCCTTGGATGACCCGTTTGAGGAACTTCAATGAGCACACCCTTGCGGTTGGTGCTGTTCGATGTCGATGGCACTCTGGTCGACAGTCAGGGCAGCATCGTCCATTGCATGACCACGAGTTTTCAGGCTGCCTCGGTCACGGCTCCGCCTCGCGAAGCGATCCTGTCTATCGTGGGCCTGTCGCTGCCACTAGCAATTGCACGGCTTGCGCCGGATCAGCCCGACGCGGTGCAGGCGCAATTGGTCGAGGGCTACAAGCAGGCCTTCCACGCGTATCGCTTGAACCTTGGGGCGGCCAGTTCGCCGCTTTATCCCGGTGCGCGCGCGGCGATTGAGGCCCTGCATGCGGTGCCGGACATCTTGCTGGGTGTGGCGACGGGCAAGTCAAAGCGGGGATTGGATGCGTTGATCGAGGCGCATGGGCTCGAAGGGTATTTCGTCACGCGTCAGGTTGCTGATCATCACCCGTCGAAACCGCATCCTTCGATGGTTCAGACCGCGTTGGCCGAAACCGGGGTTGAGGCCGTGAATGCCGTGATGATCGGGGATACCAGCTATGACATGGATATGGCTGCCGCGGCAGGGGTGGCCGGGATCGGTGTCGATTGGGGCTACCATGATCGATCTGCATTGAACGCGGCTGCCTGCGTTATTGAAACCTTCGACCAGTTGCCTGAGGCGCTGGCCCATATCTGGAACTGACACATGAGCGATTGGAAACCGAAACGCTTTTGGACGCACAGTGCGGTGGTCAAGGTCGATGGTGGGCATACGGTTGAGCTGGATGGCCGCCGGGTCAAAACCCCTGCTAAACAGGCGTTGATCCTACCCACAGAGGCCATGGCCAAGGAGATCGCCGCCGAATGGGACGCGCAAGAGAAAGAGGTGGACCCCGCCACAATGCCTTACACGCGTTCAGCCAATGCTGCCATCGACAAAGTTCGAACCCAGCATGGCGAAGTGGCTGAGATGTTATCCGATTATGGGGATTCCGATCTGCTGTGCTATCGCGCAACGCATCCAAAGGCGCTGCAAGACCGTCAAGTGGCCGAATGGGACCCGGTCCTGGATTGGGCCGCTGAAACCCTGTCAGCCCGGTTGGTCCCGGTGTCAGGCGTCTTGCACAAACCGCAATCCAAAGACGCGCTGGTGCGGCTGCGGGAACGGGTTCATGGGATGGATGCGTTTCAATTGGCTGCATTCCATGACCTGGTGAGTCTGTCAGGGTCGTTGATTCTGGGCTTTGCAGCTGCCCTGAATTGGCGCGAACCGGATGAGATTTGGCGCATTTCGCGTCTGGACGAAGACTGGCAGATCGAACAATGGGGCCATGATTACGAGGCCCACGCCGCAGCCGAGACCAAGAAAGCGGCCTTTCTGCATGCTAAATCCTTCTTTGATCTATCGTTTTGATCGCTCTTGGCTAAAAAACTGGCCGTGTTAACGCTGTCGTAGGGTGTGATAAATCGATTTCCATGATCGGGCACTTGACGTTTGTTTATGAATGCGACCAAACTCGTGCCCACTAAAGGGGAGACACCTTTGGGGTAACCTTACCGGCATCCACTTTGCCGGATAGAGCCGTCCCGCAAAGGGGCGGAAAATCAGGAAGAGGTAAAAATGAAAAAATCCGTAATCTTGGGCGCGGCAACAGTTGCCGGTCTGGCCGCAAGCGCTGCAGTGGCGGGTACTATCGATGACGTCAAGGCGCGCGGTACTCTGAACTGTGGTGTGACCACCGGTCTGGTTGGCTTTGCGGCACCAGATGCGAATGGCGAATGGAAAGGCTTTGACGTCTCGCTGTGCCGTGCGGTTGCAGCCGCAGTTCTGGGCGATGCCAGCGCTGTTGAATTCGTGCCGACCACCGGCAAGACGCGCTTTACCGCGCTTGCATCGGGTGAGATCGACATGCTGGCCCGTAACACCACTTGGACCTTCAGCCGTGACGTTGACCTGAAATTCGAATTCACCGGCGTGAACTACTATGACGGTCAGGGCTTCATGGTTCCCAAGGCATTGGGCGTCACTTCTGCCAAGGAATTGGACGGCGCAACCGTCTGCATCCAGACCGGCACCACAACCGAGCTGAACCTGGCCGATTTCTTCCGTGCCAACAACATCAGCTACGAGCCGGTTCCGATCGAAACCAACGCTGAAGCACAGCAGCAGTATCTGGCTGGCGCATGTGACGTTTACACCACCGACGCTTCGGGCCTGGCCGCAACCCGCGCCACGTTCGAAAACCCCGGTGACCACGTCCTGCTGCCCGAAATCATCTCGAAAGAGCCGCTGGGCCCGCTGGTCCGTCACGGCGATCACGAGTGGGGCGATGTTGTCCGCTGGACCCTGAACGCGCTGGTTTCGGCTGAAGAGCTGGGCGTGACCTCGGCGAACATCGACGAGCTGGCAGCTGGCACCGACAACCCGGAAGTGAACCGTCTGCTGGGCACCGAAGGTACCCTGGGCGAGATGCTGGGTCTGGACGCACAGTGGGCCATGCGCGCCATCAAGGCGGATGGTAACTACGGCGAAGTGTTTGCCAAGAACATCGGTGAAGAAACTCCGATCGGTCTGGCACGCGGCCTGAACGCACAGTGGACCGAAGGCGGCCTGCTGTACTCGCCGCCTTTCCGCTAAGACATCCATGGGAAAGGGCGTGGGGAAACCTGCGCCCTTTTCTTTCATAACTGCTGCGGACGCTACAGAGCGAGGAATACCTCGCCGGGGTTAAAAGTCCGCAAGCCACGGGGATTCCATATATGTCGACTATGACTGACCCACCGAAAGCTGATTTTCGGTTGTCGATGCTCATTAACGATACCCGCTACAGATCACTCACATTCCAGGTGATTGCGGCCATCGCTATTGCGCTATCCATTTGGTATCTGGGCAACAACCTGATCCAGAACCTTCGGGCCGCAGGGCTCAATATCTCATACACGTTCCTTGGCGATGCCGCCGGGTATGACATCAACCAGCGTCTGATCGAATATGACAGCCAGGCCTCGCATGGCCGTGCTGCTGTCGTTGGGATCCTGAACACGCTGCTGGTGGCCTTTCTGGCCTGTATCACGGCCACGGTATTCGGTGTGATCGCGGGTGTTTTGCGCCTGTCCAACAACTGGCTCGTTTCAAAACTGATGGCGGTGTATGTCGAGATTTTCCGGAACATTCCGGTTCTGATCTGGATCATCATCATTTTCACCATCATGACAGCCGTGCTGCCGGGGCCACGCGCCTTCCGGGGTGAAGATCCAACGTCGACGATGCTGTTTGACGCGTTTGCCTTCACCAATCGGGGTGTCTATGTTCCGCGGCCGGAATTCACGAATGCGTTGTTTGGCTCAACATTGCTAAGCTGGCTTCTGGTGATAGCGGGCCTTGTCGGGTCCTGGTTTGCCTCACGCGAGATTGAAAAACGCGCGGCGTTGAAACAGGAACAAACGGGTGAACGACCAAAGACGCTACTGGTGAAACTGGGCGTTTGGCTTGTTCCTTTTGCGGTTCTGATGGTCCTGATGGGGCTGACTTGGAATATTCCAGAGCTGAAGGGCTTTAACTTCAGTGGCGGTATCAAAGTTGGTGGTCCGCTGATCGCCCTATGGTTTGCCTTGTCGATCTACACCGGCGCCTTCATTGCGGAAAACGTGCGGGCAGGTATTCAAGCGATCAACAAAGGTCAGACCGAGGCCGCAGCGGCGCTGGGCTTGCGCCCGGGTCGTATCATGAACCTTGTGGTTCTGCCTCAGGCTTTGCGGGTGATCATCCCGCCGCTGATTTCGCAATACCTCAACATCACCAAGAACTCGTCGCTGGCGATTGCCGTGGGTTACGCGGATATCACCGCAACCTTGGGCGGTATCACGCTGAACCAGACAGGTCGCGCGATCGAGTGTGTTCTGCTGCTGATGCTGTTCTACCTGACAGCCTCGTTGCTGATCTCGATGGTGATGAACCTCTACAACGCATCCGTCAAGTTGAAGGAGCGCTGAGCCATGGCTGATCAATCAACAAATCCGATCGCATTCGTGGCAGACGGGAATATTCCTGAATCGCCACCTCCGGCCAACCAAACCGGCGCCGTCAAATGGCTGCGGGATAACCTGTTCTCGGGTGTTGCAAATACAATCCTGACTGTTCTGTCGCTGATCCTGATCTACTTGTTGCTGAAGAACACTCTGCCGTGGATCCTGAACGGGGTCTGGAACGCGAACTCTCTGGCCGAATGCCGGGAGATTCTGGCGGGCAAGACAGGGGCGTGTTTCGCGGTTCTGACGGAACGCTGGCCGCAGCTGATCTATGGGTTCAAATACCCTGCTGATGCCTATTGGCGCCCAAATCTGGCCTTTGTGCTGATGCTGGTTGCCTTCGCGCCTGTGCTGTTCTTCGACCTGCCGCGCAAGATGCTGATCTTTACCGGCCTCTATCCCTTCATTGCCTTCTGGCTGATCTGGGGCGGTACGATCCTGGCCCCGTTGGTGGCATTGGTCGGCTGTGTGGCCGCTGGCGCCGTGTTCCAGAAGTTCGGCAAGAACAGCTTTGCCGCTGGATTCTTTGGCGCCATCGTTGTCGCGTTGGTCGTCTGGAACGTGGGTGGAGCTCTGATCCCGGAAGGGGCGTCAGAGGATGCTTGGCTGACCTATGTGCCTAGCCGCGATCTGGGTGGCTTCATGCTGAACATGATGCTGGGCGTAACCTGTGTGTCCCTGTCGGTGCCTCTGGGCATTGCCTTGGCGCTGGGCCGTCAGTCCGATATGCCGCTGATCAAGTGGGTCTGTGTCATCTTCATCGAGTTTATCCGTGGCGTGCCTCTGATCACGCTGCTGTTTGTGGCTTCGGTGATGCTGGCCTACTTCTTCCCGCCTGACAGCACGGTCGATCTGTTCCTGCGCGTTGTGATCATGATCACCATGTTCTCAGCCGCCTACATCGCCGAGGTGATCCGCGGCGGTCTGGCAGCGCTTCCACGCGGGCAGTACGAGGCAGCAGACAGCCTTGGTTTGGATTACCCTCAGGCGATGCGTCTGATCATCCTGCCGCAGGCTCTGAAGATCTCGATCCCCGGTATCGTGAACGTGGCCGTTGGTCTGTTCAAGGACACCACACTGGTTTCGGTCATCTCGATGTTCGACCTGGTGGGCATGATCCGGGGGCCCATCCTGGCGTCGACCGAATGGAACGGCGTCTATTGGGAGCTTCTGGGCTTTGCCGCGCTTCTGTTCTTCGTCGTCTGTTACGGCATCTCTCAATATTCTCAGTGGCTCGAGCGTCGCCTTGCCACAGATCATCGTTAAGGAGTTCAACACATGTCTGAACTTGCAGTAGAACGCGAAATCGACCGCTCGAAGATGCAGGTGAGCGACGAGGTCGCCATCGAAATCAACGGCATGAATAAGTGGTACGGGTCTTTCCACGTGCTGCGCGACATCAATCTGACCGTCAACCAAGGCGAGCGGATCGTAATCGCGGGCCCGTCGGGCTCGGGCAAATCCACCCTGATCCGCTGTCTGAACGCGCTGGAGGAACACCAGCAGGGCAAGATCATGGTGGACGGGATCGAACTGTCGAATGACCTGAAAAACATCGACAAGATCCGGTCCGAGGTTGGCATGGTGTTCCAGCACTTCAACCTGTTCCCGCACCTGACCATTCTGGAAAACTGCACGCTGGCCCCGATCTGGGTGCGCAAGACGCCCAAGAAAGAGGCCGAAGAGCGCGCGATGCATTTCCTTGAGAAGGTGAAGATCCCCGATCAGGCGTTGAAGTACCCCGGACAGCTGTCCGGTGGTCAGCAGCAGCGTGTGGCGATCGCACGCTCGCTCTGCATGATGCCACGGATCATGTTGTTCGATGAACCGACATCGGCGCTTGACCCTGAGATGATCAAAGAGGTGCTAGACACCATGATCGAGCTGGCCGAAGAAGGCATGACCATGCTGTGCGTGACCCACGAGATGGGCTTTGCCCGTCAGGTCGCCAACCGCGTGATCTTTATGGATGCTGGCCAGATTGTTGAGCAGAATGAACCGGAAGAGTTCTTCAACAATCCGCAGAGCGAACGCACCAAGCTGTTCCTGAGCCAGATTCTGGGGCACTGATCTCAGAGAAAGGAATAGAGAAGGCGGGGTTTGACCCCGCCTTTTTTCATGCCAGAAGCACGCGCGGGATTGTAAAGCCCAGAACCAACCCGCTGTTCCAATTCACTTGCGCCCAGTCATCGCTTTCAAAGCGGATCACTGTCGTCGCACAGGTTGGGTAGTCGTAGAAGCGCGGGTGATCCGCTGGCTGGCGAGTTATGCGGTTGGCAAAGTCGGCAATGCCGGGGTTGTGCCCTAGCATCAGAACGGTGGGCTCGGTGGCCCCGGATAGCGCGTCTAGCACATCCTCCGGGCCCGCGTGATAGAGCGTGCGCAGAAAACGCACCGTATCAGCTTGCAGCCCCATCCGGTCCCAGGTTTCGCGCGTACGAGCTGCGGTGGAACAAAGCACCTCATCCGGCACCCAGCCATTGCTGCGCAGCCATTCGGCGATTGCCGGTGCGGATTTACGTCCACGTTTGTTCAAGGACCTGTCGTGATCCGGCAGCATTGGTCTGGCCCAACTGGATTTTGCATGGCGGGTCAGGATCAGCGTCAAGGTCATGACGGGTGAAATGCCTTCATATGATGAGCGGATTGTTCCGGGTCGCGCTTGGCCCCGGCACTGATCGGGCAGGACAGCCGCGCAAGACAGCCACCTGTCATACAGGTCTGGCCTTCAGGGGTGGAAAGATGCTGGTGGCACGCGTCCACATTGTAAAAGGTTTGATCGTTCAAAGCCCCCACCGGGCAGGTTTGCGTGCAAGGCGCAGGGCATGAGGTGCAAGGAGATGTCCCTTCGGCATTGGGGATTTCAAACTCCTGCACAAAATGCAGCGCGCCGCGGAGCGAGATCATCATGCCCATAGTATCATGAACCAAGGCGCCAACAGGGCTACTGAAGGTCCGCCCGGATTTAAGCGCCCAATCGATGAATGGGGCATAGGGCGGGCCACCGAATGGGAAATGTGCCTGTGCCTGCATTTGCTGCGCCAATTGCCCAATCACGCATAGAGACCAAATGTCTACCGGATCGTCGCCCTGCCATTCCGGCGCAGCTTTGAGCGTTGGCCAGAACTCTGGCCCCGCGCCCAGCAGGATCAGCGTTCCTCCGTCAAGCTGTTTTGCGTCGGTCTTATGCGGATGCAGTGCGCCCATGACAATCAGGCCGACCTGATGCGCCGCCTGTTCAACGCTTTCATATGTGACCTTTGCGGAGTGTGCCTGGTCTGTCATATCCCCTCCGCGCTCAGATCAATCGGGCCGGATCAAAGACCCGGCACCGTGTTCGGTGAACAGCTCCAGCAGCACCGCATTGGGTGCGCGCCCATCCAGAATGACCACCGCGCGAACGCCACTGTGTAAAGCGTCTAGCGCCGTTTCGGTTTTGGGGATCATACCGCCTGCAATCGTGCCTTCGCGGGTCATCTCTCGGATTTGACCGGCTTTCAACTCGGTGACCACGTCACCGGCCGCGTTTTTAACGCCAGATACGTCGGTCAGCAGCAACAGGCGATCCGCTTTCAGGGCAGAGGCGATAGCCCCGGCAGCTGTGTCGCCGTTGACGTTGAATGTCTCTCCGTCCGTGCCAGCGCCCAACGGTGCGATGACCGGGATCACATCATGCGAGAACAGGTCGTGCAGAACCTTCGGGTTCATCTCGGACGGTGTGCCAACAAAACCCAGAGAGGCATCGGTCTGCTCGCAGGTCATCAGGTTGGCGTCCTTGCCCGACAGGCCCACTGCGGTGCCGCCCTGACGGTTGATCGCCTGCACGATGCGCTTATTCACAAGGCCGGACAGGACCATCTCGACCACCTCAACAGTGGCTTTGTCCGTGACACGTTTACCATTTACGAAATCCGATTGGATATCCAGCTGCTTCAGCATCGCGTTGATCATTGGCCCACCGCCATGCACGACGACCGGGTTCACACCGACCTGACGCATCAGCACAACATCGCGTGCAAAGCTCTCCATCGCTTCGTCGCTGCCCATGGCGTGACCGCCCAGCTTGATAACAACGATGGCGCCGTCATAGCGCTGCAAATAGGGCAAGGCGCTATTTAGGGTTGCAGCAGTGGCGATCCAGTCCCGGTTCATGTCTCGTGTCTTCATTGGCTGTCAGTCCTTTGATCCACCCTGTTAGGGCGTTTGGACCGGGCTGCCAAGACCATACCGGGCAATTGCTGCAATCTGAGGCCGCGCCGGCTTGGCGCGGCCCGTGTTCAGCTCAGCTCATCGCGCGTTTCATCGCGGGAATGTTGCTGAGGATGAGCAGGTCAAAGGCCAGAACGGTCATTAGGGTCAAACCGACCAATGGGAAAGCCATGGCCGTGAACAACCCGATCAGAACAGCACCTTTCCAAAAGGGCAGTTCTGCCGGCATGGGTGGGGCGGCCAAACGCCTGGCCTTTTGCGGGCGTCGCTTAACCCACATCACCACGCCCGAAACGCAGACAAAGATCACCGACAGGCAGAAGACCAAGTTCAGGACAAAGTTCCAAATGCCCATCAGCCCCATATGCAACGGGATGCCAACAGCCATGGCCTTGCCCATCAGCGAATAATCTGCATACCGCGCATCGGCCAGGATTTTGCCTGTGTACTGATCCACATGTACGGTTCGATCGTTCACCGGGTCAGTTGAGTCACTGCTCATGCTGTCACGGTTCAGCGTCCAAACCCCCGCTTCCCCGCTGGGATAGGCCACCCGGAACCGCCCTGCCATGCCCAGAGCAGTGCCGAGTTCGACCAATGCGTCGATATCGACGCTTGCACCCTCGGGCAGGCCTGTGATCCCCACATCCGAACCCGAAGCGGGCATTGGGGTCTGTTCCAACGCCCAAGGGACATCGTTCTGATGCCCATGGTTCATGCTGGCGTGGGTTTCGTCCGATAGCGGAACACTGTCCCATTTCTCGGCGGGGAAACTGCTCCAGGGTTGGACAACCATGCCGCCCCAGACCCCGGCCCAGGATAGGCCAGAGATCAGGAATACGATCAGCAGAAACGACATCCAAAAGCCAACCACGGCGTGCAGCGATTTCCAAAGCGCACGACCGCGTGCCTGCAGGTTCGGGACAAGGGCGGCCAGTGTATTGCCACGGGGCCACCACAGATAAAGGCCAGTGAAGACCAGAACCAAACTTAGACCCGCGGCAATTTCAAGGATACGGTCACCGGTGGTGCCGATCAAAAGGGTCGAATGGATATTGTCCGCCAGATCGTACCAACCTGCCCGACGGTCCCAAACCTCAATTACCTGACCGGCATAGGGGTCGACGGCAACCATACGGTGCCCGGCTTCGGTCTTGATGCGGAACACGGTGGCCAGATTTTCGGCCTTGGGACCGATCCATTCCACGACCTGACCGGACATTTCATTCAGCGCGACCTCGGCCTGTTGCGAGACGGGCAGGGCGTTGCCGTCAATCGTGACGCCGATCTTTTCGCCGTCACGTCCGTCAAACTGAGTGATAAACATCATCATCAAACCGGTCACGGCCAATATGATGAGAAATGGGATCACGAAAATCCCCGCGTAGAAATGCCACCGCCATGCGGCGAAGTAGAATTTTTGCGCAATTGTATCCTGCGCTTGGGCCGTGCCCGGATTTTGGCTATCGATTGCCATTAGAAAATCTCCATATGCAGACATGCCCCGCATGCGTGGCACGCAGGGTGAACAAGTGTTTGCTGTTTCAGGAGACTTGAGGTGGCCCGCGGGCGTCGTAGCGCGCGTAGAAACCAGCGCTGCGATGGGTGAAGTCGGACTGATCCCAGCGAGACTGAATGTGGAAGTCTGCCGGAACGACCATGGTGATGCCGGGAATACTTGCGTCAGCTGTCAGCCCAGCAAAGGGGCACATGACGCGCTTGTCGCCATCGTCGTGAACTGGTTCATCCGTGTCCAGGTCGACCCATTGTTCAACCGTGCCTTCACCGGTGCAGAGCACCAGCAGTATCTTTCCATCATTGCTCTGCGCTGGCATCCAACCCTGCGGGATTGCACCGGTTGTCAGCAGCGCAAGCAGGGCCAGAACGCCTATGGCACGCAGGAACAGGATCATTCGAGATGTGCAATTATAGAGCGGAGTGTCGGGATACCGTCACCCTTCTCGGACGAGGTCAGCACAATCTCGGGGTAGGCTGCAGGATGTTTGGACAGGACCGTGCGGACCTGATCCAGCACCTTTTCCCGATCTTGTGCTTTGACCTTATCGGCCTTGGTCATCACGCATTGAAAAGTCACCGCGCTAGTGTCCAGCAGCTTCATGATCTCATCGTCGACGGGTTTTACCCCGTGGCGTGAATCGATCAGCACGAAAGCTCGGCGCAGGGTTTGCCGCCCGCTTAGGTATTGTTTGAGCAGCCGCTGCCATTTCTCAACCACTTTGACCGGCGCGTTCGCGTAGCCATAGCCGGGAAGGTCTACTAGATACAGCTCGGGGCCCTGGGTGAAAAAGTTGATCTCTTGCGTGCGGCCGGGGGTGTTTGAGGCGCGTGCCAGACCCTTGGTCCCGGTCAGCGCGTTGATTAGGCTGGATTTGCCAACGTTGGACCGCCCGGCAAAACAGACCTCAAGCCTGTCAGGGGCAGGCAGGCCGTTCATGGCCACGACGCCTTTCATGAATTCCGACGGGCCTGCAAACAGCTTGCGCCCGCGCTCCAGCGAAATTTCATCTGGGTCTTCGGTTAGGGGAAAGGGCAGGACGGTCATAGCACCTGAACCTTGTCATCCAGGCTGATCCTGCCGCCTTTGATCACCTCGGCATAGACGCCGAAATCCTGATGATCCCAGCTGTTTAATGCGCCCAGCGTGTCTGCATCCCGCACACCGGTTTCAGGATTGGCTGTGGTGGCCATGCAACGCACGATCCGCTCGCGCACATGCAGCACGGCCTCGCCAATCTGAACCTTCTTGCCCAGCCACTCGAATTCTTCCCACAGAGGCAGACCATCGAACCAGATATTGCCGCGCCAGCGTGCGATCGACAAATCCTGCCCCAGCTTCTGCGCAACCGCACGATGTGACGCCATGTTGCACAGGCTGATTGAGGGGTAGTCACTGTCCGTCATTCCGCGACCGGGCACACGAATGATCCGCGCCGAGGCGGCTCGGTCAGCAGGCATCAAAGGCTTCACCCAGTCCAGAAACACGTCTTGATCATTCTCCGGATCAAAGCGCAGATCGGGCCTGTCGGGATGGCTGAGGGTAAGGGTTTCCCCTTCAAGCTCAGCCGATATCGCCATCAGGCTGGGCGCTTTCGACCCACGGCTGAAATTGGCGCAGGGCACCCATTTTGATCCATCGGCCTTTGAGGCTTCATGCACGACTGCCCAAACGCGATCCCCGGGCATGGTCTGCCCGGGGGTCAATGTCACATCAGTCAGGCTCTCCCGCCCATGGCTTTTGATGGGGTGTCGCCATATGCAGGTTACGGTGCCGGTCATTTGTCATCCGTCTTTGGCGTTCGCTTGAAGCCCGATTTGATATTGCCGAACACATCTGGCGTATATCCCTGGCTGCGCATGATCAGATATTGCTGCGTGAAGGTTATGGTGTTGTTCGCGATCCAGTAGACGACCAGACCACTGGCAAACCCGCCGAGCATGAACATGAAGACCCATGGCATCCAGGCAAAGATCATCGCTTGGGTCGGGTCGGTTGGGGCCGGGTTCAGTTTCTGCTGCATCCACATCGAGATACCCAGTAGCAAGGGCAGGATACCGATGAAGATCAGTGCCATCAGGCTTTCGGGCGCAGGTGCGGCCCAAGGCAGCAGTCCAAAGAAGTTGAAGATCGAGGTCGGGTCCGGCGCGCTGAGGTCCTGGAACGGGCCGAACCATGGGGCCTGCCGCAGTTCGATGGTGACAAAGATCACCTTATAGAGCGAGAAAAAGATCGGGATCTGCATCAGGATCGGCAGGCAGCCCGCAGCCGGGTTCACCTTTTCCTTCTTGTACAGCTCCATCATGCCTTGCTGCATCTTCTGACGGTCGTCGCCTGCGGCTTCTTTCAGGGCCTCCATCTGCGGCTGCAATTCCTTCATCTTCGCCATCGAGACATAGGATTTGAACGCCAGCGGGAACAGAATCGCCTTGATGATCAAGGTCAAGCCGATGATTGACCAGCCCATATTGCCGATCAAGGTATGGATATTGTGAAGCAACCAGAAAATTGGCTTGGTCAGGAAGTAAAACCATCCCCAGTCGATACTGTCGATATACTTCTGCACGCCTTCGGCTTGGTATTCGCGAATGGTTTCCCACTCTTTCGCACCAGCAAACAGCTGTGTCGTGGCTTGTTCGGTCGCGCCCGGGGCGACTGCGATTGTGGGTAGCACCGTCTCGGTTTGGTAGATTTTGCGACGGGCGTCATATTTCGCGGCAGCCTTGAACGTCGCGCCTTTGGCCGGGATCAGGGTTGTCATCCAATAGTGGTCAGTGAAACCAACCCAGCCACCTTCCTTGATTTGATACACCTCCGCCTGTGCGCGTTCGTTGGGATCGATGTCAAAGTCGCGGACTTTTTTGTAGGAAACCTCGTCCAGAACACCGTCGGCCATCACCATCACGCCTTCGTGCAGGATGAAGAAGCTTTTCAAGCCGGGCAGATCGCCATCCTCGCCAATGCCGTGGCGGGCCAGAATGCCGTAGGGGGCCATGCTGACCTCGGACGCGGTGGCGTTTTCGACCGATTGGGTCACCGAGAACATGTAGTTGTCGTCGACAGAAATGGTGCGGCGGAAGGTCAGGCCCTTACCGTTGTCCCACGCCAGCGTGATCGGGCTGTCGGACCCCAGGGTTTCACCCTGTTCGAGTGTCCACAAAGTGTTAGGGCCGGGGACGTCTTCGCCCGAAACGCCTGTGCCCGGCGCCCAACCATACAGCGCATAGTAGGCCGAGTCCGATCCGACCGGAGAGAGCAACTCGACAATCGGCGCGCCTTCTTCGATTGAGACCTTGTAGTCTTTCAGGAACAGCTCATCGATACGCCCGCCTGACAGTGACAGACTGCCTTTCAGGCGCGGCGTGTCGATTTCGACGCGCGGGGCCTGTTCTTCGGGTAGCGTGTCTTCGGCGGCGGCGGTAGCTTCACCTACGGTGCCACTTGCAGTGGCGCTGGGCGTCTGGATCTCGGCCTCATCTATTGCCGCGATCTCGGCATCCTCTGCCACAGTGCTGGGCTCTGGCGGGGGGAACAGCACGAACCAGACCAGGATCACCAGAAAGCTGAGCGCGGTTGCGAGGATGAGGTTCTTATTCTGATCGTCCATCTGGGACAGCCACCTTGAGCAGTGAAAGACACCCGCAGGGTTCAACAGAGTGCAGGCCCAAAGGTCAAGCGGAATCGGCTGTCAATTCGTCACGGATCATCCATATAGGGCTTAAAATCCGCCTTGTGATCCCGTTTGCCGGCCGATCTTCGGAACACCGTTGACCTTGTTGCGATGCGCGGCAATCCAATCCAGTGTCTTTTCAAAGGGCATGGGTTTCCCAATGCTAAATCCCTGAACATGATTGCATCCAAGCTGTGCCATCAAGGCGTGTTCCCCCGGGGTTTCCACACCTTCGGCCAGGGTTTCAACCTTGAGACGCTCGGCCATGGTCAGGATCGCGCCCGCAAGCTGTTGCTGGCTTGGGTCTTGATCGGATTTGGCGACAAAAGATCTGTCGATTTTGATCCGGGAGACCTGAAACCGCTTGATCGACGCGATTGAGGCATGTCCGGTGCCAAAATCGTCCAGATCAATACAGCATCCGAGCGCGGCCATGCTGGTGACATTCCGCGTGATTACGTCATCGGGTCTGCGGGAAAAAACAGTTTCCAGAATTTCAACCGCCAGCCTGTCCGGGGTTAGGTCGAACTGATCCATCTCCCATTTCAAGCGGTCGATCAGGCCGGGGTCTCGCAGCTCATCCGATGAGAAATTAATGCCTATCCGCGGCACGATAACTCCAGCCCGATCCCAGTCGCGCATGGCTTTGAACGCATGATGGCGGATGGTCTGTCCGAACCGTTCCATCATCTCGGCCTGTTCCGCAAAGGGCAGAAACACATGCGGGCCCAATACGCCTTTTTGCGGATGCTCCCATCTTGCCAGCGCCTCAAACCCCGTGACCTTGCCGGTATCGGTAGAGATTTGAGGCTGAAACCATGGGCGGATTTCGCCGCTGTTCAGCGCGGCCTCGAACTCTTTTTTCAGATTGGTACGAATGCGCGACCGGCGGCGTGTATCCGACGAATAGGCGCGAATCGTGGATGGGCCATTCTGTTGCGCCTCGATCAAGGCGTTGTTGGCGGCGTCCTTCCACATTTCCGGGGTCCCGTCAGGTTCGCCTGAACTGAGGCAGAACCCTATGGAGCACGAGACATAGATACCGGTGCCGTTCAGCGGTATCGGTTCTTCGATGGCTGACTGAATGCGCCCCGCCATTTGTATACAGGCTTCAAGATCCAGGAGCTGCGCCGGGCGCAGAGCAATCAGAATCCTGTTGCCTGCCAGCCGGGTTACAAAGTCCTGGCTGCGAATGACCGAGAGAATGCGATTGCAGACCTGCTCCGATACCAGGTTCGTCGCGGCCTCGCCATGCAGGTCAAGAAGCTGCGTGTAATCGTCGAACGCAATGGCAATACAAGCGGACATTTCCCCGCTTTGTTTTGAACTGTGAAAGACCGCCTCCAACTCTGCATCGAAGCGGTCGTTGGTAAGAAGACCACCTGCTTGGTCAGTCCCAAACGTCCCACCAGCCTTTGACCCAAACCGGCCGACTGCCGCGGCGATCAACGGCAGGCCCAAAGCGGCGGCGACAAGCGCACGTTCACCCCCGATCCAGAACGCACTAAGGCTGAGTGCGGGAATGAAGGCGAGGGCAGATGAGGAGTTCAGCACCGACGCGAGGCTACGCGACAGACGGTCAAAAGAAGGTAGGTTCCGCATCGGTTTCCAGGCCCTGAAAGATGATCACAGGCCCCGACCGTATGAAACCAATCTGAGTCAGCCGTTAACGCAGATGCGGAATTTCACCCAAATCTTCGGGTTTTTTGTCCGGATCCAAAGAAAGCCCTGCAAAATCGAACAGTTTGGGGTCCAGCAGGTGCGACGGTCGGGCATTGGTCAGGGCGCGGAACATGACCTGCCGCCGACCGGGACTGTTCTTTTCCCACTGATCGAGAATCTGTTTGACCTGTTGGCGTTGCAACCCGTCCTGACTGCCGCACAGATCGCAGGGGATGATCGGATAGCGCATTGCATTGGCAAATTTCTCGCAATCCGCTTCGGCCACATGGGCCAGTGGGCGAAAGACGAACAGATCGCCCTCTTCATTGACCAGCTTGGGCGGCATCGTGGCCAAACGACCGCCATGGAACAGGTTCATTAAGAAGGTTTCCAAAATATCGTCACGGTGATGGCCCAGCACAACGGCTGAACACCCTTCTTCGCGTGCGATACGATACAGGTTGCCGCGACGCAGGCGAGAACACAGCGCGCAATATGTACGGCCTTGCGGGACTTTGTCGACCACGATCGAATAGGTATCCTGATATTCGATCCGGTGGGGTACATCCATGCGTTCCAAAAATTCGGGCAGGACGGTGGCGGGAAAACCGGGTTGCCCCTGATCCAGATTGCAGGCCAGCAGATCGACGGGCAGCAGGCCGCGCCATTTCAACTCATAAAGAACGGCCAGTAGGGTGTAGCTGTCCTTGCCCCCGGACAGGCAGACCAGCCATCGTGGAGGCTTGCCGTCCTTTTCATGGGCAGAGGGGTTCACCATCCCGTAGTGTTCAATGGCTTCACGGGTCTGGCGCACGATACGCTTGCGTAGTTTCTTAAACTCGGTGGTCGAGGGCGCGCCAGCGAAAAGCGGGTGGATATCATCTGCTTCGTCAAACATGGGCCTGCCCTAAAGAGTTTGAGGCACCCCGGCAAGATAAATGCCAGGTTTTGAGCATCAGGTTTTGTCTTTACACGTCTGGCACTCTGGAACCGGATCGTACCCGTCGCCGCCCCAGGGATGGCACCGTCCGATTCTGCGCGCGGCCAGCCATGCCCCCTTAATCGCCCCGTGCTTTTCCAACGCTTCCAGCGCATAGGCGGAACAAGTGGGTTGATAGCGGCAGTTGAAGCCAACCCAGGGGCTAAAGATCAATCGATACGCCCGGACGGGCAGCGCGATGATATGAGCCAGAAAGGTCATTTGCCCGTGCCATGGATTTTGTGTAGCGCGTACTTCAGATCGTTCAGCAGAGAGTCATAGGGGCAGGCCCCGGTGACATCGGCGCGTCCGATCAGCACATAGTCCCACCCGTCATGACCCCGGGTGGGCAGAATGGCACGCGCTGCTTCGCGCAAGCGCCGTTTGGCGCGGTTTCGGGCGACAGCGTTGCCAACTTTCTTGGAACAGGTGAACCCAACCCGAATACCGGGTGCTTCGTCCGGCGCGCGCTTGCGGGCCTGCACCATCATCGACGATGTGCCCTGCCTGCGCGCGCGCGCGGCTTTCAGGAAATCACGCCGGTTCTTAAGTGCAGTCAAAGATACTGGCGCGCAAACAGAAGCCGCCGGGGGCTTTTCCCGGGGGTGGTTCTTACCAACCTCAGGGGCCTCCGGCGGCGTCATGTTCATAACCTGATCGGTGAGCGGCTTATGCGCTCAGCGATTTGCGACCGCGTGCGCGGCGTGCGTTCAGGATTTTACGGCCGGCCTTGGTGGCCATGCGCGCGCGGAAACCGTGGCGGCGTTTGCGAACCAGGTTCGAAGGCTGATAGGTGCGTTTCATCGCTCCGTCTCCAATCTATAGCGGTCGGGTGCGGCGCGGATTCGCCTGGCCCTAGTGTTCGAAGCCCGTCCTCTACTGCTAAGCGGGGGGTAAGTCAAACCCCAAGACGGGGGTTTTGACGCCTTTTGCAACAATTCTGTAATGGCGTCGTCGAAAAGGTTTCAGATTCCGGGTTTTGCGCCCGAAACCCTCACATTCCGTGCCACATAGTTCAAGGCCGCGTGAGGGACCTGTCGTTTGGCGGTCGGGCAACGCATGTTGGGGTCAGAATGAAACAGATCAAGCCGGATGAGCCTATGAGTGAAACGACCCAGCCCCCGCGCAGCGGCGTTGCGCGCCATATTCCACTGCTGGTGATCCTTACGGTCGCAGCGCTGGGGTTCTTCACGCTTGGCGATTACCTCAGCTTTGAGACCTTGCGCGATAATCGTGAGGCGCTTCTGGCATGGCGGGATGCAAATTACTGGGCCATGGCCGGTGCCTTTATCGCAATCTACATCGTGATTGTGGCCTTCTCCTTGCCCGGTGCAGCCGTGGCTTCTATGACCGGCGGCTTCCTGTTTGGCTTGTTCGCGGGAACGGTTTTCAACGTTTTCGCGGCGACGATTGGCGCATCGGCGATTTTCCTGGCCGCCCGTTGGGGTTTGGGTGAATCACTGACCGCGCGGCTGGAATCCTCGGAAGGCACGGTCAAAAAGCTGAAAGACGGGCTACGCGAGAACGAGATTTCTGTGCTGTTCCTCTTGCGGCTGGTTCCGGTGGTCCCTTTCTTTGTCGCCAATCTGGTGCCTGCACTGGTCGGTGTGAAGTTCCGTAACTTCCTGATCACCACAGCGCTGGGGATTATTCCGGGCGGGATCGTGTACACGTGGATCGGCGTCGGGCTGGGCGGTGTGTTTGATCGGGGTGAAACGCCTGATGTATCCCTTTTGTGGGAACCGTTTGTGATCGGCCCGATCATCGGTCTTTGTGTGCTGGCCGCGTTGCCAATTGTGATCAAAGCCCTGCGCGGCAAAAAGGACACCTGAACGCATGAAGAAAGTGAAGACGGATATCCTGGTGATCGGAGCCGGATCGGGCGGATTGTCAATTGCCGCAGGAGCCGCACAGATGGGGGCCGACGTGATCCTGCTGGAAGGCCACAAGATGGGTGGTGACTGCCTGAACTTTGGCTGCGTCCCGTCAAAGGCGCTGATCGCAAGTGGCAAAGCGGCTCACGCGCAGGGGCACGCCACGTCGTTTGGAGTGGCGAATGTTGTGCCTCGGGTCGACTATGGTGCAGCGAAAGATCACGTTCATGATGTAATCTCTCAGATCGAGCCGATGGACAGTCAGGAGCGGTTCGAGGGCTTTGGCGTGACAGTCATCCGAGAGTTTGGCACCTTCCTGTCGCCAACCGAGGTGCAGGCCGGGGACAACTTGATCACCGCGCGCCGTGTTGTGATTGCGACCGGGTCAATACCGTTGGTCCCTCCGATCCCCGGTTTGGAAAATGTGCCGTATTATACCAACGAGACCGTTTTTGATCTGCGCGACAAACCGGACCATCTGCTGATCATCGGTGGAGGGCCAATCGGCATGGAAATGGCGCAAGCGCATATCCGGTTGGGCTGCAAAGTTACAGTGATCGAAGGCATGAAGGCACTGGGCAAGGATGACCCCGAGGCTGCGGCCGTGGTTGTTGACACTCTAATGGCAGAAGGTGTCGATATCCGCGAGCAAGCCATGGTCGCTCAGATACGTGGTGAGGACGGCAAGATCGAAGTTGTGACTGAGAACGGCGATATCATTTCTGGTACTCACCTGTTGATGGCCGCCGGGCGCAAGGCAAATGTGGATCGTTTGAACCTTGAGGCTGCTGGTATCGACCGAACACGCACCGGTATCAAGGTTGACGACGCATTACGTACGACCAACCGCAAGGTTTATGCGATTGGCGATGTCGCAGGTGGGCTGCAATTCACCCATGTTGCAGGGTATCATGCTGGCACTATTATTCGGTCAGCTTTGTTCGGACTGCCCTCAAAAGCCAAAACGGCGCATATCCCATGGGCAACTTACACCGACCCAGAATTGGCGCAGGTCGGTTTGACAGAGGCGCAAGCCCGCGAACAACATGGTGAGGCGATGGAAATTGCCCGGTTTGACTATCATCACAATGACCGCGCGATTTCTGAACGAAAGACCAAGGGTTTCATCAAGGTGATGGTCGTCAAAGGCCGCCCGATTGGTGCAACAATCGTGGGACATCAGGCCGGAGAGTTGATCAACTTGTGGTCTCTGGCGCTGGCCAATAACCTCAAGATGGGTCAGATCGCCGCGATGGTTTCGCCCTATCCGACGATCGGAGAGCTTAACAAACGCGTCGCGGGTGCTTATTTCTCGCCGAGGCTGTTTGAGAATCAGACAGTTAAACGTGTGGTCAGGTTTGTCCAGCGCTGGATTCCCTGACCCAAAGAAGGAGCGTCAATTGAACTCGCTGTCGGGCCGTTTCCTGATCTTGACGACGGTCTTCGTGATGCTGGCCGAAATCCTGATCTTTGTCCCGTCGATAGCGCGCTTCCGGGAAGACTTTCTACTAAACCGGCTGGAGCGCGCGCAGATCGCATCGCTGGCGCTGTTAGCCGATGACATGCTTGCCGATGAGCTTGAGGCCGAACTGCTGGAAAACGCGGGCGTCTATAATGTCGTACTCAGACGTGATGAGGTGCGTCAGTTGATGCTGTCCTCACCCATCCCAGAACAGATCACCAATACTTACGATCTGCGGGATGCAGGCCCCTGGATTCTGATCCGTGATGCGATGACTCGGATATTCACCGTCGAAAACGAAGTTATCCGTGTGATCGGCGAACCTGTCAAACGGGCTGGTTTGTTGATCGAAGTGACCATGGAAAGCGCACCTTTGCGGATGGCGATGGTGGACTATGGCCTTCGAATCCTTGGACTGTCATTTGTTATCTCGATCATAACGGCGTCGCTGCTGTTTCTCGCAGTACGTGTTGTTCTTGTTCGTCCGATCAAAAGTGTTGTCGGCTATATGCAGCGCTATGCTAGCGCGCCCGAGGATGCGCGTGGCATCATCTCGCCGAGTTCGAAAGTGACCGAACTGCGCGAGGCGGAAGAAGCCTTGCAAATGTTGCAAACGGACCTGACACAGGCGTTGAAACAGCGCGAGCGATTGGCGCAATTGGGTGGTGCCGTGGCCAAGGTCAGCCACGATTTGCGGAATATCCTGACATCGGCGCAGCTTTTTACGGACCGGATTGAGGCGAGCGATGATCCGTTGGTCAAACGCATGGCGCCGAAGCTGGTCAACTCGATCACCCGAGCGGTTTCCCTTTGCGAAAGCACACTGGCCTTTGGCCGTGCAGAAGAACCCGCACCGACACTGAACATGGTAAAGGTTCGCGACATTGCTGCGGACGTGGCTGCAAGCGAGCAATTGGCGGTGGCCGATGCCTGCGTCGAGATTGTGAACGAAGTACCGAACGACCTGATCGCACGTGCCGACCCTGAGCAATTGTACCGAGTCATCATGAACCTTGTCCGCAATGCGCGGCAGGCGCTGGTTGCCTCTGGAAAACCGGGTCGGATCGTCATCGTGGCGTGCGAGCTGGAGAGCATCTGGTGCATCGAAGTCAGCGATACAGGTCCCGGGCTGCCACCCAAAGCGCGTGAAAACCTGTTCACCCCGTTTGAGGGTGGTGTGCGTAAGGGCGGGTCTGGCCTAGGTCTTGCAATTTCGCAGGAACTGGTGCGCGGTCATGGCGGGGATCTGGTGCTGAAAGACACCGGACCCGACGGAACGACCTTTGAAATACGGCTGCCGCGCGGAGACGAGACTTTTTGAGGATTTTTTACAGAATCGACTTGCACGTCCACCGCCCCGGGTCTACATAGCGCCTCACCAACGTGGACCGATAGCTCAGCTGGATAGAGTACTTGACTACGAATCAAGGGGTCGGGGGTTCGAATCCTCCTCGGTCCGCCACTTGGTACTGAAAACATTAAAGAAATTTTGGTCAACGTTTTCCTGCCCCTGATCTGCCACTAAAATCAATTCGCTTACCTGCGCATCTGCGCATTTGAGGCGGAATGTCGCACCCCACCCCCCGACCTCACCCGAACACAGCGCGATTTTGTTTATACCCCACGCATACCAAGCGCGGTGTATCTGGACTTTTTGACTTCTAGGTCAGAAGAAATGAAGAATGCTCCAGTATCAGCGCTTCAGCGTTAGCTCTGACAGGCCGCTGTAGCAATCAGAAGCCGCGCCAACTTGTCCAATCATCCCGATCACTGCGTCGATGCTAAGCACCATGTCCATTCGTGAAAGTTTATGAAACTTGATTTGATTGGTCTGGTCGGCTTTGCTGCAAAAGTAGGCTGACTATCTGTGACAGCCAGGGGTGACCGATCAGGCTTTTTATCACCGCTGGTCAAGTCAGTGACTACATCAGTGCACGGGCTCTGATCAGCAGCATCCCAAATGTGGAATGGCTGCTTAGTGATCGTGGCTAGGACGCCGACTGGTTCCGTTATGCGTTGAAAGGCATAGGAGTAAGCGCCTAAATCCTAGGTGGAAAGCAGCGCAAGACAACTGGAAAATATGACAAGCGCCGATACAAACGGCGCAACCGTATTGAGATCATGTTTGGTAGGTTTAAAGACTGGAGGCACGTAGTGGCACGCTACGATCCTGCCCCCAGCCGAAATCTACCCTTAGTTCTGAGTTCCGCGCTCTAAAAATCGCTTGCTACGGAGCTCAATCCATGCATGTATTATCAATAAATATATTAAATCCTAGATTGAGCGGAAGGTACACGAGTTTAGCTGAGTTTATGTTCTCTTTGTTAGACAGTGTTCAGATCGCAGTACCTTGATTGGCAGAGAGGCATATCGTTCAAATGTGTTCTGATATCCGATGGTTGATCGGACAAATTTTTGCCGATGGCAGACAGACAGTTGCTCTTAGTGGAAAACTAGAAAGCATGGTCTCAATTCTCATCAAAAAGAAGATACCTGCGGCACTCTTTAAGTTCGACATGACACCCCTCCAACACACCCGTGTTACGGTGCGTAGGAAAGCGCCAAAGTCGGGTGTTTTGATAGGCGTTATTTGCTTATTGGGTGCCTTAAGCCTTCCCGTCATTGGCTCAGCGGAAGTGAGGTTTCTAAAACCAGATTTTCAGAAAGTGGTTACTGGGGTAACGCCCTTTGGCGAGCTGATATTCGACGACGATAAGCCTTATCGGCTTTGGGGCTTGCACCCAATTCCGGAGTTGTTGCGAGAAGAAGCAAAGGGAAAATTTCTAGCCTGTATCTCCGCAGGTTCTTTAGAACTTATAGATTCAAAAGAGACACACAGATCGGATGTTATCCTTTGCACATATCCAAGGTCTGAGAACTTTAGAGTTGGACTGAAATTTTACTCTGAGAAGTTAATCCGCGATGGCGCAGCCACAGAATTATGTTCTGAATCCAGGGGATATTTCGGAAGCTGCAGGTGACTTAGTTTAAATTATAAGCAACAGATAAGAAAGCGATTTTATGTCCGCACTAACAGATCAAGAACTAACTAACATCTTCATTTTCAAGCAGGGTACAAGTGACGCTTTTAAGGATCAGTTTAATACTGTTCTTTTGAACCTATACCACAATGGTGGTCAAGAAATTAGGGATATGATTGAGGGGTGTCCGTCGTCAGAGTTTTCCGGAGAGCTGAGGCTGTTTGGTAGTGGAGGCTCTGGTTCAGTTTCTGTTTGAGCTTAGGCGGCAGCGGCTTGGTGCTGCAACCTTCGATTTTCGATT
>JBCBUG010000021.1:0-36310 GCA_039818265.1 Pseudomonadota bacterium | reverse complement strand
CCATGCACGAGAACCGCGACGCCACGTTGAAACGCCTCAAACGCCTGGAAGGACAAGTCCGCGGGATCGCCCGGATGGTGGAAGAGGACCGCTATTGCGTTGACGTCTTGACCCAGATTGCGGCGGTTCGCGCTGCGCTGAAGGGCGTCGAAAAGCTCGTCATTGATGATCACGCCACCCATTGCATCGAAGACGCGCTCGCCTCCGGGGATCGCGCAGATCAGCGGGCCAAGTTCACTGAACTGCTCGAGCTGCTCGACAAGGCTCGCGGATAAGCGGTCAAAGATTAACCGGCGGTGTTGTCACGCTGGTGATCGTTGCGGTCGCGAGCAGGATCAGGACAACAGCCAGCATTTCCCATGAAATCGACCGGCGCAGCGCTTGGGCTGCCCCCGGCCTGTCGGCGCGCAAGGCCGGAACAAGGCGCAGTTTATTCAGCGCGGCCAAGCCAAGGAGCGCAGCGACGATGCCAACCTTGATCAAAAGCCCCAACCCGTATGCGGTTCCGATCATTGCAGCTACCGATCCAGACAGAAGGTACGCAAGCCCGACACCTGCAAGGGCCAGAACGCCGACACCAAAGGCCGCGATTTTTCCAAAGTGGTGCAGCACATCGGCACCCTCCGGCGAAAGGGCCGCGCGGCGTAAAGGCGCAAGCGCTCCGACCCAGAACGCGGCTGCCAGAAGATGCAGCACCAGCAGGATTGCCAAAGCGCTTCTGGGCTCCCCCAGTGTATGCCCGACCTGTGCAAAGGAAACGGCAACAGCAAGGCTGCCCGCCAAGGCGATCCATTGCCCTGCACGGGGGAGGAGGATGGCCAGTATCGCAATCTCGCCAATCCCGCGCCAAATGGCGGCGGTGCCAAGCGGGCTTTCCCACACAAAGCCAAGCATCATCGGGTCCGTCGTGCCCTCAAACCCCATGCCGGATATGCGCGCGGCACGGATCCCAAACCGTAGGGCCAGCACCGCAAGGCCCGTCAGCGCGGCGATGATGGCAAGCCGCCGTGCAAGACGAATTACATGTCCCTCAGCCCGCGAAGCAAAGAGCACGACAAACAGGACACCGCCCATCGCGACAAGCCCCGCGCCATAGTCCAGCGCTTTGGCAAAGATGGCCAGAACGGCCAGACCGTCGATAGGTGCTAGTCCAGTCACTCAATCACCGTAAAAGAAAAGCTGCCCTGCATCGGATGGCCGTCCGAAGCCATGCCGCGCCATTCCAAAAGGTAGTCCCCCGGCGCGAGCGCCTCTGAAGGCATCGCCCGGAATTCTTTGGCAGGATCCATTCCCGTTTCACGTTCGATTGCGATATCTGAGCCTTCCGAGGTGAGCGTGACGGCGATAATCCGCATCGGATCATCGAACCTCATGGAAAGTTCAGGCACCTCCGAAACGGTGGCACCATCGCCGGGCGTGGTGGCTTCGGATTTGGAATGCGCCGCAGCCAACACCGGGGTGATTGCGACGGCCAGGCCAAAAAGCGTTTTTCTCATCATGTGGCGTTTCCTTTATTGAGACCGGGCGTTGAGGTCATCGTGATGGGCACGAAGATCATCCGGCCAGGTCGATTTGATGAAAGACAGAACGGCAATTATTTCGGCGTCACTCAGCACGCCGTCATAGACGGGCATGCCGGAGGGCGGTGCATTCTCCATCAATCCAGCGAGCCCATATTTGGTCAGGGTAAAGAGCGTTGCATCATCATGATGCCACGTATGGCCCGTGGCGTCATGGGGCGGCGCGGGCAGCAGGCCATCCGCATCGCGTATCCGCCAATTCGGGGCGCCTTCCAATCGCGCACCATGACAGGCGGCGCATTGCTCTGCGTAGATGCTTTGCCCGAGAGCGACCGCTTCGGCGTCGTCAGGTGTCAAAAGGCCTGCTTTGCCGGGCGACCCGGCCATCACGATCATGGCTGCCAGACCGGCAAGAGCAAGCCCGCCGGTCAGCAAAAGGTTTCTGCGCGTCAGCATCAGACATCGAACGGTTGGGCGGTCCCTGCGCGGTAAAACACCGCTCCGGCCCCAGCTGCGCCGCCAAAGGCAATCACGTCATAGCGTGCGCTAGGATCATCGCCCATGCCGGGCGAGCCCATGGGCATGCCGGGCACCGCAAGCCCTGTAATGTTTGGCCGATCCCGCAGCACCGCCTCCACTGCCTCAAAAGGCACGTGGCCCTCAAAGACATAGCCGTCGGCCTCGACCGTGTGACAAGATGCAAGTTGCAGCGGAACGCCCCGTGCGGATTTCTGTGCCTCAGGATCGGTGAGTTCTTCGACGGTCACAGCAAAGCCCCGCCCACGCGCGAGATCGGCCCAGGCATGGCAGCATCCGCAGCTAGGTGCAGCCAACACATGCATCGGTGTGCCCGCGCGGGCTGGAAGGGCTGCCGCCAAAAGGGCAGTTGTGGAAAGCGTGGTGAAATAGCGACGTGTGATCATGTTGATTGATCCTTTTATTTGAAAGTTGAGCGGATTGCGGGTCAGTGCCCGTTTCGCTTCAACCTTTCGGAGGACCCGTTGGCACAGCCTGCGTCAGCCCGGACAGCCTCAAATCTGACGCCGCAGTTCCGCCTGTCACAGTCTCGGTGTGAGCAATCGGCGATATGAGCACACCCGCAAGCAGATCTCCAAAACAAGTGGCTGGCCCTTTGCCGCTGGCAGCATCACAGCACTCTGCAAGCGCCTGCTCTGCATCTGATGGCAGATCATTATGTGCCATGTCTGCATGGTGTCCTGTGTGATCCGACCCATGGCTGACGCCGTGCATCACGGAAGCCAGAGAAGCACCCGTAAAAGCCAAAACAAGGAAGAACGAGAGGATCACACGTAACATGCCAAATACCTACTGGGGGTATTGGTCTTTGACAAGTCACAGGGATGTGTCGCTGCAAAACGCGCTCAGTTACACCCATTGTGTTTGCGCCACATCGCAGGATCATGCCCCTGCGGTACGCTTGCGCAAGGATCACCTGAATATCCGCGCAGGATGGAATACTGGCTCACCTGGTTTTCGGTCAACAAGGGTATGGTCAAAAGGTGAGCGCGCAAATGTACCAAACGCAGGGCCGCCCGCGCGTCACCTGCCTCCTGCACTAATTGCTCCAGCGAGGCGGCATCGGGGGCACCTTGCTGGAAGGCTGTGTCCAAGGCGTGTTCCGCCGCCACGAACCGTTCCCCGGCCAAGATTGCGTCTGCCTGCATCCGGGCGCGGATCGCCTCGATCTCGCTACGTTGCTGGCCCGTCAGGCCAATGTCATCTGCAAGCTCCAAAAGATGGGTTGGCCCTGGCACACCGTTGAGCTCGGCAGCACGTGCCAGCCCCCATCCGCCACCGCGCCCGATTTCTTCCAGATCTTGTTCCGACAAGGATTTGATCATGCGCGTTTCTTCGCCGGCATAAATCGACGGCGATCCCCCGTGATCTACGGAGTGGGTCTGGGCAATGGCCGCAGCGGGCAAGAGAACCAAGAGTAGTGCAAAGCGTTTGATCGCCATGTTCAAATTCCTTGAGTGAGAGAGCCGTCAGTCAAAAGGATTGCACAAAGCACGACAATCAGAACATGATAGAGATCATGTCAAATCACTGGCTGCATTGTTTTGAAGGCGCACCAACGCGCAGGCTGGAAGACGGCGGCACTCTGTTTCGACGGGATGACCCAGTGAAATGCGCCTTCTTGGTCCGTGAGGGCCGCATCTCTCTGCGTCGCGCGTTACAAGATGGCGGGCTTTTGACGCTTCACACAGCTACTGCAGGCGAACTGGTCGCGGAAGCCTCGCTCTTTGCGGATCACTATCACTGCGATGCCGTGACGGATATTGCGACCACTGTATCTGTTCTCACCAAGGTCAAGTTGGTGCGCCACTTGGAGAATTCTACTGCATCCGATAACCTTCCCGTCAGAGCCTTTAAGCGGACGGCGAAAGAATTACAGACGTTGCGCACCCGCATCGAGATCATGCGCATGCGAAAGGTATCAGACAGGCTGGATGCGTATCTTGAACTCTACGGACCGCCTGAAGCAGGCGGCTGGGTGCGCGTCGCGGATTGGATCGGCGTGACGCCGCCCGCTCTCTACCGCGAACTTGGAAAGCGCCGAGAGAACGGGCCAAACATAAAGTAGCCGCATGAACAGGTCTAACCTGAACGGACATTCGTCCAAGTCGCAGCATCTGGAACTCTGGGCTCTCACCACGGTTTCGCTACGCTTCGGCTTAATGACCGTTTCGCGCGCGCGAGTGACTTCACAGTTGCGCCTTAGACCATTTATATCGGTTGGGAAGGTAACATCGTGAACCAGAGACCTGAAGGTATCCGTGGACGTTAGAACGCTTGATAACTCCGATCCATTGCTTGGCAGCTCCAAGCTTCTTGACGCAGTACTCAAAACGGTTGGGTTCGCTCAAGAAAATGACGGAATTGGCCTGACCAAAGGCAAGGCATTCAACCGAAAATTTGCGACATGGGCTGCTGAGAATTTCAACTGGCCCGAATACTCAGCTGAGAGCCTGTTGCGCATCCAAAAGGTGCTGAACGAAGAAGACGTCATCCCCGTCTTCGTCTTGCATGAGCTGATGATCTCCATGAAGCTCGGGCGTCACGTCAAAGGCAAGTGGCAATTCAGCAAGAAGGCGGAGGCCTTGGTTCAAACGCCCGGCATCCTGCAAACTGCACTTACAAAGGGGTTTTTGTTCGAGTTCGATCATTGCCGCTTGCAGCGTTTCCCCTTTGTCGCCCCTGGTAACTGGGACGTTTGGCTCAACGTTATCAATATAGAGGCACATGGCGGTGTAAGCGAAGCAGCACTGCTGAAGACCTTTTATGGCGTTGAATACTCTGGTGCGGGAGACCGAGAGTTTTGGGATCATTGTTCGTTTCTAGTCTGGCACGTCCTGAAACCACTGAGCTGGCTTGGCTATCTGGAGGCGGCTGAACTCGACGGACGACATTCACCTTCGGACCGGACGATTTACACAAAAACGCCGCTTTGGCAGAGGACATTCGGACTCGACACGGATAATGAACTACGCCCAGTCGTCGTACACTGAGCTGAATGACCGCTGTCAGATGCGGATCTTCGATCAGATTTCTGCAAGCGCATTGGGCCGCAGAGAGCCCTTCTGGGACATCGGGTCCCTAGATCAAACAACCGTCCAAGTAACGAAAAGCCGAGACCCCATGGGGACTTCAGCGTCGAAACATGGCTTTACGAACACGTTTGCCTCGTGCAATTTCGAAGGCGTTAGATTTGGCTTCAGCGAGCGATAGTCTATGGGTACATTTTGGGGCAAGTGGTCCGATTTCCCCGAATACATCATCGAAATCACAAAAGAGATTTGGGAAGATCGTGGCGTCGGAAAACTAAACGACTACTATTCCAACGATGTCGTCATGCGTACCCCTATGGGCGTGTCACAGGGCAATAAGGGTGTCATTGCGTCCACCATGGCCACAATCGCCGAGTTCCCTGACAGGGAGCTTTTTGGCCAGGACGTTATCTGGTCCGACCATCCCCAGCATGGCCATTTGAGTTCACATCGCGTTTTCACGCGCGCCTCACAGAGCTCAGAAGGGCAATTCGGTGGGCCAAGCGACAAGCGCTTTGCTATCCATGTGATTGCGGATTGTGCGGCCCGTGATGGGGTCATCTATGATGAATGGCTGGTTCGGGATTATGGTGGGCTTGTGCGCCAGCTGGGTCATGACCCGCGCAGCTTTGCCGTGAGCCTTATCGAGGCCGAGAAGGCAGCAGGTGAGGTGAAGCGCCCCTTTTCCCCGCGCGACGACAGAGATGGCGGCTATCACGGGACAGGCAATGACAATCGCTGGGGTCACGCCGCTGCGCAATATCTGCACGATGTCATGGCGTCGAACTTCGATGGTGCTCTTGAAACATGTGATCGGGCGATGCTGGGGGTCTTTCCTGGCAGCTTCAAAGCTGTTGGGCGCGCCGAGGTTGTGGGATGTTGGACCCGGTTGCGCGCGTCTTTTCCGGAGGCGGAGTTTCAAATTCATCACCAGATTGGCATGGACGGGGATATGATGCCGCCGCGTGCCGCGATCCGTTGGTCGATTGATGCAACGCATTCCGGTTGGGGGTGGTTTGGTCAGCCGACAGGGATCAACATCCATATCATGGGGATATCCCATTTTGAGTTTGGACCTTGGGGGTTGCGGCGGGAGTGGTCACTGTTTGACGAGATTGCCATTTGGAAACAGCTTCTCCTTTGATTACGATGTGTTGCCATTGGGTGGCTCAAATCGAATGCAGGCTTTGTCCGCTTTGTCCGCGACCCGTAAATTTCCTCCGCAAACTTCGCTGCACCATGAGCCAATGGCCGCTATCCCTGCCGCTTCGCAGCGTCGAAAACTGCGCACTTGCAGCGATTTTCGTGCTGCGAGCGCGCGCAGCACGAAAACCGAATTCACAGGATGGGCTCGGTGCAGACATCCGACCGTTTTGATCGGTTGACCGGTCCCAGCCCGAAGCGGACATTGCTTTGGCAGCCCCGGTTGGCAGTCGTGCGGACTTTGCGGTCATTAGTTTTTCACGCTTCGCTGGCGCAGCATGGTTTGGCGCTTGCGGCATGCTTGTTGTTGCGGCGCGGCGCAAATCGCCGAAACAGCCGTTCAACAATGCCGATGTGGCTCGGGCCGAAACTTCGCTTTCGCCGCAGCCAGATCAGACCTTCGGGTGGCGACAAACCGTAACAATGCGGCCACGTTACGGTCGGTCGTCCAGATCATTGTTAGCTCTTCGGCTCATAGCAGTACTGCAGCTCGATTATCCCGGAAGAGGCCTTCTTTGAGTGGGCTGAGCAGATCTAATGCTCAGACATTCCGGTCAATTTGCGACCTCAGAAAAGCGGCTGATGAGCAGAGGAACAAAGCTACCGTCGCCTAAAAGAAAAATCTAAATTACGGATGCGAACCTCTCATACGTATGAACGTCGGATACTGCACTACGAGTAATCCTGTGGTAACAATGGCCAATCCCACCCACTGCATAGTTGTTGGAGCCTCTTTGAGAATTAGAAGAGCAAACAGCGTCGCCAAAACTGGCATTGATGGGGTTAAGGCTGCGACATGTGTGCTGCCTATTTTGCCGACAGCGAAGGGCATCAGAAGAACTGCAATGATCCCGACGAACACACCCTGATAGGCGGCTTGAATGGCTATTGCATCCAACGGAGCCTCAAAGAGCGATGCCCCTGCAACCAGAAAATACGGCGGTAGGAACAAGACCCCCGACGACACGCCCACAACGAATAAAGCGTCCATCGGTTGCACGTTCCATTGGCGCAGGAGGAAAGTGTAGTTGCCCCACATCAGGGCCGACAAAAGGAACAGGGCAATTCCAATCCAAACCCCTGCCGTCAATTCCACCAAGTTGCCCAAAATGATAAAACCGCAGCCGGTCAGGCAAACAATCAGACCGATCAGACGCGCCGTCCCAGGCCGTTCGCCCAGCAGGAAAAAGCTCCATCCCATGACAACAAACGGCTGTAGACCCGGCACAAGGGCCGCCCCGTACGCGACGGGTGCGAAGACGAGACCGGCCAGGAAGATGAAGCTGTATACCGCTCCCTGAAGAACGAGCAATGCAACGATGCGCCATGCCCCGAGGCGCTCAAGAATGCCCTTCGCGCGAGACAAAGCAAACGGGATCAAGACAACGAAAGAAACGACGAAGCGTAGGGCAGTTTGGTCAAAACCGTCCAGGTTGTTCGCACCCCCGTGACGCCCGACGGTGAACATCCCGGCATAGATGCATATCGCTGCCATGGCGGCGGCGACGCCCCAAATCTGGTCGGACTTTCCCACCGCTGTCGAAAGTACGCCTTAGTCGGCGTACATCTCCCAGTGGCGGACATGTGGCTCTTTTTCGATCAGGAAGTCATCGTCGAAGTCGAAGTAGTATGAAACGCGATAATCCTCGCCTGCGAACCGCTTGATGGCCTCATAGTCGTCCCAGAACGTCAGCATATCAAAATGTGCTACGTCGCCTTCGATGCGGTGCATCACCCAAGCGCCCTGATTGCCCTCGACGCCTCGGTAGCCTGGTAGAGCGACAGTCCGCATTTTTTCCAGGTAGGCATCGCTTTTTTCCACTGGCACTGCACCATGCCAAATTCGGGCAATCATCGACGTTCCTCCGCGTTTATCAATAGGACGCTGGTACAACTTGTGTAATGAGTCAAGCTATGTTTAATCATTACAATCCGCGGGGTTCCATATGGCCAAGGCACACAAGTTAGAGTTCGATGGGCTCCGCCTCGTTGCAGGGCACCCGGCTTTGGATTTCGTGAATTCCGTCAAATACCGAGGCGGCGCGGAGCCAGGCGATCGTGTCACAACCTATGCCGCCTTGGTGAATTGGGCGGAGTTTGCAGGCGTGATCGACACCTCCACAGCCTCCGAGTTCAGGCGACTGGCAAGTCTGAAACCTGGCGCAGCTTCAAGTGCTCAGACAGAGATCATTATCCTTAGGGAAGCCTTTCGGTCACTCCTCCCGCCCTTGGTCGAAGATGAGCATGCGATACAGGAGGCCGAAGCGATCCTCACAAGTGTCTTGCGTGAAGTGGCCAAGTACCGACAGATTGATCCAGCATCGTTGTCTTTGGTCGCGAAGCTCCCCGTTCAGCGGCCCAGCGACCTTCTGCTTTGGATCGGCCTTACCCTAGAAGACTTCATGCTGAGGGACCCAAAGCATGAGGTCGGCTGCTGCGATGGATGCGATTGCGACTGGGTGTTCTTGCGTGGGACCCGTGGCCCAGCCCGGCGATGGTGCGACAGTCGTACCTGCGGGAATGCCGAAAGAGTGCGTCAGTATCGCTTAAACCAACACTCTGGTTCCGCTAAGACATGACCGACGGGCAAAGCGATATCGCAGTAATCGGTGGGGGAATTATGGGCCTCTCCATCGCCTATGCCATGGCCCGGCAGGGCAAATCGGTTACTCTGTTTGAAGCAAAGACGCTGACCCATCCTCACGGCGGCTCCCACGGTAAGGCCCGGATCATCCGGCTGAGCTACGACGACCAATTCTATGTCGGTCTGGCCCGAAAGGCGTTTCAGGCGTGGGATTGGCTTGGCGCTGAGGTTGGGAAGGACTTGTACAAAGTCACAGGTAGCTTGGACATTGATCTCTCCGGCCACCACCAGTTTGACGGGCACCGCCACGCTTTGGCCGAACACGGGGCGTTTTCCCGATTGATGTCCGGGCGGGAAGTCAATGATGCCTACCGAGAGTTATACATGCCTGATGACGCCACAGCATTGTGGCAGGGTCAGTCTGCGGTTCTAAATGCGGATCGTTGTGCAGCGGCTCTGGCCGATGAGGCACGGAGGCTGGGCGCTGACATTCGAACCGGGTGCCCCGTGCACCAGGTCATCCCTGATGGTCCGGTTTGTCTCGAAACGGCCCAAGGCCCCCACTTTGCGGACACTGTGGTCGTCGCAGCGGGCGATCAGGTACCTAATTTTGCGTCGCACCTTGGCACACGGTTACTGCTCACAAAGTCGATGGAGCAGGTTTCCTTCTATCAGCCTCTAGACCCCCAAACACATACCGCTGATCACATGCCGCTTCTGATCTTTCATCTTGGCGGTGGCGTTCTGAGTTCTGTGTTTCCCATTCACCGGGATTTGGGCGTGAAGGTAATGGTTGAAAACAACGGTCGAGATGCAAGCGCACCTACCACTCTTTCGGAACGTAAGGTGGCGGAGATCGCTGAAACCGTCTTGCCAAGCCTGCCTTGTCTTCCGAAGACGCCATTCGACACCGATTTTTGTCATTATATGCTTACGCCCACAGGGGATTTCATCCTCGACCGTTTGCCCGCTCACCCGCAGATAATCCTGTGTTCCGCCTGTTCGGGCCACGGGTTCAAGTTCGCACCTGTGTTGGGGGAAATGGTCGCAAGTATGGTGTCGTCCCACCATGACCCGCCCGCACAATTCAAAATCCCAAGTCACTGACCATCGCCGATCAGAACACTTAGCCGTGCGATGCGCTCTATGAGTTGGTCTTTCGATGTTGCCACATTTGCAATGCCTTGGCTCGTGGCCAGCAGAAGCTCGGCACATTCGAGGCTATCGTCACAAACAGGTGCCAGTCTGGTTCGCAACATCTCAAGGATTACCGCATCCGCATCGTCAAAGTGGTTTGCACTCAGCGCGTCTTTGGCTTGGAAGAGATCGCCAGAGAACTGCGACTGCCTTACTAGACCATAAATATGGACGTGCTTGGCAGTCAGAGCGGCCATCACAGCGTCCTTGGGGTCCAGATCGGACTTTAACTCCGCCTCGACAATCCCCACCAAGTTATGTGCAACAGCTTCGGCCGCCGCATCAAATACTGCAGCCTTGTCTGAGAAGTAGCTGTAGAGCGTCGCCTTAGAAATAGACGCAGCTTCAGCAATGGCTTCCATCGTTACGCCACGAAAGCCGTGCGCCACGAACACACCGGTCGCGACCGATATTAGGCGGTCCCGTCGTTTTGTCCTAACGTCACTGTGGGCTGTCACGTTTCAAGTCTTCCTAAAAGTGAACGAAATGGCATGAATACGTATAGTTCGTCAGCTATCTGGGTCAATCATGCGCATCATCAAGTTTATGTCCTTCGCCGCCCTCGGGCTAGTCGGCTGCGTTGATTGCAGTCAAACTCATCTACGGTGGCGGGCAGCCCCACCCGGACGTTTCCACTGCGCCACTTCGGGATGATCTTGAGGTGGCAATCGAATTGCCATTCCCGCCCGGCATGGTCGCAGCCGGGCCAAACGGGAAAATCTTTTATACCTACCATCCGTTCCATGCCCCTCAGGACCATACTGATGCTTTGCTCTTTGGCTGGGAGGAAGGGCGTTCAATCCCAATCGGAGAGGGCTTGGGCGAACGGCTCCATGGCGTCTTTGGTATCACGGTGGACACGCGTGGCTGGGTCTGGGCGGTCCGGCCCGGGGCCATGGAGGGCCGGCCAACCGAAGTCCTCGCCATCGATCAGACCTCAGGCACGATTGAATTCGAATTTGAATTCCCAGACGGAATGGGAGGGTTTGCACAGGACCTGAGAGTGTCGGATGACCTTCGGTACGTCTATCTGGCGGACACTGGCCTGCTTCGGTTCACTTCTGCATCCCTCATCGTGTTGGATACCGAAGCGAGAACAGCCCGGTCTGTCCTGGTCGATCATGACAGCACCGCGCCTCAGAACTGGGTGATGCGACGGACTGATGGATCGCCCTATCGGCTCGGCTACGGGTTGGTGACGTTCCAAGTTGGCGTCGATGGATTGGAAATCACGGAAGACGGTGAATGGTTGATCTATGCCACGATGACACATGACAGCGTGTACCGGGTCCCAACAAGACTGCTCAACGATCCGGCTATCACCGCTGAGGTTCTCGAAGCATCCGTCGAATTGATCGGTCCGGGACCAATGTCCGATGGCATCGCATTGGACGCTGATGGGGCTGTCATTCTGACGGATGTAGAAAATGGGGGGTTGATGCGGCTGTCTGACGGCAGGTTGGAGACACTCGTCCGGGATGGCGCAGTAGACTGGGCTGACAGTGTGACCGTGGCACCAAACGGAGACATCTGGTTCACTGACAGCGCCTTAACACTGCTATTGGACCACTTCGGTAACCCACCCAGCCGCGAGGATATCGAGGCTGCTGCTCCATACGCGATCTATCGTCTGCCATCTCGGTAAGTGTGTTGCGAAGGCCGATGATGGTCGCCGCTCGCAAGCAATTTGCTAGGTTCCGCTCGACGCCAATCGTGCTCTTCGGTTTTGTGGCGAACAGTGGAAAGCCGACTTTCGGACGACAATAGCGAATAGCGGCTTCGTTCCGCGACCTGTAAGTTGCACAACTGATCCGCGCTGCGCGACCAACAAACGGTGTCTTTCACCGCCGCCGTGCAGCGTCGCAGATTGAGCAAGTGCAGCGATTTTCGTACTGCGTGCGCGCGCAGCGAAAATTCTAGACTCACAAATTGGGCTCTGACTTTGAGTCCGCCGCGTTGTGGACGAACGTCGGCTTAGGCGAAAATCGTCGAAGGTGAAGAAGGTATATTTTCAAAATATCCGGCGTTGGCTGCTTTCGCAGGAAGCTACATTGTCGTTCAATGACTTCCAAAAAAGGTTAAAACGATGACAGACCCAACAACGTCTTGGATCACCTTTGATGAACGTACGCCCACAGAAGACGAGCTCAACTCTGATAGGGTTGTAGGACACTGTGAGCGGGCTGTTCTCAGACAACCCGCTCAATATCCGCCGGAAAGTCCGTGTACTTACATAGGTGGCAGACTTTATTGTTTTTCCTCAGAAAGGTCGACCAGTTTCGAAGACCTAAATCAATCCAAGCGTTGTTCTGAGGCAGGCCCCGTTGACGTTCAAGGCGAACGTGAGCTTCCTGCGGGCGTTGTTTGTTGCTTGAAAACCCTCTTTTCACATTAATATTCTGTTTAAGTCGGGGCTCTATTTCAGGCATTGAGTGTAACTTGTCAGCACAACAGCAGCATAAAAACTATGTGTTTTCTGACCTGTGTGTGCAACGGGCCTGCGAATTGATCGAAGGCGATTTGACAACCAAACAACCCGTTGACGTGCTCGCAAAACATGCGGGATTGGCTGAGCACCATTTCCAAAGGCGTTTTGCGGCGGCGACGGGGGAGACTGTCGCAGGGTATCTGAAAACACGTCGTCTTGAACAAGCCGCATTGTCCCTATTGGCGTCATCCGATGGGGTATTAGACGTTGCCCTTCAGTTTGGTTTTGAAACGCATTCTGCTTTCTCCCGAGCCTTCAAAGGGCACTTCGGTGTTCCTCCTGCTGAATTTCGTAGGACCGGAGGCAAGGTGGCCGTTTCAGGCGAACAACCGCGACCATTTCTTGTGCCACAACCCGCTCAAACTGTTTTGGATGGTTTCGATCTCGTTGCGGGGCCTGACCTGTGGTTGGGGTGGCGTAAGTTCACAGGCATGCAGGGAGGCCGATATTTCGCCGATCTCGCAAAGCTAGGTCAAGCATTGCGGGAGCTTCGGCTGGAATGCCAACAAACGGACATCGGTGTGCCAACAGAAGATTCGTTGCAAATCGCGTCCGCTTTTTCCCAAGGACCCAAGTCCTATGAAGATGAAACCGCCAACGCCTATGTCGGTGCGCTTTTTGATCAGAAATTGCCTTTGGAGTGGCCGGAAGGGTGGACGCAAATTCCTGCTCGAACCTACGCTGTCTTTCCTCATTTCGGCCCGTTGCTAACGCTGCCCTTGACTTGGAACAAGGCAGCACGGGTGGCCTTAAAGCAAAGTGGTATGGCGTTGGATGAGGGCATAATGTTTGAAACCTATCTGACGGCTAATCCGAATGAAGAACCGTCAAGACTCTCGGCCTTGATCTACCTTCCGGTCATCAAAGCAGAAACGGAACAGCAATAGGCCATGTCAGATGTTTGATATCCCCGAAAGCATGTTGGGAGATTTCAATGCACCTCACACGACCAAAGCCCTTGATCCTATCACCCTTAGAAGAGGTTGTTAGCGGCCTTTGCAACGAGGCGGCCCGAGCCGAACTCTGGGAGCAACTCGCCGAGACACGCCATCTCAAAGAGCCACAAATCAATGCCTTTGAGCAAATCGCCAGTGATTTGCCAAAGGGCGTGTCCGGCCCCTTCAATGGCCTGCTAATTACGGTGAAGGACCAGATCGCGGTCGCTGGTTGGCCTCGCTGGTTCGGTCTTGAAAAGACCACCAAGACAAAGGATCGCAAGTCTGCACCTTTCGTCAAAACACTTCAAAACATGGGGTGTGTCGTGCAAGGGAAGACAGCTTTGCCGCCCCATGCGCTCGACTTGCAAACCTTCAATGCTCGGCGGGGACCAACGGAAAACCCACATCGAATGGGGTTCACGGTGGGTGGAAGTTCAGGCGGTGGTGCTGCGGCGGTCGCAAGTGGAATGAGCTTACTAGACATAGGAGCAGACCTTGCTGGATCGTTGCGGTTGCCTGCATCTTGGTGTGGTGTGTCATCTTTGGTTCCAACAGAGGGCCGTTTTGACTCCAAAGGAATGTTGCCCGAAGACCATCTGCTTGATCACTTTGGGCGCATGGGACCTATAGCGCGATCTTGCAACGATCTCGCTTTTTTCTGGAAAACCCTGACAGGAGAAACCCATTCTCCGACACCTAACCAAAATGCCCGTTTGTTGATCTGGTCACCAATTGACCATACGCCGATGGAACGGCACGTGTCTGACCTGTGGTCTCGGTTGGGCAACACTCTGATTGAAAACGGAATCTCAGTGGAGCGGGATAGCATGAGTGCGCTGTTTCACGCAGATATTCGCAAGCTCTTTGGCGAAATTATGGGCTATGAGACCGGCGCAATGCTACCGTTTTTCATTAGATGGCTGTTACGACGAGATACCGATGCTATCGCACGATCCCCGCAGTTCCTGAAACACGTATATCAGGGATATCGGCGTGAGCATCGGCAATATGCCAAAAATCTCAAACGTCTTGAGGAGCTTCGGCAAAACATGCTGCGCCAGTTGGAGACTTGCGATGCTCTGATCTTGCCAGTTTCAGGTGTCGCCGCTTTCCCTCATACCCCGCCAATCAAAGAACGCGGAGGAGTGCGTACTTATGACAAAGAATTTCAAACGCTTGCGGGGCCACTGCCTTACCTTGACGCGCTGACTTACTTCACCGTGCCAACTGGAGTGCTCGGCTGGCCCATTGTTACTGTGCCCTTTGCGGTGGATCACAATGGGGTTCCTATGGGTTTCCAACTTGTCGGAAAACCGAATGAAGAAACCAAGTTGCTGTCCATTGCCTGCGCTCTGGAACAGGCCATGCCTTTTACATCTACAGATGACGAACAATGACTGATGAAGAACAAAGGTTCAGACCGCGTTTGTCGGAGATTGATACATTCGAGGAATTCGACACCTGGTATTGGCCTGTGGCAGAGATGCAGGGCTTTTGTCGCGAAAACGGCCTTGCTTACTCCGGCCTAAAGGCTGACCTGCGAAATCGGATTGGGTGTCATTTTCGGGGCGACCCCTTGCCACGGGAACCACAGATGAAAAAGCCCTCCTCTTGGGCAACGAAAGAGCTCTCGTCCGAGACCGAGATAGACGAAAACATCTCGTTTGGATGGAACGTACGTGGCTTCTTTAAACGCGAAATAGGTCCGAAGTTCGTGTGCTCCGGTGAATTTATGTCGTGGGTGAAATCCAACACGGGACGTACATTGGGCGACGCCGTTGAGTATTGGTATGAATTGAACCACCGGGCTTCAAAACCTGGGTTTCGGCGAGAAATTGATCGTTGTAATAACTACCTTCAATATCTTCGCGACATCCGCGACGCGAATTCGGAGCTATCACAAGAAGAGGCAAAACGCTGTTGGGCAATCAAATCGCGGCTGCCAGCACTGAAGGGTTACGTAGTTTGCGAAGCCTCTGATATGGATTTTCTGGATTGAGTACAATCTCTTAACAGGTAGCTGCTCGGCTCAATATGACACGCGGCTCTCCAAATAGGTGGTATTTGACAGATCAAGCCGATCTGGGGATCAACGCTAACGACACAACATTTAGCGGAGCAATATGGTGACAAATCATATTCCGGGATCGGCAATGAGGAATGTCGAACAAAGACGCTGAAAATCAAGTGCGTTTCACGAGAGAAACGCGTTCGCTGTATCAACAGCCATGTTCTTATCTCCAGATATTTGTTTTTTTGGCCCGCCGCATGAGCGCGGTGGCATTGCCGAATGTCTTGTGTGGATGGCTCCCGATTAGCAAGGGTTGGATGGGATTGCGTGTACGTTTTCAGAAGCGGTCTTGTGTCCGGCCTGTGTGCGCGGTGTTGACCGCTGGCCCTGATGGGATCCGCAGATCAGGTTCCTAACTGCTTTGCGGGCAATTGCGCCCGGGACATTCGTCGGAGCGTCCTGATCGGTGCGGCTGAAGGGTACACCATCACATCGTTGGTCTTGCTATCTCTTGGTTCCTTTCGTGCTCAAGCCACATGTGGCTTGTACGGTTCGTTCCTGGTCAGCACGGCCCATATGATCCGGGCCGTCTTGTTCGCCATGGCGACGGTCGCAAGACGCGCAGGCTTTCTTTGTAGCAAGTCCGCGAGCCATGGATCAGCGCGGTCTGGGTGATTGGCGACCTGCCTGACGCGTGACGTCATGCCGACCACGATGAGTTGGCGCAGGTACCTGTCACCCATCTTCGTGATCTTGCCCAACCGTTCTTTTCCACCACTGGAATGGTTGCGAGGTGTGAGCCCCAACCAAGCGGCAAATTCTCTACCGTTTCGGAATTGCTGTCCCGACCCAATGGTGGCTGCCACGGCGGAAGCGGTCACAGGACCAACGCCTGGGATTGTCTGTAAGAGTTTGGCTTGTCGGCTCTTGCTCGCCTCGAGCCGCATCTTGATTTCGAACCATTGCAGTCGGTTGTGGAGAACCAGGAGTTGCCGACTTAGGACGCGCAGAACGTCCCTTGCGATCTCGGGCAACGTCGTATCGACTCCGTCGATAAGGCCTTTCGCGAATGCGAGGGCGCGGGCAACGCCACGCGCGATGGTGATGCCGAATTCAGCGGCTAAACTTCTGATCATGTTGATCATCTGGGTGCGTTGCCGCACCAGGAAATCGCGACCACGATGCAAGCTAAGGAGCGCCTGTTGGTCTTCCGACTTGACTTCAACGAAGCGCATCGTCGGCCGCGTCACGGCCTCGCAGATCGCTTCGGCGTCGACGGCATCGGATTTGCCTCGCTTCACGTAGGGTTTGACGTACATCGGTGGCATCAGCCGGACTTCGTGGCCCAGCTTGCTCAACTCGCGCGCCCAGTAGTGGCTCGACGCACAAGCTTCAACACCGACCAGACATGGGGCGAGACGATCAAAGAACGCCAAAACTTGTGCCCGACGCAGCGGTCGATTGAATGCAACATCTCCAGTCTCAGTGACGCCATGCACATGAAAGATGGACTTGGCCAAATCCAGGCCAACGGTGGTAACTTGCATTGGGTGGCTCCTCTCAATCGCAGATCATGACACCTGCACTATGGCGCATCGCGACGCCGGGAAATGGGAGCCATCCACCCCATCTGGTTACCGGAACGGCTTGAGTCAGGGACGGCAGAGCCGCCAGCTTGCTGGGCGCTTAAATCAGCTGAAATGCGGAGGGTCCGCCCCGACGGGGTGGAAACCGTCTTTCTGATGATTTGAGTGATCCTTGACGCGGGACGTTCCGGTGGCCATCCAGCAGGGTAAGCTTCCGCCCTCATGTGTGTGTGTGATGACATCAGGTTGCCCCGCCGTAAGCAGGCAAACGTAGGGCGTGGACGTCAAAGGCGGGTGAAGTGGCGTGAAGATTTGCGCAGCACATCCAAACGGAACGCAACCCGACGACACGGCCAACAACCGAAGTGCTCGCGCAGCGGGTCAACCGGGATCCAGGACACAACGCCGCTCTGAGGACGCATGTCCGAATGAGCGACAGGCCGAAGGGCTGTTTTAAACGCTGACTTTCTGTGGGCAGATGGCCGCTATGCGGACAGAGCGGTCCTTGGCGATTTCTCACGGAGCGGCCGCTTTTCTCTTCTTTGGCCTATGCCGTGGACCAGCGTTGCACCTCGGAAATGGCGATGTTCACGAAGTCCTTAGCCGCGTCGATGCGGCCCGCGCGGCGATTGATTGTCTGGAGACCACCAACAACGCCCACCACGTATTTTCCGCATTTTTCGGGTTCCAAGTTTGGACGCGCATTTCCGGCACGTTGCGCGCGCTCGACGAGCCCCGCTGTCGAAGCGCCAATCCGGTCGAAATGGGCATTGACCGCGTCGCTGACGGCTTGTGATCCGATGCTGGGCAGTTCTGAGACGAGGGCCGTCATCAGGCATCCAAAACGGCGCATACTGCCTGGGTAAGGCGTCACCATCTGCTCAAGGGCAGCCACAATGGTTTCAATGCGGTCGCTGTCGTCCATGATACGCGCCACATAGGTTTCCATTTCCTCGCGATACGCCGCGAGGGCTTCGAGCAAGAGCTGCTCTTTGCCGCCAAAATCGGTGCGGAGGGCGAAGCTTCCTAAGCCTGTTTGCGCTTCGATGGCGCGGACGCCGAGCGCTTGGTAGCCATGCTCCCAAAAGGCATCTTTTGCCTTCAGGATAACGTCGTCACGGTCGTAACTTTTGGGTCGTGCCATCAGAGCGCCTCCAAAGATTTTGATAGATGCGCGGAAAGACCTTTTCCAGTCACGCGCGCGCCGTGGCATGGCAAAAGGTGGGTAAGTTCAATTCGCGCAAAAAGCGGCTTGGCCCAGTCACAATAGACCTCCGCATCTTTGAGGCACATCGTTTTGAAACTCCCGCGCGGGCTGGCCTCGGAGGGTGGCAACCCATCTTCTTTTGCGGGCGCTCCAAATGCGTCGCAAACGATCAAACCGGCTTCCGCTCCGGTTAAGACTTCGACCCATACCTCTTGCGCCTTCAGCCCCTGAGGTTGGTGAAGACGGACACCGTCGGGCAGGGCGGGCATAAGATCCTGCACATCTTCGAAGCTGAAACTCGTTTGTTTTTCCAGCCTTCTGTGTGCCCCAATCGGCGCGTAAAGCGGCAGGCCGGGGAAAGCCTCCAGATACTCGGTCAGCGCGAGGTGATGAAAGTGGTTTGGGGCGATTATGGCCGAAACCCCTCCAAGCGCCGTCATTCGTTCAATGGCGCCTGGGGTGAGCCCTGTCACGGGGCTGTACAGCGCCAGTCCGCCGTCCCTTAGCTTGATTGCTGCCATTGCCGCCGCACCGCGTCTGGCGCGATAGACACCTTCCATATCAGGAATGGGCTCTAAAGGGAGCAAGGGTTTTCTGGGCGGCATAGCAAGTCCTTCAAACGGTGTTGACAGCATTTCACTGCGTGTGTAGTGATTCATTCACTACAACTGCTTTGAAACATAGCTCGCCCTTCTCAGTTTGTCGAGTGGCCAGCAAAACCAGGAGTTAACTCTATGAAACCAATGGAAATGTCTCGCCGAACTGCGCTTGGCCTGACGGGCGCGCTCTTTATGGGCGCCAGCCTCCCGCTCACCGCTCTGGCTGACGGTCATGCGGATCATCTGGCATCGCTTGATCGTGTTGAATTGGACGGCAATACGCTGGCCTACCTGGATGTCGGCGCCTCTGGCGCACCGGCTGTGATGTTGATCCACGGTATCCCAACATCATCCTACCTGTTCCGCGATGTCGCCCCTCGGATCGCCGCCGCTGGGTACCGCGTTATCGCACCTGACCTGATGGGGTTCGGTGCCTCTGACAAGCCTGCCGACCCAGCCGCCTACGCAACGGAGGCCCGAAGCGCGCGGCTCTTTGCGCTAGCCGATCATCTGGGCGTCGAGGATTTTGCGATTGTCTTGCACGACGTCGGGGGCATCACCGGCTGGCAGATGGTCCTAGACGCGCCCGACCGTTTGACCGCAGTGGTTGCAACCAACACAATCGTGGGACTTGCAGGCGTCACACCTGCACCAGCGGTCATGCAGATCATGGGGCAACAGGCCACGCCGCAAGAGGTCTTCGCGCCGATGGCCGCACCGGAGGGCGCAGAAGACTTGGCGTTGATGTGGTTAGAGCAAGGCTGGTTTGGCCCGGGCTCTGTCCCTGCCAGCGAAACCGCCGTTTATGCCGCTGATATCGAGGGCGCGAATGTAGTCTACGAGACGTTTTTCGCGCAGGCCGTGCCCGCCTTCATGATGGGCGAAAAGGCCCGCAATGCAGCGCTGGCCGCCTACGCAGGCCCCACCGCAATCATCTTTGGTGAACAAGACGCCTACTTTGATGCAGACGTTGTGATTGGCGACTTGCAAGCGCGTTTGGGCACGCCGGACGCCAACATCACCCGCATCCCCGACGCTGGTCACTACCTGCAGGCCCATGCGCCTGAGGCGTATGTGAACGCCTTGACCAGCTTCCTCGATGCAGAACTCGCCGAATAGGCATCCCCAAAACCCATCCGCAAACAGGAGAACGACAATGGCAAAAGTGACCACAAAACGCACGATCGATGCGTCCGCAGAAGACGTCTGGGCCAGCTTGGACGATTATGGCGGGATCGCGAAGTGGAACGAAAACCTTGCAGCATCCCGCATCCTGCCCGGAAGCGTGGAAACCGGGCTTGGTGCAAAGCGGCAGTGTGACTTGAAGGCCGATGGCAGCGAATATCTGCGCGAGACCATCAATGTGTATGTGCCCGGTCGCAAACTGGGTCTGGTGATTGATGACACGACGATGCCCATGAAAGGCGCGACCTGCCTCTTTGAAGTCCGCGCCCTTGGGAACAACAAAAGCGAGATCTCCTTCACCATGGATTTCAAGCCGCCGATGGGCATCATTGGCCAGCTTATGCTACCGATGATGAAGCCCATGCTGCGGGGCAAAATGGCTAAGGCCCTAGAGGGCAACGCCAAATACGTCACGCGCAACGCCTTCTCCCACGCGTAACGCTTGGTTGGCGCGGCTCCGACCGCGCCACTCCCCTTCTCTTCGAAAAGGATAGATCATGAACCGCGTGGTCCGATTTGCCACGCCGGACGGTCCTGCTGCGCTCGACATCCGGCAAGAAACTATCCCAACCCCGTCTTCCGGCGAGGTGTGTGTCACCATAGAAGCCGCCGGTTTGAACCGGTCCGAGTGGCTGTATTCGCGCGGTGAATACCTCTTTGAGCCGCCAAAAGACGCGTTGATCGGCGCAGAGGCAACCGGTCGGGTGCAGGCCGTTGGCCCGGACGTCACGGGGTTTGCTGTCGGCGATGCCGTTTGCATTCTGCCAAGCTTCCGCGTCGACCACTACGGCGTTCTGGCAGAGCACGCGCTTGTGCCCGCCACATCGGTTATCCCCCGCCCCAAAGGGTTGGACCCTATCCAGGCGGCGGCCGTGTGGATGGGGTTTGCAACGGCCTATGGTGGGCTGGTCACGTATGGCGGCCTGCGCCTGGGCAAAGACCAGCGCGTGCTGATCTCGGCCGCGGCATCCTCGATTGGCATTCCTGCGATTCAGATTGCCAAAGACCACGGGGCCTATGTGATCGCCACCACACGATCGGCGGACAAACGCGATCAGCTTTTGGCGGCGGGTGCCGACCATGTTGTCGTGACAGATACGGACGGCACGCTAGAGGGCGCAGAGTTCGATATCGCTTTTGATCCGGTCTCGGGCCCCTTTTGGCATGACCTGGTCAACGCAGCCGCCCCCGGCGCACGGATCATCTCCTATGGCAGTCTGGCTTATTACGGCACTGAACCGAGCGTGCCGCTCTTTGCTCTGATCACCAAGAACGTCCAACTCATCGGCTATTACGTGGTTTGGCATCTTTTTGAGAAACCCGAGCTTTGGGCTGCGGCCTATGACTATCTCTTGCCCCGTATCGAGGAGGGACGCTTCCAACCGCTCATCCATCATACCTATCCGTTGAGCGATGTGCGCGACGCCTACCTCGCGCTCGAAGGCAATGCGCCCATTGGCAAGATCGTCGTCACCCCATGACCGACCTACTCTGGCGGCATGGTTCGGGCGTCAGAGTCTCGCAAACTTCGAACCCACAACAGGAGACTTCAACATGACCGACGTAACCGTAACCGTCGCCCAGAAAATATCCGCGCCCGTTGACAAAGCGCGCGCCGCCATCACCGACCCGCAATGGGAGAAGTGGTTGCCCTTCATCAAGTCAGCGGAGTGCGCTGGTACATCCGCAGGATCCTCCCGCGTTTGCGTGATGGACATGCCGGGGACCGAAATGGACGGCTATGAGCTGAAGGAGACGATCCTTGGCGTCGACGCCGACGCGGGCAGCTTGGCCTACTCCATCGAAAACCCGCCCATGCCGCTCAGCAATTTCTCTGGCTCGGTTGTGGCACAATCCGGCGAAGACGGCAGCACAACGGTTGTATGGACCGCAAATTTCCAGGCGGACCCCGAAAACGTTGAAATGCTTCGTGGCGCTATCATCGGGCAATACCAAACCGGGATTGGAGCGTTGGAAGCTTACGCATCTGCATAGCGCAAACGGCCCGCGCTGCTCTGGCCTTACCGAGCGGCGCGGGGCCTCCATGTCTCCGAGAACGATACCATGTATGCCGCACCAAGATTACGAAACCGGCCATTGCTAGATTAGGCGGCATCGATCAATTTGGGCTCGGAGTCAGATTTCGCCGCTCAGCGTTTCAACATCAGCAAAGCGCAGCCGAACGTCTCGCTATCGGAATGCAGTGATCGTCACGCCATTGATTTGCCGCGTTGTTCTCTAACCCGGGATGTTATCGACTTCTGTCCGCTTTGGGACAGCGTCCTCGTGGTCAGTTGCTGCGTCACCGCATGACTGCGAAGAGCCCAACCTGTGAATTTAGATTTCTCGCTGCGCGCGCTCGCAGCATGAAAATCGCTGCAAGTGCGCAGCTTTCGACGCTGCAAAGCGGCATGGATAGCGGCCATCGGCTCATGACGCAGCGGAGTTTTAGGAGGAATTTACGGATCGCGGACTTAGTTGCCGTTCAGTCAAAGCGCTTTTCGAGATAGTAGAAAGTGTTCTTACCCTCGTAATTTGGCAAAGAGCCAAACACCGAATAGCCTAATCGCTCGTACAATTCGCGCGCTTTCTCGTTTCGGGTCTCAAGGTGCAAGCGAATACATCCTTTCTCCATGGCGAGTTTCTCAGCAGATCGTATGAGTTCACTTCCCAAACCTTCGCCTCTGTGTCTCTGATCAACCCAAAGTTCAGATATGTGTGCTGATTTGAAGGCAATTTCGCCCTTACAGCCTGCGGTCATGGTACCATCGGAAGACGAGACGTTGAACAGGAAGACGTCAAACTCTTCGTCCCGAAGTGCTTGACCCGCATCGGCTAACTTTTGGTGAAGTTCGGCAAGTCGCGTTTCGGAAGCGGGGCATTCCAATTCTATCTCAAATTTCTCCATGCGGCTTCCCATGAGTTGTTTAAGCCTCTCTCAGAGACTTTAGGAGGCGCCTCAGCAATGGCAAGGTTGGGCTTATCTGACACCTTCATTGCCTTGGTTGATCAGCCCCACTTGAGTGGTCCAATTTGATTGTTAGTGCATGATCGGCGTTTGGTCCATCTGGACGATGGTTTCGGGGGCCGGTGGGCGGTAGACTAAAGCACTGTGCGGTCGTTTCGTGTTGTAGTGTTTCCTCCATTTTTCGATCAGTATTTGGGCTTCGCGCAAGCTGTAGAAGATTTCGCCGTTCAGGAACTCATCGCGGAAACGGGCATTGAAGCCTTCACAGTATCCGTTCTCCCAGGGGCTGCCCGGTTCGATGTAGGCGGTTTTTGCGCCAACAGCCTTGATCCAATCCTGCACGGCCTGAGCGATGAACTCCGGGCCGTTATCGGAACGTATGAACGACGGCACGCCGCGCAGGATGAACAGGTCGCTCAGCACATCGATGACATTGCCTGAGTTCAGCTTTCTATCGACGCGGATCGCCAGGCATTCTCGGCTATATTCATCGATAATGTTCAATGTGCGGAACGCCTTTCCGTCGTCAGTCCGGCAATGCACAAAGTCATATGACCAGACATGATCGCGATGTTCTGGCCGCAGCCGAACACACGACCCATCATTGAGCCAGAGCCGCCCCTTCTTTGGTTGCTTCATTGGCACTTTCAGCCCCTCTCGCCGCCATAACCGTTCAACGCGTTTGTCGTTCACATGCCAGCCAGCGCCTCTCAGCAGCGCAGCGATCCGACGATAGCCGTACCGCCCATATTGCCGGGTCAACTCGATCATGTCGGCCACCAATCGCTCTTCATCGGCACGACCTGCAGGCACTTTGCGCTGCGTGGATCGATGTTGTCTCAGAACAAGACATGCGCGACGCTCCGAGACATTCAACTCGTTACGCACACGATCAATGCAAGCACGGCGGCGAGCGGGGCTCAGAAGTTTCCCTTCGCAGCTTCCGCCAGGATCAGCTTATCCAGCGTCAGATCAGAAACGGCTTTGCGCAGCCGTTCGTTCTCTTTTTGCAGACGCTTCAGTTCCTTCAATTGATCCGTGCCCATTCCACCGTACTTCTTCTTCCAGCGGTAATAGGTCTGTTCAGTCACGCCAATCTGACGGATGGCATCCAGACGCGGCATCCCTTGCCCCGTCAGAACCTCAACCTGTCGCAACTTCGTGACAATCTCTTCGGGCTTCGGTCTCTTGTTGGCCATGTGTTTCCTCCGTTTTTCTAAACATAGCGGAGGACCACTTCAGTGGGGGAGGACCAAAGGCCGGTTCGAGCGCACACGCCATTCGCTGCGCGACGATCCGACAGGAAAGATGCGGACTTTTCTGCCATTTGCTCGCGCCGCCATTGCTGACGCAGAAAATCCACGCATCCGCAACGGTGCAATTTCGGCGGTGCAGCGGATTTCCTGTTTGCGGACATTCGAACGAGCACAAGCCGGCAAAACCCAAACCGCCCTTTCGCTGACGCCAGACACGTTTGAAAATCGGGTTGTGTGGATTGTAGTAAACTGAAGGCCTCCTTAATTATCAGGGATATGGAAATTCTTTTGGGAAATTCGATTGAAGCTCTGGGTTACTCTGTTCATTTTCATGGCTTTACTTTCAGGTCTCGCGATCTGGGGGTTGGCTGACCATGATCTTGAGCGTCGAACGCGCGAAAGCTTTGTACTTCAATCATCCGGTCAAACCTTATCAGGCGATCTTTGGCTGCCGGAAAGGGACCCTATTGCGATTGTCGCCCTCGTTCACGGGGACGGGCCACAGGATCGTACATCCGCAGGCGGGTATGCTCCGATCATCAATATGCTTCTTGATCGGGGCATCGCAGTAGCATCGTGGGATAAACCGGGCGTCGGCGCGTCAGAAGGAAACTGGCTGCATCAGTCAATGGCGAACCGCACCGCCGAAGTGCAGGCGGCGTTAAAACATCTAAAACAGCGTTCCGGCGCGGTGCCTATTGGCGCACTCGGCTTTTCGCAAGCTGGTTGGGTCTTGCCGTCCCTCGGCCGCGATGATGCGGATTTTGTTGTTTTAGTGGGAGCGGCAGTGTCCTGGCGTGATCAGGGAAAGTACTACACGCACATGCGCCTTAGCATGGAGGGCCTGAGCCCGCCGGGCATTGAAAAAATGATCGCTGACCAAGATCGAGAGAACGAGCGTGTATTTGGCCCTGACGCTTGGGCGGACGCTGTACCTGAAGGCCTGTCGATTGATCGTTGGCGCTTCATTCGCGAAAATCGGAATGCCGATGCCAGGGAAGCGCTTGCCGCTTTCGATCTCCCACTGCTTGCCATGTGGGGCGGAGATGACCTGAATGTCGATGCTGCCCGCAATGCCGCAATTTATCGAGGCATCCTGGCTGAACGAGAAGATCTCACCCGGATTATCGTTTGGCCCAACGCCACACATGGTCTGTTGAAGGCGCCTGCTTACAATTGGCAACTGACCGAAGATTGGTCCCTGTCTGCCGTAATCAGGTTTCTTGCTGAAGGCAGATTTGCATTCTCTCCCGGCGCTCTGGACGCGATTGCTGATTGGATCGAACATATTGAGTAAGGGTCAAGCCGGACGTTCTTGTTTTGCACTGCATTTAGCGCTTTGGGCACGCAGTCAGCATTCGCAGCGAAGTGCCTTAAAACTGGCTGTCGATGCGGGAATGTCAGCGCATCTTCAAAAACAGCTAAGTTTCAGCCGCGTAGCCCATTTGGCGAATGGCGGGATCGAAACCGCCTTCATCGTTGCTTACGCTTCGAAGGTAATGTGTCCGTTGCAGATTGTAACAGCGGCTTTTGCGGTTCCCAGTTGATCGGGCGGCATCGACTCAAGATCGTGATCCATGACGACAACGTCCGCCAACATGCCGGCGCGCAAGCGCCCTTTGCAATGTTCATTGAATTCCGCCCAGGCATTTTCGCGCGTATACGAGGCCAATGCGTCGCGCAACCGTTGCCGTTGATCAGGCCAGATCTTGGGCAAATCAACGCCAGCCACCGCCCCTTGAATCGTCGGCATCACATCAACTGGCACAACCGGCCAGTCAGTCGAGAACAGCATCGCGGCACCAGTGTCGCGAATGGTCTGCCATGCGAAAGCATTTTGAATCTGGAAATCATGCAAAATATCTCCGGGCGTGCAAGCCGGAAGAAAGAACCCACCCCTTGGTGCGTGCAAGGGCTGCATTGATGCAACCGCGCCCAATTGTGCGATTCTGGGAATATCATCGGGATGGATCGTTTCGATATGTTCGATCCTGTGTCGGCTGTCGCGCACGCCGTTGATCTGGCGGGCGTGTTGGTACCCGTCCAGAGTTTGGCGCACCGCCGCATCCCCGATGGCATGCACGGCCATGCGCAGGTTTTGGGCATCGGCGCGCTGGCATATCTCGTTGAACTGATCCGGTGCAAACAGGGGGGCGCCACACTCATCCGTACCCGGATACGGCTGCAGCATGTAAGCGGTCCGGCTATCAAGCACGCCGTCCATGAACATCTTAACGCAGCCGGACCACAGCATGTCACAGCCGAACTTTGACTGCATCTCGATCGCTTCGGATAGCCGGTTAATTGGATCGCTCGGTTTCAGGTGCAGCGGGATTTCGGTACGGCACAGTAAGGCCCCGTCGGATTTCAGGTCTTCGAGCAGCTCCAACTGATAGAAATTGCCGTCCATGTTGTGCAACCCGGTGATGCCGTGCGAGGCACATTGCTTCAGGCCATTGGCAAGTGCGGACTTGTCCATGGACCTCTCTGCCAGAGTTGGCGCGGAAACGGGATCGCGCCCCGTGGTCATGCCCAAATGATCGCGCCCCCCAAACGCTGTCAAAGCTAGCACAGGGCCGTACGCGTCTGGTTCGCGCAGCTCTCCGGATGCCAGCCCGTCCGGCGCCATGACGATTTCAGACCCATCCGCGACCGTCGCGCCATGCAACAGCCCGGCGCGCTCCAGCGCCTTGCTATTGGCCCAGGCAGTATGCCCGTCAGCGGCCATGGCTGCAAAGGGCCGGTCTGGGATCACCTGGTCAAGATCATGACGCGTCACTGGCCCCCGCCCGAAGGCTTCGTAATCCAGTGAGTTGGCAAAAAGAACGGTGTGATCGGGATTCATCGCGGCGTATGGCTGAACGATACCCGCCATTGCAGCGATATCTGAAACGCCGTTGAGATTGGGGAACTCAAGCTCGGTCCCGCCGCCAAACAGATGAACATGGCTGTCGATAAACCCAGGCAAGACCGTGGCCCCTTGCGCATCGATCACCCGGGCCAATCCGGCAAGGTCAAGAATCTCAGAGGTCGACCCTACGGCCGTAATCACCCCGCCCTTGATGGCCAATGCCTGTGCATCGGGGCCATCGAAGGTGATGACTTTGCCGTTCACAATAACGAGATCATTCAAGGCATTTCTCCATTCGAACTCGGGGGACCGAGGGGCGCTAGAACCTGGCCTGAAGGTTGGCCGATAGCAGCAGCTTGGTATAGTCGTGTACCGGCGCTGTTATGATGTCTTCGGTGTCGCCCGTTTCAACAATTCGCCCGTGATACATGATTACCGTCCGGTCGGCCAAATGACGCACCACATGCAGGTTATGGGTGATGATCAGGATCGACAGTTGCATGGTCTCTCGCAGGCTGGCCAGCAGGTTGAAGATTTCCCCCTGGATAGAAACATCCAGGCCTGCGGTGGGTTCATCTGCGACCACAAATTTTGGATTGAGCGCTAGGGCACGGGCTACACCGACACGGCGGGCCTGCCCACCGGACAGCTCGTGCGGATAGCGGTGGGCGAACTCTGCGGAAAGCCCGACCAGTTCGAGCAGTCGAATTGCCTCATCGCCCAAATCCATTTCTGGTGGTTTGCCCGAGACGATATGTGGTTCCACGACCGCCGCCCCAACCGTTGTGCGTGGGCTGAGGCTGCCGATAGGGTCCTGCATCATCATCGACATTCGATTGCGCACTGCGCGCATTTCACCTGTTGAGGCATGTAAAAGATCTGCATCCTCAAACAGGATGCTGCCGCCCTCTGCTGCGACCAGCCGAAATACTGCCCGGGCGATCGTGGATTTGCCCGACCCGCTTTCTCCAACCAACGCCACGGTTTCGCCGGGTGAGACATCCAGTGTCGCGTCCTTGACCGCCTCAATCCGTTCAGCCGGGCGGCCTTGAATCAGGTCAACAAGGCCGCGCGGTTTGGCAAATGTCACATCAAGTCCGTTGATCGACAGAAGGGGCCCAGCGGCTTTGTCGATGCGCTTTTTGTCCATCTCGGGATCAGCTGGGCGTTTCAGGGACAGATCGGACATCACCGGCAACCGCCTGCATTTTTCATGAATGCGCGCGGGGTCGCAATTCAGCAGGCTGCGCGTGTATGTGTCCGTCGGCGCGGAAAACACCTTTTCCACCGGACCTTTTTCGCGAATATCCCCCTGATACATAACCGTGACAGTGTCGCAAAGCGCCTCGACCACCGTCAGGTGATGGGTCACAAACAGCATAGCGCAGCCGATATCCGATTGCAGCTCTTTCAAAAGCTTTACGATCTGTACTTCCAACGTGGCATCCAGCGCGGTGGTTGCCTCATCCGCGATCAACAGCTTGGGGCGGGCCATAATGGCCATGGCAATACAGACACGTTGCTTCTGCCCGCCCGACAGCTCGTGCGGATACATGTTCAACCGCGCTTGCGCACTGGGCATTTTGACCTGTTCCAGCGCGTGCAGTGCACGGCCAAGCTTGGCGGTGTGGCTGTCATTGCTCCAGTGTTGAATATCGACCATCTGTTGGCCAATGCGCAGCGTCGGGTTCAGCGCGCTCATCGGGTCCTGCGAGACATATGACACCTGGCGACCGCGCATCGCCTGCCATTGGCCGGGGGTGAACTGTCGCAGGTCCTGCCCATCAAACGCAAGTGTGCCACTACTGAGATTGGCGGCTTGGGGCAGCAAACCGATAATGGCATTGGCCAAGGTGGATTTACCCGAGCCGCTTTCCCCCACAAGGCCCATGATTTCTCCATGGTCGATCTGCAGGCTGGCGCTCTTGACCGCGCGGACCGGGCCAAAATCAATGCATAAATCCTGCATTTCAACTAGATGATTTACCGGTGCCATGTCCTTGCCCTATCTGTGCAGCTTGGGGTCAAGAATGTCGCGCAGCCTTTCCCCAAGCGATGTGAACGCTACAGTTGTCAGGATCAGCGGCAGCCCGCCTGCAAAGACGATCCATGATGTATTGCGGATGAACGAAAATCCATCGTTCAGAATGGTGCCCCAACTGGGTGTAGGCGGGCGCACGCCCAGACCTAGAAAGCTCAGACCCGTTTCGACACCGATGACCAGGGGCACATCCATACTGGCGACAATCAGTACCGGACCAATCACGTTGGGCAAGATATGCAGACGCAGAATGCGCGGCAGGCTGGTTCCCATGGCGCGCTGCGCTTCGATAAACTCGGCATTGCGCAACGACATCACCTGAGTGCGCACTAGTCGCGCATAGGATGGAAACGTGGACACCACGACAATCACCACGATTGAATTTACGCTGGGTCCAAAGAGGGCAACGACGGTCAACGCGAACATGATGCCCGGAAACGACCGGACCGTGTCAAAAATCAGTAAAAGCGCCCAGTCGATCCACTGGTTGGTGAAGGCCGCGATCATCCCCAGAACCGTGCCGATTACCAGGGCAATCGACACCGATGTGATTGCCAGATAGAGGGCGACTTTGGTTCCGACAATCAGCCGGGAAAACACATCCCGCCCCAGTTGGTCCGTGCCCAGCCAATGGTCCCAGCTGGGACCAGCGAGTTTGTTGCGAATGTCGATCTTGACCGGATCATAGGGCGCAATGGAATCTGCGGTCAGACCGACCACAAAAAACATCACAACGACGATACAACTAAAAAGCCCCAGAGGGCTGAAGCATAGCGCACGCAGAACGGCGCCGATACGGGCGATGTGCGGCCGGCGCTGTGAGGTATCCGCAGCGGTCATGCGTTGGCATCCTTCGAGCGGGGGTCCAGCATCACATTCAGCAGATCTGACAGCGTGGTGGCAACGACGATGAACACCGTGCTGGCTAGAACCGTGCCCATGACAACAGGATAATTCCGACTGATCACCGCATCATAGGCCAGTTTGCCGATGCCGGGTCTGGCAAACAGAATTTCAACAATCACGGCGCTGGACAGGATGAACCCGATGCTGACCCCCAGAACGGTGACGGTGGCAGGCAGTGCGACCCTCAGGGCATAGCGCCGGATCACACGCTTTTCAGGAATTCCAAAGGCGCGAGCCGTCTTGACATGGTTCTGCGTCAGCACCTCGATCACGGACGCACGCACCAGGCGTGAGACATACCCAATCCATGTCAGACCAATTGCAAAGGTGGGTAATATTAGGTGTTTCAGTGTCCCCGCGACGCCTTCGCCAGCCCCGATTGCCGGCAACCACTTGAGTTGGATCGAGAAGGCCAGAATGAGATACAACCCGATTACGATGGGCGGCACCGCGATCAGAGACACCGAAACAACACCGCTGATCTGATCAAACGCGCCACCGCGATGCACCGCGGCATAGGTCCCGATGGGGATGCCCAGTAATGTGATCAACAAGATCGACAGGACCAACATGGCAGTGTAGGGCACCTGCTCGGCCAGGATCTCAACCACCGGTCGGTTTGATGTAAGGTCAACCCCCAGATCCCACTGCAGAACGCCGATGAAGAAGTGGTAGATCTGCACAAACACCGAGTCATTCAGATGTAGTCTTTCGCGCAGAGCCTCTTTCAACTCGGGCGTGGCCCTGGGCCCCAACATCACATTCGCCGGATCGCCTGGCACAAACTGGATCATTATGAACAGTGTCGTGATCACTAGCAGAACAATCATGATCGCCACACCGATGCGCTGAATGGCATAACCAATCATGAGTTGCCCCCCGTGCCCGGCACCGCGCTAAAACCCTCGGCGAGGTATGGCTTCATCCCATCTACGCACGAAAAACTCCTGATCATCTTCAAAAGCACGTAATTCGCCTCGCAGGTAAAAGCTGTGCTGATCACAGGTTACGGTCATCTGCCCTTGGGTCGCAACGTTCCAGCCATCGCGGGCATAGCCCATCCGAAACTGGTAATCGGCCTTGGCGGTATGAACGTCTGCATCGGCAATCTCAAAATGATCCCGCCCATACCCGGTGATGGTGAGATCGGCGCTGTGGATCTGATAGCGGCCAAAATCCTCATGCAAGGTCAAAGCTTTCGCGCCGCTCGCCAGATCATGGCTGATGACGCGGCTGTGCGCGCTGCCCTGATGCACGCTCACCTCGCCCGGTACGGCTACGCGGGGCTGGGTAAACACAACGCGAGACGGATCGCTAGGCTTAAGGTCTGCATTGGGCAGTGCGACACTGCAGTTTTCAAGATGCAGGGTCAAGGTGTGGTTGTCGGCCACCGGCCAGGCCATGGGCCACATCGCGTTGGAAACGGCCACACGCAGCTTGTGCCCTGCAACGACGCGGTGGGCGATGTCGTTGAGATCGTAGCGGATGCGGTATTTGGTTCCGGGCGCGACATCGGCACAAAGCTCCCGGCCTTCCCGTTGCGCCAGATTGACCACGCCGTAGGTGATCAATGTCGATGCGCCGTTCTCATCAACATCGCACAGACGCACGGCCACAAGGCCGCTGCCCGCGTCCGAGCTGACCTCGAAGTCAATCGTGCTGGTGCCAATGATGTCCAAAGGATCGGTCAGCGCATCGGTGTCAAAGCAAAGCGATTCGGCGTCCTCGGTCCTTTGGTCGCCGGGCATCTGCGCCAAGGTCGGGTCGTCGGTCAGAGGCATATAGTCCCCGCTGAGCATGCCCAGAGATTGCGGCGAGCGTATCGACACTGTGCCCTCAGCCGGTGCTTCCTTCAGGCCATCCTGACCAAGCCACTTGGTCGTTTGGCTTACCGTGGCGTCGGGCCATGTTTGCGCGTCCAACCAGATGCCGGGGCGTGTGGCATGGCAGGGGTCGGTCGAGACCTCCTGCTGTCGGTAAAGGGTCAACATCGGTTCGGTCTCGACGCCGTTTTCATCGCCCTTCAACCAACGATCAAACCAGCGCAGCATTTCATCCAGAAAGTTGACGCCTGGACCGGGCAAGGCGCGATCCGGGAACAGATGCGACCATGGGCCGATCAGACCCTTGCGCGGTACGTTCAGATTTTTCATCAACCGCATCACGGTATTGGGCCAGCAATCGGTCCAGCCGCTGATCGCATAAACCGGAATTTGAATGCGGTCGTAATCGGTGCAAATGGAGCCTTGCAGCCAATAGTCATCGCGCTGCTGGTGTTCCAGCCAGATTTTCATGAACAGGTCCGGCTCTTCCAGGCGGCGCATCCACGCGTCGCGCCAACCATCGCCAAATAGCACGGGATCGGGTGGGCGCCCGTTCAGCGCGAACATCACGCCCCCCCAGCCAACGGTTTCCCCGGCGAGACCGCCAACAAAATAACAACCGTCATCGTAATATCGGTCATCCGTCGCCCCGACGGGCACGATAGCTTTCAATGCCGGTGGACGGTGCGACGCCAATTGCAGCGTGGTGATACCGCCCCAGGACAGGCCGAACATGCCAACAGATCCGGTGCACCATGGCTGATCGGCCAACCACGCTATGACTTCTAACCCGTCTTGCTGCTCAATCGGCAGATATTCGTCCAGTTGGACGCCGTCGGAATCTCCGGACCCGCGCATGTCAACACGCACACTGACATAGCCATGCCCGGCCAGATAGGCGTGTTGTTCCTCGTCGCGCGTCCGGGTGCCATCGCGCTTGCGATAGGGAATGTACTCCAGAATGGCCGGAAAGGTTCCGTCGGTTTGCGGCCGCCAGATCCGGGCCGCCATGCGCGTTCCGTCGGCCAGGGGAATATAAATTTCCTCGTCGGCCACCGCGTAGGGTAAGTCTTCGGGGTTTATCTGAAGGGTACGTTCATGATGGGGCGCGGCGTCTAAGACCATGGGTTCCGATTTCCTGAAAAATGTCCGCAGGGTGCAAGGCCGCTGGCGATGGTTTTGGCCACCGCCAGCAGCGCGTTTTCAGTCGAGCACAACGGTTACTCTGCCGGGGCAAAAGCCTGCAATTTGTAGTCGCCATTGGGCAGCAGACCCGGTTTGATCGAGGTGTTGTAGATCAAGGATGACGGCGGGTGGATCAACCACACAAACGAATGCGACGCATCCATCAGCCCCTGCATGTCCTGATAGATCTGTGCCCGTTTGTTGAAATCCGTTTCGGCCATGGCGGCATAGTGCAGCGCTTCATATTCGGCGCTCTTGAACCATTCCCAGTTCCAGATGCCCGCTTGTTCTTCAAGGAACCACTGGGTTGACCAGGCAGGGTCCGGCGGGCTGGTGAAGGCTTTCAGGGTGAGCTGCATATTGACACCCTTTTCATCGCCGAGGCTCCAGAACGTTCCGCTTTCATGGGTGTTGAGCTGCACATTGATGCCGATTTCGGCTAGGTTGGCCTGGATGATCAAGCCAGTTGTCTGCTCATCGGTCGAATTCTGCATCTCTAGTTCCAGATCAAGCGAACTGACGCCCGCCTCGGCCATAAGCCCCTGAGCACCTTCGATATCGCGACCGGGTTGTGGATCCTCGGAATAGCCAATCAAGCCGGGGGCAATCAGACCGGTCGAACGCTCAGGCAAGCCGAAATAGGCGCCCTCAATGATCGCTTCGACGTCAATAGCCTTGACAATCGCTTCGCGCACGCGCGGGTCCTGCAAGGACGGATTTTCGGCATTAAGACCCAACCAGAAATACCCGGCAGTCGGACGCACCTCCAGCGCAGAATTGTCTGGCATGTTGGCGTGAAGCTCTGGAACCGAGCTGATCGCGACGCCGGAGACATCGACTTGGCCAGCTTCGAACGCAACCTCTGCGGATTTTGCATCGTTGATCGGAACCAAAACCACCCGGTCATAGGCCGGTGCCGCGCCGTTCCAACCGTCATGGGCAACCAGCACGGTTTGCTGACCCTGATCCCAGTGTTCAATCTTGTATGGCCCGGCTGTTGCGCCGGGATCGGTCGAGAAGGTTCCCCCCGCCGCCTCTGTCGCGGCCTTGCTGACAATGGCCCCACCTGTGTAGGGCAGCGTGCTCCACCAGACCGGTGCGAAAGGTTCGTTGAAATGGATCAGGCCGCTGTATTTGTCCAGAACCTCAACATCCTTCAACGGCGCCCAATCACCACTGTTTGGCGCGGCCAGGGCTTCATCCACAAACCGCTCAAAGGAGTATTCCACATCCTCGGCGGTCACTTCGCCGTAATCGCCGGTCCACATCAGGCCGGGCTTCAGGGTGAACTTGATTGTCAGTTCGTCTACCTGCTCAATCGATTCCGCGGCCGACAGCTCCCAATCCCAATTGGTGTCGGATTTGAATTCTATCAGCTTAGGAAAAATGGCATTGATCACCGTCCGATCCGCATCGCTTTGCCAGAACGCGGGATCCAGTTGACCAAAATCCGAGTCGATTTGCAGGCGTATTTCATCGGCTTGCGCGGCTGTCGCAAGGCCCAAGCCTGCGACACAGATCGCGAATGAGCGGGAAAAATTCCCCAGTTTGTCCAAATATGTCATGTGACCTCCCTGACACCGCGCCCAACTGTTTTCACGTTTTTGCGGGGGCGCTTGCATAGGCTAAGAAGCAATTCCCCACGCATCAATCAATTACTGTGTCATTTTCTGACGCAAAGTGTAAAATACTTGCGTCAGTTTGCGTCATGACAAAACCTCCTGGTCACGTGAGAGGTCCCGATGGACAACCGCACCATATTTGCTGCCAACCTTCGGCTTTTGACCGGATATCGCCCGTCGATTTCTGCCGTGTGCCGGGATTTGGGGATATCGCGGCAGCAGTTTACGAAGTATCTGGCAGGTCAGAACCTTCCGTCGGTGCGCAACCTCAGAAAGATCTCAGACTATTTCGGCGTGGAGGAAACTGAAATCCTGATGCCTGTTAGCGCGTTCAAGAAAGTGATTGCGCTGAACCCGCCGCGCTCTGAACTGTCCGATCCCTTGCAGGCCTTCGTTACCGGCAGCCTGCGCAGCGAAGCAAACACACGAACTGAACTGAAGAAGTTTCTTGGGTACTACTATTCTCATTTCAGGATCGCCGAGGCGCCAAACCAGATTGTCCGTTCACTGCTGTGCATCTATGAATCGGATGGTGCGATCCTGACCAAGAATATCGAACGTTATCCCAATGAAACCGATGGCGCCGCCACAACTCTGAAATATGACGGGGTTGCCCTCTACAATGCAGAACGTCTGTTCATCTACGAGCGCGAAACCACGACCGGAACACGTATTTGGCAAACTGTCGTTTACGCCAACAACCTCACGCACACCACGTTCTTGTCGGGCCTCACCATGGGCATTGCAACCGAAACGATTCGTGACATTGCCTGCTACCGTGTCGTGTATGAATTTCTCGGGACAAAGGTGAACAACCGTATGGCATTACGGGGGTGCGGAACCTTCGACCTTGATAGCCTGGAGATATCCAAATTCATTCGTGATCGTGTTTCTAATGATATCAGGCCAAATGAAGATGCATTTGTTCCCCGGGCTTAATTGCTGAGCTTTGGCAGGTCTTTTCCTTCCTACCTGTCAGATTAGGAAAAGTCCGGCAGCCGAAGACACCTATCGATTGCGATCGCTAGCCAGACCAGCCAAAGCAGACTTTAGCTGCGAGCGCGCGCAGCGGGAAATTGCAATGGCAACCATGGGCTCCGAGTCAAATTTCGCTACGCGGCGAACCAATGGCTGGTTCGGGATGAACCGATGTCGGATGTCTGAGAAACAAGGACAGAACTGAGTGTGGTTGAAACTGCCTACAAGATTGGCAAAGTTAGCGAATAAGGGGTGTTGCCATGCTAGTCACAATTCAAAAGGCGAAGAACCAGTTGCCGGAACTCGTCGACGCAGCGCTAGCCGGCGAGGACGTTGTGATAACAATAGGAACAAAGCCTGCTGTGAGGCTGGTGGCTATTCCACAATATGATTTCAAGCTCGGCGTGCTGGAGGGAAAGGTTAGAAATCCGCCAGATTTTCTTGAACCGTTGTCTGTCTGACGTCAGCACCCACCGGACAGAATTAGGGGTTTGAGCAACGGAGGATTTCTGGTTCATCGAAGCCATTATGGAGCGAAGATGAATAAGAAATCCGGAACATCGAAGGACGCCGCTGACAAGCTGGTCCGAGGT
>JBCBUG010000020.1:0-42172 GCA_039818265.1 Pseudomonadota bacterium | reverse complement strand
TCGAAAAATGGCAGACTGGCTGTTGCAAGCGGTGGCAACGTCCTATATACGGCGCTCTCCGCACGCGCCGCGCTTTTCGCGGCCTGCCTTGATGGGTGTGTAGCTCAGTTGGTAGAGCAGCTGACTCTTAATCAGCGGGTCTGGGGTTCGAGCCCCCACTCACCCACCATTCTACTTTATTGAAAAATATATGACTTTGCGCGTTTTGCGCATTTTGTGCGCCGTGAACAAAGGCGGTACTTCCGACTAGATCCGAATTGGTTCCGAATTCGGAAGCAGTGTTCTGTTCTTGTTCTGTCCGAATTCAGGCATTATCCAGGTGATCCCGGGCGGCGTCGGTCGCCTTCCTGGCCTGTTGCGCAATCAAGGAAATTCCCTGACGGGTTTCAAGCCATGCATCCTCGTCGGCATCGTCTGCCAGGGCATTAATGACGGCCAAGAAGGCTTGTGTTTGCTCCAGGAGGCGATCCGCTTCGTGCACAGGATTTTGGCTAGCGCCCATTGTTTGCCCCTTAAAAATCGTTTGAATTGATAAGGCTTACTTAAACGTCGGTTGCGTGGGTTATTGTCTCGCTTCAACTGGTACAAACACCATACGAATAATTGACATTTTCGCAACTCAATTCGCAAATTGCGAAATGATACGGTGGAAAATCGTGAAGCCTGCTTATGACAAGCACAACTTGAAACGCGCCTGGAACCTGATCGACGGAGTGTTTTCAGACTACGGCCTGGAGCTACGCCAGGGATATGATTTCGACGTGGTCGACGACTTGGCGCGCAGCTCTGGATTGAAAGTCCTTGAGGCGCATTTTTCAACCAAGTCCCAGACGTTCACGTCCGGCCGCGCATTCTGGCTGGGGCTTACCGATGAGCGTGGGCAACTGGTTGCCAGGGTGTGCGCCAGGCTGGATCCAATGCAGCCTCCGGAAACGCTGGCAAGCTTCTGGCGCAAACACTTCTACCGGTGCTTTCCGGCAGAGACAGGCGGCCAGGTCGTGCTTGCTGACGAACAGCCAAGGTTCGCAGAGCGGATCACTGGCGACGTTGTTTACTTAGGAGGGACCGAAGTCCTGCGAGAATGGCAGAACGCTCATCTGGGAGGGCTGCTGAACCGCATGGCCCAGATTGAAGCGTTGGAACGCTGGGACGCCGATTTCTACTACGGCTGGATGGAAAAGCGTGTGTTCAAAGAGGGCTTCTTCCGCTCTTGCGGCTTTACGAAGCTGCATGCAAATGCAGTTCGTTGGAAGACGGGCGGACCCATCCCGATTGATAACTCACTTTTCCTGGCTGGAAATGGACGTGATGACGTTCTGGATCTGATTGACGAGATCCGGCGCAATCCTCCACAAGTGTCATTAGACAGAAAACCCGATCAAATCCTCCTTTGGACCAAAACGGCAGAATAAGCCGCTCCAGTACAAGATCTGGGGTTCCCGGCCCCATACGAAGGCCGGTGCGTTGAATATCATACCAGGGCTCTCTGTGGATTGCAGCGTGATAGCCATGGGCGACAGAACGGCGGTAGTCCTTTGGGAGGGCAGTCGGACGATCCGTTTCCGGGAAATAGCGCTTAAAGGTGCTCTCCTTGCCAATCATGGTCGCAGGTGGAACATCATCAACGATGTGCTCCGGCAAAAACATCATCAGCTTGCGCGAGATCCAATTCATGCCACTGTCAAGCTGCATATATCCTTCGTTTTGATGCCAGAACCGGAGGAGGTATTGTGCCTCTTCTCCCGCCATGCCACTCTCAACACGGGACAAAGGGAGCGGTTCAACAAAGTCGTCCATCGTCTGCTTCTCTCTCGTGGTAAAGATCCGGCCGAAACCCTTTCTTGATCGCCGTCGCAAAAATTTCTTCCTGAGCAAGCTCGGCCAAATGCGCTCTTTGAGCGTCCGTTAGTGCCGATACCTGATCATGATCAAACTCATTCGAGCAGTAAAAATCGAGCACGTACAAGCAGTCATATTTTGCAGCGATATGGAAAATTTCAAGGAAATCCAGCTGCTCTTTCGTGAAAGCACACTCTGTTTTGTACATTATGTTTTACTCTTCACTCTACTCCGCTTGTTTTGCAGAGATACTTTGAATTGTGTAGAAAGTCATTTCAAGCAATTCAAACTTCGATAGTCTTTCCTCCGGTGGTTTAGCATTGTTCAATTCGATGACCTTCGTGTAAGCGAGGTCAAAAAGAGCTTTTTCTTCGCTCGCCCTGGAAGACGAAGTTTCGTTAAACGTATCCTGCATGGTGTTGTTGGCGTTGCCGATCTTCGGCAGAGGCACGCCAAGCTCATTGCTGAGTATCAGCATCTGTAAGGCTGTCAGTTTCTGTTCGCCTTTCTTCATGCGCGTTATCGATGATTTCTGGATGCCGAGTAGCTTGGCGATTTCTTGTTGTTGCTGTCCGCTGCTGGTGACTGCATCTGAAAACCATCGCGCAATCTGGCTGTTGTAGTCCTGGGTTGTCTCCATGAATAAATCCATCCCGCCGATGTTTGAGAACTGCCATTCCTCGATTTCGGATTATGCAACCAGATTGCTTTTTTGGCAATTTTTTCGCAAAAAATTTCACACCTGTGTCACGCAGTTCACTTTTGCGGAACTGATCTATTCTCCGCCCGTGTCTTCATACCAGGCCGTCATCTTGGCAATGGCGCTGTCGGCCATGTCCGCGTGAAGGGCGAGGTAGTGTTTCAAGACGGTGGTTGCCGATTGGATCGAATGGCCGGTGACGGCGCAGATCTGCGGGATGGTGGAGCCTGCTAGCGCCAGCCAGGTCACGGCGGTGTCGCGAAAATCCTCCTCCCAGAAATCGGCCAGCGAAGGGCAGGGCTCAACCAGGCAGGTGCCTGCAGCCGGGCCTGCGCTGACTTCGTGTTTCAAATAGCGGAAGGGCGTGTTCACCGGGCAGACCAGGGAGCCGTCTGCCAGCTGCCAAAGGCCGTATGTGGCAACTGTCCGGATCTCGGCGAAGTAGTGGCGATAGGTGTCCTGGATGAAAGGCTTCCAGGTGTTTTCGAAAAGTATCAAGTGATTGGATGCAACACCGGCCTTGCGGCGGCGGATGGTGGACGCCTTCAGCCGATTGTCGAGTTCCGGAGCGCGTGGCAGGCTGACCAGGGCTCCGGTCTTTGCCTGGCGCAATTCCAGTCGCTTGGTCAGGCGCTCGTTCAGTTGGAGAGACAGCCGGTCTCCCTGGCGCTGTCCTGACCAGACGCCCAGGACAAAGCTGTCGCCCATGTCGAACCGGCCGACCGCGTCGGCGACGGCGACCAGGGTCAACAGCTCATGGCGTTCTGCAACACGCAGGCGCGGCTTCGGCTGCGACATGCCCAGGTTAAGGCAGGGATTGCTGTCGCGGATCTTGAACTTGCCCTTGTTCAGTCCCCAGGTGATGGCACTGGAGAGAACGCGGATGGTGCTGCGTGCCATGGAAAGCCCGCGCGTTGCGCGGATATCTTCATAAAGGCCATAGATGATGGGCCGGTCCAGGGCGTCGATCTCGGCCGCCCAGATATCGGGATAGCGCTCCGAAAGCACGTTCATCTTGCTTGAATAGTCATATTGCGACTTCTTTGAGAGATCGTCCGTAAAGCGTGGTGAGCGCTTCCAGTCTTCGATCAGCTGGCTGAGCGGATAAGAGCCTTTCGGGGCGGTCGCCCTGGTCGGTTTCGCGCGGGGCTTTTTCGGTTTTGCCTTTGCGTCCTGGTCGGGACTTTCGAGCCTCGCCAGGTATCGCTGGAAGGCTTCCGACCAGTCCATGGCTTCACCGGCCTTGAACCATTCGCCCGTGTTCTTCGTGCCCAGCTGCAGATCAGCCGGCAAGACCTTTCCGCCTGCTGGATGGCGCAAGCTTGTTGCGGGCATGCCTAGTTCGCGGAGGTTCTTGCCAGGCTCAAAACGGGGTTGCCCGTCGCGCCATTTGACGTAGGGGATGGAGATCTTACGTTTCATCAGCCTGGTCCTCCACCAGTTGCAACCTGGTCATATGATCCAACGCCCGGCGTTCGCATGCGTCCTTGCTCTCGTTGTAGACAATGGGGTTTTCGAGACAGTCATCGTCATCGTCGTAAACGGAGAAGGTTCCGGATACATAAGACACGACTAGGTAAGGAGCTTCGCAGCCGTTGTGCTCCATGCAAAAGCGTCCATTGTTGCGGCGAAGGATTTTCATATCCCGGCCTCCAGCTCGGCCGCACGTTCGGCGCGTGCTTCCTTGCGGGCGAGCAGCATCAGGCGGCCGCGGATTGAGTTTTCCTTGCGGCCGATCTTGCGGGCAATGTCGCAGATGCGCATGCCGGACAGCTCCAGCTGCAACAGGTGTTCGTCTTCGGCGGGGGTGAAGCGGCGAACCTCATGGTTGCCGCGCGTGTACTGCATCGGCCCGCCCGGCGTCCTGGTGTCGGTCGCGGTGGCCGGGCTGTCCGCGCCCAGGCGAAGGCAATGGAAATAGGCAACGCTGTGCGGCACGCCTGTTTCGCTTTCAATCTGGCGGAAGGTCATGCCCTGCTCGCGCAAGGCCGCCGCCTTCTCAAGGATCTCGTCAGAGAATTTTCTGGCTGGCATTTGGAAACTCCAAAAACTTGGGGCGGCCTACTCGAAACACAGAGCTGCCCAGGTGAATGGGAAAAGCACCGGGCTTAGCGGGAACCCGGTGCTTTGAGTTGGGCTGACCCGAAGGCGAAGAGGGAGCGATCGGGGGCCGAAGATTGTTCTTATTATTGAGGGGTGCCCGGTCGCGATGTTTCGCTTGGCCGGGCGCGCGTTGTGATGGGGCCAACACGCATTCCGTTGTCGGGGCCGGGCGCGAAAAAGGCGTCCGTCTCCCGTTGTCTGTTCCGCTCGCGCGCTTCGGCGCGGGCGCTTGCCAGGCACATGGCTGCAACCAGTGAGCCGAGCAGGAGCAGCGTCCCTCCTGAAGCGATCAGAAGGCTGAGTAAGGTGATGCTGCTCATTGCGTTCCCTCCGGAGGCGGGAGGCGTTTCGCCTCATTGGCCGCATGGATCTCGCTGACGCGGGCATAGGTCGCGCGTGCGGATCTCAACTTGTGGTCCGCCTCGGCCATGAGGGCGTTGGTCTGAGCGCGAACCTCCGGAGGGAATTCCATGTCATCAGTGCGCGCCTTGAAGCGCGCGCGCATTGCCGAAAGCATGAGGGCGTCGACGGCGCTCATGCGGCGCTCCTGGACTTTTGCTTGAGCGCTTCCAGCTCTTTCGCCATTTCCTCACCGGCAGCGGTCAGGACCAGGCGCGTTGTGCCGTCCTTGTAAAGGACCTGGGCCAGCTCACGATTGACCAGGGCGATGCCTGTTGCGCGTTTGAAGTCGCGGGCGTTCCGGTTCTTCGGCCGCCAGCCTCCCCGGATCTCCCAGGCGCAGGAGTTGCCCTGGATTGCCAGAACGAGATGCTGCGCGGGCGCGGACAGGTGCGAGGGCGTCAGGCCAAGGGTCTTGAGGTTGCTCATGCGCCCACTCCCAGGCTTTCGCGCAGAGCCTTGTTCTGCTCGTCAACGCGGGTCTGGTGGACTTCCTCCGAGACTTCAAATGTGTTGTCGTTGGAGGGCACGGCTTTGACGTATGCCTGGCTGGTCAGCCAGACTTCGATCATGGCGCGGGGCCAGAAGTCGCCCGCGTGATGCTTGCGGGGCATGCCTAGCCTGGCGTGCCATCTGCGCCAGTTCTGTTTCAGTTTGTCCGGCGTGATACTCATGACTTGCGCCAGCTCGGCCAGGCCGATCACTGCTTGCGCAGTGCTGGCGGTCTGGGTGGTGCTGTTTGGCATTGTGCCATTCTCCCGTCGAGTTGGTGACAGGCGCATTGTCACTATACGTGGCAAATGAAGTCAAGCAAAAAAGTTACATATGGTGGCATTACGTTTCGAATACGAAACGAAAAATACCACAAATAGTGATATTCTGAGACGCGCTCAGCGTCCTGGTTGGCGGTCTTCCGTGAAATTTGCAAAGAGGGATTATGGCGATTTGCGATAGCCCCAACGGCATCATTTCAAACAAAAAAACCATATGGTTTTGTCAAGTGAGGCCAGGTGGCAAAACCATATGGTTTAATCAAGTGCGCTGGCAGTCGAAAACCATATGGTTTCGTCAAGTGAGAGCGAGCGCAAAAACCATATGGTTTTGTTAAGTGGACGCGATCTGAAAAACCATATGGTTTTGTTAAGTGCCCTTGGCGTCGTCTTCGCTAAATGTGGAAAGAAGCTTGAGCGCCTTGTCTTTCTGATCGTCGGGAATGGTTTCATAGATCTTGCTCAGATCGTTGAACCTGTCCTGCGGTGAGCGCAATAGATCTGCGTGATGGAGATCAAGGGCGGCAGATATTTTAAGAAGGTGATCAATGTTCACCCGCTTGGATCCGCTCTCAAGCTGAGAGATCAAAGAGCGTGTCATACCCGCCACGTCAGCCAATTGCTGCGCGGTCATATTCTTCTGTTTGCGCCACTCCCCAATGAAGACCGGGTGAAGCGCATTTTTTTGCGGGTAATCAGCCATTACGAGATACAGCATACAAAATCTCGGTTGTTGAAAAAGTTACTAATGGTGGCATTCACAGTTGATAAAAAGCCACCATAGGTAACAAAATGCAAGCAGCAAATCACCTCATGGGAGATACGCTTGCATGCATCCGCTCGAAGAAAAGCGCAAAAAAAACAAACTGACCATGGACGCAATGGGCGAAAAGCTTGGCTGCGGCCTGAGCGTCTATAAGTCCTGGATCTACGGTTGGCGTTACCCCTCTGCAAAGAACCTCCAGCGCATAGAGGAGGAGGTTGGTGTAACGCCTGGCGAACTATGGGAAGCCTATAAAGCGCGCCGTCCCGCACCGGAGGCGGCCGAATGAGCGCGGCCGTTGAAATCAACGTTTCCGAGCGCATGCCGGAAGACTGTGACCCGACCGGCTTTCACCGGTCTCTCCTGGACGCGATCAACGAACTGGCAAGGGCCTATGGCTGGCCCGGCGTGACGATCTGTCATGCGCTTTGGGACAAACATACCCGGATCCTGTCGCTGTGCTGCCGCAATGGCGACAAGCCCGCCACGCTTCACCTGTTCAAGAAAGTGGTCGCTGCCCAGAAAGCCTTTGTCGCCATCGACGGAGGGCAAGCCGATGACTGATGCGGTCTGGCAGATCGAACGGCGGCGGCGGCAGTACAAATTGTCTCATGCAAAGCTTGCCGCCTTGGCGGGGATCAACCGCGATCACTACCAGGAGATCATCACACGCAAGGTCGAGCCGCGCCAGGCAACGATAGCCAAGCTGCGCCTGGCTCTCTCACGGCATGAGTTCGGCGGCCGGGGCTCTCTGCCTCTCATGATCTACCGGCTTTGTCTTCTCTATGTCTGCCAGTCTGAGCGCGTCGATCTTGAAAGCGTGCTTGCCCAGGATCCGAAACGCCGAGCGACGTTCGATCCGATCTGGAAGCAAGCCGCCGACATGCGCGGCAAGGCCCTTTACATCGCGCACGCTGTTTGCGGTGTGCCCCAGCGTCAGCTGGCGGCGGCCGCTGGCATGACACCGGCTGCGGTTTCTCTCGCCATGGGCCGCGTCGAGGGTTCGTGCGAACCCGATGAAGTTCCCCTTTTTCAAATGGTCGATCTCGCTCTAGGAGGTTTTTGAGGTGAATATTGTAAGGTTTCTTTCAAGGAAATTCATTTGGAGCGATCTCTCTGAGTTGACGCTCAATTTTTATCCGTCTTTCTTTGCAGTGTGCACTAACATGTGTCCTGCACTTAACGTATTTGCGTGTATTTTCTATAATAAATTCCGTGGAATTGCTGTCCCGAAGCCTTCCTCCGTTGTTAAAACTGTATTTGTACCAACGAAAACAATTTTCTACCGCGTTGTACAAATCGTAATATTGTCCACTATTTGCGTAAACGTCGTTGTAATTGTCCTTGCGGTAGGATGTTTTAAGTTCTCTTTCAAGAGATATAATTCTGTCTCGGAAATCAATCGTAAAGTCTTCTCCAAAATCACCAGCGAATTGCAAGCCAAACACCGGTCTTCTTGCAAGTTCTTCAATATGATTAAGGCAATTGTGTATCTCGCCGAGGAGTGTCAGCGCTCCTTTCATTGCTTCAAGCCGATCGTCAAGTACTTTACTTTTCGCAATATTTGTTTGTGCAGTTCCAATCTGCATTTGACGCAAGGCAATAAACAATGCTGTCAAAGCAGCGGCAAAACCACAGCCCGTCATGATCAAGGTCAACCAAGCAACCAAAGCTGCACCGCGTTTGCCAACCAGAAGGTTTTCGACCTGCAGGAAGCTGAAGATCGCACCGATAACAATGCCGCCGAATACAACAAACGCAAGAGGCGCGACCCAGCTTCTGTTCTTCCCCAACGCTACCTCCATAAGTTACGCGTCTTTCCCAACCTTCAACCTTTGGAGGTAGTCCATGCTTGATGGGGAAATCAAGACGTGTCCCCCGAAATTTAGCCTGGAGCTGGTGTCCAAGGTTGAGGTGCGCCAGACGGCGAATGTCTTTCGGACGATGGCCGAAGATTACGGCCGGGCGATTAAGGCTGCTGAGCAGGTCACCAAGTACGCCGACACATCGGACATGAGGCGCAAGCGCAAGGCACTCCTGATCGGCAACCGTCTGCTTCTCGCCATGCTGGAGATCGAAACATGATCAAGGTCACCGAAAAACAGGACGTTGTCCTCTATTCCGCTGTGTCCCTTCTGGTCGCGGCCGTTCCGACCCGCGTTACGGTGGAAGTCCTGGCCGATCTCCTGGCCGAACAGATCCACGACAATTCGCCGGAGCTGGTGGACGCGGTCTTAGCCGCGGACGAATTGAACCACCGGATTAAACAGCGACTTCATGCGCTTGCGGAGGGCGGTTCGTGAGCGACCGTTCTGAAATCCAGGAGGTCAAGCAGCTGCTCTGTGACCAGATTGAGGATGCTTGCCGCTGGCTGTTGCCGGAAGGGCGTCGGATCGGCGGCAAGTGGAAAGCCAACAATCCGGTGAAGGACCGGCCAGGCCAGACGGCCGAACTGAATGTGTGGCTGACAGGCCAGGTCGGATCCTGGAAGGATTTCAGGTCCGGCGACAAGAGCGACATTCTCGGCCTGGTCGAATACGTGCACGCGACCGACTTCGCCGGGGCGATGAAACTCGCCAAGGATTTTCTGGGCCTGCGCTCCATGTCGGCCGATGAACGGCGGAACAACCAGCGCCGCGCCAGGGAGCAGCGCGAGAAGGATGACGCGGCCGCCAGGCGGAAGGAAACGCGCAAGCGCGAGGTCTGTGAGAAACGGTTCCTGGCCGCGTTCCCCTTTGGCGGCGGCACGCCCGCTGAGATCCATGCCCGGGACTATTGGCGCGAGGCACGCGGGATCGATATCGACGCTGTCCCGAACCTGGATACGACCAGTTTCCGGTTTGCGCCGTCCGTTGAATACTGGACGCTGGCAGAATGGCGGCGCGAGGGACCGCGTTTGAGGAAACTCAAGGACGGGCCGTATTTTCCGGGTGTGATTTGCGCCATGCGCGGGCCGTTGGGGCAGTTTGTCGATCACCATGTGACGTTTCTGGATCCGGTGACACCGGACAAGGCCGTCTTGCCATTGACGGCGAAAGGGCAAAAGCGCTCGCCCAGGCTGATGCGCTGCCCGAACCTGGGCGCGGTGATCCGTGTCAGCCATGGGCCGGAAGGTCTGCCGCCTGAGCACTCCAGGGAACCGCATCCGCTGATCCTGGCTGAAGGTGTTGAGACGGCTCTAAGCCTGGCGCTCGCGGTTCCCGAAGCCCGCGTTTGGGCTTGCGGCTCCATCAACGGGATCCGCAATGCGCCGGTCAAGTTTCCGTTTGTGTCGGCCCTGTTCGTGGCGGGCGAAAACGACTGGGACAAAAAACAGGCCCAGGACCAACTCCAAACCGCTCTGACAGAGCTGGAGGCAAGCGGCAAGCCGCTTGAGCTGATGCTGTCGCATGTCGGCAGTGACTTCAACGACCTGATGAAAGGGGAATGAGGAATGGCGCGTGCGAAAAGGCAGACAGAACCGGAGCGCATTGAGCCGCTGACCGATGATCGGCCCCTCTGGACAGGTTTTCGGGCGCAGCTGGCGGCTGCCAGGGCGATGGCAAATGACGGTGAGGCCGAGCATCTGCGGCTGGAGCAGTGTCTGGCGATGGTCTCTCTTGCGCGCAAGGATGCAAACGTGCCCGGACTGGCTTTGCTGAAGCAGCTGGAACTGAGCGGTTTGCCGTGCGAGCTGCCAGATCATTGTGCGTTGTTCTTAATCAATGTCTTTCGCAGCACGTTGCAGAACGCCGATACGTTGATAAGGGCGGAAATGGCAGCGATGGCCGAGCCGGCCAAACAGCCAGGCGCGCCGAAAATCCCGGAAGATGAACGTTCCATGCAGTTGGTCGATGACCCGTTTGCCTTGACCGAAACCGCCGAGCGGATGGAACCGCAAGGCTAAGACCTCCCCGCTGGAAGCAGCCAACTTGCCGGGCGGTGTCGAGCTGCCCGGCCTTTTTTGACCCTTGGAATGGCAGATGGCACGGAAAACACAGACGGGCGTTGCAGGGATCCGCGCGCAATTCATGGACGCGAAGCGGCGGCAGGAAGAAAAGGCGGATCTGAGCGACCCGGATCCGAATGAGGCGAGGGACGGGATCCAGCCAGGCAAATGGATGGGTGCGCCCTGGGACCGTATGCCGCCGAACTGCCCGGTGCGCGTGCTCGGCCACAACGGCAACGTGACTTACATCGTGTCGGCAAGCGGCCAGCTCCATGCCGTCGAGCGTTGGGATATGCATGTGATCGCAAGTCTGTTCGCGCCGTTCGTCAACTATGCCTATTGGGCCTGGCCTGCCTTCAAGAAAATCAAAGTCGAGAATGAAGACGGCCAGGAGATCACCCTTCACAAGGTTGACCGCGTCGAACGCGACAAGGTCATGGTCTGCCTGGTCCAGGAAGGCAAGCGGCGCGGTCTGTTCGATCCGGAACGTGCTGTGCGCGGCCGGGGCGGGTGGCTTGCCGATAATGGCGGCTTTATCTGGAATTCCGGCGAGTTTCTCTGGCTTGTGGATGACCAGGGCAAGCTCCAGGCGGCTGAGCCTGGCGAGCTGGGCGGCTATCTCTATACAAGGGCGCCAGATGTTGACCGGCCCTGGGAAGAACCGGTTCTGCCGGAAGAAAGCCCGGCCCAGTCGATCCTGGAAACCTTGAAATCCTGGAACTGGGAACGGCCGTTTCTGGATCCGGTCCTGTTCCTGGGCTGGATCGTTTGCGCCTTCATGGGCGGTGCCCTGGAGTGGCGTCCGGCCGTCTTCACGACAGGCGGGGCGGGCGTTGGCAAATCCACGCTTCACAAGATCACCCAGGCGATCCTCAATGATGCGCTGTTCGCCCTGGTCGACACAACGGCGGCCGGAATCTATCAGCACGTGAAGCAGGACAGCCTTCCGGTTACCGTGGACGAGCTGGAGGCAAAGAAAGGATCCTCAAAGGCGACGGCCGTGATTGAGCTGGCACGCCTGGCGTCTTCGGGCGGCCGGATGTCTCGTGGCGGCGCGAACCACGAAGGCACCACGTTTCAGGCGCGCAATTGCTTCATGTTTTCAGCGATCCTCATGCCACCGATGGGTGTCCAGGACAAGACACGCATGGCGATCCTGAACCTTAAAAAGGTGGACAAGAAGCAGGGCAAGGAACCTGTCGTGCACGATACGGACGGCCGGATGATCCTACGCCAGGTGATGGACGGTTGGTCGGAATTCGGGCAGCGGATCCTGCCGGACTGGAAGCAAACCTTGCACCTGGCCGGATTTGATGCGCGCGCCATGGACACATACGGCACGCTCCTGGCGGCCGCCGAGCTGGTGGTTGGCAAGGAAACGCTGGAAGATGTTGGGCTTGAAGTCTCCAGCCAGCCGCACCTGGCCGAAGCGCTGAAGGCCGCCCTTGCGAGTGAATTCGTGGAGCAGGTCGAGAAGTGGCAAGAGTGCCTGGAGCATCTGCTGGCCGCGCCGATTGATTTCCATCGTGGCGGTGAAAAGCAGACCGTTGGCAGCGTTCTCATGGACTTTGAAGGGGACCGCCAGGAGCTGGATCTGAAATACGCCCAGGAGCGCCTGGCGCTCGCCGGGCTTGGCCTTCTGCGTGCTGAAGGGCCGGGCGCTGGTCCGTTCCTGGCCGTACCCTCCGGCAAGCACCCGGCGTTGAACAAGATCTTCCAGGAAACGGACTTCTTTGAAGGTGGCTGGTCGATGGCGCTGAAACAGGCTCCGGCTGACGTTGTCAGGCAAGGCACGCGCGCCAAGGTGGTCAAGATCCAGCGTGTTTCAAAGTATTGTTTGCTGGTTGACCTAACTGCATACGATAAGCTGAGCGATAAGGGCTAGCGCAGTCAGTTAAAGTGTGTAGGTGGAGCAGCTGTACTTTTTCGCTATTATGTGGTGCACTTCTGAAAAAAGAAGTTTCAGTTTGATTTCAGTTCCTTTTATATAGTATGTTTACTTATTAAAACTCATAAATAATTGTTGAGATTCATAGTTATGGCGAAAACAGAACAATTGTTAAATCCTGCGTTTTATGTAAAAATCATGCTTTTGATCGTTTTTTTTACTTCAATAAGCATGGGCTTTTACAGTGCCTATGTTTTTTACGTCGTTGGTTATATTAGTGATGCGTTTGTTGTAAGTATAGAAGATATCTACTCTGTTTATCTTTTCTTTCACTTTTTTACTTCATTTGCGATTCTAGTATGTTTATTTTTTGCAATTCGAAAATCATCTTACGTTAATTTACGCCTTATTTCCATAAACCGTAAATATTTACTGCTCACCATATGCATATTGGCGTCTTGTTTGCATTTTTTATTTTCAATCGCGCTGATTCAGTTTCTGTATTCAAAAGTAATATTGAGCATAGGTTTTCACGATTTATATTTTATTCTGCAGATTCCACTATTCTTATTTTTCTCTTTCTTAATAAACTGGGAGCGCCTTTGTTTCGGGTCTGGAGAAGGTATTGAGCACGCGAGTGGTTCGCCAAATTCACAAGTCTTGCCGCAACCTGTTTCCTATAGAGATAAATTCTTTATGAAATCTGAGAGAAATGCGGCGCTGGTCGAAGACTTGAAAAATAGAGCCGATAGTCTTTATTCGTTTGGAAGTGCAATAATTTTTATTATTTTGATAGTGCTCGTATTTGGAGCTTTGATTGTCATATTTGCAGGAAGAATTACTGCCTGGGGTATAGAAGAATTCAATCCTTACTCATCCGTAAAAGGTGAATATGATCAGATTCAACAGAGTTTATCTACATTGAACAGTAACATTTTAAGATTGCGCACAAGCTTAAATGAAACTGTATTTCAGTATAATATCAACAAAGATAATTGTATTGGTTTTTCTTATAAGGACACTAGACTTCCTCATAATGTAATTTCAGATTACATTGAAGAATACAATGAGTATACTAAAACGTTGCAGAAGCCACTTAGCATTGAAAAATGGTCTTATGAGAAGAGTGTGAGTATAGCGAGCGCTTATTGTACGGACTTAGATAGGCTGGACAAGCTGGAAGCAGAAAACACTGTTCTTAGCGATCGTCTTAAGTCCTTGTCTTCAAACATGTCGAAATATCACGATTCAATTTTGACAGAGTTTGGTAAGCGCAAAGCAGTTCTTGATGAGCAAAGAGTCGAAGGAACCACGAACGTTGGCACGTCCTTAAATGTTCCGGAACAAAATAATTATCAGATATTGCTCACATCAACCGTTACACGGTTCGGTGTCTTGGCGATAATAATTTATCTGGTACAAATACTAATCGGATTATATAGATACAATGCAATGGTTGCTGCTCACTACAGATCTAGCGCTGATTTGTTGGTCCTTAGCGACAACCTAGAGCATTCCCGTATGAAAAATCTGCAATCGATTCTCAAGCCTGACATTCAGTACGGTAAGGCACCGACTTCGATCCCGGAAAAGGTTGCAGAAGGGGTAGCAACGGTAGCGAACGGCGCTCGTCGAAAAAAGCGCAAGCAAAAGGCTGTAAATGAATCCGATGACTAACCATTTTTGTTCTTATCCATTTGTTGCTTAGTATTTTGCTAAAGAAATCCTGGTGGTATGGCCGAGTTTCCATCCTCGCTGAAACGCACTTGGTGCACTGGAGCGCATTTCGCTCGGCAAGATCCGGGATCAGCTCGTGATCGGCTAACCGCTCCAGGCCGATCACGTTCACTTTCGCGCATCTGAGGCAATGAACCTGGATCCTGGCGCTTTGCTCCCTGGCCTGGGCAATCGTTACCGGATCCGTCTTCGCTCTTAACCTCATTCCCCGACCCGTAAAATTTTTGGCACTTCCTCAACAAAGGACCGTGCCATGGCCCAGACAACCACGAAAGTCCCCGTCACTGCTGATGCCTATGTGGCGGTGACGACAGCTAAGACCAAAGTGCTGGTCACGTCCAATGACATTCTGCCGTTTTTCGTTCATGTCGGGGCTTCGCTGCCAGCGCCTACAGCACCTGGCCTTGAGTGCTCGCGCAGCGAACCATTCAGTTCAGCCGACCTGGACGCGGACAGCAATGTCTATGTTCGGGCCAAAAATGCATCCACTGATGTGATCGTGATCGCATGAGACGGCGGCGCGGTCATCATTTCGGCGGCCGCTTCGGTGTCGGCGGTCGTCCCGGCCTGGCTTTCGGCCGGGGTGCCTGGTTCGGCGGTGAGGGCGTTAGTGTGCCGACCGCGCCGACAGACATTTCCCTGTCAGAAGACACCTTCCCGGAAAACACGGGGCTTGGACCAATCGCGGTTGTCACTGCGAATGGAAACCCTGCATCCACTTTCACGATCATCAACGACCCTAGCGGCTTATTCAGCCTTGTTGGTGGTGTTCTGAACCTCGTTGCGCCCTTCGACTTCGAAACACAAACCAGCCATACGCTTGAGATTGAGGCGACCAACGGTGTTGGTGTTCCGATCCAGCGGGACTTCACGATCACTGTTACGGATGTGGTCGAAGGAACGCCGCCGACTTCGTTACAGGTCGGGTTCCTGAGCGGTGTCGATAATGGAACGAGCGGCAATCTGTATGTTGACAACGTCAACGGTGACAATGCCTTCGACGGGTTGACACCATCTACCGCGAAGGAGACCGTTCAGGCTGCTGCTGATATTGCCAATCCGGGTGACACGATCAAGATCCGCAATGTCAGCGGCATTCCGTATTACGAGACGGTCACGCCACCAAGTGGGACGCCTGGAAATCGCATCATCTTCGAAGGGTTCGGGACAGAAGACCCTGTTATTTCCGGCGCTCAAGTCCTGTCCGGCGGTGTCCAGTGCACGATTGCCGACGAACCGACTGTTGGCGCAAATTATCTGTCGATCTACAAGGTCACCGGTCTCGCGAAAACAAGCTTCCCGACAGACAATCCAAGGGCCGCGCACGTTCACGAGAACGGGATGCGCATGCGGCCTTGCATGGGGCGGGTGCCTAACCCGCAATATCCGCACACTGAGCGTGCGGCCAAGGATCACCTCACTGCCGATACGACGGTGACAACAGGCGGCGACCCGGATCTGATCACCGGTTGGCAACTTCCGTCATTCACTGACCGTTTCACGCAAGCGCAGATCGAGAACTGCGACGTTATTTTCCATCGCGCACCGAACGGCGACACGCGCGCACCGGTCCTGTCGTTTGATCCTGGCACAAAGACGATCAATCTTGATGCAACCGGGCTGAGCGACAACGATCGAACTTACGAAAGCAACGCAGACAAAGATCGGTTCGGGCTCCCAAATCTCCTACCAGCGATGCGCAAAGGTGAATGGGGTTTCGTCGACAATGGGGCTACTGTCGATCTCTATTTCTGGCCTGCCGACCCTGCAAACGTTGCCTCGAATATGGAGTACAACGCGCGTGAAATCGCGCTCAATCTGGTTGGCAAAAGTTATCTTGAATTCCGTTCAATCACGTTCCGGCAAACTGCGGCTTCGGGCGTGCAGTATGACGGTAACTACTGCATCTCAGCCGGCAACTCCGTAGGTGGTAGCCCGTATCAGACCGATATTCTGATTGAGAATTGCCTGATTGATGACACCTATCGCGACGGCCGCAGTTATGCCCCGATCTGGGCGAGGCATGTCAACAACTTCCATGTCATCCAGTGCACAATCAGAGACGCAATCAACCAGTACGGGTTCTTTCTTCACGGGTCTCGCTGGAACGTGTACGACGGCGCGCCAACGGGCGGCTGGCTTGATCGCTGTATAATCGAGCGGTGCGACGCAACCGGTCCGCGCTTCTACGGTCAAGAAGACTGCATGATTACCCGCAACCGCTTCATTGATTGTGGGCAGGCTGCACACGCCAACAAGGGCAATATGTATTCGGGCGGCCACAATGGCCTGTGGTGGGCTAACGTATGGTGGGGATGCCCTGGTTACTGGACCTATCAGCGCACGTCCGCGCAATTCTTCGGGTTCAATTTCTGCCCGGCGAATACGTCTGATACGGACGGCCGGGCAATCGAAGATCAGAACTATGACGCAACGTCCGATCCTGACCAATTGTCCCCGGCGACCGGGCAGAACATTCCCGGCGAAACCTACGTTTTCAACAGTCTCCTAGCCCCATTCCGCAATGCGGATAGTTACACAAACACGCTTCTGCTCGGTAGGCAGGACGAAGACGAAATCTATTTAGGTGTGCTGAATTGCATCACGAACGGTTCAAACATCCTTGCGACCCGGCGGATTACTGACGGACTGAAGACGAACACCTACACGAACGGAACGCCCATCGACGCAAGCGACGTGGCGACAGCCTACGGTCTCGTTTATGAAGACGTGATCCTGGGTGATCTCGCAATCAAGAGCGACAGTCCGACCAGGGCAGCAACGTCAACGTCAATCGCCACGCTTCCAAGCCGTGCGGGACCGATCACGCTCGCTGCCAAGTTTCCGAACTATCCAGCGTTTGACAGGGACATCAACAACGACGTGCTGGATCTCGCAAATCCGCCAGTCGGTCCGGCTGTAAATCCGGACAACATGAGCGTGCACAATCTTAACCCGAGCTGGATTGTGCGGCCTGCTCCGGTCGGTGCTCCTGTTGTCGGAGGGTCGGTGACGTGTGATGCCGGCTATGTCATGGCGTTTGGTCACACTGCTCTGACTTACCAGTGGTACCTGGTCGATGACCTTTACGATCACAAGGACGATTGGACGCCTATTGTCGGCGCTGATGCGGCGACATATACGCCGCTCTCTGGACAGATTAGCAAGTACCTGGCAAGGCGCACGACGATGGGCGGGCAATCGGCTGATACCCTGTTCAATTCGCCGGTTGTTTCTTCCTTCCCGATTGGCAATCCGGTTACACTGCTCGGAACAGCTTTCACCAAGGATAGCCCAACAACGTCTGGAACGTGGCTCGAAACTGCGGCCTTCACGACTTCCAATAAGCCGGTGCTGGTGATCGTCGACACAATCAACGGTGCGATTGCGGACGCGAACATTTCGCTCACGATTGGTACTCCAGGCCGGACGCTCGGCACAGGCACGGCTTTGACGGCAAGCGTCGGTGCTCGTCGCACACGCAACCAGGCGACTTATGCGGTTCTGTTGTCTCCGGGATCTGGCTCTCAATCAATTCAAGTCAGCAGCAATGACACGATGACGAACGTTCGCGTTCAGATCCTCGAAATCGACGGCATGAACACCGTTGTTGCCGGACCGCAGATTGAGGCATCTAACCCGACAAGTCTTGAACCGGCGATTACAACCGGGCAGACAAACTCAATGGTTCTCTACTTCGTGAACCGATACGACGGCACGGAAGACCCGATTTCTTGGGGTGGCGGAACGTCTCTATATGTTGAGAGTACCGGAATAGATGGCCCGTCTTCGACGCTGTATGTCGCTGCGGCCTATGAACAGGCAGCTTCAACCGGCGAATACAGCCAAACCGCATCTTGGTCTGCTTCGCAGGGGGCGGCAACGTCTTTTGCAATCGAAGTGCGGGCGGCTTGAGATTTGAGTGGAGCAAACAGCCTAAGGATCAAGTTCTCTCATTTTGTTAGATATTTTCTTACACAAACTCCCAATTTTGTAGGAGCAAGGTAGAAGCATCGCTTGGGATCTTCGCCCGTTTTCACTTTCGATCCAATCTACGAACTGTTGGTTTGTCACTTCAGTTCGAGGATGTTCGCGCCAGTCACCGTCAAAGTCTGCGGGGGTAGTTCCGGAAACTGCATCATAAATCCACATATCAATGGTTTTTCTAGTGTCCCTCAGCGCTGTTTCGAATTCTGTTGTGAGGGGAGAGAGATCCGCGAAGTGACGACTTGGAATTTTCAATTCCGTCCAGTCCCATTGCATGGCATTTAGTTCGCGATCACATTTCTCCACGAAATGGAGGTATTCAGAAAATTTGTTGTTTGCGTCTTGATTCTGAAGATCTTTGAATTCCGGATATCGAAATGGGTGTGCTACGACACCAATCCACTCTTTTATGTTTGCGTTGCACTTGTCAGCGACGATTTCAATCTTGCGGAGTCGAGATTGTTCTGTTTCGCTTTCTATTTGTTTTTGCCTCTTGGCCTCGTTCGCAAGAGGAATGAGTGTCGCAACCCCGATCCACATTGCCACGCCTGCACCGAACCACCCACTCCAAGCACTGACCCAGCCCCGCCAGCATTCGCTGACAATTTTCGGATTAGAAAATCCGCCACAAGAGTTTTCCAGTAGCATCCAAACGACAACTAGAAATATTGGTATAGTGGCGCCAAGTAAGATGTAATTATTACTGTTTCTCAATAGCCTGCTCACAACACATTTCAGTCGAACTTTATTATGGTGTTAACATTTTATCCTTAAGCTTGACTTGGGTCGTTGCGGCCAGAAATTACCATTCTAGGCGGTCTTTAATCAGGCCGACATACCCGTATGCTGTGTCCCTTTTCGCATTACCCGACTTGAAAGAATAGGATGGCCCAAAAGCGACCGAAGCGCTTGCGACAGCCGCAACACCCAAGGAAGCTAACAACGGGAGTCCAGCAGCCTGTGAGGCTCCGAACGCCATAGCGCCACCAAAAATGTTAAAGCGGGCGCTCAAGTCGACCAGATTGAATGTCATGCTGTTTGACGACTTAGCAGCCATCAATTGGTCACGCACTGCCGATTGAACTTGCGCAAAGGCGTGCTGTTCTGCGAGTGGCCTATCAGGAGATCTGGTGGTTTCGAGATACAAACCGTCAATTGCTGAAAACAATGCGTCGCGCTCGGCTTGATGTCTCCGCTTAAATTCCAAAATCCGATCAACCGGCACATCTGACGATGGTGTTGGTAACGCGTTGAACAATTCAACCTTAAATCCACGTCCCTGGTCACCGTAGACGGCTGGGTTGGGAAAACTGTCTTCTCCCAGATCAAGTGACCACAAACCGGGATCTTGATCTTCCAGTACATTGAATGCTGCCATTCCAACTTTGGGTTCAATGTCTTCTGGGGAGGTGTAATGCAACCCTCCACTAGGAGTATCAACCAGTTGTACAGGCGTTGATTGATACTGACGCACTTTTGTCAGTTGCTCCTCTAGTTCCCCGCCAAAGGAACTGAAACAGCTCGGTTGATCAATTTTGTCCCAGTAAGTAATCCAAAAGCGGCCCTTGTTAGGATCTTCGAGCCTGTTGCTCAATACACCGTCCTTAGCGCCTGCCGAAATGATTATTCCTCGCAATGTCTGCATCCTTAGCTAAACGTCCATAAACAACTGATGGTTGATGTTACAACTATCGCATCCTCTTATCAAATGATCCCGCGCCCAGGTTTCAGGCCGCAATTCCTCCAGGCGCTTTGCCCTTACACTTAATTTCTTTTCCCCCCGCCCCTTGGCTTCTAAGCGGAGTTCGCGCCGATTTTGGAAAGGTTCGGCAAAACCGCACTTTCGCGCGGTTTTGGCCTATCCGTGGGGCTCAGGCCGCGTCGGCGCGAACACTTAATGACAGGGGAAGCGTGTGAGGCTTTGCGAGGTGGCGAACGCGTCCAGGTGACGGGCTGCCGGTTATGAGCGGTTAGGTCTGGTTAGGTCATGACATAACCGAAAAAAATCAATCGAAACAATGAGGTAAGGGAATTGGTTAGCTGGTTAGCTGAGTTATGAGAGTGTTTCCCGCGCGCGCGCTCGCTCGCGTAGTCATCCTCATAACCACATAACTCATAACCAGTAGAAATATATTCCTGATTTCATTGGGTTTTCTCGGTTAGGTTGCGGTTAGGTCTGTCGAATTCGGCCGCAAAATTCCTAACCGAATAAACAAATAGGGATCAAGTCGCCGATGGCCGATGACAGCGACAAACAGGGGATTTCAGAGGCACACACACGCCCAGACCTGGAGCCGAGCGCTGACCAGGTCGCGAAGATCGGCGACCAGGCCGCCGTCGCCCAGGTCGCGATGGATGACCTGGCGAACCAGGTCCAGCCGGAAGACGATCCTGCGCCGCCTGATCTGTTCGAAGATGAACCGTCGCTATTCGCTGGCCCGGTCAAGCACGTGGCGGAAACTCTTGACAGTCCCAAAGGGCGCGGGAGGCGGAAAGGCTCGAAAAACAAGGCAAACCAGCTGTTTCGCGACACGTTGCTGAAGATGGGCTTCCAGCATCCAGGCATTAACCTGGCGGCCCTGGCGAACGCGGATCCGATCCGGCTGGCTGGTGAACTCGGCTGCAAACCGATTGAAGCGGCGAACCTGGTCAAGTCTGCGAATGCTGAGCTGATGCCGTATTTTGAGAGCAAGCGCCCGGTTGAGGTTGAGGTAACGGAACAGAAGCTGCATGTCCTTCAGATCAACATGGGTGACGCGGGCAAGGCGGCCGAGAATGAAGGGCTCATGTCGATCACGGGCACGATTGCGGAAAGTGATGATAAATCAGACACTTAGTTTTTTGAGCAGTTTCCGAATGCACTCCGCTGTTCGGATCTATTCGTTACCGCATTGAATTTATTGACGAAACGCCGCTATCCCTGCTGATCGGGAATAAGCAGGTATGGTCAAGGCGGTTTCCAGCCTGGCCGGATTTACCTCGCCGTTCCTGTCGCGTGATTTGGTCCGATGGGGGCGGCCTGTTCTCTTGGTCGATCCCGGCAAATCCGGCTTTCAAAAATCGCAGCCCGCACCCGGCCCGGGGGTATGCCGCCTCACACACACGGCCATTTTCGATCTGTTCGACCTTTGCGAGCACTGAACCCGTTTAGGGCGCGGTCATTCTTGGGCCTGGGAAGACGGGCGCGGGCGTGGAGAATGGGAAAGCAACCTCGCGAACAAACATAGGGTTTCGGAGGATCGCACGCGAGGTTGCTGAACGAAACGATGTTCGTGAGGTGACGCTAGGGCAATTTTATTAATAAACCACTTAAAACTAAGAGCTGAGAATGTCCCTGAATATCGAACGATACGAACCGCCTGGCCCAGTGGGAGCTGGGTTCCTGAACGCCCTGGGGCCGATTGATTTGATCATGGGTCCGGCCGGATCCGGCAAGACGGTGTGTTCCGTCTTCAAAGGCCCGAAACTCGCTTCAGAGTATTGGCCGATCTGCAATGACGGATGGGTCCGCTTCAAACTGGCCTGTATTCGTGACACCTACCGCGACTTTGCCAGGACAGCGCTTTCGACCTGGTATGAGTTTTTCCCCATCGGGCACCCCTACCAGGTGGAACACACGGGTGGCCAGGACCGACCGGTCAAGCATCTGCTTCGGTGGCGCACAAAGCGGCCCGGATATGGTGAGATCCCGGTTGAATTCCAGATGGAAACCGGCGCGATTGGTGATGCCAACGTTGAACAGTTCATCAAGGGTTACGAGATCTCGGCCGGGTGGGGCAATGAGATCGATATGATGGATGAACGGGTGCCGGGTCTGCTGTTCCAGCGGACGGGCCGTTACCCCAGGGTGGAGGATATTGCGCCGCAAGAGCTGGAACGGGTCTCGAAGGACGGGCGGAAAACCTTTGAAAAGATGGGGCTTTCCTATGATCCGAATGAAGTGATCTTGCCGCGTATTGTTTGGGGCGATCTCAACCCGCCCGATATCAACAATTGGGTTTACAACGCCTGCATCAAAGAGAAATGGCCGGGATACATCCTGCATCGCCAGCCGTCTGGATTGAGCGCGAACGCCGAAAATCGGGTCGGAAAGCCGCGATCTTCCTATGAGCTGGAGGCGGCAACGCAGCCGGATCATATCGTCCGGCGCATGGTGCACGGGGAATTCGGCTATGCTCTGGACGGCAAGCCGGTCTATCCGGAATTTGCGCTTCAACGACACCGCGCGGACAGCCCGATCACGCCACGCGAAGGGATCCCTCTATCCATTGGTCTTGACGCCGGAGGATCCCCGGCCGCGATCATTGTCCAGTTTTTGCCAAACGGCCAGCTGCTGATCTTGCGTGAAATCTGCGCGCAGCCTGGCACGGGGCCGTCGCGCTTCTCTGAAATGATCTATGAAGTTCTGATCAGGGAATTCCCTGGCTTCACAATCTCGGAAGCCTGGGGCGACCCGTCTGCGTTCTGGGGCGCTGACAGGCAGGCCGGTGAGCTGAGTTTCATGGAAACTGTCAGCAAAGCGCTCAGCATCAACATTTTGCCTGCGCCTTCCAATGAGCCGGCCATTCGCCAGGAGGCGGTTCGCTGGTACTTGGGCGCACCGATCGATGCATATACCGAACGCATGCAGATCGACCCGCGCAATGACATGATCATTGGCGGTTTCGCGGCACACTACAAGCTGACGAAACAGGCAAGCGCCGGGGAAACGAACCAGCTTGCCGTTGCAAAAAATATGTATTCGCACCCGCATGACGCGCTTCAATATGTCTGCCTTGGTCATCGCGGCCGGTTCGGCGTGATCAGTGATGCGTCTCAGCTCGGCCGCCCTGACAACGTTGTCGGCATGCGCCAGCGGCAACAGCGGCAGCGTCCTCGTGACCGGATGCAGGACACGAAGCTTTGGTAGCTCTCAGGAGAGAAGCGCCCGCGTCGATTGACGATTGCCTGAAGCTCGCACCGCCAACCAGGACAGCACGCAAGGTCACGTTGTTCATGCGCCAGAAGGCGACTACGGCGGCCGTATATGCGGGCGATGACCTGATCAGTATCGCCTATTTCATGCCGATTGGTGAGGAGGAGGCTCAGTTCTACCTCCAAATATCGAACACAGCTCGGCCACATCTGCGCCAGCTGATCCGGATGGCGCACTTAACCTTTGCCCGGATCTCCCAGACTAACCGGGTCGTGTCGACCCTTGTCAGGCCAGGTCACAAACCTGGGGAACGCCTGGCACGGCTTACGGGTTTCGAGCCCGATCCCGACACGCCCGAAAAATGGATCTGGAAGATGAGGGATCGACATGACGGGCCTATTCGGCGGCAAACCCAAACTATCGAACACAGCGACGGAAGACGCGCGCAAGAGCCGGGAAGCGAACCGGATCGCGCAAGAACGCCAGCTGCAACAGGAAAATGAAGCTGATCGCAGCACTTCTGCATCCGTTCGCCGCCGCGCGCCGAAGGGCCGCCGTTTGTTCGAAGACGCTTCCCAGACCCTGGGCGATGCCACATGAGTTCGCCTTTCGGAACGAGCATGAAGCGCTTGGCAGAGCGATCCCGCCAAGCGTGGAATGACAGATCGCCTTGGACAGCGCTCTACGATGAAGCTTATCGCTATGTCGTGCCAATGCGCCGCCCAGGTGAATATGGATCGGCCGGGCTAGAGCTGGATCACCTGTTTGACATGACCGCGCCTACGAGCGCGATGCATTTCGCGGGAAATCTTCAGCGTGATCTTTTCCCCTCCGGTCAGCAGAAATTCAACATCATGGCGGGGCCGGTGACCGCTGCGGCGCTCGGCCGCGAGGAGCGCAAATCCTACAATCGCATCCTCGGGCGACAGTCCGAATTGCTGCATCCGTTCTTCCTGGCCGGTGATTTTGATACGGCCATTCATGAATGCTGCGTCGATCTGGCTGTTGGAACGGGCGGGCTTCTCCCGTTGCGCGGCACGCCAGATCGGCCGCTTGAGTTTGCGGCCGTGCCGTTCGATCAGCTTGCGCTTCTGGTCGACCACGCAGGGCGGCCGTTCTTTATCTCCTGGAAGCAGATCATGACCTATGACCAGCTTCGAGAGCAGTTCAAGAGCGGCAAGTTTGATGAGAAATTCAAGACGAAGTACAAGACCAAGGGTCACGAAAAACTCACTGTCATGCAGGAGTTTTTCCGGGATCCGCGCGGGCCGCAGTTTGGCTGGCATTTCGTCGCACGAGTTGAGAACGAAGATTTCCATTTCGATCATGAACGCTATCGCACTCAGCCGATAGCGGTTCCGCGCTACTACCGCGTGCCTGGTGAAGCCTATGGCCGGGGCGTGGTTTTGACGGCATTGCCGTCGATCCGCACGGTCAACAAGGCCCAGGAGATCGCTTTGAAGTCCGCTGCGATCCAGATGCTTGGTATCTGGGGCTATCGTGCGGGCGGAACGTTCAATCCGGATACAGTTCGCATCGGCGCTGGTGAATTCTGGTCGATGCAATCAACGGGTGGAATGCTCGGCCCGGATATTCAGCGCCTGGATCCGGCCAGCGGCCGCCAGGACGTTGCCAACATGCTGATCGGAAATCTGCAAGAACAGATCCGCGAAGCCATGCTGGACACCCGTTTGCCGGAGCACGCGGGTACGCCGCGTTCTGCCAGTGAGATTACCGCGCATCTGCGTCAACGGGCCGATGTTCATATTGGTGCGTTCGGCCGCTTGGTCCGCGAGATTATGCCTGTTGTCGTGCCGCGATCCATCGAGATCCTGCATGGCTTTGGGATCATGAGCCAGGTTCCGATGCAGCTCGATCAGCTGCTTTATTCCATTGATGTCCAATCTCCGATGGCCGCTGCATTGAATGCTGATCGGTTGGCGTCGATAGCGAATTACCTGGAGTTTGTCGGTGCTGTTGCCGGTCCGGAGCGGGTCGAGCTTTACGCCAATCTCGATGAGATCATGGACAAGGTTGCAGATGGTCTTCAGATCGACAAGTCGCTGATCCCCGACGAGGGCCAGAAAGAAGAGATCGAAGAAAAAATCCAGCAGCGCCAAAACGCACAGCTGATCCAGTTGTTTGGTCAGGAAATGGCGAAGCAGGCACCGGGCATGATCGCCAATGCCGCGCAACCACAGGCGCAAGCAGCATGAGCGGCGGTCCGCAATTTGGGCCGCGCCAGGCGCAGCCGCTGGATCTGATGCTGAAGCAGGCGGGCGGCTCTGGCTTTGCAGGAATCGAAAAGCTGATGAACCTGGTCATTCAACCGGACAAACTCCAGCCTGCCGATGAAGTGGCAAAAACTCTCGCCAAGCTGGTGGCCTACCCAGGCGGCCGCGAAGTCATTGAATGGATATTGGATATCTCGGTGCGCCAGCGTTTCCAGGCGCAGGGGCAAAGCATTGAGGAAGTCGCGCTTCGCGCGAAACAAAAAGAAGGAATTGACGGCCTTGCGGCCGCCATCCTGGCCGCGATTGCACACGGTCAGAAACTCCTGGAAGAAAGGCAAGAATAATGGACTGGTGGAAATACAATTACCTCCCGCTATTCAACACGGGGGAAGGATCCGGTGCGGGCGGCGGCGGCGGCGAAGGCGGCCAGGCCGGTGAAGGCGATCAAGCTGGCGAAGGCGATCAAACTGGTGAAGGTGGTCAGGGTGGTGAAGGCGGCGACGGTGGTGAAGCAGGGTCCTCAGATCTTTACCGACCGGAAGGGTTGGCGGATCACTTTTTTGGGGACACCAACGAAGGCACCATCGACAACCTGAAAAAGGCGCTTGACGGCTATCGTGATCGCGATGGCGAGGTGCCGGAAGAAAGTGCGGCATATGCGAGTTTCCAGGAAGACACCATCCCGGAAACGCTCCGGCCGCATATTCAGGAACTTGGCAACGATCCGTTGTTTGCCAAAGTCACTGAAAAAGCCAAAGAGCTTCGAATGCCGCTCGGCGCATTTCAGTCGCTCACGACTGAACTTTACACCGCTGCCCAGGACGCGGGGCTTTTGGAAGCACCGATTGACGTTGAAGCGGAGCGCGCGGCGCTGACGCCCGAACATGCGCAAGGACTTCCGGAAGCGGAGCAGAAACTGGCCCGCGAAAAACGGATGAATGAAAATTTCGGCTGGCTGGATCTCCTGGCCGGTGACGAGAAATCCGGCGTTTCATCCGAGATGGCCGAGCACTTGAAAACCCACCTGGGCGACAGCGCAATGGGTCACCAGTTCTTTGAAGCGATGCGTTCGAAGATCTCGGGGACTGGCGGTCCTGGCGGCGGCGGCTCGGGCGCTGGCAATCAGAGCACTTACGATGCGCTCCAGGCGCGGCTGGCGGAACCGAAAAACAATCCGGATCACCGCGACTTTGATCGCAAGAGCTACGACAAGCTGAAGGAAGACCTTCAAGCCTGGCATGAGGCCAATCCGAACGGCCCTCCCACTTAACGCGCTCTTGCCCGTGTCAGATTTTCAGAACTGGCACGGGAGCGACCTGGACCACGCGGCGGCTATCCTTCACAGGACCTGCCGCGTTCCGGCTAATCGGCCCACCGGTGATCTTGATACATCCAAACGGTAGGGCTCAAAAATGGCCGATACATCTTATAAGTGGTATGAGGATCTGATCTCCAGTCAGGTCCGCGAGCGTAACAAGGTCCGGGGTGCGTACCTGGACGAAACCATGACGACCGGCGATGCGGATCAGGCGGCCGGTGTCATCCGCTTCCCGGTGATCAGCGGCAGCATTGAAGTCGTGAAGGTGTCTGGCGCGATCCAGAATGTCCAGACTTCTCAGGCTACCATGGACACCGTCCCGATCACCACGGACGAATACGAGGCTGCGACCTACATCAAGGCGCGCGATCTGCGCAAGCAGGGTCCGAAGGAGCAGATGAAGGTCTCCAAAGAGGTCAACAAATCGATCAACAAGAAGAAAGACTTCTTGAAGCTCGACGCCCTCAATGCCTTCGCCAATCTCGGCTCCACACATCTGAGCCTGGGTCCGCTCTCTGTGGAGACCTACGGCGACGGAACTGCGGTGATTGACCCGGTCCATTTCCGAGCCATGGCGTCCCGGATCTACGGAACCGGCGCGGAGGAGGGGCTTTACTGGCCCATTCCCGAAGTCTGGATGGACCAGCTCGAAATGTACAAAGAGTGGGCCAATGCCGACTATCGCGGCGACAAGGATCTGCCGTTCGCCCGCATGGACAATGTCCGCAAGATCACGAAGCGCGGTGTTCATATCTTCACGCTGCCGGATGAGTATTTCAAATACGGCACCGGGGGATATGGCTCCAATGCCACGGATCATATCCCGTTCACCGATACTGGTTACCTGGACACCTTCATGTGGTCCAAGGAGGCCATGGGCGCGCAAATGGACTGGTTCATGGGCAACGTCGATGTGACGAAAGTGAAGACGTTGCAGGGCTCGCCGTATCTTCTCAAGGCCGGTCTTGACGGCGCTGCTATCGGCGTTCTGCCGGAGCAAGTCAAGCGCATTCGCATGAAGGCGATTAACGAGGCAGTTCGTCCGTCCGTCTAACGGTCCCCGACTTCGCGAGGGGCTGAGCTCAGCCCCTCTCTTTCCCGATCAATCGGAGTTCAAAAAATGGCTCATGTCCCCGTCGCGCTTCAGCGCTATCACGAAAGCCACTACTCTGGCGGCTACATTTCCTGGTTCCACTACGCCACGACACACACCTCTGCCGAGGTGCAGGCCGCCAACTTCTTCAATGACAGCGTCGACACGCTTCGCGTTGGCGACATTGTCGAAGCAATTGTTGATGCGGACGGCACGCCCGCGTTCCTCCGTCTTCGTGTCGCGACCAATGACGGCACGAACGTCACCGTCAGCGCTCTCTAACGTGACGCTGCCGGGTAGCTCTGAGCTGCCCGGCTCTTTCTTCTGAGGTGTGAAATGGCCTTTGACAAAGCTGATATCGTGAACATGGCTCTGTCGGATATCGGCCATTTCACAACCTACACTCTTGACAGCAATGATGACCTGGCCGACGCGGTCAATCAGAATTGGCAGCGCTGCATTGATCACTGCATTTCGCTGCATGACTGGAAGGACTTCCGGCGCACTTCGAAGCTGACCCTTGTCACTGACCCGCCTGATACTGGATGGACCTATGCGCACGAGCTGCCAGGTGACCGGATCGGTGAACCCTTGAAAATTCTCTGCCAGGCAGGATCCTCGCCGCGCCCCTTGCGGCGATTTGACCGTGAGGGGAACTACATTTTCTGTGAAGCTCCGGAAGTGTGGGCGCGCTGCAAGGTCGAACAGGACCCAGCGTCCTGGGAAGCGGGCTGGCGCAACGCTTTTGTGGTTGCACTCGCCGGATATTTGGCTGTGCCCGTCCTTCAAAACACCGACATGAAAGCCGAAAAACACAAGATGGCATTTGGCACGGCGAGCGAAAAAGGCTCCGGTGGACTGTTTGGCCGGCTCATGGGTCAGGACCGTGCATCTTCCCCGCTTGGCTCGCCCGTTTCCGAGGATGATCCCCTAACGCATGCTCATGGGGGTACTGGCCGTCTCGATGGCCCCTGGTACGGGAGATACACCTGATGGTCAGTCAGCCCGGCACGCTCAAAAGCTCCTGCAATGCTGGTGAATTCGGTGATGATCTTGAAGGCAAGATCACGCTGAAACAGTGGTATTCGGCCGCAAAGAACATGAAGAACGTGGAACCGATCCCACAATCCGGCTTCCAGCTCATGCCTGGCACTGCGCTTGTTGGAACGGCCGCCGCCTCAAAGGTCAAGCATGGCACGTTGCGCGTGACGCCCAAGCTTTCCTACACGCTCATTTTCTCTGTCGGCCGGGTGGAGATTTTCCGCAATGACCGCGTCAAGGTCGCGACCATCACGATGGCGGAGGTCACGGCCGACAATCTGGCAGAACTGAAGTTCTACGGCGAAGCCAACACGTTTGGCGTCTTTCACCAGGATATTCAAACGGTCCGACTTTTCAGAAACCCGGATGACGACACGCAGTGGACCAAGGACTTGTGGCCTTACGACAAGTTGCCGGAAGTCGACCTGGGCGGCGACTATGAAAAGGACGATGATATCTGGGAAATCGGTGTGCGCTGGTCTGACAGCGTTTCCACGATTGTCCTGGAGGTCGACATTGATGGTGAATTCGCCAACGGTGCTGTGATCTCAAATCTTAGTTCCGGCTGGGCGCAGCTTGTCAGCGATCTGCAAACGGAGCTGCGATCTCTGCCAAGCATGACAGACGATGTCACCGTGACCGATCAGGGCACTCAGGGCGCAGATCGTTACCGGCTGTTACGGGTGACGTTCGGCGGAACGCTTTCCGGAGCTGAATACTCCGTCAATGCGCGCGTCGTGAACACGGCAGATGCATCTTCGCTCAGTTATCACCGGCAGATCGGCAAGACATACGGCGAAGAACTGGTCAGCGAAACGCAAGGCTGGTTTGCCGGAATGGACCTTTTCCAGGACCGGGCGTGTTACTTCGCTCCGAAGGCCAGGGCGGCGGCTGTCGCCATGTCGCGGGTCGGTGAATACTTCGATCTGAATATTGAGGCGGCGGGGGACAGCGCGGCGCGCCTGGAAGCGCTCCGGACCACAACGTCAGAAGAAATCAAGTGGGTTTATGAGGGCCAGTACCTGCTTGGTTTCACAGATCAAGGCGAATGGTTCGTGCCAAATCGCCAGATCAAGGCGGATGAACCGGTGGTTTGGACGCGCACGTCCACGCACGGCATTCACCCGCAGATCCCGCCATTTGAAATGGAAGGCCGGGTTTTCTTCATGTCGTCCGGCCGCCAGGATCCCGATGAACCGGATAATTTCGATGTCGGCCAGGCGCTCTATTCCATGAGCTATGACGATGTCGCGACCCGGTTTGATGCCGTGCCGGAAAGTTTGCTTGCCTCGCACCTGGTCAAGGATGTTGAAGGCGGGGCGCTTCAAAAGAAAGTGCGCAAGCAGGACGCGGCCCGCAACTGGTATCGCGACAAATTCGGCCGCCTCATTCTGGCTGTCGTCATCAAGAACCAGGAAATCGTTGCTTTCTGTGAATGGATTGCCGCCCTGGCCGGGAAGGTCACAGGTCTTTCCGTTGATGGGCAAAACCAGGTCTGGCTCACTGTTGATCGCGCTGGTGTCGTCACCCACGAAATCATGGAGGAGCAGGACTTGAACCTGTTCCAGGGCGCAGTTTCTGGATCCACCGACATGGCCGGAGATTTCACCGGCCTGGATCTCTGGGAAGGACAGGAGGTTTGGGCGCGCGCGGGTGGGTACGTGCTCGGACCGTTCACCGTTTCCAGCGGCACGATCAGCCTCGGCGAATACTATGCCGATGTGAAAGCAGGCTTGTGGCAGCCGCCACTCTATGAAGGCTTGCCGCTGTTCAAGGTTCTGCCGAATGACGAAATCATTCACAGACCCGGCCGCATCCATAGCATTGTTGCCAACGTGCTCAACACGGAAAGCATCGCTATCGGCGCGAACGGATCCACGCCGCGCAACTACTCACTGACCGATGCTGGCGACGACATGAGCGCACCGATCCCGCCAAAGAAGCGGCAGATCCGCGCGACGGCCATCCCTGGTTTCGTCACCGGGCCGACCCCTGTCATCACGCAGACCCGGCCGGGTCTGTTGCGTGTCCGCGACTACACTCCGGAGGCAAAACTGTAATGCAACTGGCACTTGGACTTTTTGGACTTGGTGGCGCTGGTGGTGCTGCGGCCGGAACAGCCGGAGCTGCTGCTGGTGCTGCCGGTGCCGCTGCTGGCACGGCGGGAGCTGCGATCAGCGGCGGATCGATCCTTTCAACTCTCCTCCAGGGTGGGGCGACTTTGCTCGGCATGATGTCGACGATTGAGGCGGGCGAACAGGACGCCGATATGTTTGAAGCGCGGGCCATTGATGCCCAGGCCGAAAAGCCGTTTGAAACGCTTCAGTCAGTGTCTCGGCGCACCTCCATCAAACAGGATCTTGCCCAGGCGATTGGGGAACAGGAAGTGGCTTATGCCGCTGCCGGTGTTGATCTGAGTTTCGGGACGCCGGTTGAAGCCCGAAAGGATGCGGCGCGGGAAGCTGATCGGGCATTGACGAACGAAAACGCCACGGAGGAAACCAGGCTGAACCGGCTGGATGAACGGTCCTCGCAGTTCCGATTGTCTGCCAGCCGAGCGCGTAGCAGTGCCCGGCGCCAGGCGCTTATCCAGGGACTTTCCTTTGGTCTCAATGCATTCAGGCGGGGGTAATTCATGGCAAACCGTCAACGCCAGCTCGTTCGCTATCGCCAATTCAAGCCGCAGTCACGCCAGCCGGAGGGCTTGCTGGCTGTCGCCCGGAGCAATGGCGATATGGAGCGCCGTGTTGCCAGTGGCTTCATTCGCTTGGCTGGGCAGATCGGACAATTTGCAGATCGTCAGGCGGCCATTGAAGGTGAGCGCGCCGGGATCCGCGATGCCCTGGCCGGACGGCCGGAAGCTGGCACGGTCACAGCCGGATCCGCACCACGCGGGATCGTCGTCGGCGACAAGGATGCGAACGAAACGGCCGCCGCTGCCCGTGATTACCTTATGGACAAACACGGTCTTCAGCCGCACCAGGCCGCTGCACTTGCCGGTCACGGCATGCAGGAAAGCAGCTTCAATCTTGCGGCGGTTGGCGATAATGGAACCGCCTTCGGTGTCTTTCAGTGGCGCGGTGACCGTCTGACAAATCTGAAACGCTTCGCGGCCCGTTCCGGCCGCAACTGGCAGCAGCTCGATACGCAGCTGGATTTTGCCATGCATGAACTCGGCACGAGCGAAAGCTATGCGGGCAATGCTCTCCGGTCGGCGACGAACCTGGATGATGCCGTCGCGGCCTTCATGCATTTCGAGCGGCCCAAGGGATACACTAGGGCGAACCCGCGTGGCGGTCATGGTTTTGCAAACCGTCTGGCATTTGCTCAAGGTCTTTCCGGTTCTGTCGCCGATGAGGCTGTGCGCTCTGGTCCGATCAGCATCACGCCAATCGGCGAAGCTGTTCCCGTGCGCACGGCCGCTCCAGGAACATTCCGTCCGACTGGCAGCGCAACAATCCGGGGCCGCGCTTATGATGTGGCCGGAACCCGCACGTATCTCCAGCAACTTGACCTCACCATGCAACAGGACATGGCGCAGGTTTATGACGCGTACAGCCAGGATCCCGCGATGCTGGACAAGGCGCTTGGCGAGCTGGAGCAAGCACACCTGCAGGACCATGTCTTTGACGAGATCGCGGGCGACTATTCTGCCGTATTCGGCAGAAGAAAGATGCGCATGGTGGAGCGGTCGCGCGAAGCCTTCGAGGTGCGCCAGGAGCAAGCTGAGCGGGAAGAATTCCTGGGCCGGATCGACGATCTGGAGGAGGAGAAGGCCCGGTTCCTTGCCGGGCAAAACGCGGGCGCTGAGCGTGACGCGGATGATCTGTTCGCTATTCAGTCGTCCATTGATGCCCAGTTTGATGATGCCGTGGTGCGCGGGATCATGAGCGCCGACGACGCTGAGCGCTATAAAAAACGGTCGATGCGGGGCACCGCGGTTGCGTTTCATCTGGGCCAGGCGGACGGCAAATCGGCAGATGAAATCACCGAAATGCGCCAGCAAATGGCAAAGGACTATTCGGAAGGCAAGCTTGAAAATGTCGACCGGGAAAGCTTTGCGGATATCGACCAGGGGCTTGCGAAGCTCGCAAAAGACCGTGAGACCGCAGAAGGTGAGGCGCGCGAAGATCTGCGCCGGGAAGGCGACAGCCTGGCGGAACGGATCGTTGCCGGTGAAACCGTACCAGCGCATGAAGTCACCAACTTCCAGCGCCTGGCGGCAACCGCATCCGATGGTGAGGAAATCGCTCAGTCGGCCCTTCGCCGTATGCGCGTGGCGCACGCACTCAAAACCAATCCGATTGGCGCTGTCCGGCAGAACCTGGAGGAGCTTGTCAAGCGTCCGGATGGCACGGTTGACACCGATGATCTCGCCTTTGCGCGCAAGCTGATCGAAGGCCAGGAGAAAGCGCTTGACCAGGATCCGCTGAGCCTGGCTGAGCGATATGGAACTGTGCCCATCGTGTCCGGTATTCTGGATGACATGCAGGCAGTCGGATCCATTCCGGCCGTTCAGGAGCGCATTGATACCGCGCATGCGGTTGCCAAACACTTCGGGATCCAGCCGAAATACTTCACGGGCGATGAGCCGGCCAAAGTAGCTGAGTTGATCAAAACCAATCCGGAAGCCGGTCTTGCTCTGGTCGCCGGGATCGTGGAGGCGGGCGGTGATGTGTCCGGCGATATGTTGCGTGAGCTGCGCGATCACGCACCAGAAGCCGAATGGGCTGGTGTCGTTTTCGCGCTCGGTGGCAGTCCGCGCGCAGCCCAGGATGCACTCCTGGGCAATCAGCCTGGTCCGGACGGAAAGCAGCTGCCAGACCCAGTGAAGAAATCACGCATCAAAATTACGGGCGAAGTCATGGGCGGGTCGCTGTCGCAGCTCCACCCGGAGGACCGGGCGCGGATCGAAGCAAGCGGCATGTCCATCGCCAGGCGGCGTATGAGCCAGGCCGGTGTTGATCCTGAAAGCCCGGAAGCGGAGGAGATTTTCCGCCTGTCGCTGAATGAAGCGGCGGGTGGGGTCGCCGGGATCGACGCACAGCTTGGCGGTTTTGGCGAAGTCAACGGCGAACAGATCCTGTTGCCGCCAGGCATGTCGGCCGATGGCGTTGAGGATATGCTTGAAGACATGACGGATGAAGACTTGGAGGTCCTGGGCGCGCCGCTGTCGCCGCTCGCCGGTTTTGGTGTGAAGGTCACGGCCGACGATATCGCGGATGGGATCCTGCTCGCGGTTGCACCTGGCGTTTACCGGGTCGGCAAGATGAAGGGTGGGCGGCTTGAATTCATCGGGGATCCGGCCGGAGGTTTCTGGGAGCTGGACATGAAGCGCCTGGCGCAGATCCAGAACATTCGCGTCGGTCTCGGGTTTCAAACGAAAGACAGCTTCTAATGAGCCTATTCCGCACCGTTGATCCGGCTGAAGCCAGCGTTTATGAGGGCCAGGCTTCGCTCGGCCAGATCGCCGAAGCGGCCAGGGAAACTGCGCTTTATGTCGACAATCTCAACGCGCGCGCTTATTCGCGATCCGAGGTGATTGACGATGCAATTCGGGTCGTGCGCGATGAAACCGGGATTGAACTGAAGAACCCTTATCACGATCCCAAGTCGATTTCCTTCAACCGCATGCCTCATGAGGCGGATCCGTTTGAAGTGTATGACCAGCGTATCCAGGAGATCATTGAACAGCATCCGGACAAGACTGAGATCCTGGCAGGCTTTCGCCTGGAAGGCGTCCACAAGACGGCGTTGGAAAACGCTAAATCTGCGAGTGATCGCTATGAGCTTTTGTCTTCCACGCGGGAGGACTGGCCCGGTTTTGCAGCCGGTATTCTTGGCGGTTTCCAGGGGGCATTGCGGGATCCGACCACGCTTGCGGTTCTGCCGTTCGGCCTGGGGGCCGGAGGCGCGCGCACGGTCGGCGGTAAGATCCTATCAACGGCCTGGCGTGAGGCGCTTGTGAGCGGCGGGACGGAGGCCGTGTTTCAGCCGTTTGTGCAAAAGTGGCGTTCTGAAGCTGGCCTTCCGGCCGGGTTTGAGGAAGGTCTGAAGAATGTTGGCCTGGCAACAGCGCTTGGTGGTGTGGTTGGCGGCGGGATCCGTGCAGGCATTGAAGTGCCTGGCGCTGTCCGCCGCAGGTTCTCGCGCCCCGCCAATCCGCGTTTGACACCTCCGTCCGTTGAAAGAATTGCAGAAGATCTTGCCCCTGTTCGCGAGCAGCTGCCGCCTGCCAGCCGTGCGGCGGTTGACGTGTTCGACCAGGACAGGGCCGTCATGCAGTCGATCCGGGAAGAACTGGGCGACGAAATGAGCGCTGATTTCGGCCGCATGTTGGATCGATCGGACCGGTTTGCCGAGCGGCTTGAAATGTCGGATCCGGAGGATTTTACCCGGTTCTTGCGGGATCGTGAGCTTGCTCAGGATCCCGCGTTGGCCGAAGACTTCCGCTCCGCGCGCGAAGCCCTTGAAGCGGCTGAAACCAGGCTGAAAGAGCTTGAAAGTCCGCTGAATGAGCGCGCGCTTGCCGACACGCTGGAGGAGATCGACCCGGCAGCGGCCGAACGGATCCGCGCCCTGGAGGCAGAGCTGAAAGGCCAGATCCCGAAAAAGCGCCGTGCTGACTTGGAAGCCGAGCGAACCGCAATTGTTGAAACAGTCGGCCGCGACGTTCTGGAGCGCACAGAGCGCGAATTCCGTATTGGTCCTCAGAAGCAAGTCAAAGCGGCCAGAAAGCGCGTGAGGGAGGCGCGTAGGCGTTTCAATGCTGTCGGCCGGACAGCCGACGCGCGTGCGAGCGGCCGCCTTGAAGCGGGTAGGGCAGTGCAGCGCTCCGAAGCGGGGCGGGCCGAACCTGAACCGGCTTCGGTCCGAGATCCCGATGCCCGCGCGGTGCCGCCGTCGCGGGCGGCCACCAGCGATCCGTTTGAGCCTGACAGCCCGGAAGCCAAGGCCCAGACGGAAAATCTGGAAGCGCAGCTGGAGCCGGATGACGAAATTTCGGATGTGCTGATGGTCCAGGACGATGGCCGGATTACATCCGAAACCCGCACTGTCGCCGAAGCTCTTGAGGAAGCAGATCGCGGCAATCAACTCGCTGACCTGGTGGAGGCTTGCAAACTCTCATGAGCATCGACAACTGTCTGACTTCAGCGCTTGACCAGGGCGAGATTACAGAACGCGAGGCGGCCTGGATCAAGAATATGTATGACGGCTATCGGCGCAAGGCGAAGGCCAGGGGAACCGCGACCGCCGACCAGGAGGCGAAGGACAAGGCGGCGAAACGCCTGGCGGCTGAAGCCGCGCAGAAGCGCCGCCGCACCTTGCTCCAGGCACAGGCCCAGAAACGTGTTGTTTCTGACACGCTGACCTATCGCACTGCGCGCGGCGACCAGGACATTGCCGAGGGCACGATTGCACTCCTGGAGCATCATGGAACTGCTCCGTTTCAGTCCATGGAGGGATTGCGCAAGGCAATCATCGGCCGGGCGCATGCGGAACTTTCCGAGCTTCTCAAAAAGTTTGAGCGCACTGCTCTGCTCGGCCGGACGCCTGACAAGGCGGATCTGAACAATGTCGTGCGCGAGGCCTTTGGCGAAGGCACCAAGGACCCGGCCGCGAAGGCCCTGGCAGACGGTTGGTTGCAGGTCGCCGAAGGGTTGCGCCAGCGCTTCAATCGGGCAGGCGGCGATATCGGCAAGATCGAAAACTGGGGTCTGCCGCAGTCTCATGATCCGAATGCGCTGCTTCGCGCCGGGAAACAGACCTGGAAGGATGCCATTCGGGGCCGTATCGACCTGGCCCGCATGCGCCATCCGGTGACCGGTGATGAAATCCTGGACGACGAAATTGAGGTGATCCTGGATCGTGTCTGGCAGGACATTGTCACGAACGGTTGGGCAAGCCGGGAGCCGAGCCAGGTTCCAAACGGCCGGGGCGCGGTCGCCGCACAGCACGCCGAACACCGGTTTCTGATCTTCAAGTCCGCTGACGACTGGATGGCCTATCAGCGGGATTTCGGCCAGGGCAATGCCTTTTCGGCGATGATGAACCACATTAACCGCATGGCTCGGGACATTGCGGCCATCGAGCGCCTGGGGCCGAACCCGAATGCTATGCTGACCTTCCTGAAGCAGCGCATTGAAAAGACGGCGGCCGCCAGGCTGACTGACGACGCGGTGCCGTTCGCCGGATCCAGGGCGCGTGCCGACAGCCGAGCGCGTGGCAAAAACAAAGCTATCGACAACATGTGGGAAGCCTATCGCGGCAATTCCGAAGTTGCCGTTGATACCCAGGCTGCCTCGGCTTTCGCCGTGACGCGGAACTGGCTAACTTCCTCAATTCTCGGATCGGCTGTCGCTTCCGCGCTGCCAACGGATCCGATTTATCAGATGCTGGCGCGGCGCTTCGTCGGGATCTCTGGGCTCTCCACCATGCGTGACCTGGCAGGCCAGATCAAAAAGTCCGGCCGCATGGAGGCTGTCCGCTCTGGCCTTATCCTGGATAGCGCCATGCACACGGCGTCCACGCAGGCCCGCTACATGGGTACGCTGTCAGGTCCGGAGTGGAGCCGGGTGCTGCCGGATCGCGTTCTTGCCTGGCAGGGGCTGACGGCCTGGACGCAGGCCGGACGGCATTCCTTCGGCTTGTCTTTCCAGGGCATGCTGGCCGACCGGGCTGGCAAGAGCCTGGCAGAACTGAAGCGAGCCAAGAATGGTACGCTGGAGCGGGCAACCGCCAAGGCGCTGGACCGCTGGGGCTTTAGCGCCGAAGACTGGGACAGGATCCGCAGTGCCGCCATTCATGAGCGCGATGGGGCAGCCTTCCTCCGGCCGAACGAGATAGCGGCCGTTGACGAGACGCTGGCGGAACGCGTCCTGGAAATGATCCTCCAGGAAACGGAATATGCGGTGCCGTCCGGCACGCTTCGCGGTCGTGCCTTCTCGCGCTTCGGATCGCAGCCTGGCACGCTCTGGGGCGAGGTCGTTCGCTCGGCCGCCATGTTCAAGAGTTTCGCGGTCACATACATGCTGCTCTACGGCTCCAGGTTCTGGCGTGAATTCGGCGGCTCGCGTGCGGCTGGTGCCCGGTATGCGTCCGCCGTGGTCCTGACCACTGCCATGGGTGGCGCTATGTCCATGTGGCTCAAGGACGTGATTGCCGGTCGGGATCCGCGTCCGATCATGGGTAAAGACGGAAACCCGATGACATTTGCCGGCCAAGCCTTCATGCAGGGCGGCGGCTTCGGCATTGCCGGTGATTTCCTGCTCGGCGATCTCAACCGGTATGGCGGCGGGCTGTCCTCCATGATCGGCGGCCCGGTAGTCGACACGATCACCGATTTTTCCAATCTGACGCTCGGCAACGCGGCGCAGTTTTTCAGCGGCGACACGACGAACGCGGCAGAAGAAACCCGCAAGTTCATCCAGAAGAACACGCCCGGCCGCTCACTCTGGTTCTTGAGGCTCGGCTATGACCGCGTGTTGATGGACAACTTGCGGCGCTTCACCGATCCGAAGGCAGACAAGGCGTTCAACCGGCGCTCCAGGTATGTGAAAGATCTTGGAACCGACACCTGGTGGTCACCTGGTCAATCGCTGCCGGAGCGCGCTCCGGATCTCAACGTGCTTCGTGCAGCAAATTAAGATGCAACTTTCAATAGTTTTTTTTCTGCTATAGACTGCTTGGAATTCATTCCGAAGTGCTTTTCATGTTGGTCTTGTAAGATGATTTTGCGTTTGATTAAGGAACACTATTCTGGCGTCATAGCTGTTCTCGGTTTTTTTGGTATCACAACCTTCTCTGCGCTTCAGGCGAAGGCTTCAGAACTGTTGGAAGGTTACGGCCCACTTGTTTACTGGGCGGTTGGTTTGTGCTTTGGTTTGATTTTCCTCGCCGCTTATTACGGTTACATGCGGATTAGGCGAGAAATTTTGCATACAAAGTTTATTGAGAAGAACTTATATGCCGCTACCGTCAATCCTCTTGTAAAAGAGTTCCGAAATGAGCAAATCAGACTAAGTGATTTCTTGCATCCATTGGATTTTTACTATGATGATAAGATTTTCATAGACTGCGAATTAATTGGTCCGGCTTTCTTGCATGCGCCTGGCATAACTGCCATTCGAAATGAGTTTCGGGAGTGTTTTGTTCTCGTTCTAAGGAACGATGCGCCAAAGATGGGCGTCGTTTCTTTGAAGAACCCTCGATTTGAAAACTGCCGGTTAGCAAACATAACCTTCATGATGCGGCAGTCAGAATATGATGAATTGCCGGATGAGGTTAAAGGCCTCATGCCCAAAATAACTCTCTGATCTGTATCCCCTCACTTAACAATCCTGTCTGGCTGAGATCATGAACCCGTCAAATTGGTGCAGGAGCTGCCAAAATCGGCGCGTGCTCGATGAGGGATTCGGCGGGCGGTAAATTTGGTTTCCACAATTTTAGATGGAGCCAATCTCGTGAACACGAAACCCAATTTCAAGCTTCTCTTTCTCCTGTCCTTCTTGGCGCTCGGATCGCCGGTTCTCGCAAATGACTGCCCCGATATCCGAACCAACGCAGCACCGAACGGGAGCCAGACCATGGCCGATTTTCTTGTTGAGCGTAGCGAGCGCGTTTCAAACGCCAATCAGTTCGACGGGGTCAGTACAACGTTTGGCCCATTCGGTTTTGAGATCTTCGATGTCCTGGACGTGGTTGCCGAAACCCGTGAAATCGGAACGTCGACCTGGTTCCTGGATGGGACGGCGACCTTCGCCAAGGGGGCGGCGACACCTGACACGTTCTCTGTGACCTTCAACCAGGTCTATCCGAACACCCATGAATTCCGAGTACGTGGCAAGCGCACGCATGAACGCAGCATTTCCCTTGCTCGCGGGACTGGCCTGGACCTGGAAGCGCTGGCAATGGTCCAGGCGCAGATCGCATTCGTGCTCCAGGAAATGCGGCGCGATGTTGACACGGTCGACGGAACGGCCGCCCAGCAAGCAGCATCAACGGCCGTCACCGCCAGGGATGATGCGCTCCAGGCAGCTCAGGACGCGGAAGACGCAAAAACCGTCCTCGAAACTGTCAGCACGGTTTTGACGGACCTGGAAGCCGGGACGATTGCCGGGCCGATTACCTTCCAGGCAACGGCAACGTTTCAAGACGGACTTGTGTTTCAAGGGGATGATGAGCAAAGGACAACCCTTGTCATCCCAACCTACTACCGGTTCAGCAATCCGGCCGGATCGACAGAGCTGGAAATCAACAAGCCTGCCGCTGTTGGCTTCCTTGCCCGGATCTGGGGCCTTTGGAATGGTGTCTCTCAGTGGGCGGTCGACTTAGGCGACAGCAGCGCGGACAATGATTTCGTCATCAAGCGCTACGATGCTGCCGGTAACTTCCTCGCCAACGCCTTGAAGATCAAACGGACCAACGGCCAGGCGCTCCTGACCGGTGAATTGACGCTTTCCGAAAATGACCCGATTGCCTGGGCTCTCGGAAACACCATCAAAGTGGGCAACGGTTCTCCGGAAGGCAACGTCGAGGCGAACGTGGGGTCGCTCTATCTTCGCAGAGACGGGAATGCGTCTGTCGGGGTGCTCTATGTGAAGCAAGCGGGCTCCGGCCTGACAACCGGTTGGGTGGCGAAGTAAGGCCGCCCAGTTAACCCTCCCGGGACACGCTCATAATCGCGATCAAACAACCGGAGATCGCGATTATGAACAATCAGGATCCTTACTCTGTCTATCGCCCGCTTCTCAATTTGATCGGTCATTCGGAAGGCACCGACAAGGGCGATGGATACAACGAAACGCTTGCATATGGTGAATACACCGGGGGCGATGTTGACCTGGTGTCAATGAGCCTTCGACAAATTGATGCGCTCCAAACCAAGATGCTGGCACATCCCAAAAACAGCTGGAACTCCAGCGCCATCGGCCGGTATCAGATCGTTCGCACAACGCTTCGGAAGATCAAGGAAACGCTGGATCTTAGCGATGATCTTTTGTTTGATCGCGCCATGCAAGACCGGATGGGCTGCTACCTCCTGGGTGTCCGTGGGATCGACAAGTGGCTGGCAGGCCGCCTCTCTGACAACACGATGCTGCTGAACCTGGCAAAGGAATGGGCGAGCCTGCCGACGCCGGAGGGCAAAGGCTACTACGGCGGCCAGCGTGCGCATGTCACAGTCATCCAGGTTAAGGCGGCCCTGGCTGATGTTCGCGCATTGCACCGGAACACAGCTCCTGCAAAACCTGTTGTGCCCGTTCCGCTGGACAAACCTGTTGTGAAACAGGTCAGTTTCTGGGAGCGCATTTTGCAAGTGATGGCGGGCGGCGGCCTGGCGTTCCTAGCGCCATATCTCCAGGACTGGCGGATCGTTGCGGGCATCGGCGCAACGGTAGTTGCGCTCGCCTTCCTGGGGATTTTCTTCCAGGGCCGCCTCGCCAAGTCCATCAAGGCAATCAAGGAAGCGGCAGGGTGATTGCCGTTTCCGAAATCCTAAAGCGTCTTCTCGGCTCAAAAATAGCCGTAGGAGCGCTTTTGTGCCTGGCGGCCGTGGTGGCTGCCAAGATCTACGGTGAAACGCGCTGGAGGGCCGGATATGAAGCTCACAAGCTGGAAATGGTTGAAGCAGCTGCCCAGGCTGAACGCGAGCGGATCAAGGATGAAGCGCGGCTCAAGGATCTTTCTGATTATGAGCTTTGTGCCGATTACCTTGCTTCTCGGGGGCTGCCCTTCGAAGACTGCGAGCAGCTGCGCCGGGTTCCGGTCGAATGATCTGAGCCCGGCCGGGTCGGTCGCGCTCGCTTCCGCAGATCGACCAGGCTTCGAACGCGTAGTTGCGAATGACGCAAGTTACAAACGTCTGGGGTGCCCGTGATGGCTGAGCAGAAACGTGGATGGATCCAGCCGGGAATTTCGGTTGGCAACGTCATTGTCCTGGTGTCCATGCTCGTCAGCGTGGCGGTCGGTTGGGCGCGCCTGGAAAGCGGCCTGGCCGAACACAATCGCAGGATCCAGGAGCTGGAGCAGGCCGACAAATCACTGATGAATGATCGCATGGACGAAGCGCGGGATCTTGCGAACATGAAAACAGATCTGCGCTGGATCCGCGTGACCCTGGAGCGTCTGGAAAGGGACTGGAAATCGCGCGAGTGATTTCCTTGTGAATTGCCGAAATATCGTGAGATACCTGTATTTACTTTCCGTAAGCTATTGAAAAACAAATAACTTTATCGAACTCTTAATCAGCGGGTCCACGGTTCGAGTCCGTGCTCACCCACCAAACTTTTCAGTGAGTTCTGCTTCCAGCGCCGTGGGCGTCAGCGGGGCACGTAGTCCGCAAGGTGCATGACCTCCAGGGCCGACCGAGCGATGACGTCGGCGCCGGTGTTCTGGAATTCGTCGGGCCGGGTCACGACCGCCGCACCCCCCAGAGCGATTTTCACATCTCGTGTTGC
>JBCBUG010000019.1:0-42789 GCA_039818265.1 Pseudomonadota bacterium | reverse complement strand
GGGGCGTCAGGGCCCATGAACAGAGGTTCGAACCCCATCTCGATCCGGGTTTTTGGGTCCAGCTTTTGCGTCATCTGCCGCAGCATCTCATTGCCGTCAGGAGTAATGAAATGCACTGTTGCACCAGGCGAGACCTCTCCGCGTACTTCGTTGCACAGGAAGTGATAGGCTGCCATCTGATCGGGTTTGGTTAATGCATCCCACAGCGCGTCCTGAGTGCAGCGGATAAAGGTCTGCATCATAAAATCTGGTTTTCCCATACGAGTCTCCGTTTCCAATTTGAGTTTCAGCGCATTGACCGCGCTGGCTTGAGGTTGAAGAAAAGGGGCGACAGTGCATTTCATTACTCCTGACGGCAATGAGATGCTGCGGCAGATGACGCAAAAGCTGGACCCAAAAACCCGGATCGAGATGGGGTTCGAACCTCTGTTCATGGGCCCTGACGCCCCGCAATCTACAATGGTTTATCTGATCGAACCACAAGGCGATGTCTGCAAGTTGACCATCGAACACTATGACCTTGCCGCTGGTCAGGAAGGCTTTGCCGAAGGTTGGGCGCGCCTGGCAGCCTCACTCAAGAGCTGGCTGGAGACCGGTGACGCTCTGAAGGAGAGCGCATAATGGCTGAGTTTCCAACTGAACTGGGCGTACTGACATGCCTAATGCTGCTCGCTGTTTCCATGTGGATTCCATACGTGGTTGGCGTTTCGACCGACCCCTCGGGCGAGGAAGCCTTTGCCCGACCTGCACAGATCCCAAACCTGCGCCCCTGGGTGCAAAGGGCACATCGCGCGCAGTTGAATCTGCTCGAACAGGGTATGCCGTTCGCCGTTTTGGTTCTGATCGTTAACACACTGGACGGCTTTACGGCGGTGACCTATTGGGCTGCCATTGTGTTTTTCTGGGTGCGCGTCTTACACGCCATCGGTATGATCACGGGCATTGCGCGCATGCCTTTGCGGCCCATTCTGTTCACAGCTGGATGGGTGTGCTGCCTGATCATGGGCTACGCGGTTTTTGCCGCTGCCTGAACGCCCGACACCGTGCCACGCGATCCTCTGGTTGCGTGGTGCTTTTCGCATTTGCCTTCAAAGCGGTTGACTTCGCGCTGCACCAGTAGCAAATAGCCAAAACACCATAACCCGCAACCGGGCGTTCAGTGGGCGCCAAACCGACGAGGAGAGCCAGACCATGGCCCTGGATTCAAAATCCGTCTCACTTATCTTCCCTGATGGCAATGCACGATCCTATGACGCAGGTGTCACGCCCGCACAGGTGGCTGCCGATATCTCGACTTCTTTGGCCAAGAAAGCGATCTCGGCCACCGTCGATGGTCAGCACTGGGACTTGCAATGGCCTATCGAAACCGACGCGCAGATCGCCATCCACACCATGAAGGATGAGGCACAAGCCAATGAGCTGATCCGTCACGATCTGGCCCATATCATGGCGCGCGCAGTGCAGGAAATCTGGCCCGACACCAAGGTCACCATCGGCCCGGTGATTGACAACGGCTGGTACTACGACTTCGACCGCGCTGAGCCTTTCACGCCAGAAGACCTGGGCCTGATCGAGAAAAAGATGAAGGAAATCATCAACAAGCGCGACCCCGTGACCACCGAGGTCTGGGACCGTCAGCGCGCGATCGATTTCTACACCAAGAACAACGAGCCTTATAAGGTCGAGTTGATCGACTCCATTCCGGGCGATGAACCGCTGCGCATGTACTGGCACGGCGACTGGCAAGATCTGTGCCGTGGACCACACCTGCAGCATACCGGTCAGGTGCCCGGTGATGCGTTCAAGCTGATGTCGGTTGCGGGCGCTTACTGGCGCGGCGACAGTGATCGCCCGATGCTGCAACGTATCTATGGCGTGGCTTTCACTGGCAAAGAAAAGCTGAAAGCGCACCTGCATATGCTGGAGGAGGCCGCCAAGCGCGACCACCGCAAGTTGGGTCGCGAAATGGACCTGTTCCATTTTGAAGAGCACGCACCGGGATCGGTCTTCTGGCACCCTGCCGGTTGGCGCATCTTCCAGAACCTGATCGCCTATATGCGTCGTCGCCAGGAAGCGGCTGGCTATGTCGAGGTCAATACCCCTGACATCATGGACCGCGCCTTGTGGGAGACCTCAGGCCACTGGTTCAACTATATGGAAAACATGTTCCTCGCCAAAACGCATGACGAACGGGACTATGCGCTCAAGCCGATGAACTGCCCGGGTCATATGACGATCTACAATCACAGTCTGCGCAGTTATCGCGAGCTGCCGATGAAGATCGCCGAGTTCGGAAAAGTGCATCGATACGAGCCTTCGGGTGCGTTGCATGGCTTGTTGCGCGTGCGTAGCTTTACGCAAGACGATGCACATATCTATTGCACACCTGAGCAGCTGACTGACGAATGCCTGAAGGTCAACGACCTGATCCTGTCGATTTACAAGGACTTCGGCTTCGAAGACGTGCATGTCAAACTGTCGACCCGCCCTGAAAACCGGATCGGTAGCGACGAAAGTTGGGATCTGTCCGAGGGCGCGTTGAAAACCGCGCTGGATCGGGCCGAGATGAGCTACACAATCTTCGATGGCGAAGGTGCGTTTTACGGGCCCAAGCTAGAATATGTTCTGCGCGATGCCATCGGCCGCGACTGGCAGTGCGGCACCCTGCAGGTTGACTACAACCTGCCGGAACGGTTTGGCTCGACCTATGTCAGCCAGTCCGGCGAGAAGCTGGCACCGGTCATGTTGCACCGTGCGCTCTTTGGCTCGCTGGAACGGTTCATCGGTATTCTGATCGAGAACTGGGAAGGCAAGCTGCCGTTCTGGCTGGCCCCACGTCAAGTTGTGGTCGCCTCGATCACCTCGGACGCTGACGCCTATGTACAAGAGGTTGTCCAAGCGCTCAAAGCGGCGGGCGTTCAAGCCGAAGCTGACATTCGCAACGAAAAGATCAATTACAAGGTCCGCGAACATTCGCTGGCCAAAGTCCCGGTGATCCTGGCCGTTGGTCATCGTGAGGTCGAAGACCGCACCGTCAGTGTTCGACGCCTTGGCGAAAAACAAACGCAGGTTCAGCCGCTTGAGGCTGTAACAAATGAGTTGTCGCAGGCCGCGACCCCACCCGACCTGTTGTAACATTCGGCACCATCTCGCCGGAAATCCGACCCCCGCACAGGGGTCGGATTGAAACACTCTATTCTTTTCCCTTCAAAAACAGTAGATTACCTTACAAGGGTGCGCCCCGCGCCCTGACGCGCTTGTGAGACACGGGCTCGTGAATTTAACAATAGCCAACTTGCCCTTACCTTTGTCATTGTCACAAGCAGACATACCCAGTCATCAAGAGGATTTCAGAGATGTCGAACACAGCAAAGTCCCTGGTTATCGCAACCGCAGTCGCAGCCGCCGTATCGGGTGCAGCAACCACCGCAAGCGCTCAAGCCAAAGAAAAGTGCTATGGCGTTTCGCTGGCCGGTCAGAATGACTGCGCAGCAGGCCCCGGCACCACATGCGCGGGCACCTCAACCGTTGATTATCAGGGCAACGCCTGGACCCTGGTTGACGCCGGCACCTGCGGCGATATCGAACTGCCTGCAGAGGCAGACGGCACACCGCGCAAAGGTTCGCTAGAAGAGTTGAAGCGCGACCTGCCGGCATAAGAGTCGAGCAAACGATTTTAGGGGGCGGGCACCTTCGCCCGCCCTTTTCTTCGATCAGAAGGAGCGTGCAAATGCTGGATGATGCCCTCAGATCCAATCGTCTGCCCGCAGCGCCGGGTGTTGGCTACAAACCACAGCATTTTTCCCAAATACTGGAGCACGCCCAACCCGTCGCCTGGCTTGAGATTCATGCCGAAAACTACATGGGGGATGGGGGCCGCCCATTGGCGCAACTGCGCCATCTGTCTGAACAGTTTCCAATCTCGGTCCACGGTGTTGGCCTGTCCATCGGCGGCGAAGGCGCGCTGGACCCAGATCACCTGGCACGGCTGAAACACCTTGTCGGCTGGCTGAACCCCGCCAGTTTCTCGGAACATCTGGCCTGGTCAACCCATGACAGCCATTTCTTCAACGACCTGCTGCCCCTGCCCTATACAGATGCAACGCTGACGCGGGTCTGTACACATATCGATCAAGTGCAAGAGACTGTGGGCCGTCAGATGCTACTTGAGAATCCCTCCAGCTATCTAGCGTTCGAAGAAAGCACATGGTCGGAACCCGATTTCCTGCGCGAGATCGCCAAGCGTACAGGCTGTGGCCTGTTGCTGGACGTGAACAACGTCTTTGTCTCGGCCACCAATCTGGATTTCTCACCCCAGGGTTACATCGACGCTTATCCACTAGATCAAGTGGGCGAAATTCACCTTGGCGGGCATGATGAGGATGAAGATGACCATGGCCATCCCCTGCTGATCGACAGCCATGGGCGCGAGGTTGTGGACCCGGTTTGGGCGCTGCTGGACTATGTGCTGGAACGGTCAGGGCCCAAGCCCGTGTTGGTTGAATGGGATACAGATGTCCCCGATTGGCCCGTTCTGCGCGCCGAAGCGGAACGCGCGCAATCCGCATTGGAACGAGTCCCCGCATGAGCGTTACCCAAACGGAATTTCATGCGGCCCTGCTGGATGCCAAAGCGCCAATTCCGGACGGATTAACGGATGCGGACGATCAACCTGCGGGCCGCCGGTTCAGCGTCTATCGCAATAATGTCGCAGTTTCGCTGACCGAGGCGATGCATCAGGCGTTTCCTGTCATCACCAAGCTGCTGGGCACCAAAAACATGGACGGGCTGTCCGGCATCTTTCTGCGACAGCACCCCCCAACCTCGCCCTTGATGATGTTTTACGGTGAGGCGTTTCCCGACTTTCTGGCCAACATGCCTCAACTGTCTCATCTGGCCTACCTGCCGGATGTAGCCCGACTGGAACTGGCGCTGCGCCAGTCCTACCACGCCGCAGACAGCCGACCTGCCCCGGCAGATGCACTGGCCGTTTCGCCCGAAGAAATCATGTGCGCCCGGTTGGAATTCGCGCCTTCAATGCAGGTCATCCGGTCGGATTGGCCTATTCATGCGATCTGGCGCTTCAACACTGAGGCTGACGCGCCCAAGCCCTCAACCGGGGCCGAGGATGTGTTGATCACCCGCCCTGAATACGATCCTGCCCCTCACCTGCTGCCACATGGCGGCGCGGATTGGATCGCCTACTTACAATCTGGGGACACCATCGGCGCAGCATTCGAAAGAGCCGCCGCTGACACTCTGGACTTTGATCTTGGACCCACACTGGCGTTGCTGTTGCAAGGCGGTGCCATAACTTCTGTGATTATCGAAAGGCTGGAAACATGACTGCCCTGATCTCAATCCACAACAACGTTCTGGGTAAGGCGGACCATGCGTCTGGCTGGCTCACACCCACGCTTGCGCGGCTGGTCTTTATCGCGGTGCTGCTGGTCTACTATTGGAATTCGGCCATGCTAAAGATCGATGGGTCAATCTTTTCACCGTCCAGCGGAGCATTTGGACAAATATTCCCCAAAGCGGCCGAGGCTGTTTTGTGGGACGTCACGCAGATGACCTTGTTTCAGCGTATCGTGGTTTTCCTTGGCACCGTGGCCGAGTTTGTTCTGCCCGCCTTGTTGCTGGTCGGCCTGCTCACGCGTCTGGCTGCTCTGGGCATGATCGGCTTTGTCTGGGTTCAGACTCTGGTCGATGTAACAGGCCATGGCGTGAAACTGGGCAGTCTGTTCAACGCGGCCCCGGACATTCTGGACCAGCGAGTTTTGTGGACCTTCCTGTTCCTGGTGATCGTGCTCAATGGCGCGGGCCCCCTGTCTCTGGATCGCCTGTTGAAGCTGAAATGAGCTAGAAATGCGCCTTGGGTTCGTCCGGTTTTCCAGCGGCGAGCCCAAGCACCCCGGCAACGCCCGCAAACGCTATCGGGAACATGGTGAAGACACCAAACCCAAACGCGTAGTACATCCCCGCCGCAGACACCAACAGCAAGACACCCGCGACCAGAGCACGCGCATGGGCCATCGCGCCCCCTGCGATCGCCAGCAATGGCGCAACGATCGAGGCCGTTTGAATCAAACCGGGGTTATCGACCTGGTCGGCGATGCCATCAATATCCCCGAAATGCTTGATCGCCTCGACATACCCATACCCAAAGAACCCAACAATCATCCCGATCAAACCGGCGATGACACCCAAAATCATTGCGGCGTTTCGCATAAACTATCCTCGCAGTTGCGTCAGATCAGATAAGCACCCGATCAGGCGACGCCAAGCGTTGCCCGCGTTTCAGCTGTCCAACCCAACGTCAACCCGCCATCTTTTTCGATCAGCGGACGTTTCATCAACGCCGGATGCTCTTTCAACAACTCCATTGCGGGGCGAGAACGCTGCGCATCGTCCAAACCACGCCAGGTTGTCGAACGTGTGTTGAGCAAAGCATCGCCGAACGTGGCAAGAGCCTGCGACAGCAAATTTTCTGGAACGCCATCTGCGCGCACATCCACAAACTCAGCATTAGGAAGAGATTTCAAAGCCTTGCGGCACGTATCGCAAGTTTTAAGCCCATAAAGACGCATGTCTATCCTGCTCCGATGTTTGTTTCAATTTTAGGCGAACCAACTGGTTTCCAGCAGTTATTCTTGATTTTTTACTTCACCGTGCAATGTTGAAAAAGGTGAAACATGCAAAATGGGCTGTCGTCAGCAGTGGAAACAGCCTGCTTTTGCGGTTCTGCCAACCACCGCCCCACCAATTTGTGGGACAATGCGAAAGTAGAAGGAGACACGGGAGATGCCAACTGGCACCGTGAAATGGTTCAATACCACCAAAGGCTATGGGTTTATTGCCCCCGACGAAGGGGGCAAAGATGTGTTTGTGCATATCTCGGCCGTAGAACGGTCCGGCCTGACCGGACTCGCAGACAATCAGAAAGTCTCGTACGAGTTGCAGGACGGACGTGACGGCCGCCAGATGGCAGCTGATTTGAAACCGTTGTAACGACGCCCCCCGCCCCGCGCGGGGTTTTCCAATTAAGGTTGGCGGCCAATTTCCGGCCGTCACCCGCCCCCATCCGGCAAATGCCCTATCCCCGTGCTGGCTTGTCCTCAGCATGCGAATACCAGTCTTGTCCCATTGCTACGATGCAGGATGTACCGGTGGCATAGGTCACAACCATGGTCCAGTCGCCCCGATCACTGCTCCAGACCTCCATGATCTGTTCAGGCCCGCGCATACCCGTTGCTATACGGGCAGAGCGAAACTGAGTCTGCAACTTGTCATGCAGTCTTTGTGTCGGTTCACACAGAATTTCGGCAATTGGGTTTTTGGCAATGGCCGGTCCGGCCAGCGCCGACACCAGACCAAGTAAGGAAAAAAACGAAACATAGGTCATGGAACCAAAGTAACAGTTTCATGACGGTTTGTATAGACAAATGATATGCTTTTGAATCAGTTTTCCTTGATAATGGTCTCGAACTCACGCCATTCCCGTGCTGTCATGCCCGAGCTTTCCTGAGTGACACTTTCGCCTGCTAGCATCCGGCGCAAGCTGTCGACCATCTGAGCGGACAGGTTCACGGCACCCAGGCGGTAATCTTCGAAGGCCCTATAGGCGAAAGGCACCCAATCGGCCACGATCTTGCACATGGTATCGGCATAGACCCGGATCTCGTACTGGGCATGCGGATCGGCGCGCAGGCGCAAGAAATGGAACAGGTTGTGCAGATCCACCTTCCAGTACCACTGCGTATAAACGTTGGCCGGCAGGTTCATCCGCGCCAATTCACGCGCCAGCCCTTGCTGGCCGTCCTGGCTGATCATCGCCTCATAATTGTCATAGCAGCGGGTGCTGTCGGCCTTTAGCATTTCCAGAACCCGCGCAGCCTCTTCCCCTTCCAAAGCCGATCCGCGGCCTTGATTATTTACTTCTGACTGCGCGGCAACATGCTCGGGCGCGGGGATGTAGAACTCGCGATCCAGAATGGAATAGCGTGCCGAGTATTCGTTCACATTGGCGGTCCGGTGGCGAATCCACTGGCGCGCGACAAAAACCGGAAGTTTGATGTGCAGCTTGACTTCACACATCTCGAACGGGGTCGAATGCCAGTGCCGCATCAGATAGCGGATCAGCCCTTCGTCATTCTGAACCGACTTCGTGCCCTTGCCATAAGACACGCGTGCCGCCTGACAGATGGCCGCATCATCGCCCATATAATCGATGACGCGCACAAACCCGTGATCCAGCACCTGATGCGCAGTATACAGGTGATCTTCCATCCCCGTTGCAACGACACGGCGTGTTTGATGCGACTGCGCGCGCTGCGCTTCGATCTCGGCCTGTTGGTCGGCAGACAGGGGCATGAAAACTTCCTTTCGATACTGAGTCGCCTGCCACTATATATCGACAGATCATCCGCTGGAACCGCAGGATATGGCCTGAGGCCCGGATTTTCGGAATTGTGTTCCCTGCCCCCTCGACACGCCCCCATAGCGCGCTAAGCTGAGGTCGAACTCATTCCAAAAGAAGGATTGCCGAGATGGGGCTGACATATCTTCACACCATGGTTCGCGTGAAGGATCTTGAGAAATCCATGGCGTTCTATGAACTGCTTGGCCTGAAGGAAACCCGCCGGTACGAAAGCGAACAGGGCCGGTTCACCCTCATTTTTTTGGCACCGCCGGGGCAAGAAGATCGACCGATTGAGCTGACTTACAATTGGGATGGTGACGACGCATTGCCAAGTGACAGCCGCCACTTTGGCCACCTAGCTTACGGCGTCGACGATATCTATGCAACCTGCCAGCACCTTCAGGACAACGGGGTGGTTATCGCCCGCCCGCCGCGTGACGGGCGCATGGCTTTTGTCCGCTCGCCTGACAATATCTCGGTCGAGTTGCTGCAAAACGGCGACGCATTGGAACCCGCAGAGCCCTGGGCCAGTATGGAAAGCACCGGGCACTGGTGATCCGCACCCTTATAGCACTAGGTCTGGCCGTCCTGGCCAGCCCTGTTCAGGCAGAGCCCTGCCGTCTGGCGCTGGCATTGGCGCTGGATATCTCTGTTTCGGTGGACGAGGCAGAAGACGCTCTGCAGCGGCAAGGTCTGGCGGCCGCCCTGCTCGCCCCTGAGGTTCATGACGCCTTCTTTTCGTCGCCAATGCCCGTCGCGCTTGCAGTTTATGAATGGAGTGGGCGGTCCGTCCAACATATCATCATGGATTGGCGGATGATCGAAAACAGTGGCGATGTTCTGGCCGCCGCAACACAAATCAGCCAGTCCAAGCGGTCGGACACCCAATCCGCCACTGCGATGGGATACGCATTGGCCTTTGGCGCCGCCTTGTTGGAACGCGCGCCCCCTTGCCTATTCAAGACCATTGATCTGTCGGGGGACGGATCGAACAATGACGGCTATGGCCCACAAAACGCCTATCGGCACTTTCCGTTCAGTGATGTCGTGGTCAACGGACTGGTCATCAACGCAGCCGATTTCGAAGGCGAGCTGTTCCTGATCCCGTTCTTCGAAAACAATGTATTGCACGGGCCGGGCGCATTTCTGGAAGTAGCGCAGGGTTTCGAGGATTTTGAGCGCGCTATGCGCCGAAAGCTGGAACGCGAGCTCAGCGGTTTACAACTCGGAGGTCTTCCTTCGACTAATCCTGCACATGATCTGACGCACCCGCCAGAAAACAAATCTTCGCTTATCAGTAGATATAGCGAATCTGGTCCGTCCAGTACCGCTCAACCCGGCGCAGTGATCCAGTAATATCTTCGATCCCCTCTTGCGCCAGCACACCACGGCTTTGCAACCCGTCCGCATGGCGCGCAAAAAGCTCAGATACGATATCCCGAATTTCCCGACCGCGTGGTGTCAGCCGCACTCGGACAGAGCGACGGTCGATTTCACATCTCTGGTGGTGCATATACCCCATCTCAACCAGTTTCTTCAGATTGTAGCTGACATTGCTGCCCTGATAGTATCCACGGCTTTTCAACTCGCCGGCCGTCACTTCATGATCGCCGATATTGAACAATAGCAGCGCCTGAACGGCGTTGATTTCCAGCACGCCGACCCGCTCGAACTCATCTTTGATCACGTCCAAAAGCAGCCGGTGCAGCCGTTCGACAAGCGCCAACGCCTCAAGGTAGCTATTCATGAACCCTTTGGCGCCCGATGCCGAGACCTGCAATTCCATACTCATCCGACCCTCCGATTCAGTCGCGTTCTTTCCGCCACGATGAACCGAAATCCCGAAAAATCAGTTAAGCTGGAATTATCCTTACTTTTGAAAGGTCTGAGCGATGTCAGCGATCAAGTCGGACAGCGCGTCGGGAGCAGTGACCTGCCCAGTCACCCATTGATACAAGTCCTGATCGTTTTCGTTCAGTAAGGCGTCATACTGATCCAGACCCGCCACATCCATCGCGTCCAGATTACGATCAGCATAGGCTGACAGGATCAGGTCCATTTCCTTGATGCCCCGCCGCATCGACCGCATCTTCATGCGTTTGATGCGAATATCGCGCGCCTCGGTCATTGGCCTGCTTCCAGCATCAGCCGCAGCTTTTTTTCCAGCCGCGCGGCGCGTTCCGAACAGGCGCGCATCTCGCCGCGAATTGCGCGCAGCTCGGCGACGGCTCCGGCAATATCCAGATTACTGCTATCTGCATCTACGGGCGCATCCATCCCTTCGCCTTCGCCGGTGAGCAACCATTTGATCGACACGTTGACCATGCCCGCCATCATCGAAAGCCGGTTCGCACGCGGTTCAGACAAGTCGTTTTCCCAATCGGCAATCGTCGATTTCTTGACACCCAGGCGACGGGCCAATTCTGCCTGGTTCATCCCTGCCGCCTCGCGCGCGCCTGCCAGCCGATCCCCAAATGTCGCCGCGTCTGGTCCAAACCAATCGTATTCGTTGCTCATTCAGGTCTCCAATTCCGGGTTTCATATCGCTTGATCGTCGTTCGGGCGCACCCTATGACAGTCAGGCTGAACATACAAACCGAGGCCGCCATGAGTTTCCTGTCTGCGACATTGTCCCGCGTCAAACCTTCCCCAACGATTGCGATGACAGCCAAAGCGGCCGAGCTGAAAGCAGCCGGGCGCGACATCATCGGCCTAAGCGCTGGTGAGCCGGATTTCGACACCCCGCAGAACATCAAGGATGCGGCCGTTGCGGCCATTGCGGCGGGCAAGACGAAATACACCGCGCCTGATGGCATCCCCGAGTTGAAACAGGCCGTCTGCGCCAAGATGAAGCGCGATCACGGGCTCGACTACACTCCGGCTCAAGTTTCGGTGGGCACCGGCGGCAAGCAGACGCTATATAACGCGCTGATGGCAACCCTGAACGAGGGGGATGAGGTCGTCATTCCTGCCCCCTACTGGGTCAGCTATCCGGATATGGTTCTGCTGGCAGGCGGAACACCGGTGATTGCTGAAACTTCAATTCAGACGAACTTCAAGCTGACTGCCGATCAGCTTGAGACCGCGATCACACCTAAAACAAAATGGCTGATCTTCAACTCTCCTTCGAACCCGACTGGTGCAGGCTACAGCCAGGCGGAACTGAAAGAGCTTACCGATGTTCTGTTGCGTCACCCCCATGTCTGGGTGATGACCGATGATATGTACGAACATCTGGCCTATGGCGGGTTTGAATTCTGCACTCCTGCACAAGTCGAGCCCAAGCTTTATGACCGCACGCTTACCTGCAATGGCGTATCCAAGGCCTATGCCATGACAGGGTGGCGGATCGGCTATGCCGCCGGGCCTGAGGCCCTGATCGCGGCGATGCGCAAGGTACAGTCGCAATCGACCTCGAACCCCTGTTCGATTAGCCAATGGGCCGCGGTCGAGGCGTTGAACGGTACACAGGATTTCCTGGCCCCCAATAACGTGACCTTCAAACGCCGCCGTGATCTGGTTGTCGATATGCTGAACGCCATCGACGGCATCAGTTGCCCCACCCCGGAAGGTGCCTTTTATGTTTATCCGTCCATCGCGGGCCTGATCGGCAAGACAACCCCTGCCGGGACGGTGATTGAAAACGACGAAGCCTTTGCAACAGCTCTGCTGGAAGAGGCCGACGTCGCGGTGGTATTTGGCGCGGCCTTTGGCCTGTCACCCAATTTCCGGGTCAGCTACGCGACCTCTGATGAGGCGTTGAAAATGGCCTGTACCCGCATCCAGCGCTTTTGCGCGGCCCTGACCTGACCGGAGACGCTCATGACAGCGGAATTGCCCGAGTACTATTTTCGTGTCCGCGAGAACGGCGCGGTGGTGTTTAAGGTCGATACCGAGAACCGCCAGCGGCGGATCGAGATGGACCAGATCGCGGTGATCAACATTCGCAACGGCGAGGTCAAACCGCACGGTCAGCGCAGCCTGACCGAAGCGGACGAGGCTGAAATCATGCGCTGGATGGAAAACCGCAAGGCCTTGCTGGCGCAGCGCGATATAGATGACATTCACCGGGCCGTTGACTATTTGAACCTGACAACGCAATGGGCGCAGTCCAAAGCCACCGATGATCAACTGGAAGACGTCACTGACCGGCTTTTGATGGCGATGCACGATCTGCGATCTGTGCTGGTTCGGAAAAAGGCAGATCGACTGGAAAAGGGCTAACAGTTACTCAGCCGGAACACTCACTTCGCGCACGGATCGCATCCAGAACCGCGCCATCAGCAGTATGGCTGCACATGCAAGCCCCAGAACCAAACCCATCCAAACGCCGATGCCATCCATGCCCCGGACAAAACCAAAGTAATAGGAAGATGGTAGGCCAACGACCCAGTAGCTCAGCCCGGCCATGACCATAGGAATCTTCGCATCCTGCAAGCCACGCAGCAGGCCCAGCGCAATGACCTGAGCGCCATCGACCAGTTGAAACAGCGCCGCCATGGCGAGTAACCCAGTTCCGATGGCCAGGATCTGGCCACGTTGCGGGTCATCAGATTCCATAAACAGCGAAATCAAAGGCTCGGCACAGGTGAGGAACAGGATGACCGTCAAAACGGACATAACCAGTGACATGATGGTCACTGCGATGGCACCTTTTTCAAGATGCGCACGGTCTCGCCGCCCCAGAGCATTGCCGGCCCGAATGGTCGCTGCGTTCGATAGACCCAGATGCACCATGAAAGTGGCCGATGCGAGGTTCAACGCAATCCCATGCGCCGCCAGAGGCAACTGACCTAGCCATCCCATCATGACCGCCGAAGTGGCGAACAGTGTGACCTCGGCCAGCGTTGTCAATCCGATCGGTACACCAAGGCGCAGAACGCTTCCAAACATCTCCCAATCCGGGCGCCAGAAGCGCTGGAACAGGTTGTATTGAGGCAATACGTAAACCGCATAGGCAACAACCGCGACCAGCGACACAATCTGAGTGACCACTGATGCAATGGCCGCGCCCATCACCCCAAGCTCTGGCGCGCCCCAGTTCCCGAAAATCAAGGCATAGTTGGTCACGCCATTCACAAGGGCGGCGACGACTGTGATCCACAGGACGATCTGGGTGCGTTCCAACGCCGCCAGATAGGATTTCAACACCATGACCAGCAAAGCGGGGAACAGCCCCCACCCTGCCACGCGCAGGTATTGTGCGGCAGTTTCCGCCACTTGTGGCTCTTGCCTCAAGGCAATCAAGATTGGATAGGACCACCATAGCAATGGCATAACAAGCGCTGCATAAAGCAGCGATAGCCACAGCCCCATGAGTGTCGAGCGACGGATACTGGTTTCATCCTCTTCGGCTGCCGCAGTGGCAACCATTGGCATCACAGCCCAACCAAACCCGGCCCCGAACAGGAACAGAACAAAGAAATAGCTGCTGGCCAGTGTCACCGCCGCTAGGGCCTCGACCCCGTACCAGCCCAGCATGACAGTATCGGTCAAACCGATCGCAAACTGCGCCAGATGCCCGCCGATCAACGGCAAGCCCAGCACAGCGATGGCCTTGAAATGGGCCGGATATGTCATGACCTTGTTCATCCGACCAGCCATATGCGCGGCCCGAAGCCGGGGCAAGAGCGGATCAACTAAATATCGTCATGAGACTTATTCGCTGACGTATGGCTGTGGGCTTCACAACCACAAAACTTAATTCTGTAAGGTCATGTGCTGGGATGCAGCGAGGCGCCCAGAATATGTTCGGACTGGTGGATCACGTGATGGGCCTGCCCGACGATTAGCGGGTCAGGCTCACCAACGATCGCTTCGTTTTTCTCGGGGTAGTCAAGCGACGCCAGAAAGTGGCGCATGCAATTCAATCGCGCGCGTTTCTTGTCGTTCGATTTGACAATGGTCCAGGGCGCATCGGCAGTGTCTGTATAGAAGAACATCGCCTCTTTCGCCTCGGTATAGTCGTCCCACTTGTCCAGGCTGGCCTTGTCGATGGGCGACAATTTCCACTGTTTCAACGGATCGGTTTCACGGCTTTTGAACCGGCGTTGTTGTTCATCCTGCGTGACCGAGAACCAGTATTTGTACAGCTGAATACCCGACCGGACCAGCATCCGCTCCAGATCCGGTGTCTGGCGCATGAATTCCAGATATTCATTCGGCGAGCAAAACCCCATCACACGCTCAACCCCAGCCCGGTTGTACCAGGACCGATCATAGAACACCATTTCCCCGACCGTCGGCAACTCCTGGACATAGCGTTGATAGTACCACTGACCTTTTTCTTCCCAGGTGGGTTTGTTCAAAGCCACAACGCGCGCCTGCCGCGGGTTCAAATGCTCCATGAACCGCTTGATTGTACCGCCCTTGCCAGCCGCATCGCGCCCTTCGAATAGCAACACGAACCGCTGCCCGGTTTCCTGGGCCCAAAGCTGTACTTTCAGCAGTTCCGCTTGCAACAAAGCCTTCTGCGCCTCGTAGTCCTTACGCGCCATCTTGTGTGCGTAAGGATATCTGCCGCTTTCAAACGCCAGGCGGATTTTCTCGTGACAGGGCTGAGCAGTTTCCTGATCAGGCTTTGGCACAATTTTGACAGAAGATTGCTTTTCTTCGCGTGCTGCTACAGCGTCCATGTAGTGTTTCCTTTCCCTCGTTGTTCCCGCACGGCTAGCAGAAAGCGTCGAATTGCGCTTTGATCGGCATCAAATAGATATGAGGAAAACCCATCATATCGCTGTTCAACAATCGGGGTAGAAATGGACACGGAATTCGCGGACCTGAACGGCCACCCCTTCCTATTGCGTCACTGGGGCGAAAGCGACAAATCACCATTGCTGATGTTGCATGGGTTTCCGGAATACGGCGGGGCTTGGAGCGATATGGCCCCGCACCTATCCCACCGCTTTCATTGCATCGCCCCAGACCAGCGCGGTTACGGGCAAAGCTGGTGCCCCGAGGGTGTTGGCAACTACACCTTGTCCCAGTTGGTGTCAGATATGGCGGCTTTGATTGAACGGCTTGGCGGGCCAGTCTGCGTGATGGGCCACGATTGGGGCGCATCGGTGGCGTATGGGGTGGCGATGTTCCGACCCGATCTGGTCAGCCGGCTGATTATCGCAAACGGCGTCCACCCCGTGCCGTTCCAACGCGCCATGGCGGCAGGTGGCGCGCAATCTAAAGCCTCAGCCTATATCAACGGCCTACGTGCGCCCGACGCAGCGCAGCGGTTTTCCGCAGATAACTTTGCACGCCTGGAACGTTTCTTTCGGTTTGGTATGGGGCTGGACTGGTTGTCTGATGCGCGGATGCAGGACTATCGCACTGAATGGGCGCGCCCCGGTCGGATTGAGGCGATGCTGAACTGGTATCGCGCCTCACCGCTTGTGGTCGCTGACCCCGGCAAACCTCGCGCTGACCTGCCCGAACTGCCCCTGGATCGCTTACAGGTCCAGTGTCCACATCTGTTGCTTTGGGGATCGGATGACAAAGCGCTGTTACCCGAATCCACGGCCGGGCTTGAGGCCTTTGCCGCCGACCTGACCCGCATCGATATCCCCGGCACCGATCACTGGCTACATCACCAGCGGCCCAAGGTTGTCGCCCAAGCCATACTAGATTGGATCGCAGACTAAGCCCCTAGGTATGGCCCCAGTCTTCGGGATCATCCGAGTTGTTTGGAGACAACCCGAGCACATCGCCATCGGTCGAGCAGCCCAGCCCCAAAACCGTACGGTTGGCGTAGGAGAAATAGGCACAGACCTGATTGATCTCTAGTATTTCACCATCCTCCCATCCGGCATCGCGCAGGGCAATCACATCCACTTCGACCATGTCCCCCGGCGCTTCGGTCAGTTTCCGGGCATAGTGCATCGCAGCAATCTGAGCCGTGTCCAAAGGCGCATCTTCGGGACGCCGCGCCTCAATCGCTGCACGGATAGCGTCCCCGCGCGGTGTATCGCGCAACAGCCGCTGCAAACCGCTGAAATGATGTTCAACGCAATAACCGCAGCGATTGAGAGAACTAACCCAAACGCCCAAAACCTCAAGAAACCACTTTGGTACTGTGTTTCCGGAATGATGCAACACGGTCTTGTAGATCGCCATATGGCCTTCCATCGAATGCGGGCGCAGGGAATGCAACATCATGATGTTATCCACGTTGTTGTTCGGTCCGGTCACCCGGTCATAGAGTTTTCGCAGCCGTCCTGTGGCCTGCTCAAATGGTACGGTTTTGATCCAGCTCATACGCAACCTGCCTAGTTGATCCCGCCTGCAGGTTACTCGTAAATCTCTGAGCTATCGAGAGAAACCGGAACTCGCTGCGCTTGTATTGAACATTATTATGCTTTTGCACCTATTTGGTGTATGATGAGTTTATACTTTCATTAAAGTTGTTTATCGCGAGTAAATCAGATGAAATTTGTCACGATACTCGAAATTAATGCCGACCCGCTGAGCTCGACCAATGTTACGGTTCTGAACGCGTTTCAAGTGGCAGTCATCGATAATGACGACACCTTGGAAGATCCCGATGCCGATGGTGGCGCGCAGCTGGATGTTTCAGGCGTCCCCGGCTTTATAGGCAACTCGACCAACTTTCAGACCTTCGAGACCTATAGCGGCACAGTCGGCGGTTCACCCGTCACGTTCACGCTGCTTCAGTTTTCGAACCCGCAATACATCATCGTCACCTCTGGTACGGCAAATGTTGGCGATACAATCGCAAACACCAACAACAGCATCGTCACCGCTCCGCCCGTTGACTACGACACTCTGCCCTCCTTTGTCTGCTTTACTGCCGGGTCTTTGGTCCTGACCCCATCCGGAGAACGGCGCATTGAAACCCTCAGGCCCGGAGACCCCGTCATCGTCGCAGATGGCAGCAGCCGTCCTGTGCGCTGGATCGGTCGGCGGCGTCTCTCCTCGGCTCAGTTGAGGCAATCCCCAAGATTCTGCCCGATCCGCATAGGTAAAGACAGTTTATCGCCGGGATGCCCTGCGCGCGACCTGCTGGTTTCCCCGCAGCATCGGATCGTCGTGTCCTCACACCAGATGCAACTGTATTTTGGAGATAGGGTGATGCTTGCGCCGGCCAAAGGGCTTGTTGACGGGCAATCTGTTACGCAGGATCCGCCAGATCAAGACGTCGAGTATATCCATATCCTGTTTGACCAACATGAGCTGGTTCAGGTCGAAGGCCTTTGGTCTGAAACCTTTTTCCCCGGGGACACCAGCCTGGACGCGATGGCGCGCGAAACCAAGCGAGAGCTCTTTGAACTGTTTCCCGAACTGATGTCTCGCGATGGGCCATTCGGCGAAACGGTCCTTCCGGTTTTGAAACCGCGGGAAGTGCAGATGTTGCACCCCACACTTCGTGCCCCTGCCGGAAATCCCGTCGCCTTCTAACGGTTTAACTTGCACGGTCCGCGAACGCGGCCCTGTTGCTGCAAAACGGCATGACCGGGCGATTGAGGCATGCAAATTGCACACAACACCTCGTGGCCCTCTTCCCCCGAACCACATCCCCTGCCATAATGGGGGAAACTCAAGAACAAGAGCAGCACCCATGCCCGACGATCTGTTGACGCCCGAAGCAACCACCACCTATGACGCCTCCTCAATCGAGGTGCTGGAAGGGCTGGAACCGGTCCGTAAACGCCCCGGCATGTATATCGGCGGCACGGATGAGCGTGCGTTGCACCATATGGTGGCCGAAATCCTCGACAACTCGATGGACGAAGCGGTCGCGGGCCATGCCAACCGGATCGAGGTTGAACTGCACGCAGATTACGCCCTAACCGTGCGCGACAACGGGCGCGGCATTCCGATCGATCCGCACCCCAAATTCCCCGACAAATCGGCGTTGGAGGTCATCCTGTGTACCCTGCACGCGGGCGGTAAATTCTCGGGCAAGGCGTACCAGACCTCAGGCGGTCTGCATGGCGTGGGGGCTTCGGTGGTCAACGCGCTGTCGGATTCGATGGTCGTGCAGGTGGCGCGGGACAAGACACTTTTCGAACAGCGCTTCTCGCGCGGCGTCCCTCTGAGCCCGGTTGAGAAGATCGGCGCAGCGCCCAACCGGCGCGGCACCACCGTGACCTTCCACGCGGATGCTGACATCTTTGGCCACCACAAGTTCAAACCGGCGCGCCTGTTCAAATCCATCCGATCCAAGGCCTATCTGTTCTCGGGCGTGGAAATCCGCTGGAAATCTGCCATTGATGACGGCGAAACGCCGACCGAAGCCACGTTCCACTTCCCCGGCGGCCTATCCGACTACCTCAAGGAGACGATGAACGGCTCGTCCACCTATGCCGAGCAGCCCTTTGCGGGCACCGTGGACTTTCAGGAAAAGTTCAACACGCCGGGCAAGGTCGAATGGGCGATCAACTGGACACCGTCGCGCGATGGGTTCATCCAGTCCTACTGTAACACCGTGCCCACGCCCGAGGGTGGCACACATGTTGCGGGGTTCTGGGCGGCGGTCCTCAAGGGGATCAAGGCCTATGGCGAGCTGATCAACAACAAGAAGGCCGGACAGATCACCCGCGATGATCTGATCACCGGCGGCTGTGCGTTGGTGTCCTGTTTTATCTCAGAACCGGAATTTGTCGGCCAGACCAAGGATCGCCTTGCCACGGTCGAGGCACAACGGCTGGTCGAGAATTCTGTCCGCGACCATTTCGATAACTGGCTGGCCGCGGACACGAAATCCGCCGGCGCGATCCTGGATTTCCTCATCCTGAGGGCTGAGGAACGCCTGCGCCGACGGGCCGAGAAGGAAACACAACGCAAGTCCGCCACTAAGAAACTTCGTCTCCCCGGCAAGTTGGTGGACTGTAATAGTTCAACACGGGACGGAACGGAATTATTCATCGTCGAGGGCGATTCTGCGGGCGGATCTGCCAAAATGGGCCGAGACCGTAAAACGCAGGCCCTGCTGCCCCTGCGCGGCAAGATCCTGAACGTGCTGGGCGCGGCCAGTTCCAAGCTGGGCACCAATGCCGAGATCAACGACCTGACCCAAGCGCTGGGTGTGGGCCTTGGCACCAAGTTCAACGTCGACGACCTACGCTATGACAAGATCATCATCATGACCGATGCGGATGTGGACGGGGCGCATATCGCCTCATTGCTGATGACGTTCTTCTTCACCCAGATGCGACCCATGATTGACGCGGGACACCTGTATCTGGCCTGCCCGCCCCTGTATCGCCTGACCCAAGGCGCCAAACGCGTTTATTGCCTGGACGAGGCTGAACGGGATGAGTGGCTGGAAAAAGGTCTGGGCGGCAAGGGCAAAATCGACGTCTCGCGCTTCAAAGGTCTGGGCGAGATGGACGCCAAGGACCTGAAAGAGACCACGATGGACCCGGCGTCTCGGAAATTGATCCGCGTCACGATTGATGAGGACGAACCCGGCGAGACCGGCGATCTGGTCGAGCGCCTGATGGGTAAGAAGCCCGAACTGCGGTTCCAATACATTCAGGAGAACGCGCGGTTTGTGGAGGAGTTGGATGTTTGATTATCGCAAGCACTTGCGATGGTTTTATACTATAGCTGCTTTCTTGGCATTCATACCCGACTTTGCCCAGAGTGAAGAAACAGACAACAGCATCTTTGAGGAGTTCCCAAGCTGCGAAGCATACATCTCCTTTTTGAATGGTGAGGATGTAGCACCAACTCCAGATTGCTATTCGATTTCTAGTTTTCTCATATCGAACAGTCACATGGGTGCGAGCGAGTTTACCAAAGAGGCTCTCAAACAATACTCTCAAAATAGCGGTATATCTTATATGTTTCGTTATCTTGATAAGTTACGCGCACGAGACTACTTGCTCGCTTACTTTTGGGCTGACAATGCCGACCGCCAAGTTTACGCGTCGCTCTTGCGTTCAGGAGATTATTCCAGGGCCGACTACTATGCTTCCGCCCTGCAGAAGGCTAAATACGATCTAATTGAAATCTTTTGTCAAAACACCTTGCAATGTCCAAAACTGTCGAGGATAGATTTTGCGGCCAATAACCCTTTTGAAAATCAAACAGTACTTAAAGACCACAGTGCCAGAAAACTCTTGGCATGTTTAGTGCGGACGGATGGCTTTACTGTACCGATTGAAGAGGTCGTTTTGTCGAAGAGATATCTCGGCTGCCTACGAAGCATGTGATCAAGAGTAGGATGGTTTTTTACATCCATTAAGTTTGCCGCATCAAGAAGGGTCTAAATACCCATCCTACATCCCCGCACGCCGGGCTTCAGCCCGGCACACCCCTCACACCGCCAAACCAATCAACGCCACTCCGCCCGCCATCAGGACCGCCGCGCCCAATCGGCGGATCCAGTTGCCCTCATGCAAAAACACAAACCCGATCAGCGCCGCGAAGATCACCGAAGTTTCGCGCAGGGCCGACACGGCCCCCAAAGGCGCGAAGTTCTTGGCATAGAGCACCAGACCATAGGCCGTCATCGACACCAGCCCGCCAAGGATGCCGATCATCCAGACCTTGGCGGGCAGCGCCGCCAGCGTGTCTCGCTTGCGCACCCCCACGAACCCCGCAATGAACAGATGCAGGAACGCGCCCCAGGCCCAGTAGCTGAGTGTATTACCCGACAGCCGCACGCCTATCCCGTCGACCACCGAATAGATCGAGATACAGAACCCGGTGCCCAGCGCTAAGCCCAGCGCGCTGCGCCCGACGCCGGATCGCAGGGCGCTCCAACTGCTGAGCTGGATGCCTAGCGCGATCAGGGCGATCCCGCCCCAGGCTTGCAGGGGCAGAACCTCACCCACCAGTACCATGGCCCACAGCGACACCAGCGCGGGCACGATGCCTCGCGCGATAGGGTAAACGACGCTGAGGTCGCCATGCTGATAGGCTTTGCCCAGCATGAAGTAATAGCCGAAATGAACAACGGTCGAGAGCGCGATGTAGACGAAGCTCTCGGCACTGGGCAGCGGTAGCACCAGGATCATCACCGTGGCCGGGATCACATGCCCAAACGCCACAAGGCCCAACGTCGTCGTCCGGTCCGCAGCCGTTTTGACAATGGCATTCCAGACCGCGTGCAGCAGGGCCGCCGTGAGGATGATGAGGATGACAAACAGGGTCACGCTTGTGCCTTCCGCGCTGAATATCCGCCCTGATAGGGTCAGCACCGCAGGTTGCACAGTGTTCAGGCGATCTCAATACGGGATGTGTGGCCTAACCCAGCTTTTGCCGTAGCCAATCGGCAATTTGGGTGGCTGGTCCCTCCCACCCCGGCTCCATGAACAGGAAATGCGCGTGGTTTTCGACCGGCAGGAAGGTCGCGCGATCCCCATAAAGTTTCGCCAGCGCGCGGCAGGTGTTGGGGTTCACAGCCCGGTCCTCGGCGCCGGAAACGATCAGCACCGGGCAGTCAACCTTGTCGATATCCACCTTCATCGCGTGGTGATCATCGAACATCCAAAAGAACATCTCGAACATTACGCGACCGCTTTCCGCGCCCAATCGGTCGAACACCTCATGCTGCTGCGCCTCGGGCATCTTGTTCAGCGCAAAGGGGGCCATCAGGTCGAACTCGACGCGCATGGGCTGTTTCCAAAACGCCCCGCCCTCCATCAACGCTCGCGGCACGGCGCGTTCGTCGTCGGTTTCGGGCAACGTCCCCCACGGCGCGTTGGGATTGATCAGGACAATCGCGCTGGTCAACCCGCGCGCTGCGACCTGCTGCGCCACAACACCTGCAATGGCGTGCCCTAGAAGGACAGGTTTGCTGTCCAAACCTTCGACAAATGCTGCGATGTCATCTGTGTAGTCCGCGACGCTGGTGTCGGTCAGTCCCGGATCCGGCTCGGCCTGTGGATTGCCGCCGTGATACCGCAGAGCCGGAGTATGGACCGTCCAACCGCGGGCACGGAAGAAATCGGCGTAACTTTCCATGCACCACGGCCCCGCAAATGCGCCATGTATTAGAACAATCTCTTTGGTCACGAATACCTCCTGACTGCTTAGGTCCAGTATGAGCATCCTGTAAGACGAAACAACTGCATGTGATCCCGGTTGCGCAGAGCATTGCAGCGCCTAAACTTGGTATCATGACATTTGTGACCGAAAACCAGCTGCCCCTGCTGATCCTGTTCTTTGTACTAGGACTGGTCGGAACCGGCTTTCTGTTCCGCAAACCCGCAGGTCACCAAGCGTGGAAACTGGCTGATCTGGTCTGGGTCGTGCTGGGCGGTATTGGTGCTTTGGTTGCTGTTCTGGCTGGTCTTTATACGGCCGATAGCTCTCGGCTGGATCGACAGATTGATGTGGCCTATGCAGCCTCATCCGCCTTTGATCGCGATGCAGCGCGCTTCAGGTTGCGGTTCTGCGATCCCGCTTATGACCCCGACACGGGCGTTCTGTGCGAAAAGGTCGAGTTTCTGTCGGCCTCCACCGCCAGCAATGCCGATCTACCCCTTTTCATCGAGGTCACAAATGAGGTCGCTCCGCTGCAAGGGCTGCATTTCCTGTTTGGGCGTCAAGAGAAGGATGAGATGGAGCAGATGTCAGCCAAGGCGGATGCGTTCGACATCGATCAATTCCTGGTTTTCACATCATTGGACGACGACACACAGACCGCGATTGACAACATGCGCCGCAAAGTGCCCGCGATTGCAGGGGACTACCTGATTTTGGCCCAAAGCTATGACGAATTGATCGAGCAGGTCAGCAAGTTGAAGGACGAATGGGAATACCTGCAGGCCAACGCGCATATTCTGGTTCTGCAGATCGTTGCGTTGTGTCTGGTCAGCTTTGCCGCGCCCTTCAGGCTGGGCAAATCTATTGTCGAACTGCGCACTTCCTTTAGCGCCGATACATCTGAGCAAGATGTTCCGGATCAGCCCCAAGAAGATAGCGCGTCAGGGTCCACAGATTCCGACTCCCCCGCCGCAGCCAACCCGACCGCTCATAACGCTCCGCACTCGTGACGGCGCAGGCCTGTAGCAGCGTGATCCGAGGCAGCGCGCGCGCAAGAGCCACGTCCTCCATCAATGGCTGGTCCTTATAGCCCCCGGCACGCAGATAGACATCGCGCGGAACCAACAAACCCTGATCGCCATAAGGCAAGCTGAACAAGCCGCTGCGCAGGTTGGCCCAACCGGCGACCCAGCGCGGGGCCAATCCCTTGGTGCGAAATGACAGCCGAAACGCCGCCGGGGATTGTAAAGCCAGATGGTCCACCACGGGTTTCGTCCAACCCACCTCCAACACGGTGTCAGCGTGCAAAATCAGCACCCAATCCCCCTTGGCCAAGGCGCATCCGCGCTGCAACTGACCGCCACGTGAGGCAGGGCCTTCGACAAGCTCAGCCCCTGCTTCCTCAGTGATGTCCAGTGTCAGATCGGTCGAACCGCCATCGCTGATGATCAGCTCACGGATCAGCCCTGCATGCAGGCCTTCCATCAGGGCATGCAAACAGGCGGGCAGCGTAGAGCCTGCGTTCAATGTCGGGATCACGATGCTGATCGGCGCGGGCACGGCTGATAACCTCTGGTCTTGGCAGCAAGACTTCCTATATCACGAGGCCAAAGCAAATGACGAGGACCCTGCCATGCCCAATCGCCGCATCCTGCGCCTGACCGGCTCGGACACCGAAAGCTTCTTGCAGGACCTGATCACCAACGATATTGGCGGTCTGGATGCGGGCCTGGTCTATGCAGCGCTGCTGAACCCTCAGGGCAAGTATCTGGCCGATTTCTTTCTGAAACGGGACGGTGACGCCGTGCTGTTGGATGTGGCCGAGGCGCTGGGGGATGGGCTGTCAAAACGGCTGGGCATGTACAAGCTGCGGGCGGATGTGGCGATTGAGCCCTCTGGCCTGAACCTTCAGCGCGGCACGGGGCCAGCGCCCGACGGCGCCCTGCCCGATCCGCGCCATGCGGACATGGGCTGGCGCGCTTACACCGATGGGCCCGAAGGCGATGACGGGACTGATTGGGATGCGATTCGTGTACGACATTGTATTCCCGAAAGCGGGATAGAACTGCATCCGGACAGCTACATCCTTGAGGCGCGTTTCGAAGACCTGAACGGCGTGGATTTCAAAAAGGGCTGCTATGTTGGGCAGGAAGTTACCGCCCGGATGAAACACAAGACCGAGTTGCGCAAAGGACTGTGCCGGGTTCGGGTTGAAGGTAGCGCGCCAGCAGGAACCGAGATCAAGGCCGACGGGAAACCGGCGGGGACTCTGTTCACACAATCCGGGGCACATGGGATCGCACATTTGCGCTTTGATCGCGCCAAGGGCGAAATGTGTGCCGAGGGGGCAGTGATCACACGCGCCGACTAGACCCGCGCTGTTGCCGATCAGTTACGCTTGAAAACGGCCCCACCGAGGACAGGTTTGATCTGCTGTCCCGCACTGCCAAACTGAAGGCGCCGTAACCATCCGGGTGCCGTCATGCTAAAGCTCTACACCGCAATCTGGCGCGCCAGCGCAGGGCGGCAGATTATTCTGATCCTGCTCTCACTGGCCGTTGCTGCACTGGCTGCGGTCCCACTGGAGTTTCAGCGTGACATCATCAACCACCTGACCTCGACCGATGTTGGTATCGAGCGGCTGGTTCTTTTGGGCCTAGGAATGATGGGTGTCATCCTTCTAAGTCTCGCGCTGAAATGGGTCTTGGGGTACCGTGCCGGAACTCTGGGCGAGGACCTGATCCGCCTGATCCGCCAGCGCCTTCTGTGGCGTTCGACTGATTTGAACTCATCAGGTGAAACCGTCCGCAAGGGCGCAATGAGCACCGCGATATCAGCCGAGGCCGAGGAGCTCGGGAAATTCGCAGGTGGTGCGTTCTCGGATCCGGTGGTGCAGATCGGCACCCTGATCAGCGTGATCGGCTATATCTCCTCTACCCAACCGGGGCTTGGAATGATTGCGTTTTCGATGATCGTTCCACAAATCGTTATCGTCTTGATATCGCAGCGCAAAGTAAACGTCTTTGTCGCTGAACGTGTCCGTGTTCTGCGACAGGCCACTGACACCCTGACCACTGATGATTTGAAAGCGGCCGAACACGACATCAACACGATGTTCGACGACATATATGAAACGCGGCGGCGAATGTTTCTGTGGAAATTATCATCCAAATTTCTTCTGAGCGTCATCAACGGTGCAGGTACTGTCGGCGTTCTGATGCTGGGCGGCTGGTTGGTGCTTCAAGGCCGAACCGATGTGGGCACCGTGGTGGCCGCCACCAGTGGGCTCAGCCGAATTCAGGGGCCAACGTCATTCCTGATCGCCTTCTACCGGCAAGTTAGTGCCAACCGTATCAAGTATGAGCTGATGCTCGAGCTATTCGGCCCTGACCCGTCGCACTATCGTCGGATACACAAACCATAAGAAAAGACCGCGCAGCGGGTGCTTGCGCGGTCTTTTGGGTTCATGGAACGCTTGATGCAGTGCTACGCGCGTTCGGAGTATTCCATGGTCTCGGTGTTTACGATGATCATCTCATCCTGCCCGATAAAGGGCGGCACCATGACCTTGACACCATTGTCTAAAATCGCCGGTTTGAACGAGTTCGCTGCGGTCTGACCTTTGACCACCGGCTCGGTCTCGACAATCTTGCAAGTCACCTTTTGCGGCAGCGTCGCGTTCAACGCCTCGCTTTCATAAAATTCGACAACAATTGTCATGCCGTCCTGCAGAAACGGGCGCCGTTCGCCCAGCAGGTCAGCTGGCAGTTCGATCTGTTCATATGTCTCGGCATCCATGAACACCAGCATGCCATCGGACTCGTACAGGAACTGCTGATCCTTCTGTTCAAGGCGTACGCGTTCGACCTTATCCGCAGAACGGAACCGTTCGTTCAGTTTGGACCCGTTGCGCAGGTTGCGCAGTTCGACCTGCGCAAAAGCGCCGCCTTTACCGGGCTTTACGTGATCCACCTTTACAGCTGCCCACAGCCCGTCGTTATGCTCAAGCACATTGCCGGGGCGAATTTCGTTCCCATTTATCTTGGGCATTACATATTTCCTTCACAAACGGTTGATGCGTCAGTTGCCGTCCCTATATCTGGCAGGACCAACCCTGACAAGACAACGACACTTAGTGCTGCACCCGCAGCAAGCTATGCACATGACGCAACGCAACTATGCATTTTAGGTGTATCCGAATCGCACCTAATAGGTCATAAGGACCGTCACGCCGAAAATGCAAGAGCAAGAACAACAAGGAAGACGAGATGAGAGATTTCGTTGACGGCACTGCCTTTAACAATGAGCAAGGCAATCGTGCTCGCAAACTTTTTGCAGCCGTTGTGTTGGCTGCGCTTGATGATGCTATCGCCGATGACAAGAAATACGGCAATGGCCCCGAACAGATCGCCCGCTGGGCCCGTTCGCGTGATGGGCGCGAAGTTTTATCCTGTGCCGGTATCGACCCCAATGAGCGGGTTGTTGGTGGCTTGATGGAGTTCGTCGGTCGCGGTGTGCGCACCTCTGTAGCGCTGTCCCGCGAAGAAAGTGAGCGTCGCAACGCCGCTCAGCAGGCCGAAGCAGCCTGAGCCTGCTAACAGCAGGTTTGAAAAACGCGTCCCTGTCACCGGGGCGCGTTTTTCTTTGTGTGGTCAGAAGATTGTGGTCAGAAAAACCGCAACCATTGCCAAGCGGTCCAGAATTCAGCGCCCAGCAACACAGTAAAAAATATCTTGGCCGTGATCGAAAGGCCCCGGCGCCACAAAACCGCATAGGCGGCTGCGCAAATCAGAGTCGAGATCGGCACAACCCAGAATGCGTGATGCGTACTGTCCCAATAACTGACTGGGCTGTGAAAGACCCAATCGCTGAGCGGCCAGAACTGGGGACGCCCATCGCCTGCATGCAACAGGAAGTCGGTTGCCAGATGCAGTAATCCTGCAGAGGCGACCACGGTGAGGAACTGCCATCCTCGCCACATCCCAAGCGCCAAAGCCAACCCCCACAGAAGGAATGAGTTATCGATGGCAAAGATCGTCTGCCATGCAGGCGAGAAATAAAGCTCATCGAAGACAACGTTCGGCGGAATACCCAGAACATAGAGTGATGTACCCGCCATCAGATAAAGCGACAGGTCTGGCAACAGCGACCCCAGCAGCGCGGCCCCCAGGATACGCCCGTGCGCAGGCCGTGCAAAAACGGCGGCGCCGATCAAAAGATGCGCAGGCGTGTTCATCCGGGGCTTTCCCTTTCGCGTCAAATCAGATCATCTGCACGCCAGCATAGGAGACGACCATGGTTCGTGCCATCATGATTCAGGGCACCGGTAGCAATGTCGGAAAATCGGTCCTCGTGGCCGGGCTGGCACGCGCTTATACGCGGCGTGGGTTGAGAGTTGCTCCGTTCAAACCGCAGAACATGTCGAACAATGCTGCGGTGACCGAGAACGGCGGTGAGATCGGACGGGCCCAGGCGCTGCAAGCGCGGGCTGCGAAACGCGCCACGCATACGGATATGAACCCGATCTTGCTGAAACCCGAAACCGACACCGGTGCTCAGATCATCGTGCAGGGGCAGCGCGCTGGGACCATGAAGGCAGGAGACTATCGCAAGGACAAATCCAAGTTGCTGGGCGCCGCGTTGGAGAGTTTTGACCGGCTGTGCGGGGATGCCGATCTGGTCCTGATCGAAGGGGCCGGCAGCCCAGCCGAGACCAACCTGCGCACGGGCGACATCGCCAATATGGGCTTTGCCTGTGCAGCGGGCGTTCCTGTGGTTCTGGTCGGTGACATCCACCGGGGTGGCGTGATCGCGCAGATCGTTGGTACCCAAGCCGTACTGGATGACGGCGATCTGGCGATGATCAAGGGATTTGCCGTGAACCGGTTCAAGGGCGATGTGTCTCTTTTCGATGAAGGGCGCGATGACATTGCGGAACGCACCGGTTGGCCCTGCTTGGGCGTTGTTCCCTGGTTTCACGATGCATGGAAACTGCCAGCCGAAGACATGATGGACATTCGATCCCATACCGGCGGCGCCTGTAAGGTTGTGGTTCCTCAACTCGAGAGGATGGCCAATTTCGACGATCTGGACCCGTTATCCGCAGAACCCGGCGTGAGCGTCGAGATCATCCCTGCAGGCCGCCCCTTGCCCGGCGATGCGGACCTTGTGTTACTGCCCGGCAGCAAGTCCACCATCGGCGATCTGACCTATTTCAGGGCTCAGGGGTGGGATATCGACCTGCTGGCGCATGTCCGTCGTGGCGGACATGTTCTGGGCCTGTGTGGCGGCTATCAGATGTTGGGCAAAACCATCGCTGATCCAGATGGCGTAGACGGTCACCCGGGTACCGTAGAAGGGCTTGGCTTGCTGGACGTTGACACAGTGATGGCGGGCAAGAAGCATGTGACTCTGACCGAAGCCGTAGCTCTTCCCAACCGCGCGCCTGTCAGCGGGTATGAAATTCACATGGGCCGGACCCAAGGCCCGGATTGCGCACGTGCCTGGCTGGAGGTCGATGGTCGCCCCGAAGGGGCCGCAAGCGCAAACGGCCGTACTCTGGGCAGCTACTTGCACGGCATATTCTCATCCGATGCATTCCGCGCCCAATATCTGGCAACATTGGGTGTGAAATCTGAGTATGCGTATGAAGACGGGATTGAGCAAACGCTTGATGCGCTGGCCGATCACCTGGAACAAGCTATGGATTTAGACCAGTTGCTGGAACTGGCGCAGGCACCAAAGCGCGCCTGAGCGACTATTCCAGTTCCTGCGCAGCCAACGCGCGATAAATCTCGCGCCGCACCATTTTGCGGACGTTGCGCGTGATCCGTTCGCCCAAAGCGCCTTTCAGCTCTTCCCGGACGACCTCGGCGATCATTGAACGCAGCGCTTCTTCGTCAACTGACAGTTCCCGAAGCTGCGCAGCCTCCTGTTCCGCAGTCTCGGTCACGGGCACAGCCTCGGCAGAGCGGATAAATGTGGCGGGCTGCGCCTCATCACTTTCTAACTCTTCTTGTTGAGGCGTTTCGACGACTGGGTCTTCGACGTCGGAAGCAACCTCATCGCTCTGGGGCAGCTCATCTTCTGGCTGTTCATCCAGAGAGGCTTGCCCATCACCTTCAGCAAATGCCGTACCCGTATCCCAGGACAGGCTTTGATTCGGTGTACCTGAATAGGCATCATCGCTGTCACCGTCAGGCTCCCACTGGTCTTCAGTTCGGGCAATGGCAGCTTCCAGCGCTTCAATCTTTGCGCTCAGGCTGAGTGTCGGGTCGTCCGACTGCTCATCTATCGCCACTTCGCTGGGGGTTTCCTGATCGGTGCCCGCATCATCTCGCACGATGTCGCACGCGCGCAGCAGCATTGGTTTCGCCGAAACTTCGGCACTGTATTCGGGTTCCAGTTTCAGCGGGGCGGTTTCAGCCTGGGCGGGTTTTGAGATGCGCAGCGCATCCGTTAGCACCAAACGACCCGGCTTGCGTGCTTTGGCGCTTTGATCAGCCCCCTTGCCCGCTTTACCTTCTTCACTAACAAGACGTTTGACCGAAGACAAAACGTCTTCGATCCCGGCTTTTACGACATTATCCGCCATTTTTCTCTACCGCTCTATCCTCAGGGTAGAGTGTAGCCAATCCTGTCAAAGCGAACAACAGGTAGTATTGCCCGTCAGTCCCGACGCAATGCTTTAAGCACGCGATCCAGATCCTTGCTCTGCTTGCTGACCTGGGCCGGTGCATTTTTGACCAGATTGTAATACAGCGTCGGGTCGTAAATCTGCACAGCCAGTCCCAAACGTTCGGCCGTCAGAAGACCCTGAGCCTGAAGCAGCTGATACGCAGCCAGCGAACGCTCGGTTCGCGACGCGATCTCAGCCAGTTGCGCATCCAGCAAATCCTGCTGGGCCGTCAGTACATCCAATGTGGTTCGCGCACCTAGTGTGGCCTCTTCGCGGATACCGTCGAACGCCACCTGCGACGCGCGAACACGTTCGGTCGATGCTGTCAGACTGGCTGTTGCAGTTTCAAACCGGACATAGGCATCAGTCACGCCCTGCGTGATATCTTTTTGCACATTCAACAGGTTCGCCCGCGACGCATCGCGTGTCGCCATGGCACGACGAACACTCGCCGCCAGTCGACCACCAGCATAAATTGGTTGGCTCAAGCTAAGAGCAACACCTGCAGTATTTTGATAATCGTCATCATCAAAGTCTTCTCTCACACCAACGTCAGCACTCAAACTGACATTAGGACCGAGATTCGCGCGCTGCTGCTGAACGATAAGATCCAAAGCTCGCACCTGGTGCTGAGCGGACAGGATTGAAGGATGGTTGCGCAAAGCCAGATTGATCGCTTCAGATTGAGAGCGCGGCAGGTTCGGAAGGCTGGGCTGCCCTGATGTGCGCCCCGGCCGCTTTCCGACCGCATTGACATATTCTGCTTGGGCAGTGCTTAAATCACCCTGCGCATCCGCAAGATCCGCACGTGAACTTGCCAGCTGAGATTCAGACAACGCCACATCGGTCCGGGTGACTTCACCTACTTCGAAACGGTCATTCGAAGCACGCAGCTCTTCGCTGGACAGATCGACGTTGTTCTGACGGATCTGAACTGTTTCTTCCTGAAGCAAAACGCCTAGGTATGCCGTTGCGGCGCGGAATAAGACCTGCTGTTCAATATCAATTAGAGATTGCCGGGTCGACAGTACGGTCTCCTGCGCTGACTGCTTACCCAACACAGATGCCCCGCCATCATACAAAAGCTGGCTAAGCGTCAATCCGGAAAAGAAACGCGCCGGATTGGCCGTTGCAACAGACGCGCCAGTTCGCGTCCTCGAGTAGTCCTGGCTTATATTCACTGTCCAGTTGATAATGGGGCGCAGAGCGGCCAGCGCAATCGCCACGTCTTCGTCAGCAGCCCGCAGCAACGCGCGATTTTGCTCCAACAACCCGCTGGTGTTGTAGGCCCCGATAAATGCATCTGTAAGGTTATCAGCCCATGCCTGACGCAGCGGCATAACGCTTAAGGCCAGTCCTGCGGTCAATGCACACGCTCTGACCAGTTTGCCAGTCGCCGTCCTACGCATCACCAAATCCTCTCAACTCAAAAAATTTCTGCCCTGTCGGCAATTTGCGCCGTCATTTTCAACTAATCAAGGTGGCAGAACAAACTACATCTGGACTATAGCGAAAATGCACTCTGATGGGAAAAGCTATCCAGCACTGGCGCGCTGGCATTGAAAACATCACGCCAACTGACACGCCCACCCGTCTTGCGCCCGATACGAACAACACCCAAGCCATCCTCGACAAACAAGCAGGCGATGCGGCCATTGTCTTTCAATTGATCCAACAGAGCGCCCGGCACTTGTTGCACCCCTCCCTGGATCATGATCGCATCGTAGGGCCCATGCTCTTCCGCACCCTGTTCTAAAGGACCAACGTGCACCACGGCATTGTCAGCAGCAACTTCGGTGAGCGCATTTTGCGCCTCCGATGCCAGTGCTTCGTCGCTTTCCACTGCAACAACCAATTCTGCCATACGCGCGGCTACCGCGGTCGAATACCCCAGAGCCGGCGCGATATCGAGCACGACCTCGTCATTGCAAATATTCAACGCGTCCAACATCTTGGCCAGGGTCCGCGGCTCCAACAAACTACGCCCATTTCCCAGATCGATTACATCTTCGACATAGGCGGCTTCGCGCTGCGAATCCGGCACAAAGTCTTCGCGCGGCACCGAGAGCATGGCATCAATGATCGGGAACTTCGTCACATCCGAAGGTCGCACCTGAGTATCAACCATTATGCGGCGTCGCGTTGCGAAATCTGTCATGTGATCTCTCGTCTGAAGTCTCAAGCCTGTTCGGCTTTTGCCACATCCCTTAGTCACCGGCAACGCCTCTATTGCCGCAATCCGCCATCATCAAAGATTGAGCTGAGTATGAAATCACGGTATTTCGCACTTTGGTCCTGAAATTTCATGGCTGTCCTCTGGACGCCCTGCCGCAAAGCTGCTAAAACGCCAACCACACCACGGCAAGTATTTGATTTTACTTGAAAAGGCGAGTTGGCGGAGTGGTGACGCAGCGGATTGCAAATCCGTGTACACCGGTTCGATTCCGGTACTCGCCTCCAATATATTGTGGTTTTTTCCACAAATCTCATAAATCAACACAAGATCTAGCTGACAGCGATCCGTGCACAATTCGTACACAGTCCGCGCGCAGATTCGGCTGCATTTTGAGACCTTTTGCCGTATACTCAGAAAAAACAGGCAACTAGGCGAAGCAGCACGCGATGAGCTACGGCGTTACCACTGTAAATGTGCACAAAAAACTGAAGCTGGATAAGCGCCAGGGCAGCGAAAATTGGTACGTGCGGCTGACGTTGGACAACGGCAAACGTGTTGTGAAAAGCACAAAGACGGACGACTTAGAGGAAGCAAAAGAACGCGCGATTGAATTGTACCACGAGACCAAAGCACGCATCAAAAATCACCTGCCCGCTCAAACCCGCAAATTCAAGCATGTTGCAGAATATGCGATGGCGCGAATGCAGCGCGAACTTGATGAGGGCGGCGGCAAGCAAGCTTACAAGGATTACTTCTCAGCACTCAGCATCTGGCTAATCCCTTATTTTGGCAACACGGATGTAGCAAAGATAGATTTGACGTCACTGACGGCTTTTGACGCATGGCGCACTGAGACGAACAAAAAGCCGTTCTCACAAAGCGGCATCAACAATCACAATGCCGCACTGAACAGAGTATTGGACGAAGCAGAACTGCACGGATGGATTGTAAAATCCATGCGCCCCACCCTGCTCAACAAAGGCGTCAAAAGCGAAAGCAGAGGCAGCTTCACGGACGCTGAGTACAAGAAGATTTATACTTCGCTGCGGACTTGGCACAAAAAGACAAAGGACAAAAAGGCGACAGCGACGCGCGAAGTGCTGCGTAACTACGTGCTGTTTCTGGCAAACACAGGCGTGCGACACGGCACAGAGGCATTGCGGCTGCGCTGGCGGAACATTGAATGGCAGGAAAACGGCGGCGAGCGCTATTTGGTGGTGAACGTAGACGGGAAAACACGAAAGAGAAGCGCAGTGGCGCGAGACACTGTGGAAGGCTACTTGGACAGACAAAGTAAGCTGAACCCCAATCTCAGCTACGACAGCTTCGCTCAGCTCATCGCAGCCAAAAGCAACGAGCATGTGTTCACAACACGCTTGGGTGCGGTTGCAAATATCGCCAGCTTAAGCCGCGCATTTAATGCGCTGCTGGACAACTTGGGATTGAAGGTTGGCGCTGATGGCAAATCCCGCACTCTGTACAGCTTGCGGCACTACTACGCGACGCGAGACTTGAAGCGCGGCATCAGCACACATGCCCTGAGCAAGCAAATGGGTAACAGCACAGCGATGCTGGATAAGCACTATAGCAAGTACAGCCCGTTGCTTAACGCTGAAATGCATAGCGGACGCGACATGCGAAAAAGCCAGAAGAAGGAAGCGGCGGCAAATGGCAGGGGCGTAGTGGATACTGCGTTCAATATGCTTGCAGCGGGTAAACTGGATGAAGCAGGGCTGATGGCGGCTTTGGGCGTTGAACGGCAGAACTATGTGGTGACAGAAGAGATTGCGATGAAGGCGCTGGCGGCTAAGAATGACGACTTGATAGAGGGCGATACACTATTGCGGATACTGAATGGGTAGTTGACGCAACCGCTGCTGCGCCAACCAAAACGTCTTATTTTGTCTTCTTGCGCTGCGTCGCCTTCGCAATAGCCTCGTCAAATTCCCCAACTTCCGCAGCTGCCTTTAACGAGTTCAGCGCGCCAGCAATATCCTTTAGCGCCTTCACCAAAACAGCGTTTCCATTGCCAATCGTCAGCGCTTTATTTCCGTACTTACACTGCACATACCAGCCGCCATCCTGTTCAAAAAACCACGGACGTACTTTGCGCAGCTTGTCCACCAGCACTTTTTCGCCCTGCTCATTCTTGCCCCATGACTTGCGCGTCACCTCATAGCTTTCGCCCTTTTCCGCAGCAGCCGCCACGTTTATCTGTTCGTCAATTGCAGCGACAAGCTTGCGGCGGCGCAGTTGAACAGGATCTTGTTTGGACGCGCGGGTTACAGATTTAACGGTCAGTTTTGCTAGTACAGACATGATTTTTCTCCTTAAAATGCACCACATGCCTGCTGTCTTAATCTTAAAAAATCGATCTAAATCAGACAATTAAAAGAGCCCGCACTTTCATGCGGGCTTTGTGTGAGTTCAAACCAACTTCAAATCTGGCTTGGCGTTAGGCGGCTTTTTTGATGTCTTTGAGCGCCTTATCGATTTGTTTACAAACGACTGCACAGTTCGAATGTCGAGTGTTTGGGATGTTGCATCACACTGTTTGGTCAATGCCATTAGCACATCGTTGTCACTGCGAATAATACCAGCGTTCAAGAGTTTTTTCTGTACTAACCGCAATAGACTCTCTGGTGCTTGTTGTCGCAATTCCAACTTAGCATTGAAACGGCTGAGTAAGGCGTCTGAGAAGGACTTTATTCGTAAATTAGTATTGCGTAAATCAATGTTCGTAGTTGCCAACACCATACTTCTCAGCGACCCCGAATTGCTAAAGTCGATGAAAGCCGTGAGTTCGCGCTGCTGCGTATCACTTAGTTCATCAATCTCATCGAGGATCAACACGGGGCAGTTTGAGTTCCAATGCGCAAAGTTGTACCAGTTTCGGAGCCAATCGCTTTTTAGCTTCTTCGCCTGCTCCTTGTCTTTGCAGTTGAGCAGTTCTACGCCGTTTTCCTTCAGCTCAACCGTTCCGTAGCGCTCGTATGCAATAGCTTTTGCCACGGTGCTTTTCCCTGTTCCTGGCAAACCCCACAAAAGAAGATTGTCGGTGGTAGCGGGACTTATATAGTCCCGCAGTTCTTCTTCGACGTAGGCATCAGCAAAAACGCAGTCTTCAAACATTACCTGTTCGTCGCGTTGCCATTGAGCATTCATTACGCCGCCTCCAGTGCTTTTTCGTCATTTGCTGCAAGTTTGCTCGCTGCAGCCAAAGCCGCTTCTTCGTGTTTGCGCGCTTCCTCTGTAGCTTCGATGCGCTCCTGATTGGCATCCAATGCCTTGCCAGCCCGTGTCAGCGCTTGTTTTGTGAGTGCTGCGTTGTCGACCGTAGTAACGATGCTGAACGTCCCGTCAGTGTTTTTCCTCACTACTGCCACACAGAACTCAGCATCAGCAGTCTCTTTTTCACCAGCATGCTTGATGTGTGCGGCGGCTACTGGAGCAAGAGGTTTTACGGACTTAAGAGAGCTGCGCGCGATCTCAGCAAAGTCTTTCTTAGCTTCAGCGTTTCCGCTGCGACGGACTTGATCGACGCCACCTGAAGCAAGAATCCAGTCAACAAAGCTCATTTCCTTGTTGTGGATTTCTTCAGCGAAAGCGACACGAAGCACACGCGCATAAGAGCTTTCGCGTTTTTGCTTCAGGTCGCCGCAGACAAAACGAATGACTTTCAATTCGATGCTGGTCGATGCAATCGCGTGCTTTGCCTTTGCGTCACGCGTCATAGCTTCAAGCTGCTGCTCAAAGACACTACGAACACGCTTTGGTTCGTCAGCAGTCTTCAGATCTACAAGCACATCAAACGCACAACTAAGAACGGTATAAACGGCTTTGTGTGCGCTCATCAGGCGGTTGTCAGCAGACTTGAACTGCTTACGCAGGTTTTTCAGATCAGCAACAGCTTTGGTTGCGATTTCAAAGTTCAGTTCGGCATTGTTAGTTTCAATAGTCATAGTGTGTTCCTTTCAATCTAGAACATTGGGTTAAGGGGCTAATCCCCGTTGTTGTGGCGTCATCACCAGCAACAAATACAATTTAACCCAGACAGAAGACCTGTGCCGTTCGATGAAATTGGCCTGATGACAAATGGAAGTTTTTTGTCTAAATTACTGTTCATGAATAATATTTCATTTGAAAGATATCGAGTAGGACCGAAGCTTTTTGTCCACGCGCCGCCTTTCAAAGGCAGGCGCTCGAAGGAAACAGGAGAGTATCTGTCAAAACGACTCGCTCGCATCCAACCTCCGTTTGTTGGAGCCGAGCCGTGGCAGTGTTCAGTATACTACTATTGGTGGGAATTCTTGCGCCGTCATGAAGGCTACAGAGATTGCTGCGCACGCGACGGTGCTGGGCGCTACAAAAAGCTGTACGCGGATTTTGGGAACGTACACGCGTATGAAACCAAGGGTTTTTGGTCGTGGTGGACAGAGAAGCTGGACAGTGGCTGGAAGCGAGGTGAGTTCTTGTTTGCTGAGCCAGCCGCGAGACGCATGACAGTGCAAGGTGAGGTGTTTAACACCCAAGCTGACGGCATGCTCACGGTATCGATTCCGCTCGAAGTGCGCACGCCACAGCTTGTGAAGAACCTGCGCGTCTTGCTTGAACAGCACAAAGACCAAGTATCTGCCGCTCGCAACAAAAGTCGCGCGCTCTACCCTGTCGCTGCTAGTGTTCGTCTGTCCACGCTGCATCGAACACTGCGAGTGTGGGAAACTTGGAACGAGCACAAACACCGCAAAAAGAAGTACGAGCAGGCGGAGCTTGCGGGCGTTTACGTAAATAGAAACGTTAACGGTGAAACAATAGAAAGCTTGAAACGTGAGGGCTTGCCTTTTGGCGACGTGCAGCGAGAGGTGCGTCGCAGGCAAACAACGTCATTCAGTAGGTATTTGTCAGCAGCCAATGACTACATAGAAAACGTTGGGCGTGGGCAATTCCCTAAGCGCAACTAGAAAAATGACCAGAGATAGGTTCTTTTGGGCACAATTCAGAGATATTTAAACTTTTGAAGTATCAGGTTGATGACGCCATCCACTACTTGTTGTACCAGAACCAAAGATTTACACGACCTGTGCAGACCATCGGCAAGTTTCATCGTCACAACGACCTATCCAATCCTTGAAACAGCTTGCGCATGAACCTGCCCTTTGATTGAACACGTTTAAAGTGAAATAACTTTGAGTAAGAATTTATGAAAAGCTTGGAAATCGATCTCAAACTGCCCATTCTGCCAAAAGATCACCCGGTGATTATGGTTCGCCCGGGGCGAAGCTATCACCTTCATGCATCTTTTCTGAAAGCAAAGGCAGTTGCGCCAGACTTCCCTTTTCTTACAGTTCCCGACGGCGTTAGTCCTTTAAAGGCGGATGATTATCAAGCTCAACTCGGACGAGCTATTGAGTTTCGTGACTGGAGCATGACGCCCGAATATGAACGTGGGCGTCCGCCGTCAGCAGACCTAGAACGTTATGCTACCTTCCACGAAGACCGCTCCCAAATGCGGTCTCTACTTACTGCTGCCGCCTCGGAGATTTTGTGGGATTTACCTGACAACGCGCTGATCTACGTGCCTTCCGCGAACTTAGAAGGCTATGCGATGACCGGCGAACTCGCGCCCCGGACGAACAAACGAGTGACGTTGTTGGGAGCAAGGCACCGTGCCTCGATTCCCTATCTTGGGCGCAAACTACGCGGCGCAAAAACTTTTCCAATGCGCATACTTCCATCTGACGTTACCGAGGCTCCAAGAGCTTCTGGGCTAACCACGTTTTATTTTGAAGGATATGCTCGTGAGCGCCTTCTGCGAGCACACTATGGCGATTACCAATTGGGTGAACAGGTCGCCATGATGGAGTTCGTTTCCGACAACGACCGTTTCGATGCCAGAGCCTTGGCACGGTTGACTGCCATCTCCGATCTTCTAGATCACTATGTGAAAACTGGGACAATCGAACACCCAGGAATGTTCCTGTTTAGCGCTAGCGGAACCTCAGGCGCTGAAGTGCACGCGCGAATCAACTCACGCGGTGGACGATTGCTGGTGGAGGCGTCAAATCTTGCCCCCCACCTGCTACGCGCATTATTGCTGATCGCGACAATGCAAAATCCTGTTTCAGCACAAGACCTTGAAGGCTTAGGACAAAGTAACTCAATAAATATCTCGAACTCAGCAGCAAGTGTTGTGCAAGATGATACAATTGCAACAGCAACCGAACGGAGCTTGAGGGATTTCGCAAGGGAAGCAGGTGTAAAAAACCTCGAGGCAATTCTGGAAAATCTACGCAGCAGCCATGAAGTGACAGAAGGAATAATCGACGGCTCTGCAGAAAGTACCCCTTAGGTTTGGGAGATAGAAAATGATATCACTGGAAGGCTTTTTCAGAACCGCAAAACGGTACTGGTATCGCTATGTGGTTATTTCCCTTCTTTTGTCATTGATTGCCGGGATTTGGCTTGAGTGGCGTCAAGAACAGACCTTGGCTGTCACGCGACTTGAGGAAAACTACGAGAGTGTCAAAACAGATCAAATCAAATGGTTGAATTTATCCTCTGTTGTTGTTTCGGATGCGGCACGCTCTGGTGCCGCCTACCCTGACCGACAGTCTTTGATGCCTCTCTATGACGCCGTTAAACAAACGCTGGATCAAATGACTTCGTTCTATGCGCCTACCGGTACAATAGAAGAAAGTGCAAAAAGCTATCGAGACGCTTTGCAGGACGTCGCTGGTGCGATCAACCAATTCCAGTCTAACGACGAGAGCATGAAACGTTTACTAGACTCACTTCAGGTTGCCGCGAATGTCGGTGGCGAACTTAATGCTGATGTGGATAAGTACCGCACCGAAGCTTGGCGTTCGTTCTTTAGTGTAATTCTGTAGCGTAAAGACTTCAGATAAACGTGGGCGCGCAGGCAAGTAGTCTGCGCGTTTCCAAACGAACTCAGTTTTCGCTTCACTACCAATAATAATCTTCGACGGACAGAAAGACTTATCCACGGCGTCTTGGACAGTCTTCTGGCATCTTTCCTAATTCTGCAAAAAGACAAATCGGAGAACACTCAATTCTTGCCAACGCTCTAGCCTCTTTTCACCATCCGAGGACAGAATGCACTACGAAATCATGCGCTTTGATAACTGAATCACTGTTTCAAATACTCCTTACTCAGTTAACGCTAAATACTGGCAGGAGAACAAAATGAGATCATCTGAACTGAATTTAAGGCTCAGCCAACTGGCGGCGAGTTACCACAAACAAACAATGCGAAAACGCCTGCAAATTGCCCACTTGCTGATTCAAGAAGCACATCGCTGCATACTACAGATACGCGACGAGCTTCGCGAAAGCCAAACTGCTACCCAACGGCGCAAAGCGAAAGAGCGAGAAACAGCAACAGACCCCAAGCCACCTGTTAAACCCGTGCGTGTTGCAGAGCCGACAAAACCCAAAAAGCCAAAATACTCTGGAAATCACGCGCCGTCTGCGCGCAGATGATAAATACCTTTAACAGGCTAAGGCACATGCCGCCTGCCCTACAAACTGACCTCAAGGTTAGCACGCCAGTCGTAATTGTGCTGTGAATCCGTTCTGCTGTGTGACGGTAAGCAATCGCATTGTCAGTTATGCGCCGCAACACACTACACCGTGCGAGGGTGCGGAATGCCTTAAACAGATCTGTTTGTGTTGTTGGTAATGGTAAAAAAGTGAGACGGATGACAAGCCTTTTGGTAACCGTCAACGCGCTGGACCTAGCTTTGCTACACCAGCTCCAGCCGTGCGTAGATGTCCCTGTAATTGAGATGATAGGAAAACCTGCTCTTCCAAGTTTTTTGGTTTGGTGAGTGTAGCCTGATAAGCGACCGGTAAAGTCGCGTCAGATCATGCCCAAGACGTGGCTTGATCTGATTGCTCACAGTAAAGCCCCTCGTAAGACAAGCGATTTTCAAGGTCGAGATAGAAAGCATAACTCTGCCTGAAAACGGCTGATGCGGCAAATGTGAAGCGGCAGCGAAACGATTTGCTGTAGCGGCTGCTGATGCGAAGCATCAGCACAGAACAATGGCAAGGATGCCATAACAATCGATTTAAGGAGATTTCAAATGTCGTTGATGGAACGAATTTATGCAGAGTTACAGGAACACTCGTTTGTACACACTGCTGAGCAGTTCAGCACGGACTGGTGCTGGCGCAGTAAAAGTTGGTTCGCTGTTCAAAAAACCAAACAAAGTGACTTCTCGATCCCTACCGCGATCAACTGCCTGCACAAGACCAAGATAAAAATCGCCTTTGCTCACATGAGCCGAAAAAAACTTGGCAGCATCGCAGACAGCGACCTTCGAGTACTAAACGGGATCAAAGACGAACTGGAAACCTACTTGCTTGAACATCACAAGATTGCTGCGATTGCGGGCGACGATGCATTACCGGCAAAATGTTAGGTTTCATGTAATCCTTAACATTTCCAGTGAACTACCTTTGATTACAAAGACTTAACCCTCATGCCTTTTTCGATCGCTTGGCAAAATGTGTGAATTTACAATGAACTATAACAAAACCACACATTATGGCTGAGACATGAAACAAGCAAAACTACTCACGCAAGCAGAACAAAAACGTGTTTACGCCGTCATCGACGCGCATCGCTACAGCGCCCGCAACCGCGCCATTTTCGCCTTCAGCTTTTTTGCAGGGTTGCGAGCATGTGAGATCGCATCCTTGAAAGCTGGCGACGTTTTCGACTCCAGCGGCAACCCGCGTGACACAGTTTTCCTAGCATCGACACAGACCAAAGGAGACGTACCCGGTACAATTCTTGTAAGCAAAAGGCTGGACAAAACACTTGCTGCGTACTCAGCCACCTATCCTCGCCACACAAGCAAACCTGGTGCACCGCTGTTCTTCAGCGCAAAACGCGGAGGGTTTAGCCCACAGACAATCGTGAACCTGTTTGCCAAGTTCTATGCGGCGGCAGGGATCAAGGGTGCTAGTTCGCACAGCGGGCGCAGACAGTTTTTGACAGAACTTGCTGACAAGGGAGTGAACGTGAGAGTGATACAGGCGTTGGCGCGGCATAAGGATATGAGCACCACCCAACGCTATATCGACTTCAACGAAAGCAAGCTTCGAAACGCCATCGAGTTAAGATGAGGATCGAACAGAACTGGCTTCTAGTGGCTATTCGTTGATGCCCACATAGTCTTCCCGAACATATTTCTTCAGATCTTCTATCGCTGCCTGTGTTTCCCTCAAAACGCCTTCATAGCCAGCGATTTTGAACTTTTCTTCGTCTTCTCCAAGGTCATGGAACTCAATGTTCTTCAAGTTTGACAACGAAAACGAAAGCTCGCTTAGCCGATCCTCAATTCTTTTAGGCAGATAAAGTGATTCAAGTATCCTCACTCTTTCTAGTTCCATGTGTTTTTTTTGAAGGCTTGTGATTTCCGCTTCGTCCATAACTTGAGAAAAGACGTAATGCTCGTTGGGGCTTAGCTCTGACAATCTGAAGTGTGCGTACAGCATCGTTTTGATAAGACAGTCAGACACAGCTTCGATACTATTCACCTGACGTTCAAAGTAACTTTTGGCTTTCAGGTCCTTGATCTCTTTTCGGCTTTGTAACCATTTGCTGGTAGTGTTGGTCAAGACGCCCGTAACCATACCGACCACGCCACCTGCCGCAACAAGCATCACTGAGTTCAAAATGTTCGAGGGATCACTCATCGGTTCAAACCATTCTGTTCAATTTTTGTGGTCAGAATTCTAGTCACTCTAAGGCGCGTGCATCTTTAACTCGGTTCCGGTAACACCGAGCGTGTCAGATACAGTTTGCAGCATCAGTGCACCTTGAAAAACAATGGGTAGGCTCCGATCAACACCGAGCCTTTGGTAACATGTGTCGATATCTGAACTGCTTAGATGTGCGTCAGCGCTGCGAAGATCATACAGACCGAATAGCGGCGCCATTCTTTGCTTGGCATAATCATCACTAGTGAACTTAGCGATCAGTTGTTCCAACAACTTGAGCGTTCCCAACTTTGACTCGCTCTCAGAAAGGGCTTTGAGAATGCTCTTTTTGTTGATCCGTTCAATCGTAACTTTTACGACGTCTTTTGCTAAAGACCTTAATCCAGCTTCGTCTAGTGCTCTAAAGCGGTGATTTGTTTTTAGGAGAGTTTCGGTTTCGTGATGAGCTCGGAACAACGGCAAACCAAACTTGTCGCGGAAGTTCGCTTCGAGCCATTCAATTGCTTCTGGCAATAGCTTCTCCGGTGAATGCGTCTCGGCAACAGAGCATTCCATTTGTGCTTTCATCAACTCCTCAGAAACGCCACCGTCTGGACGGCAATTATGTGCAATCCAGATTTTTCGTTCCCATAGTGGTCGACGAGCAATGTCGTAGGCGTATGTGTTTACCAAGCCCAATCGGTTCAAACCAAAATGCACTAACGTATCCGGCGAAGCTGACACACCACCAGTATCAGCAGTGTACCAGTCCAGACATGAGCCGCGACGCTCCAACAAAGCAGGAACAACGCTTGGCTTGAACCACAGGTATTT
>JBCBUG010000018.1:0-43099 GCA_039818265.1 Pseudomonadota bacterium | reverse complement strand
GCCGTCAATCTGGTCATACGCTTTGAAGTCACCGAAATACTTGGTGATTGCTGCGGTCAGCGTGGTTTTACCGTGGTCAACGTGCCCAATCGTGCCGATGTTGACGTGCGGTTTTGTACGCTCAAACTTTTCCTTTGCCATGATGGCCTCCTTTTTCGGTAATGAAGGGAGCCCCTGACCGGAGCTCCCTCAAATCTTCGCTTATGCGTATTTCGCCTGGATCTCGTCCGAGATGTTCTGCGGAACCGGATCGTAGTGGTCGAACTGCATGGTGAACTGGGCACGGCCCGACGACATCGAACGCAGAGTGTTGATGTAGCCGAACATGTTCGCCAGCGGAACGAACGCGTCGATTGCGATCGCGTTGCCGCGCGGTTCCTGACCAGACACCTGGCCACGACGCGAGGTCAGGTCGCCGATGATACCGCCGGTGTATTCTTCCGGAGTGATCACTTCGACCTTCATGATCGGTTCCAGCAGCTTCGCGCCAGCTTTGCGCATGCCTTCACGCATACACATACGGGCCGCGATTTCGAACGCCAAAACGCTCGAGTCAACGTCGTGGAACTTACCGTCCAGCAGGGCAACCTTGAAGTCGATCACGGGGAAGCCAGCCAGCGGGCCGCTATCCATGACCGAGTTGATGCCTTTTTCAACACCCGGGATGTATTCCTTCGGAACGGCACCGCCAACGATACGGCTTTCGAACGAATAACCTTCGCCCGGCTCGGTCGGCTGGATTTCCAGCTTAACTTCACCGAACTGACCCGAACCACCCGACTGTTTCTTGTGGGTGTAGGTGTGCTCGACCGGCATCGAGATGGTTTCACGATAGGCCACCTGCGGTGCACCAATGTTCGCCTCAACCTTGAACTCGCGCTTCAGACGGTCAACCAGGATGTCCAGGTGAAGTTCGCCCATGCCCTTCATGATGGTCTGACCCGATTCCAGGTCAGTTTCCACGCGGAAGGACGGGTCTTCAGCGGCCAGACGGGCCAGACCCTGGGACATCTTCTCTTGGTCGCCCTTGGTTTTGGGCTCGACCGCGATCTCGATCACCGGATCGGGGAAGGTCATAGTTTCCAGAACCACCGGATCCTTCGCATCACACAGGGTGTCACCGGTGGTGGTGTCTTTCAGACCCGCCAGCGCGATGATGTCGCCTGCAAACGCTTCTTCGATCTCTTCCCGGTTGTTCGAGTGCATCATCATCATACGACCGATGCGCTCTTTCTTACCTTTGGTCGAGTTCAGGATCGAGTCGCCCTTCTGCATGGTGCCCGAATAGATCCGGGTGAAGGTCAGCGAGCCAACAAAGGGGTCGTTCATGATTTTGAACGCCAGACCCGAGAAGGCCATGTCGTCATCAGCACGACGTGCGATGTCACGAACTTCGTCTTCGTCGCCGGGTTTGAAGCCCATGTAATCAACAACGTCCAGCGGGCTGGGCAGATAGTCGATCACAGCATTCAGCAGCGGCTGAACGCCTTTGTTCTTGAACGCAGACCCACCCAGAACCGGAACGAACGCGATTTCCAGAGTACCTTTACGCAGCAGGGCGCGCAGGGTCGGAACGTCGGGCTCATTGCCTTCCAGGTATTCCATCATTGCGTCGTCGTCCATTTCGACGGCCGCTTCGATCATCTTGCCGCGCCATTCGTCAGCCATGTCTTTCAGGCTGTCACGGATCGGTGCTTTGACCCAGCTTGCGCCCAGGTCTTCGCCCTGCCACAGCCATTCTTCCATGGTTACCAGGTCGATCAGGCCTTCCAGTTCGGATTCTGCACCGATCGGAATACCAACCGGAACAGCACGTGCGCCGGTGCGGTCTTCGATCATTGCAACGCAGTTGAAGAAGTCTGCGCCGATCTTGTCCATCTTGTTGACGAAGACCATACGCGGAACCTTGTAGCGGTCAGCCTGACGCCACACGGTTTCGGTCTGAGGCTCAACACCGGCGTTTGCGTCCAGAACGCAAACAGCACCGTCGAGAACCGCCAGAGAACGCTCAACTTCGATGGTGAAGTCAACGTGGCCGGGGGTGTCGATGATGTTCAGGCGGTGCTTGGGCGAGTCTGCAGTCTGACCATCCTCAGTGCGCTCCCAGAAGGTGGTGGTCGCAGCCGAAGTGATGGTGATGCCGCGTTCCTGCTCCTGCTCCATCCAGTCCATGGTGGCTGCACCATCGTGCACCTCACCGATGTTGTGGGATTTGCCGGTATAAAACAGGATGCGTTCCGAGCAGGTGGTCTTACCCGCATCGATATGCGCCATGATACCGAAGTTACGGTAATGTTCGAGTGTATAATCGCGTGCCATTTTGATAAGCCTCTGGAATTACCAACGATAGTGGCTGAAGGCTTTGTTCGCCTCGGCCATCTTGTGGGTGTCTTCGCGCTTCTTCACGGCGGTACCGCGGGACTGTACAGCGTCCAGCAGTTCACCGGCGAGGCGTTCTTCCATGGTGTTTTCGTTGCGGCCGCGCGCAGCAGTGATCAGCCAGCGGATGGCCAGTGCTTCGCGGCGCTCGGGGCGCACTTCGACCGGAACCTGATAGGTTGCACCACCAACCCGGCGCGAGCGAACCTCGACCGAAGGTTTGATGTTGTCGAGCGCTTCGTGGAACACTTCGACAGGAGCGCGCTTGATCTTGTTCTCAACGCGGTCAAACGCGTTGTAAACGATGCGCTCTGCGACCGACTTCTTGCCGTCGATCATCAGGTTGTTCATGAATTTTGTCAGTACCTTGTCACCAAATTTGGCATCAGGCAGGACTTCGCGTTTTTCGGCGGCGTGACGACGTGACATATCAGCCTCTCCTTCTTACTTGGGACGCTTCGCGCCGTATTTCGAACGACGTTGCTTACGGTCTTTGACGCCCTGAGTATCCAGAACACCGCGCAGGATGTGATAACGCACACCGGGAAGGTCTTTTACACGGCCGCCACGGATCAGAACAACCGAGTGTTCCTGCAGGTTGTGGCTTTCACCGGGGATGTATGAGATGACCTCGAACCCGTTGGTCAAGCGCACCTTGGCAACCTTACGCATAGCCGAGTTCGGCTTCTTCGGTGTGGTTGTATATACACGTGTGCAGACGCCGCGTTTCTGCGGGCACTGCTCCAGGTGCATGGACTTCGAGCGTTTTACTTTGGGCTGCCGCGGCTTGCGGATCAGCTGTTGAATAGTTGGCATTCCGGTTTCTTCCCCGTTTTGCAACACACATGACATGCACGCGGTTGCGTGCGGTTAAATTCGCTGCACTCATGCGTCCACAAGCGCAAAACCCGCGAGCGTTCCCATTCCGAGGTGAACGTCGCGGTTTGTTATCAGAGGGCGCGAACGATAAAAGTGTCCGGGCCTTGACCAGTTCATCACTGAAATCGGTTATGGGGCGGCCCCCGGTACCGAGATGTCGCGCGTATTAAGGGGAGTCGGGGCAAGTGTCAACAGCCCGGCATTAACAGCGTGATCCGCCCCCGGTTCGCGCGCTAGTGTCTTTCGGTTGCCGCGGGTCTAAAGCAACGCCATAGTGGCCGGAAGAGCGAAAAGAACAGGTTCTCAATGCAAGTCATCGGACTGTGCCGTTTCTCGTTTCCGGCTTTGGGCAGCTTTCAGATCGAACATGAAACGATAGACAAGCGACGGCACCATCTGTACAACCCCAACCGGTTGGAAGAACGGTTCCGTCTGTTCGAATCCTCAACCCTGCCGTGTTTCCGTGAACAGACGGATGAAGATTTTGAGCTTCTGGTCGTGACAGGCGACTGTCTTCCGAAACAGGCCCGCGAACGACTGAATGATCTGACGGCGGATGTGAAACAGGTTCGGATCGTTTCAAAACCTGCCGACAGCGGGTTGAAGACACGCCAAGTGATGCGTGATGTCCTAAACGAGGCCCGCGCCGACCCGGATCAGCCCTGCATTCAGTTCCGGCATGACGATGACGATGCCGTATCCGTTGATCTCGTCGAACGCCTGCGCATCGCCATCCACGAAGGTCGCGGCCTGGTCGAAAGTCATTCAACCGTTGCAGTGGATTTTTGCCACGGGTTTCTGGCGCGTTGTGATGCAGATGGTATTCAAGCCGCGCGTGTTTTTATCAATCAATTGGGCGTCGGACTGGGTATGTATGTTGCTGGCGGCTGCGACAAAGCAATCATTAGCTATACCCATAACAAGATCGGGCGGTCGATGCCCGTGATCTCATACGGGGACGCGCCGATGTGGGTGCGGACGCTGCATGAATTTAATGACTCTCCTCACGCCCGCAAGAACAAGGTCGACCTGCAGCCTCTGACCCCCGAGATGGAAGGTGAGTTTATCGCCCGCTACGCCATTGATCAGGAGGTCGTGCGCAAGGTGCATGGCGCAGCATGACGCGCCCGACCTCCATGCCGGTCATTGGCCTGTGCCGGTTTTCCTATCCCGCCATTGGTGGTTTTCAGGTCCAGCATGAGACGACCGAGGAACGACGGCGCTACCTCTATGCTCCTGCACGTCTGGAAGAGAGGTTTCGTTTGTTCGAAGCCTCGACCCTGCCCTGTTTCCGCAACCAAACGGATCAGGCGTTTCAACTGCTGATCCTGATCGGGGAGTGCCTGCCCAAGCCAGCCCATGATCGCCTGCGTGATCTGACAGCCGGGATGTCGCAAGTGCGGATCATACAAAAACCCCCTGCCCGGCACCGGCGTTTGATGAAAGAGATTCTGAACGACGCCCGCGCCGATCCAGACCAACCTTGCCTGCAATTTCGCCATGATGATGACGATGCCGTCTCTGTGGATTTTGTGGAGCGTCTGCGTCAAGCCGCGCAGGATAGCACCGGTCTGATGCAAACTCATGAGACTGTGGGGATCGACTTCAATTGCGGGTATCTTGCGCGTATGAATGTGAATGGCGTGCAGGCCAAAATGGTACATCGGCCTCTGGTCACTGCTGGCCTGGGTATGTATGTGCGCGGTGGAAGTTCTGCCAGCATCATGAGCTATACCCATAACCGGTTGGGTCGCATCATGCCGGTCGTCAGCTATCCGGACGCTCCAATGTGGGTACGCAGCTTGAACGGGTTTAACGATTCACCTGCCACACGCAATGCCCAGATCGAATTGAAACCTTTGGACCCGGCAGACGAAGCAGAGTTACGCATCCGCTTTGCCATCGACATACAGACCGTGCGGCGCGTTCACACCTCGGGCTGACGTACACGCGTCCGAAACAGCGTAAACAGGCCCGAGCCAACCACAAGCATCGCACCCATCATGGTAATCGCATCCGGCCAGTCACCAAAGACCAGCCAGCCCAACCCAAGCGCCCACAGTAAACCGGTATAACGAAACGGCGCGACGAATCCGACCTCACCAACCCGCATCACCATGACACTGCACAAATAGGCAACCAGAACGAAAATTGCAGCCGAAACAACCAATCCACCCGTGGCGACAGAGACCGGCACCCATCCTTCAAAGATCGATACAATCGCGGCCGTCACCGTGATCGAGAACGAGGTCGCAAGCGTAACGACCATCGAAGGCACCTCGGCCGACATTCGGCGCGTGATTAGGTCTCGCGCAGTGACCGAGAGCACCGCAACCAACGCATAGATCGCGTATAGGTCAAACCCCTCGGGGCCGGGCCGAACGATCAGCAGCATCCCGGCAAACCCCATCGCAATCGCCACCATGCGCCGCCAGCCGATTGCTTCGTGAAAGAACAACGCGGCCCCAAGCGTTACTGTCAGGGGCAAGACCTGCAAAACCGCCGTCACATTCGCCAAAGGCATATGTTTCAACGCAGTCAAAAAGAAGAAGGTTGCTGACAGCTCCGCCACACAGCGCAGGGCAATCAACCATCTGTCATGCCGTGGAAATCGTAGATGATACGCGCCCAGATGCCGGGCCAAGAGATAAACAAGCGCCGTCGCCAACACTCCACGCAAGGCAATCAACTGAAACAGCGGCAGATCCTGCAAAGCAACCTTCACCAGCGTGTCATTGATGGTAAAGGCCATCATGCTGCCCATCATCAACAGCGCGCCTTTCAGGTTCGGGGTCATGAAAAACTATCCAGTCTCGATTCAATCCCGCCATTGGCTCAGCAGCCCATGAAAATGTCAATTCCCAGCAATACCTTGGAAGAAACTCAGGTCCGGTTCATGGATGTCTGGAAGGTCTCCAAGCCAGTCTTTGAGAAGGCATTCCTAATTTCGAAGACTAGTGCTTTGGGCCAAGGGCTACACGAGCGAGCACTGGCGTTGAACAATTTGTTTTCGATATCTTTGCTGTATTGCCACCTTAAACCTGCAGAATGCCGAGCGCTCATCGCATGAAAACAAAAAAGGCCCCGCGAAATTGCGGGGCCCTTCCTATTCATAAACTGCAAGCCTTACTCGCGGCTTTCCGGGGTTTCCACCAGAACGTCCAGCTCGTCGCCCACCATGTCGTCGTCGAAGGTCGGAGCTGCCAGGGCAGCGGCGGCTTCGGCCTCTTCCCGGCGGGCTTCGATCACGACATTGTCGCGCGATTGCGCCACCTGACGCACGGCCTGAGTTGCCCCACCTGTACCGGCGGGGATCAGGCGACCGACGATGACATTCTCTTTCAGGCCGACCAGTTTGTCCTTCTTGCCCTGAACCGAAGCTTCGGTCAGCACGCGGGTGGTTTCCTGGAACGACGCCGCCGAGATGAACGAACGCGTTTGCAGCGAGGCTTTGGTGATCCCCAGAAGGATCGGCTCGCCCTGTGCCGGACGACCACCGCGGGCGATGGTCTTCTCATTGGCCGCGTCGAACTCCTGCTTGTCCACATGTTCGCCTTTCAGCAGGGTGGTGTCGCCTGAATCCAGGATCTCCCACTTCTGCAGCATCTGGCGCACGATGACCTCGATGTGCTTGTCGTTGATCTTCACGCCCTGCAAACGATAGACGTCCTGCACCTCGTCGATCATGTAATCCGCCAGCGCTTCGACACCCATGATGGACAGGATGTCATGCGGAGCCGGGTTACCGTCCATCAGGTATTCACCCTTCTGGATGAAGTCCCCTTCGGCGACCGGGATGTGCTTGCCCTTGGGCACCATGTACTCGATGGTTTCCATGGACTCGTCCGCCGGTTCGATGCTGATGCGGCGCTTGTTCTTGTAGTCGCGGCCAAAGCGCACGTAACCATCGGCTTCTGCGATGATCGCGTGATCTTTCGGACGACGCGCTTCGAACAGTTCGGCCACACGCGGCAGACCACCGGTGATGTCCTTGGTCTTGGCACCTTCACGCGGGATACGCGCGACAACGTCACCGGCTTCGACGGTCTGGCCGTCTTCGACCGACAGGATCGCATCCACCGACATCGGATAGTGAACCGGGTTGCCCGCATCGTTGCGGACCGGCTCGCCATCTTCACCGACCAGAATGATCTCGGGCTTGAGGTCACTGCCTTTGGGGGCCGCGCGCCAGTCGATCACGATCTTCTGGGTCATACCAGTTGCGTCGTCGGTCTCGTCGCGGACGGCAAGGCCCGAAACAAGGTCAACGTATTTCGCGGTACCGGCTTTCTCGGCGATGATCGGCAGGGTGTAGGGATCCCATTCGAACAGCTTGTCGCCACGGGCCACTTTGGTGCCGTCCTTGACGAACAGCTTGGAGCCATAGCCCAGCTTAAAGCTGGCGCGCTCTTCGCCGTGTTCGTCGTTGATCACCAGCTTCATGTTCCGGCCCATGACCAGGCTTTCACCTGCGGCATTGACCAGGATCTGCGGGTTCTCGAACGCGACAACGCCTTCCTGGTTGGCTTCCTGGAACGACTGCTGACCACCCTGCGCAACACCACCGATGTGGAAGGTCCGCATGGTCAGCTGTGTACCGGGTTCACCGATCGACTGCGCAGCGATGATGCCGACAGCTTCACCTGTGTTCACCATGGTACCGCGTGCAAGGTCACGACCGTAACAGGTTGCACAGACGCCTTCCTCGGACTCACAGGTCAGAGGCGAGCGGATGCGCATCGACGCAACACCGGCTTCGTCGATGGTGTCTGCCATACGTTCGTCGATCAGCTGACCGGCTGCGACGATCACCTCATCGGTGCCCGGACGCAGAACATCGTCAGCCGCCACACGGCCCAGCACCCGCTCAGCCAGCGAGGCGACAACCTCACCGTCGTTCACGGCTGCTTCGGCAGTGATCGCACGCTCGGTGCCACAGTCAATCTCACGAACGATACAGTCTTGTGCCACGTCCACCAGACGACGGGTCAGGTACCCCGAGTTCGCCGTTTTCAGAGCGGTATCCGACAGACCCTTACGGGCACCGTGGGTCGAGTTGAAGTACTCGAGAACGGTCAGACCTTCTTTAAAGTTCGAGATGATCGGTGTCTCGATGATGTCACCGTTCGGCTTGGCCATCAGGCCGCGCATACCGCCCAGCTGTTTCATCTGAGTGACCGAGCCACGCGCACCCGAGTGGGCCATCATGTAGACCGAGTTCGGTTCCTGCTCAGACCCGTCCTCTGCCCGATCCGACGACGAGATCGTGCTCATCATCGCATCAGTGACGCGGTCGTTACACTTCGACCAGGCATCGACAACTTTGTTGTACTTTTCGCCCTGAGTAATCAGGCCGTCCATGTACTGCTGTTCAAAGTCCTTCACCTGACCGCGGGTGTCATCAACGATGCCCCACTTGTCGTCCGGAATGACCATATCGTCCTTACCGAAAGAAATGCCCGCCTTGAACGCTTCTTTGAAGCCCATCGACATGATCTGGTCACAGAAAATGACCGACTCTTTCTGACCGCAGTAGCGGTAGACGGTGTCGATCACCTGCTGCACTTCTTTCTTCCGCAGCAGGCGGTTGACCAGATCGAACGGTGCTTTGTTGTTCAGTGGCAGCAACGCACCCAGACGCAGACGGCCCGGAGTGGTTTCATAACGCTTCTGAACTTCGTTGCCTTCGTCGTCGATCTGCGTGATCCGCGCGGTGATTTTCGAGTGCAGATGCACTTCGCCGGAATCCAGCGCGTGCTGAACTTCGTCGATAGACCCGAACACCTTGCCTTCGCCCGGCATACCTTCGCGTTCCAGGGTCACATAGTAGAGACCTAGGATCATATCCTGCGAGGGAACGATGATCGGCGCGCCGTTTGCAGGCGACAGAACGTTGTTCGTCGACATCATCAAAACACGCGCTTCCAGCTGGGCCTCAAGGCTCAGCGGGACGTGAACGGCCATCTGGTCCCCGTCGAAGTCGGCGTTAAAGGCCGAACAGACCAGCGGGTGCAGCTGGATGGCTTTACCTTCGATCAGGACCGGCTCGAACGCCTGAATGCCAAGACGGTGCAGCGTCGGCGCACGGTTAAGCATGACAGGATGTTCGCGGATCACCTCGTCGAGGATATCCCACACTTCGGGACGCTCTTTCTCGACCAGTTTCTTCGCCTGTTTCACGGTCGAAGACAGCCCCTTGGCTTCGAGGCGCGAGTAGATGAACGGCTTGAACAGCTCCAGCGCCATCTTCTTGGGCAAGCCACACTGGTGCAGCTTGAGTTCCGGACCAGTCACAATGACCGAACGGCCCGAGAAGTCGACGCGCTTACCCAGAAGGTTCTGACGGAAGCGACCCTGTTTCCCTTTCAGCATGTCCGACAGCGATTTCAGCGGACGCTTGTTGGCGCCGGTGATCACGCGGCCACGACGACCGTTGTCGAACAGAGCGTCAACGGATTCCTGCAGCATCCGCTTTTCGTTGCGGACGATGATGTCAGGCGCACGCAGCTCGATCAGACGCTTCAGACGGTTGTTCCGGTTGATGACGCGGCGATACAGATCGTTCAGATCCGAGGTCGCGAAACGGCCACCATCCAGCGGAACCAGCGGACGCAGTTCCGGCGGAATGACCGGGATCACGGTCATCACCATCCATTCGGGCCGGTTGCCCGACTCGAGGAAGGATTCAACAACCTTCAGACGCTTGATGATCTTCTTGGGCTTCAGCTCGCCGGTTGCTTCAGCCAGATCAGCGCGCAGCTGCTCGGCTTCGGCTTCCAGATCGATCTGGGCAAGCATCTCACGGATGGCTTCGGCACCGATATTCGCGGTGAACGCGTCCATGCCATAGGCATCCTGAGCGTCCATGTACTCTTCTTCGGTCAGCATCTGGCCATAGGTCAGGTCGGTCAGACCCGGCTCGATGACGACGTAGTTTTCAAAGTACAGTACGCGTTCCAGATCGCGCAGCGTCATGTCCAGCATCAGACCGATGCGGGACGGCAGCGATTTCAGGAACCAGATATGCGCAACGGGCGCGGCCAATTCGATGTGGCCCATACGCTCGCGGCGAACTTTCTGCAGAGTGACTTCCACACCGCATTTCTCGCAGACAACGCCGCGATACTTCATCCGCTTATATTTGCCGCACAGACATTCGTAATCTTTGATCGGTCCAAAGATACGAGCGCAGAACAGACCGTCACGTTCGGGCTTGAACGTCCGGTAGTTGATGGTTTCGGGTTTCTTGATCTCGCCATAGGACCAAGACAGGATCCGCTCGGGCGACGCCAGCGAGACCTTGATCTCGTCGAAGACCTTCGGGGGCGTCAGCGGGTTAAACGGGTTGTTGGTGATTTCCTGGTTCATTTGTTACCTCAAATCTTGCGGAAGGGGGGACGGGAGAAAGGGCAGCGCCCTTACTCCTCAACCTCCGCATCCAGGAGTTCCATATTCAGGCCGAGGCCACGGACTTCTTTCACCAGAACGTTGAACGATTCCGGTACGCCCGCTTCAAAGTTATCCTCGCCCTTGACGATCGACTCATAGACCTTGGTCCGGCCGGCGACGTCATCCGATTTCACGGTGAGCATCTCCTGCAGGGTGTAGGCGGCGCCATAAGCTTCCAGGGCCCAGACCTCCATCTCACCAAAGCGCTGACCACCGAACTGCGCCTTACCGCCCAGCGGCTGCTGGGTCACCAGGCTGTACGGCCCGGTCGAACGCGCGTGGATTTTGTCGTCCACCAGGTGGTGCAGTTTCAGCAGGTACTTGATGCCCACGGTCACCGGACGCGCGAATTGCTCACCGGTCCGACCGTCGAACAGAACCGACTGACCGCTTTCCGAGAAGCCTGCACGCACCAGCGCGTCGTTGACGTCAGCCTCTTTGGCACCGTCGAAGACCGGGGTTGCGATCGGTACACCACGGGTCACGTTGCCCGCAGCCTCGATCAGGCCATCCTCGTCCAGACCGGTGATGCCTTCTTCGTAGACATTCTCGCCATAGGCCAGCTTCATCGCCTCACGTACCGGGGTCAGATCGCCAGAGCGGCGGTATTCACCCAGAGCCTCATCGATGTTCAGACCGAGACCGCGCGCGGCCCAACCCATGTGGGTTTCAAGGATCTGACCAACGTTCATACGCGAGGGCACGCCCAGCGGGTTCAGACAGAAATCGACCGGCGTACCATCGGCCAGGAACGGCATGTCTTCCATCGGTACAACCTTGGAAATCACACCTTTGTTCCCATGACGACCGGCCATCTTATCGCCCGGCTGCAGCTTACGCTTCACGGCGATGAAGACTTTGACCATCTTCATCACACCCGGCGGCAAGTCGTCACCACGGCGGACTTTCTCGACCTTGTCTTCGAAACGGGCGTCCAAAGCACGCTTTTGCACTTCGTACTGCTCGTTCAGAGCCTCGACGATCTGTGCGTCCTGCTCGCCTTCCAGCGCCAGCTGCCACCACTGACCGCGGGTCAGGGTTTCCAGCAGCTCCTCGGTGATCACCGACCCTGCCTTGACGCCTTTCGGGCCTTTGACAGCGGTTTTACCCAGGATCAGGCCTTGCAGACGCGCATAGATGTTGCGGTCAAGAATCGCGAGCTCGTCGTCCCGGTCACGGGCCAGACGTTCGACTTCCTCACGCTCGATCTGCAGCGCACGCTCGTCTTTCTCGACGCCGTGACGGTTGAAGACGCGGACCTCAACGACCGTACCGTAATCACCCGGCTTCACACGCAGCGAGGTGTCGCGCACGTCAGATGCTTTTTCACCAAAGATGGCGCGCAGCAGCTTTTCTTCCGGGGTCATCGGGCTTTCGCCCTTCGGAGTGATCTTGCCGACCAGAATATCGCCCGGCTCAACATCCGCGCCGATGTAAACGATGCCCGCCTCGTCGAGGTTGCGCAGCGCTTCTTCACCGACATTCGGGATGTCGCGGGTGATCTCTTCCGGGCCCAGCTTCGTGTCACGAGCGGCGACTTCGAATTCCTCTATATGGACCGAGGTAAAGACGTCATCACGCGCGATACGTTCCGAGATCAGGATCGAGTCTTCGTAGTTGTAACCGTTCCACGGCATGAACGCGACGACCACGTTCTTACCAAGGGCCAGCTCACCCATATCGGTCGACGGACCATCGGCAATAACCTCGCCCTTCTGGACGGTGTCACCCACCTTGATCAGGGGACGCTGGTTAATGCAGGTGTTCTGGTTAGACCGCTGGAACTTGCGCAGACGATAGATGTCAACGCCAGCGTCGCCCAGTTCCAGATCTTCGGTGGCACGGATAACGATACGCTGGGCATCGACCTGGTCGATGATACCGGCGCGTTTCGCCTGAATCGCAGCACCCGAGTCGATCGCAACCTTTTCCTCGATCCCGGTACCGACCAGCGGTGCCTCGGCCCGCAGCAACGGAACCGCCTGACGTTGCATGTTCGAGCCCATCAGAGCGCGGTTGGCGTCGTCATTTTCTAGGAACGGGATCAGCGATGCGGCGACCGAAACCAGCTGTTTCGGCGACACGTCGATCAGGTCGACATTCTCGCGCGGGGCAAGCGTGTAGTCACCAGCCTGACGGGTCGACACCAGATCGTTGATGAACTTGCCATCCGCATCCAGCGTTGCATTCGCCTGCGCCACGGTGTGACGCATTTCCTCGGTCGCGGACATGTAGTGAACCTCATCGGTCACCTCGGCGTCTTTGACAACGCGGTACGGTGTTTCGATGAAGCCATACTTGTTCACGCGGGCAAAGGTGGCCAGCGAGTTGATCAGACCGATGTTCGGACCTTCCGGCGTTTCAATCGGGCACATCCGGCCATAGTGGGTCGGGTGTACGTCGCGCACCTCAAAGCCCGCACGCTCACGCGTCAGACCACCGGGGCCAAGCGCCGAGAGACGGCGTTTGTGGGTAACTTCCGACAGCGGGTTGGTCTGGTCCATGAACTGCGACAGCTGCGACGAGCCAAAGAATTCACGAACAGCAGCCGCAGCCGGTTTCGCGTTGATCAGATCCTGAGGCATCACGGTGTCGATCTCGACCGACGACATACGCTCTTTGATCGCGCGCTCCATGCGCAGCAGACCAACACGGTACTGGTTTTCCATCAGTTCGCCGACCGAACGCACACGACGGTTGCCGAGGTGGTCGATATCGTCCACGTCGCCTTTGCCGTCACGCAGTTCCACCAGCGCCTTGATGCAGGCCACGATGTCTTCGCGTCGCAGGGTGCGCAAGGTGTCCGGCGCATCCAGAGCCAAACGCATGTTCATCTTCACGCGACCAACAGCCGACAGGTCATACCGCTCGCTGTCGAAGAACAATGTGTCGAACAGGGCCGACGCAGCTTCAACGGTGGGCGGCTCACCCGGACGCATGACGCGGTAGATGTCCATCAGCGCGGTTTCACGGCTCATGTTTTTGTCCTGAGCCATGGTGTTGCGCATGTACGGACCGACATTGACATTGTCGATGTCAAGAACCGGAATGTCGGTGATGCCCGCATCCATCAGGTCCTTGACTGTACCGCCAATCAGGTCGCCGTCTTTGTCATATTCCAGCGTCAGTTCATCACCGGCTTCGACATAGATCGCACCGTTTTCTTCGTTGATGATATCTTTGGCGACATACTTGCCGACGATGTTGTCGAAGGGCACCAACAGGTCGGTGACGTTGCCTTCGTCGATCAGCTTCTTGACCGCGCGCGGGGTGACTTTCTTGCCGGCTTCGGCAATCACTTCACCAGATTTGGCGTCAACCAGATCATAAGTCGGGCGGGTGCCACGCACACGCTCGGGGAAGAACGGCGTGACCCAGCCTTTCTTCTTGTCCAGCTTGTAGGACACGGTGTTGTAATACGCATCCATGATCGCTTCCTGATCCAGACCCAACGCATACAGCAGGGTTGTCACAGGCAGTTTGCGGCGACGGTCGATACGGGCGAATACGATGTCTTTGGCGTCGAACTCAAAGTCCAGCCAGCTGCCGCGATACGGGATGATGCGGCAGGCAAACAACAACTTGCCCGAGGAATGGGTTTTACCTTTGTCGTGATCAAAGAACACACCGGGCGAACGGTGCATCTGAGACACGATCACACGCTCGGTGCCGTTCACGATGAACGTCCCGTTCGGCGTCATCAGGGGCATATCGCCCATGAACACGTCCTGTTCCTTGATGTCTTTGACCGATTTCGCGCCAGTGTCCTCGTCGACATCGAAAACGATCAGACGCAGTGTGACCTTCAGCGGCGCGCTGTAGGTCATGTCACGCTGCATGCACTCTTCGACGTCATATTTGGGTTTTTCCAGATCATACTTCACGAACTCCAGAACGGAGGTTTCGTTGAAATCCTTGATCGGGAAAACCGACTGGAACACGCCCTTGATGCCTTCGCCGTCTGTGGGCTGTTCAGCATCGCCGGAGCGCAGGAAAAGATCATAAGAAGATTTCTGCACCTCAATGAGGTTCGGCATTTCCAAAACTTCGCGGATTTTGCCGTAATATTTACGAAGACGTTTCTGGCCAAGGAACGTTTGAGCCATGTCAGATGTCACCTTTCGATGTTCTCAGCGGGCAAAGACACCGTCGGGCCCCGGCATCTTGCACAATCGAGACAACACGTCCGGATCAATTCGTGGCCACCGTCCCGAAGGCGGCCTCCCGATCCGAAAACCGTGTCTTAGAAAACGCCCCATATCCTGAGGCCCTTTCTAAGACAGGTTCGGCTGGACCCGGATTTCTCCGGACCCAGCCAAATTTCCAGGCACATCAGCGATGTGCCAACGGACTGACTTAGGCCAGTTCGACCTCGGCGCCAGCTGCTTCCAGCTTGCCTTTGATCTCTTCGGCTTCGGCTTTGTCCACGCCTTCTTTGATCTTGCCACCAGCTTCGACCAGCTCTTTGGCTTCTTTCAGGCCCAGACCGGTGATGCCGCGAACTTCTTTGATCACGTTGATTTTCGAAGCGCCGGCGTTCTTCAGAACGACGTCGAATTCGGTTTTTTCTTCCTCAGCTGCACCGCCGGCATCGCCAGCTGCGCCTGCGACCATAACGGCGCCGCCAGCTGCGGGCTCGATGCCGTACTCGTCTTTGAGGATGGTTTTCAGTTCTTGTGCTTCCAGCAGGGTCAGACCAACGATCTCTTCTGCCAGTTTCTTCAGATCAGCCATTGTATCAGCTCTTTCCGTTTACAGTGTGTGTTCCAACGTCAGGGATTTTTCCCCACGCAGATCATTCAGTGCCAACCGCTTACGCAGCTTCCGCCTTCTCTTCGATGGTGGAAAGGATGCTTGCGATGTTGCTTGCAGGTGCGCCAATTGCACCGGCGATGTTCGAAGCAGGCGCGCCAAGCATACCAGCGATCGTAGCAATAAGCTCTTCACGCGACGGCATTTTCGACACGGCTTTAACACCAGCCCGGTCCAGAGCGTTCTCACCCATTGCACCGCCAAGAATTTCGAACTTTTGGTTCTCTTTGGCGTAGTCCTCGGCCACTTTGGCAGCTGCCACAGGGTCCTCGGAATAGGTCAGAACGGTCATCCCCGTCAGCAGGTCGGCCATGTTTTCACACGGCTTACCCTCAAGGGCGATTTTGGCGAGCCTGTTCTTGGCAACACGCACGGAACCACCCGCGTCACGAGCACGTGCGCGAAGGTCCTGCATCTCGGCAACTGTCAGACCGGCGTAATGGGCAACCACTACGACGCCAGAGCTTTCGAAGATTTGGCCGAGTTCCTCGACCACTTTCTCTTTCTGGGCTCTATCCACAGTTCTCTCCAAGTTAGGGGTGATACCTCACCCCGGCTCATATTTGCCGCGGGCAAGCCCCCGGCGTTCAGGTCCGTTGTTACGGGATTGGCCAAAATGCGCCCGAGGGTGGGACCCTCAGAATTCTTTGGTCTTACCCGTCTCAGGCAGGAAATTAAGGGATCAGATGACACCACCCACCGTCTTGGACGAAACGAAAGAAAGCGCACGACGAATCGCACGCTTTGTTCCGCAGGTCTACTTAGGGCAGACGCGCCCAGTTTCCAAGAGTTAAATTGCACGCCCGCGCAATCAATCGCGCCTATCGTATCCTCTGCCGCCGAGGCCCAAACCATTGACACAGGACTCACGCTCTTGTCTTGTCGGACGCGCCGAACCCACTCAGACAAACAACGCATAAACGCCAGACCATGCCGACACTCACGATTTCCGAATACGACGTGGCATCGGGCTTCGCTAGTGAGTTTGCTCGACACCAACTAAACGACCGCATCACCGGCTTGGAATGCGTCTATCGCTCACATGGGTTTCCAGGATCCCGGCTGGTGATGAAGGTCGAAACACCAGGTCAGGATTTTGCCCTCAAGATCGATACCATCTCGCCTGAATCGGGGCGTCTGGGCAGAGAGTTCGAAACACTCAACCGGGTCTTCGACCATTTCAAAGGGCACGAATCCGGTCGCGTCGTGCGGCCTGTCTTTTTGGCACCCGGCGGCGCCTACATGGTGACTGAGTATGTAGACCGACCCACCGCTGTCGATGTGATCTATAGCAGCGACGATGGCAAACAGGTTGCGCAGGTCTATCGCCGGGCCGGTGCCTGGCTGCATCATCTTCACAGCCTGCAGAAGCCAGTTCAATACGCGTTCCGGCCCCGCTGGATGACCGACAACATCCGCGAATTGTCGACCTTGGTCCCGGATCATATCTCCCCGATCAGCCAACCCATGGTCGACACATTTCTGGCCGAGGCCGCACGGCTACGAAACCGGCCCGATCTGCGGGTGTTTTCGCATGGGGATTTCCACGGGCTCAATCTGATCTTGGGTCAGGGCACCACCATCGGCCTCGATTTCACCGAAGCGCGTGACAAGCTGGCCGTTTACGACATCGTCGATTTTGTGAAAGCCGACATCTTTCGCAGCGCCACTCAGCAGGAGGTCGACCGGAGCGGTATGCTCAAGGTTAACAAACAGATGTTTTTCAAACTCTACCGCCACCCAATCGACACCGAAATCCTGGATTGCTGCCTGCGTGGCCGCCTGCTGAAGGACTGGCTACGCCTCTGGCGACCAGACTTCATTTGCAGCCAGTTTGAAGAGCGCAAGCGCGACCTGTTAGAAGCGCGCCTGAAACAGATATTCCTATAGTAAACAAAAAACCCGGGCAGTTCGCACCACCCGGGTCTTGTAGCTGATGGCTAGGTGCCGTGGGCTTATTCGCCCGCAGCGGCCGCCACATCCAGTGTAACGCCGGGGCCCATGGTCGAGCTCAGCGCGATTTTCTTCATGTAGGTGCCTTTGGCGCCCGACGGCTTGGCTTTTGCCACAGCCGAGATAAAGGCACGGACGTTTTCAACCAGCTTGGCTTCGTCGAACGACGCTTTGCCAACACCGGCGTGTACCACGCCACCTTTTTCCGCTTTGAACTGAACTTCACCACCCTTGGCTGCTTCCACGGCTGCTTTCACGTCCATGGTCACGGTGCCAACTTTGGGGTTTGGCATCAGGTTGCGAGGGCCCAGAACTTTACCCAGACGGCCAACGATGGGCATCATGTCAGGGGTTGCAATGCAACGATCAAATTCGATGGTGCCGCCCTGGATGGTTTCCATCAGGTCCTCTGCGCCAACGATATCTGCGCCTGCTTCTTTTGCTTCGTCGGCCTTGGGGCCACGCGCAAAAACAGCAACACGCATCGCTTTGCCGGTGCCGTTCGGCAGACCGACGACGCCGCGAACCATCTGGTCCGCGTGACGGGTATCGACGCCCAGGTTCAGGGCGATTTCGATAGTCTCGTCGAATTTCGAGGTCGCGTTGCCTTTGACCAGGGAAACAGCTTCTTCAACCGACAGGTTTTCCTTGCCAGCGACAGCTTCGCGCGCAGCGCGGGTACGTTTACCGAGTTTTGCCATCTTACTTCACCTCGATGCCCATAGAGCGGGCCGAGCCCAGGATGATCTGCATTGCGCCTTCGACGTCGTTGGCGTTCAGATCTTTCATTTTGGCTTCGGCGATTTCGCGAACCTGCTTCGAGGTCACGGTGGCCACGGTCTCACGACCTGGGTTTTCTGCACCGCGAGGACGGTTACGCTTGCCAACCGGCTTCAGACCAGCTGCTTTTTTCAGGTAGTAAGACGCGGGCGGCGTCTTGATGTCCATGGTGAAGGACTTGTCCTGATAGTATGTGATCACGGTCGGGCAAGGAGCGCCGGGCTCCATGTCTGCGGTCTTGGCGTTGAACGCCTTGCAGAATTCCATGATGTTGATGCCGCGCTGACCCAGCGCCGGACCAACTGGAGGCGACGGGTTCGCCTGACCTGCAGGAACCTGCAGTTTCATTGTACCAGCAAGCTTCTTGGCCATTTGGTTTTCCTTTCAACTCGGTTGGGGCGCGCCCCGACCAGTTTATGTTGCGTGGTCCGGCCTGGGATCGCGATCCCAGCAACCTCCCACGAGAGAATCTCGTCCGAAGACAATAGAGGCGGCGTTTATAGGGGAATGGTGGGGTTGGCAAGGGCATTGCATCGCCGCATGCTGGAACTAGAGTGAGGTAAAGTCGAATTTAAAAAATAACATCCAAATGAACATTGCCCAACGCATTCTAAAACTCATAGGCGGGCTTTTCTTGCTGTGGCTTGTCCTGTTTGGGGCAGGCATACATTTTAGCATTAAAGCAAGGTCAGAGCAGGAGGAAGCTGCAAAAGAACAGAGAATTCAGAAACTCCGACATGAATGGCAAGAACTATGCGCCATTGAAGACTGCGCTCAATTCCCGGTTGGCTATATTACTTACAGATTCGGGCCGGACCTGTACTATTTTCCAACAACACGCTCGATGACCGAAAAACCACCCGGTTTCACTGGTGGCCTTTTGCCCGGCAGGTATGTCGAACTGGACGAAGAGAACAAAACCAGACGCTCCTTTTCAGACAGCGGTAGTTTCAAAGTCTCTGCTTGCTGTCACTACCTCTTATCATTCTATGGGCTCGCCGAAGGCGTTCCAGAGATACTTCGCGATAGTAGAGGCACTAAAATGCTTCCAACCATAACAAACTTCAATTCCCATGATCGCCCTAGTGGTCACAACCAAATCGGCCACTGGCTCGATTTTGAGGTCGAGGAAACACCCTCAATCCAAGCGGTCATCCGCGCTGACCAACGGTCTTTCAACAACGACTTTTGGCTTCTTTATTCTGGCGAGCCAAATGAGAAAGGCGGAAGAGACTTGCGGCTGTTGTCAAAACAACCACTGATCAATGAAAGGCATATTTTGGCTGTATGCGACTCATTGTGCACATTTTCTTCAGTTTCATTGAAGGAAGCGACTGGTGGTAATCAGCCGCATGTCGCTCTCAATCGGATGACAATACCGAGAGTGGAATCTTGTAATCCGGGCGGCTCTCGGTATGGATGCCCCCTCTCTATGGAAGCCTTCGAAGAGGTGCCGAGATTACTGGCAGTGATCGACGATATGTTTGAGGCTGCGAGAAAGAGACCCTCAGTTGAGCACTGATGTTCGAGCCGCGAATTCTCCCCAAGCAAGACGCCAAAACCAAAAAAACGCCGCGCTGCTAAATGCAACGCGGCGTCAAAGTCCGTACAAGGCTCTCATTAGCCCTGCTTGGTAACCTGCGTGAAGTCCAGCTCAACCGGCGTCTCGCGGCCAAAGATCGAAACAGACACTTTCAGCTTCTGCGCTTCGTCGTCCACGCCCTCGACCATGCCGTCGAAATCCTCGAATGGGCCGTCGTTGACTTTGACCTTCTCGCCAACCTCGAAGCTGATCATCAGCTTGGGCGCTTCTTCGCCCTCTTGGACGCGGTTGAGGATCTGGTTCACCTCGGCGTCGCGCATCGGCATCGGGCGGCCCTGCGGACCCAGAAAACCGGTGACGCGGTTGATCGAGTTGATCAGGTGATAGCCCTGATCAGACATTTCCATATGCACCAGCACGTAACCGGGCATGAACCGGCGTTCGGTGGTAACCTTCTTGCCCCGGCGCACTTCGATCACCTCTTCGGTGGGCACCAGAACTTCGTCGATATCGTCCTCAAGGCCCTGTTCAGCCACCGACGTGCGGATCTGCTCTGCGATCTTCTTTTCGAAATTCGAAAGAACGCTGACCGAGTACCACCGTTTCGCCATGAACCTGTCGTCCTTGTTTAGCTCCGAGGCGGCAAGCCGCGCGCCTCGCGTTGAAATCCAATTGCGTGACCCGGAATAAAAAGCGGCGCGCAACCTGATTCGCCGCACGCCCATTCCGAATAATCATGTCACCTACTCTGACACGCCGTGCTGTGCAAGGGGGCAGTGGCGTTTACGCCTGCCCGGACTGCCTTAACTAAACGCGCCCAGCACCAATTGCAGACCCCCGCGGATGCCCAGATCGACCAGCGCAAAGAAGGCAGCGGTCAGGGCGGCCATGATGAACACCATAACCGTGGTCAACAGCACCTCACGCCGGGTCGGCCAAACGACCTTGGAAACTTCGGCACGGACTTGCTGAATGAACTGGATCGGGTTGGTAGTGGCCATGTGGCTTGGTCTCTCTGCTAGCGGATAGGCCGGACATAGCTGGGCATTGCGGCAATTTCAAGGGCGGTTCGGATCAACTCTGCTTGGTCGATGCGCCGCGGTTACGGCTTGGGCTTGTCATCCCATTCCTCGCTGAGAATCCGGCGGGCATCGCCCTCGGGGTCCTCGTATTGGTTCGAGCGGACCGTATAGACAAACGCAACCAGGCCAACACCGCCCAGAAACAGGGAAATCGGGATCAGATAGGCCAGCACTTCCATTCGGGTTACCTCAGCCTCAGGGCGTTTAGGGATACGGTAATGGACGAAGTCGACATCGCCAAGGCTGCGATCAGCGGTGTCGCCAGACCAGCAACGGCCAGCGGGACCGCGACAACATTATAGACCGTGGCGATGCGGAAGTTTTCCCGAATCCGTTTAGTGGCTTTGACGGCGGTATCGCAGGCATCCGCGATGGGCGACAGATCGGTGCCCAACAAAACGATGTCCGACGCGACGCGGGCAGCATCCAAGGCAGAGGCCGGAGAGATCGAGACATGCGCGGCAGCCAGTGCCGCCGTGTCGTTCAAGCCATCACCGACCATCAGCACATGCCGCCCCTGATCGCTGAGTTCTTGAATGCGTTGGGCCTTGGCTTGCGGCAGCGCCTCGGCGATCCAGTTCTGGATGCCCAGCTTTTTGGCCAATGCCTCTACAGCACCTTTGGAATCGCCCGAGATCAGCATGATCTGCTTTCCAGTCCTGGCAAATGCCTTGACCGCCTCTGCCGCTCCGGGCCGTAGCGTGTCTGAGAAGATGAAAGCCTTGGGGGGATTTGATCCGACCGACAGCCACGCTGAAGTCTCGGACCCTTGCGCGCCACCGACCCAAGCCGCCCGGCCCAGACGAACCCGCTGACCGCGATATTGACCTTCGGTGCCGTAACCCGGCACCTCAACGATATCCTTCACCCCGGCAGGTTTGACACCCGCAGCCCGCGCTGCCTGTGCCAATGCGACCGATAGCGGATGGGCCGATGCCTCGGCCAGTGCCAGCGCGACTTCCAGATCGGCGCGGGAATGGTCACCCAGATTGGTCAGTTCGGGCGCGCCTGAGGTGAGCGTGCCGGTCTTGTCGAAGACAACCGTGTCAACCTCGGCCAGACGTTCCAATGCGGTGGCATGTTTGATCAGCATCCCCTTGCGGAACAACCGGCCTGAGGCGGCTGTCGTCACCGCTGGCACAGCCAGCCCTAAGGCGCAGGGGCAAGTGATAATCAGCACCGCCGCAGCAATGTTCAATGCAGTGCGCAGATCGCCGGAATAGATATACCACCCCAAAAAGCTGAGCGCAGAAAGGATGTGAACCCCCGGCGCATAAAGCTTGGCAGCCTTATCGGCCAGCGACGTGTACCGAGACCGACCGGATTCTGCGATCGCAACCAGATCGGCCATACGGTGGAGCGAAGTGTCTTCTCCCACAGCAGAGGCTTGAATGGTCAAGGGGCCGGTCAGGTTGACCTCGCCCGCGCTGACGGTTTGGCCGGCTTCGGCAAAGACAGGCAAGGTTTCTCCCGTCAGCAAAGAGCGGTCTAATTCGGACTGGCCCGAGACGATCTGACCATCCACTGGCATCCGCCCACCGGGGCGAACCAGGATCAGATCGCCCACGGTCAGTTCTGAAACGGCAACCTCCTCCTCGACCCCATCAATGACGCGAATGGCGCGGGGCACCTCAAGCGCGGTCAACTCCTCAGCTGCCGAGCGCGCCGCCGCCCGAGTTCGGTAGTCCAGATACCGTCCGGCCAACAGGAAGAATGTCAGCGTGAGCGCAGCATCAAAATAAGCATGTTTCCCGCTCAGCGCCGTTTCCCAAAGCGATGTCGCAAGGGCCAGCAGGATCGCCAGCACGATCGGCACATCCATGTTCAGGCGTCGAACACGCAAGGCGCTCCAGGCGTTGGTAAAGAAGGGCTGTGCCGAAAAGGCAATGGCTGGCAAGGTGATGGCAGCAGAAATCCAGTGGAACATGTCGCGCGTCGCATCGGCGGCACCTGACCAGACCGACACGGACAGCAGCATGACATTCATCGAGGCAAAACCGGCCACCGCCAGCCGCATCAACAGATCCCGACCCGCCTTATCCGCGCTGGTTGCAGACAGGGCACCGGAGTCCAGCTCATGCGCCTCATATCCGGCACGTTCCAGAACCGGGATCAGGTCTGCGGCCCGCGTCTCGGGCGCAGCCTTGATCATCGCGCGTTTGAGGGTCAGGTTGACGCGCGCATCCTCAACCCCTGGATGTGCGTTTAGTGCACGCTCGACATTCGCGATACAGGCCGAACAGTGAATGCTTGGCAATGACAGCGCAATCTGCACATCCTCGGGGATCGGGCGCGCCGGTTCTGCCGGGGTTGCGATGCACCCGGGACACGCCGCCGTACCAGTGGGCATTTGCGCCATCACACTGTCAGCCTTTCACGTAGAGTGGAACGCGCTGAGCAAACTCAGCGCCCGCATGATCGCGAGCCACCAGCCGGATATTCCAGTTTCCCTTACCCAAAGCAGCCGGTGTCGCGTAGGCGATGCCGTCAAAGGTGAACTCGGGCGAGAAATCATCCTTTACATGGGTTGCTCGGCCCACGACGGCCTGCAATTCTGCAACCTGAACCGGCGCACCGGTCGCATCAGTAATGTGCAGGATCAGCAGACCGCCCTTGGTCTCGGCCCGTACGTCCCACCCCAAGGCTCGCTGTTCCTGCAGGCGTTCGTTGAAGTTCTGGCTGGCGACGTAGGAGTTCTTTACCTCCAACCCCGGAAAGGTCTTCACCGCGCTATAGGCCAACAGCAGGTTGACTGAGATGATGACGGTGAAAGCACCCACAAATATGGCCAGTGCATGTTTTCCTGTAAACTTGCGTTCTGTCATGATCAATTTCCTCGTCCATTGAACGTGGTGTCTTTGTAAGCACGCTCGCCGTTGGTGATGTCCTCGACCCAAATCCGAACCGGCGTTGTGTCCGCACCAGCGGGGCCGGTGTCACCCGAAGCCACGATATAAACCCGAACCAGCTGTGCCGTATCAGCCGTCACATTTACAGTATGCAGATTTGTGCCCTCAATCTCCATCCGCATGCTTGGGTCGCCAGCAAGCGATAGGCTGAACAGCCGATCCTCGCCATGTTTGTTGCGCAAACGCACATCATAGGTGTTGCGAATGGTGCCATCAGACAATGTCACAAAAGTCGGGTTGCGGACAGGAGCAACCGTCAGATCAATATCGGACCGGATGAACAGGGCAAAGAGAAGCGCGAAGCCAACCGCAGACCAGAGTCCCGTGTACATAATGGTGCGCGGGCGCAAGATATGTTTCCAAACGCTCTTGGGCGGATGGCCTTCGCGTTCGCGGGGTTCATCGCTCAGTGCCATATAGTCGATCAAACCACGCGGCTTGCCGATCTTAGCCATCATGTCGTCGCAGGCATCGATGCAGAGCGCGCAGGTGATGCATTCCAACTGCTGACCATCGCGGATATCGATGCCAACAGGGCAGACATTCACACAGGCCATGCAGTCGATGCAATCGCCCAACTCGGAGTCAGCCGTGCGCTTGCCCTTGCCGCGCGGCTCACCGCGCCATTCTCGATAGCCAACGACCAGAGTATCCTCGTCCATCATCGCCGCCTGAATGCGCGGCCAGGGGCAGGCATAGATACAAATCTGTTCGCGCGCGAAGCCGCCGAACAGGAAGGTCGTGCCGGTCAGGATCAACACGGTTGTGTAAGCCACCGGGTGCGCATTGCCGGTCACCAGATCGCGCAGCAGAGTTGGTGCATCGGCGAAATAGAAAACCCAAGCGCCGCCCGTCAGCAAACCGATCAGGAACCAAGACACCCACTTGGTCAGGCGCAGGCGTGCTTTGCGAAAATCCAGCTTCTCTTGCCGATGCAGCCGCAAGCGCGCGTTCCGGTCGCCCTCGATCCAGCGTTCGACCAGAATGAACAGGTCGGTCCACACGGTTTGCGGGCAGGCATAACCGCACCAGACTCGACCCAAGGCCGAGGTGAACAGGAACAGTCCAAGCCCAGCCATGATCAGCAGGCCCGCGACAAAATAGAACTCATGCGGCCAGATCTCGATCCAGAAGAAATAGAAGCGCCGGTTGGCCAAATCCAGCAGCACCGTCTGATCCGGCAAACTGGGACCACGATCCCACCGGATCCATGGGGTTAAATAGTAAATCCCCAATGTCACGATCAGGATGATCCATTTCAGGTTGCGGAATGGTCCGGATACGCGCCGCGGAAAGATAGGTTCTCGTGCGGCATATAAGCTGGGGGCGGGGTCGGAATCGCTCACTGGCTGGCTCCAAGAATTGGCACTTTGGCTCGCGTGTTTTCTCAGATCACGTCGGTGCAAACTTTGACATGGGTCAAAACGCGCATCTAACAATCATCTTTTATTGGGCTGCGCCAGCTTGTCGCTTCAACCAACGAACAAAGGTTTTAACAGCCGGTCTAAGCGGTGTTTTTGCCGTTAAAACATGGTATCCACTGCTTTCTGGCTCGGCATAGAGCTCAACCAGGCGCCCGGCGCGGATATCCTGTTCGACGAAATGTCGCACCGTGGCCGTCACTCCTTGCCCGGCGCGAAGACCATCCAACAGCAGATTGCCTGGCAAGGATAAACGACCCGCCAACGGGGGATGATCTACACCCCGTTTGGCCAGCCAATTGCTGGCCTCAGTGGTGCCAAGTTCCTCCAACCAGGGCAACTGGCTCAGCTCTTCCGGCGTCCACTTGGCTTTGCCCCCTAACAAGGCAGGCGCTGCCACGACGACAAAAGGCGTTCTTAGCAACATCTCAATATCTACTCCCGGCCACCCGCCGGCACCGTACCGGATTGCGATATCAACCCCGCCGGGCGCAAGTGTGACGAGATGGGGTGAAGGGTCTATTGCCAGGTTGATATCAGGGTACTCGGCCTGAAACGCGGGCAAGCGTGGCATCAACCACGATGCGGCGAATGAAGGTGTCAAAGACACATGAACCGGGCGCGCCTCGCCCGACCGCATGAGATCTTCTACAACAGCACTGATTGACCCAAACCCAAGCTGCAGGGCGCGGGCCAGATGCTCGCCTTCAGCAGTCAGGGTCAACGCCTTCCCAGTGCGATCCAAAAGCGCAACACCAAGGTGTTTTTCAAGCACGCGAAGCTGTTGGCTGATTGCCGCATGACTGACGTTCAACGCGGCACCGGCATCGCTCACATTCCGCCTTTCAGCAAAGGCAGCAAAAGCCCTGAGTGAGGCCATCGGAGGAAGTGAAAGCCAATCCATATGTAACCCATACTTACATGTCGGAATGGGAATTGAGTGGCATTCAGCGCGTCAAAGGTCAATCTTTATTCTCAGAAATACTTCCGCACAGGAGAGAAACCATGCTGAATGTTCTTGCCCGTTCCTTTATGACTGCGACCCGAATAGACACACCGCGTATCCAAGACGTATCAAAGCAAGGCGACCGCAAACGTCGCTGGCTGCCGGAGGGTCACTGGTGGATCAAGAACCCGCGCGATGTTGATCTGGGCAAACTCTGATATGCGCAAAGATAAGGTTTGGAACCGCTGCCGAGTGCAGCCTTATTCATAACATACAGGCACCGGCTGCCCAGGAAACGCGCGAACAGATCGAGCAGCCGGTGCCTGAACCTGCGGGCAGCGCACTGCCTGCAGGTATTCTTGTATGCTTACTGACCGCCACCCAGCTGGTGGACATAGGCCGTAACCGCACGGATCTGAGCTTCGGTCAGGCGGGTATCCCAAGGCGGCATCACGCCAAATCGGCTATATGTCACCGTTTCGGTCAAGGCCTCCTCACTTCCGCCATAGAGCCAGATCGCATCGGTCAGGTTCGGGGCACCTTGGAAGACATCCCCCTGGCCATTCTCACCATGACAGGCCGAGCAATTGTCCTCGAACACAACCTTGCCAGCTTGCGCTGCCGCATCATCGGTTTGCGCGTTGGTCAGAGACATGACGTATTGAACCACTTGGGTGATTTCCTCTTTTTCAAGAAGCTCACCAAAGGCCGGCATTTCGGACCAGCGGGTGTCATCGCTTTCCTCACTACGGATGCCGTAGCTGACTGTGGTTTCGATGTCTTCCAACGTTCCACCCCATAGCCATGCGTCATCCAGCAGGTTAGGGAAGCCGGTTGCACCCTGCGCACCCGAACCGTGACATTGCGCGCACCAGGTACGGAACACCGCGCTGCCTGCGTTAACGGCATATTGCTGCAACTCGGCATCTTTCGAGATATCCTCGAGCGGGGTTTCCACCAGCTTCACGTTCCAGGGCGCGTTGGCCTCTTCAAACGCAACCAGTTCCTTCTGCACCTCTTCACGGGATGACCAACCCATGACGCCTGCGGTGGCGGATTGAACCAGTGGCCATGCTGGGTACATGATCGTGTAGATCACACCCCAGATGATCGTGGCATAGAAGGTCCACAGCCACCAGCGCGGCATCGGGTTGTCAAACTCTTCAATGCCATCCCAGGTATGGCCGGTTGTGTTTGGATCACCCGGCTGTTTATCAGGTGTCTTGTTCATTGCCGCGCCTCCTTGGATGTGGCGGGTTCGTCTTGCTGCGTTGCAGGTGCATCGGCGTGCCGGAAGGGGATGTTTGCGGTGTCCTTGTATTCCTTGCTGGCGCCGGGCCGGAAAACCCAGACCACGATGCCAACGAAGAAAGCAAAGAGCAGCAATAGCATCCAGCTATCCGCGAATTGCCGTAGGAGTGTGTATTCTTCCATCCTACCCTCCTGTTACCGGTTTGCTGCGGGGGTGAAGGTCGAGAAATCGACGAGCGTGCCCAGCATCTGCAGATAAGCGATCAGCGCATCAGCCTCGGTCAGTTCGGGCTGGCCATCGAAGTTGCGCACGTTGACCTTGTCGCCATAACGCTCCAGCAACCCGTCAAAATCGCTGTCCGGATCGGCTTGAGCGCGGAAGTCCGCCACTGCGTTCTCCAACATCTCTTCGGTGTAAGGCGTTCCAACAACAGCGTTCACCGCCATGATGTCACCAATGTATTCACCGTCGATCTTGCGGTTTTCCAGGAAACCGTATTTCGGCATCACCGATTCCGGCACCACCGACTGTGCATCGCGCAGGTGGCGCACATGCCAGTCATCCGAGTAACGGCCACCCACGCGGGCCAGATCAGGCCCGGTGCGCTTCGACCCCCACTGGAACGGATGGTCATACATCGACTCGGCCGCCAGCGAATAATGGCCATAGCGTTCGACCTCGTCCCGCATGGGACGGATCATCTGGCTGTGGCAGACATAGCAGCCTTCGCGGATGTAGATCTCACGCCCTGCCATCTCGAGCGGGGTGTAAGGGCGCATACCCTCCACCTTTTCAATGGTGTTCTCAAGATAGAACAGCGGGGTGATCTGAACGATGCCACCAATGGTTACGACCAGGAAGCTGAAGATTAGCAGCAGGGTCGCGTTGGTCTCGAGGATCTTATGTTTGTCAAGAATTGCCATTGCTCCGGCCTCCTTTATTCAGCCGGGACTGCGACGGTCAGGTTGGCCTCACGGGCCGGCGCTTTCCGTACAGTCATCCACAGGTTGTAGCACATGATCAGTGAGCCAGCGAGGAACAGGACCCCACCCAAACCGCGAACCACATACATCGGGAACTTGGCGGCCACGGTGTCGGCGAACGAGTTCACCAGGAAACCGTTGGCATCCACTTCGCGCCACATCAGGCCTTCCATGATACCGGTGACCCACATCGACGCGGCGTAGAGCACGATGCCGATGGTGGCGAGCCAGAAGTGCCAGCTGACCATCTGCAGCGAATACAGACGCTCACGCTTCCACAGGACAGGCACCAGGAAGTACAGCGCGCCAAAGGTGATCATGCCGTTCCAGCCCAGCGCGCCCGAATGCACGTGACCAATGGTCCAGTCAGTGTAGTGGCTAAGGCTGTTCACCGCACGGATCGACATCATCGGACCCTCAAAGGTGGACATTCCATAGAAGCCGACCGAGATAACCATCATACGGATGATCGGATCCGTGCGCAGCTTGTCCCATGCGCCCGACAGGGTCATCAGACCGTTGATCATACCACCCCAGGACGGCATCCACAGCACGATCGAGAACACCATGCCCAACGTCGAGGCCCAGTCCGGCAGCGCGGTATAGTGCAGGTGGTGCGGACCGGCCCAGATATACAGGAAGATCAGCGCCCAGAAGTGGATGATCGACAGCTTATAGCTGAACACCGGACGCTCGGCCTGTTTCGGGATGAAGTAATACATCATGCCCAAGAAGCCCGCGGTCAGGAAGAAGCCCACAGCGTTGTGGCCATACCACCACTGGATCATCGCATCCTGAACACCCGACCAGACGATAACAGATTTCGAGCCCCAGATGCTGACTGGAATGGTCATGTTGTTGACCAGGTGCAGCATCGCAACGGTCACAATAAAGGCCAAGTAGAACCAGTTGGCCACATAGATATGCGGCTCTTTCCGCTTGATGATCGTGCCCAGATACACGGCTAGGTAAGCCACCCAGACGATGGTCAGCCACAGGTCCACATACCACTCAGGCTCGGCATATTCCTTGGATTGCGTACCACCCAGAACATAGCCAGTTGCGGCCAGCACTATGAACAGCTGATAGCCCCAGAATACGAACCATGCGAGGTTGCCACCCCACAGACGCGCAGCACTGGTGCGTTGCACCACGTAGAATGACGTCGCGATCAACGCGTTGCCGCCAAATGCAAAAATCACTGCCGAAGTGTGCAGCGGACGCAGACGACCAAAGTTCAGATAGCCCTGCGCCCATTCAAAGTTGAGCGTTGGAAAGGCCAGCTGGAACGCAATAAAGGTTCCTGCAAGGAACCCAACAACACCCCAGAAGGCTGTTGCGATCACGCCATAGCGGATCACGTCATCCATGTATTCGCCCGAGCGATCTACTAGAATATCTGGCTCATCCGTGTTTCGAAGCGTCCAGATAAACAATCCCGCGGCGATGACCATCACCAGAATCGCATGCACCTGATACGCCAAATCCCGTGCGTAATTTGACCCTATGGCAGCAAACACCACCAGAAGGCCAAGCACGATCAGCTTGATGTAATTCGACATATTGCGTCCCTTTACCCTGCTCTGCGCGATTTACATGCCGCGCAGAACCTTTTTGACTGCTTGATTTATTGTCGAATGATGGTCCCGACTGCTTTGATCTGAGTCAAGACAACCCGCCGTTTTCTGTGACACGCATAATAGGTGAATGGGCACCTACCTATAACGAACCCGCGCTCGGAAGATGAGGTCGACATGGCTTACAAATCTATTCTCACCATCATGACTGAAACAAAGTTGGCCCAGCCTGCACTTGCCCAGACCGCCGTTCTGGCCGAGGCGCAGGATGGTCATGCCGAGGCCCTGTGCCTGGGTGTCGATCGCAGCCAAACCGGCTATTATTACGCCGGCGCAAACGCGTTGATCCTTCAGGAAACGCTCAGCCGGGCCAATGCGGATGCCGATGAAGTTCTGGCGTTTGCAAAGGACTATCTGAAAAAGACATCAGCGCGCTGGTCAGCCGAAAGTGGCGTTGCCCAGATTGCCGATATTGGCCGCCACGTCGCGCACCGCGCCCGGTTCTCAGACCTGGTCGTGCTGTCTCAACCCTATGGCGAGGAGTGTGGCGCCGAAGCAGAGCCCATCATCGAGGCTGCTATGTTCGAAGGTCACGCCCCGGTTCTGGTTGTCCCGGGCAAGGACAACCCAGTTGCTGCACCCCAGAACATCATGATTGCCTGGAACGAAAGTGTCGAAGCAATGCACGCCGTTCGACGCGCCTTGCCGTTCCTAATACAAGCTGAATTGGCGCGCATCGTAGTAATCGACCCGCCCCGCCACGGGCCCGACCGGTCAGATCCAGGTGGCGGCTTATCGCAGATGCTGGCACGGCACGGCGTGAAATGTGAAATCGAGGTACTCAGCAAAACCATGACCCGCGTCTCCGACATTCTGAACCGGCACGCGACCGACACGGAATCGGACATGATTGTGATGGGGGCCTATGGCCATTCGCGTTTTCGCGAGGCGATATTGGGCGGGGCAACGCGCAATATGCTCGAGCAGTCTGTCGTGCCGGTTTTTCTGGCCCACCAAACAGGGTTTGCACTGTGGAGGCTGCCTGTCTGGGCAGCTTCGTTGATCATCCGCGCCGTACCAAACCGATCAGGAACAACAATATCACTGCGCCAATTGTGGCAGCGAAGATCGACGAAAACACGCCGCCTCCTACGGAAAAGCCCAGCGCCGGGAATATCAGACCTGCAACAAAAGCGCCGACTATGCCGACGATGATGTTCCCGAACAGGCCAAAGCCACGGCCTTCCATGATTTTGCCTGACAACCAGCCTGCGATTGCGCCGATTGCAACCATGGCCAATACACTGCTGAATTCCACGGTGTTCTCCTTAACACTAGCGCGCCGTCGTTTGAGCCCGCTAGCTAGTCAGACACTCAGACCAGAAACCCGCCATCCGAGTCATCTCCGGCCTCTTCCAACAGCCGATCCATATCCGGCACAGTCACATGGCGTTTGCCTTCCAGCAAGATCACCCCGTCCTTCTTAAGCGCCGAAATCTGTCGACTGACGGTCTCTAACGTCAAACCAAGGTAATCCGCCATGGCTTCGCGTGTAAGCGGGAGATCGAAAACAAACGGACCAGACAGCCCCTTTTGGCTGACCGATGCATCGCGTCGGGCAATGATCGACAACAGGCTGGCAATCTTTTCCCGTGCGGTCTTGCGCCCCAAAACCAACATCCACTCGCGGGCCGCATCCAACTCGTCCAAGGTCATTTGAAGCAGACGATGTGCAATATGTGGCGTTACATTCATCATGTCTTCGAAGGGTTTCTTGCGAAAACAGCACATGACCAAATCCGTGGTGGCCTGCACATCATAGGCCGCCGCGTCGCGTCCTGGGCGACCGACAAAATCGCTAGGCAGCAACAGACCCACCATCTGGGTCCGGCCGTCCTCCATTGTTTGGGTCAGCGACGCAATACCCGACACGATCGAGCCGACAAAATTCATTTGATCACCCGACCAAATGATCGTCTGACCTGCTTCGAAGCTACGGTAGTACTTGATGCTATCGAGTGTTTCGAGTTCATCCGCATCACAGCGCGCACACACAGCGCGATGGCGGATAGGGCAACTTTCACAGTTGGCGTGATCGAACTGTAGTTTTGCTGTCATGCGCGTTCCCACTTGATCTCGGTCAAAGCAGCCAAGTCGTCTATCTGCCTAGGGTATCGCTATGATACAGAAATCACAATTGGCTCGGCTTGGACTTTTTGACGCGAAGGTGCCGCGCTACACCAGCTATCCCACCGCCCCCCATTTCAGCAATGATGTGGGGGCGGATCGTTTTGGCGACTGGGTCTCGGCAATCAGGCCTGGAAGCGCGATCTCGCTGTACATCCATGTCCCCTTCTGTCGCAGGCTTTGCTGGTTCTGCGCTTGCCGCACGCAGGGGACGCAAACCGATAACCCAGTGATCGCTTACGTGGATGTGCTGAAAGCCGAGCTTGATTTGCTGGCAGCGCGCCTGCCCGACGGTGTGGTTTTGTCGCACCTTCATTGGGGCGGTGGCACGCCGACATTATTGAACGCCGATCTGATGCGCGATTTGTCCCGGCATATCTTTAGCATTGTTCCACTGGGCCCCGATGCCGAGTTCTCAGTGGAGATCGACCCGAACGAGGTTGACGAAGCACGGCTGGATGCGCTGGCCGAGGCGGGCATGAATCGGGCCTCAATCGGTGTCCAGGATTTCGACGACGAGATTCAAAAAACCATTGGCCGCATCCAAAGCTATGACACCACCCGCGATGCGGTCGATTTGATCCGTACACGCGGTATCACCAGTTTGAACGCCGATATTCTGTATGGCCTGCCCCACCAGACCAAGGCGCGCATGACCAAAAGCGTTCAAAAGCTTCTGTCGCTTAATCCGGACCGGGTGGCGCTATACGGCTACGCCCATGTCCCTTGGATGGCGAAACGACAGCAACTTATTCCGTCCGAGACGCTGCCAACGCCGGAACAACGGTTGGATTTATTCGACACAGCCCGCCGCCTGTTCATGTGGGACAACTACGCTGAGATCGGCATCGACCACTTTGCGACGCAAGAAGACAGCCTGACCAAGGCGTTGAACTCAGGGCGGCTGAAACGGAACTTTCAAGGTTATACTGACGACCAGGCCGAAGTTCTGATTGGCGTCGGTGCAAGCTCGATTTCGCGCTTCCCGCAAGGTTACGCACAGAACAACCCGGCGACATCAGCGCATACCAAAGCAATTCGCGATGGGAGGTTTTCGACTTCGCGCGGACATTTGTTCAAGGATCAGGACGCGCTGCGCGCCCGGCTGATCGAAGCATTGATGTGCGATTTCCAGATCAACACGGCCGAAATCCTGCGCAGCTTCGATGTGTCGGTTGAAGATCTGGGCGGTATGTACGATTCTGCAAATGCGGCCTTCGACGGTTTGTTGCGCATTACCGAAAATGGGTTGTTCATCCCACCCGAGGCTCGCGCGTTAACCCGAATGATTGCGCGAAGTTTCGACGCTTATGACCTAAGCAAAGCCGGGCACAGCTCCGCGATCTAGCAGCCCCAGTTGCGCGGCACCCCCGGACAAGCGATCCGAAACAGGGGACTTGACGCACGGCATGTGTATTCCGCACACTCAAGGCGTGGGCCTCTATATGGGCCCACGGTCTGAGGCAGGCCCATTCGCAGACAACCCGTGCCAACGCCCCGGCATGAGGCAACCCCTTTCGTGCAGCCACTCTGCAACCTGAAAGAGGGACAGCACTTATGCGCGTTTTCACGGTTCTAGGCCCCAGCCAATCGGGCAAATCCACTCTGGTCGAGGCCATAAGCCGCCTCGACGGGCGCCCCACAACATTCGACATCTGCGGAACCGTGCATTTGCACGGTTTTTCTTATTTGGACGAGCCCTGGTGCGCAGTTGACGTCGATGGCGGTGGCGATGCGTTGGCCTATGTCGGCCCGGCCATGGCCATCTCGGACGCCGCAGTTGTGGTTGTGCCACCCGACCCCGACGCCGCGGTCCTATGCGCGCCCTATCTGCGCTTGGTCGAAGAGGCCGGTATCCCCTGTTTCCTGTTCATCAATCGAATGGACAACCCAAATGGCCGCATCCGCGACATCATCGCCGCGCTGCAGACCTATTGCTCTCATCACATCGCATTGCGACAGGTGCCGATCCGGGATGGGGACACGATCATTGGCGCGGTTGATCTGATTTCAGAGCGGGCGTGGAAATATCAGGATGGCCAACCCTCGGCCCTGATCGAGCTGCCGCAATCGGTTGAGGATCGCGAACAAGAGGCGCGCACCGAGCTATTGGAAACCTTGTCGGATTTTGATGATCACCTGCTAGAACAATTGATCGAAGACAAGCAGCCCCCAAGTGCCGAGGTTTACGAACTGGCCGCGCAAGTCTTACAGAACCACCAACTAATCCCAGCCTGCCTGGGGGCCGCGAGCCATGGCAACGGCCTGACCCGGCTCATGAAAGCCCTAAGGCACGAGGCCCCGGAGTTTGATATCGCCGCTGGGCGGGATGAGGCGGCCGACAATGCACGGGCCATTGCTGGGTTTGCTGATGTGAAGAAGCATATCGGTAAGATCACAGTGCTGCGCGGCCTGGGTGATGGGGTCAAAGCGCATGAAGCCTTAGGTGGCGAAACCGTTGGCAACCTGACTACTTTGGATGCAAAAACACAGATTGGTGCCCTTGAGGCCGGACAGATCGGCCTGGCGGTCAAGTCCGATCACCTCAACCCCGGGTTCATCTATGACAGCCGCGCCGCCACACCGCTGCCCGATTGGGCCGCATCGCACCCGGTTGCGCACCGACAGGTGGTCTCGCCCGCGCATGAACGGGACGATGTACGCCTGTCAAACGCCCTGAGCCGATTGGTCGAGATCGATCCAGGGCTTCAGATGGAACAGGATGAACTCAGCGGGCATGCTGTTCTGGGTTCGCAAGGACCGCAACATATGCGGCGCGTGACCGCCAAGCTGGCCGAAGATTTCGGGATTGAGATCGAGACCGACGCGGTTGAAACCGCTTATCGCGAGACTATCCGGGCACCCATTGAGCACCGGCATCGTCACCGCAAGCAATCGGGCGGGGCAGGACAGTTCGCCGATGTCGTCATCTCGGTTTCGCCATTGCCCCGCGGCTCGGGCTTTCAGTTTGAAGAGGTCGTCAAAGGTGGGGCCGTGCCCAAGAACTACATCCCCTCGGTTGAACACGGGGCACAGGATGCTCTGGTTCAAGGCCCCGAAGGCTTCCCTGTGGTGGATGTCAAAGTCACCCTAAGCGATGGGAAACACCACAATGTCGACAGCTCGGACTATGCCTTCCGAACGGCTGGCAAGAATGCTGTACGTGAGGCCCTGCCGCAAGCCAAGCCTGTTGTGCTGCAGCCTATTCTGAATGCCGAGATTCACCTGCCATCTGATTTTGTAGGTGATCTAGTCCCCACGATCAGTTCGCTGCAGGGGCAGGTTCTGGGGTTCGAAGGCAACCCGAATGCGTCGGGTTGGGAAATTTTCAACGCCCAACTTCCGGCCGTTGCGCAGGATGAGCTGCATCGAACCCTGGCCAGCGCCACGCGTGGCACCGGCTGGGTAAACCTGAACTTCGATCACTATGAGGAGTTGCGCGGACCGGTCCCAACTACGGCCACACGCGAAAAAGCCAACGCATGACAAGCGCGCAAGGCGGGCGTCAGCCCGCCGCTGCGATCAGTTCGCGCGTATAGTCTGTTTGAGCGTTCTCAAACAGGTCTTCCGCTGCGCCCATCTCGATCACATCGCCGTTACGCATGACGATCACGTTATGCGACATCGCCCGAACGACCTTTAGATCGTGACTGATGAACAGATAGGCCAGCCCGTATTTCCGCTGCAAATCGCGCAGTAGATCGACTATCTGTACCTGCACCGTCATGTCCAGCGCGCTGGTCGGTTCATCCAGTACCAGCAGTTTCGGGCGCAGCACCATGGCGCGTGCAATCGCGATCCGCTGGCGTTGTCCGCCTGAAAACTCATGCGGATATCGATCCATCGAGGCAGGGTCCAGACCCACTTCGGTCATCACCTCGGCCACCAATTCACGTGGGGCGCGGTGCGGGTCAACCTTGTGGATTGCCAACCCCTCAGCGATGATCTGCATACAGGTCATACGCGGACTCAGACTGCCAAACGGGTCCTGGAACACGATCTGCATGTCCTTGCGCAACCGCCGTAGCTCACGAGTTGACCAGCGGCGGACGTCCTGGTCACGGAACGTGATACCGCCCTCAGAGGCGATCAACCGCATGATGGCCAGTGCAAGCGTCGTCTTGCCCGAGCCACTTTCGCCGACAATTCCCAGTGTCTCGCCAGCCCTGACACTCAACGTGGCGTCATTGACGGCCTTCACATGCCCGACGGTGCGTTTCAGGAAACCACGCTGAATCGGGAACCAAACCTTCAGATGATCGGTGCGCGCAACCTCCTCGGCATCCGCAGCCACTGGATCAGGCTGGCCTGAGGGCTCGGCCTCCAGCAGTTTTCGGGTATAGGGGTGCTGCGGGTTTTCGAAAATCTCAGCCGTGATCCCGGTTTCGACAATCTCTCCATCTTTCATCACGCAAACCCGATCAGAGATCCGCCGCACGATGCCAAGGTCATGGGTGATAAACAGCATCCCCATATTCTCGGATTTCTGCAGCTCGGCAAGCAGTTCCAGAATCTGCGCCTGAATGGTCACGTCCAGCGCCGTTGTCGGCTCATCCGCGATCAGAATGTCCGGCTTATTGGCCAAGGCCATCGCAATCATCACACGCTGACGCTGCCCACCCGACAGTTGGTGCGGATAGCTGTCCAGCCGTTCCTCGGGATCGCGGATGCCAACCTTGGTCAGCAACTCGACAATCCGAGCGCGCGCTGCATCGCCTGTTAGCCCCTGATGCAACGCCAGAGACTCGGCCATCTGCTTCTGTATCGTGTGTAGTGGGTTCAGCGATGTCATCGGCTCCTGAAAGATGAAGCTGATGTCGTTTCCGCGAACCTCCATCAGCTTGTCTTCGGACGCGCCAATCATTTCTTGACCGTCATACTGCACGGACCCTTCCACAATCGCGCTGTCCCCTAGCAGGGACACTGTTGACAAGGCTGTCACGGATTTACCCGATCCGGATTCCCCAACCAGCGCAACAGTTTCGCCCCGGTCCACGGTGAAGGAAACACCTTTGACCGCTGCCGAAACCTGCCCGTCCTGCCGGAACGAGACCCTCAGGTTGTTCACATCCAAAAGGCTCATGAGAAGGTCTTTCTGGGATCAAACGCATCACGGACACCTTCGAAAATGAAGACAAGCAGCGATAGCATGATGGCAAAGGTGAAGAACGCTGTGAAGGCCAGCCAAGGGGCCTGCAGGTTCTGTTTGGCCTGCAAGGTCAGCTCACCCAGCGAAGGGGCCGAAGAGGGCAGGCCGAAGCCGAGGAAATCCAGTGAGGCTAGCCCGCCGATGGTGCCGGTCACGATGAACGGCATGAAGGTCAGGGTGGCGACCATCGCATTGGGCAACATGTGGCGGAACATGATGGTCATGTTTCCCACGCCCAGCGCGCGCGCGGCACGGACATATTCCAGATTACGCGCCCGCAGGAACTCGGCTCGAACTACACCCACAAGGCCTGTCCAGCCAAACAGGATCATCAATGCCACCAGCAACCAGAAACTTCGCCCCAAGATGGCGAACATGATGATAATGACATAGAGCGACGGCGTCGCCGACCATATCTCGATAATCCTCTGGAAAATCAGATCAAGCCAACCGCCAAAGAACCCCTGAATGGCCCCGGCAAAGATACCGATCAGACTGGCCGCACCTGTCACCAGTAGGGTAAACAGGATCGACAGGCGGAAGCCATAGATAACCCGCGCCAGCACATCACGTTTCGTGTCGTCTGTGCCCAGCAGGTTCTGCCCGTTGGGCGGCAACGGGGCCGCACCGGAGCGGTCAACGCTCGTGTTGTAGGAATACGGGATCAGAGGCCAGATAGCCCAGCCGCGTTCGAACCCGTCAGCCTGATAGGTTCCGGCGTTGATCTGTTCAATGATACCTTCAGGGTCGTCGAAACAGGCGTCCATACCACCACTGTCGATCAGACACATAACCTCGGGGTCGCGATAAATCGCTTCGGTCTGGAAGTCGCCGCCAAACTCGGTTTCAGGATAAAAGTTGAAGATCGGCGTATAGTACGCGCCCCGGTATTGCACCAGGATGGGTTTGTCATTGGCGATGAACTCGGCAATCAGGGACAGGCCGAACAAGATCGAGAAGATAATCAGCGACCAGAACGCGCGCCCATTGCGCCGGAAACTGCGCCAACGGCGCTGGTTCAGAGGAGAGAGAGCCACTTATCCCTCCCGCTTTTCAAAGTCGATGCGCGGATCGACGAAGACATACATCAGGTCACTGATGATCCCGACGACCAGTTGCATTAAGCCAAAGACAAACAATGTGCCAAATATAACTGGGTAATCGCGCTGAACAGCGGATTCAAATCCCAACCGACCCAAACCATCCAACGAGAAGATCGTCTCGATTATGATCGACCCGCCAAAGAACACCCCGATAAATACCGCAGGGAACCCCGCGATCACGATCAGCATGGCGTTGCGGAACACATGACCATACAAAACACGTTTCTCGCTCAACCCCTTGGCGCGCGCGGTCATGACATATTGCTTCTTGATCTCATCCAGAAACGAGTTCTTGGTCAGCAGCGTCAGCGTCGCAAAGGCGGAAATCGTCAGCGCGATAATCGGCAAGGCGATGTGCCAGAAGTAGTCAGCGACTTTGCCAAACAGGCTCAAGTTTTCCCAATTGTCCGAGGTCAGCCCGCGCAGTGGGAAGATTTGCCAATAAGATCCACCGGCAAACAGAACCAGAAGCAGGATGGCGAACAGGAAACCGGGAATGGCATAGGCGACGATAATGGTGCCGCTGGTCCAAGTATCGAAGGTTGATCCATCCTTAACGGCTTTGCGAATGCCTAAGGGAATAGAGACCAGATAGGCAATCAGGGTGGACCAAAGGCCCAGAGAGATCGACACAGGCATCTTTTCCAGCACCAGATCGATCACGCTGATCGACCGGAAATAGCTCTCACCAAAATCCAGCGTCAGGTAGTTACCCATCATGTTCAAGAACCGCTCTAGCGGCGGTTTGTCGAAACCGAACTCTTTTTCCAGTTCTTCGATAAATTCCTTCGGCAGTCCACGGGCGCCGATGTACTCGCTGTCTGACCCAAATGTTTCTTCGGTCTGAACGTTCTCGCCCCCGGCAAAACCGGCGAATACATCACCTTCGCCCTGCATCTGGGCCAGAATTTGCTCGATCGGGCCACCTGGCACAAATTGCACCAGCGTGAAATTCACGATCATGATGCCAAGCAACGTTGGAATGACCAGCAAAAGCCGGCGTAGTATATATGCGCCCAAAGTCTGTTACCTCACCGCGCCGGCAGTTTTTAGTTTCTGGTATTTCTCTTCATTGAACCACCAGAAATCAAACTGCCCAACAGCCAGCGGAGGCAGCACCTCGGGATGCTCATACATGTCGTAATAGGCGACCCAGGTATCTGAAACAAATCCGGAAGGTACCTGAATTCGCAGGTATCTAAGGACACGATCCAAAGCTTTTAGCGATGCAATCTCTTCCTCGCGCGATTTGGTATCCAGAGCTGCATCAATGATCGCGTCAACCAGCGGGCTTTGCAAAGACTGCGGATTGTAAGACGATACGACAGCGGTTTCTGATCCATACGCCTGTTTGAGACCGGTACTTGCTTCCAAGAACGGCTGGTTGCGGAAAAAGATCATGTCGAAGTCTTTATCATAGTACCGCTGAATCCACTGGGCACTGTCGATCTTTTCAACCGTGACTGAAACACCAAAGCTTTCCAGGCTTGATGCATAGGTGGTCACGATAGCCTCTGCCGTGTCCGAAGAGGACGCATTCAGCATGATCTGGATAGACATCGGATTGCCATCGGCATCCTGCAGCTTGCCTGCACCATTTACAGTCCAGCCCGCTTCGGAGAGCAGCTTTAAGGCAGTACGTTTGTTCCGACGGTCCACGGTGCGCGATGGGTTTGAACTGTGCGCACGCACCGCTTCTTGCGTCAGAACCTCTTCGGGAACCAAATCGCCAAGTGACTCGAGGAAGGTTTTCTCAAGACCCGTCGGGACTCCCTCGGCAGCCACTTCCGAGTTTTCTGCGAAGGAATGGCGCTGTTCTGTAAGACCATATTGCAGGGATTCGGACGTCCACTCGAAGTTGAAGGCAAGCCCCAAAGCCTCGCGCACTTTGATGTTATCAAACGGTGCCCGAGTCATATTGAAGATGAAACCCGACGGCGATGGCGGCGACATCACCGGTATTTCTTCGCGTTTCACATAGCCATTTTGGACAGCCGGAAATTCATATCCCGTTGCCCATTTTTTGGTGCTGCCTTCAGCCCGGAAGGTGTAGACACCCGCCTTAAACGCCTCAAATTCGGCAGCATCATCTGCGAAGTATTCGACCCGAACGGTCTCAAAGTTGTGACGGCCAACATTGATCGGCAGATCCCAACCCCAGTAGTCGGGGTTGCGACGATAGACGATATAGCGGTTCAGCTCAAAATCATCGACCACGTAGGGCCCGCTGCCCATCGGGGTTTGCAAGCTCTGTTTGTCCAATCGCTCGCCCGTTTTTTCGTACCAGGCCTTTGAAAACACAGGGGTCCCGCCAACCTGAGAAATCAGTGAGCGGCGCGAAATTCCATCCACAAAGTTGTATTTGATCGTATGGTCATCGATGATCTCATAACCTTCGATCCGCTGCTTCACCGCGCGGGCATAGCTGCGGATGCCTTGTTCCAGAAACAGGTCATGCGTAAACGCTGCGTCATGAGCGGTCAGTGGAGTGCCATCTGCAAACCTGGCTTCAGGACGCATATAGAATATGCACCATTCCTTAGTGTCTGGGTATTCGACGGCTTCTGCCAACAAGCCGTAAGCTTCTGTGATGGAGTCTGCAGGGGTCGCTGATCCAAACGGGCTTTCGCCAAACATGCTCTCCGCAATCAGCCCCGAATACCGCCCGGCTTTGCCTTGCCAATTGAACCGGTTCATCCCATCGAACGTGCCGCGCGTTGAAACCGATATATGGCCCCCAACAGGCGCATCCGGGTTCACATAGTCAAAATGTTTGAAGTCGGGTGGATATTTAAGGTCACCAAAGAACGAATAGCCATGCGCCCGAATGATAGTCTCCGCATCAGTACCCGCGGCCAAAGCGCTACCGAGCCCAGGGGCGGTTGCAGCAACAGCCGTACCGCCCAGTAGCTGTAGCGCTGTACGCCTGTTCATGCGCGCCTGCGTTGGTGTCGTGCTTTTGCGTGTCATCCCCACCTCTCCTTCAAACCTGTCAACGTCTTAATGCGTCTAAGCCTAGCTAAAGGTCTAGAACACTCAGTTTCAAGTTTAGAATGCATAAGCGTATTGTGAAGTAATCCTCACGCAAAAATTAAAGCCGCTGCAAAATGCAGCGGCTTTCACGAGTTTTTGATCTGTTAAGGATCAATTGCCGATGGTTTGCAGATAGGCAATAAGATCGGCGCGTTCTTCTGGCTTTCTGAGACCAGCAAAGCTCATGGATGTGCCCGAGATATAGGCGCTTGGGCGCTCAAGGAAGGCATCTAGGGCTTCTGGCGTCCAGTTACCACCATGTGCCTGCATGGCCGCCGAATAGCCGGTGAACCCTTTGGCCGCTGCAACAGGACGGTCAACAATTGCGTACAGGTACGGACCGGTGCCATTTGCCCCGTCTTCGAGCTTGTGACACGCAGTACACTTCCGGAATACGCGTGCACCTTTTTCAGGATCAGCAGCGGCCAGCAGGTCCTCAAAGACCACTTCTTCACCATTCGCGCTTTCGCCCGCACTTTCGGTTTCGATAATGTAAGCGGCTTCCGCCTCGCCATGACCACCGGGTGAATACAGGATATCCGCGCCCCATTTGGCCAGGAGAAGCACCAGGAAAGTGCCGAACAGGCCTGCTGAGGCCTTGGTAACTGTCATCGTGTCGAACATTGATCGCGTGTCCATTTCAGCTGTCTGCGCAGGTGTCTAAGGCTTCCCCTGACGAGAGGCAAGGTATAGACACCGCGACTAAACGCCCAATTCAAGAACTTGTTGCACGGAATCGACCAAATGACCAATCGCATTGCTTTTCAAGGAGAACCAGGTGCCTATAGTCACGAGGCCTGCCGCAATGCGCGACCGGATATGGAGGCGCTGCCCTGTCGCACCTTTGAGGATGTGATCGAATCGGTTCGCTCGGGCCAGGCCGATCTGGCTATGCTACCGGTCGAAAACACCACCTATGGGCGCGTCGCTGACATTCACCGGCTTTTGCCCCATAGCGGCCTGCACATCATTGACGAAGCTTATGTGCGCGTTCACATCAATCTGCTTGGTGTCAACGGCGCCAAACTGGAAGATGTGACCGAAGCACATTCCCATCTGGTTTTGCTGCCTCAATGCGCCACTTTCCTGCGCGAACATGGTATTCGTGGCCGTGTCAGCCCGGACAACGCCCGCGCCGCTCGTGAAGTCTCTGAGGCGAATGATCCGCATTCAGCCGCATTGGCCAGCGAACTGGCGGCCGAAATCTATGGCCTGGACGTGCTGGCACGCCATATCGAGGACCACGGCGACAATACAACGCGGTTTCTGGTCATGTCGCCCGAGGCTGATACCTCGCGTCGTGGTGACCATGAGATGATCACCAGTTTCGTCTTTCAGGTCCGCAATATTCCCGCTGCTCTTTATAAGGCCATGGGCGGGTTTGCGACCAATGGGATCAACATGACCAAGCTGGAAAGCTACATGGTCGGCGGAGCCTTTACAGCGACACAGTTTTACGCGGAAATCGAAGGGCATCCAGACGACCGAAATGTGCAACTGGCGCTGGAAGAACTGGGGTACTTCACAGACCACCTGCATGTGATGGGGGTCTATCCAGCCGCCGCCCGCCGGCATGATGATGGGTAGCTATCAGCATGGAGGCCACTTCAGCTCAACAAGCCAGCTCCAAGCGGCGGCAACGATCAACTCGGCATGCCGCAG
>JBCBUG010000017.1:0-53416 GCA_039818265.1 Pseudomonadota bacterium | reverse complement strand
CAATCGAAAATCGAAGGTTGCAGCACCAAGCCGCTGCCGCCTAAGCTCAAACAGAAACTGAACCAGAGCCTCCACTACCAAACAGCCTCAGCTCTCCGGAAAACTCTGACGACGGACAGCCCCCTCTTTTGTAGGTAGTGAAGGAGAAGAGCATCTTTACGGTTAGTATGGGCCATTTTCCACTTAGGAAAATACCTTTTGGGTATCTCTCCCTGAAAAACCAACGACAGGCTTGAATGTTGCGGATCGGCAGAGACGATATCCCATATCTTGTTCAACTCCGCTTTCTCCCCCTCAAGCCATTGCAAAAACAACCGATTCTCAAAATGCAGTTGACCCGTCACCGAGAGAGCGCTGTTCCGTGCTCTGGCGCGCGTGACGATATTTTGAAGAGCTTCGTCTGAGATACCATCTCGGGCAAAGCTATAGTAGAGGATTCCACTGAGTTGAGACATAACGATACCCCGATCTAACCTACACAAACTATCGCAACCCAGTCGAAATTGGGGGGCGCATAGAAAAAACGTTACTTTCGCTAGCGAAGTAATCGGGCAAGAATGTGACGAAGGTCTGGGCTTGTGGTGGTCCTATGCTGTCATTGCCACCGTGTATCTTTTTGACATTATAGTGATGGTGGCAAGCAAGGGTTTGGTTCCGGGGGCACTTTGACGACGCCTGTCTGCTTGGAGGCTTGTTTGAGGCAGAATGCATCTGCCGCCATCATCTCAGACACCGTCTTCCATTTGCTTGCCAGACAAAACCAATGAAACACCACCCCACGGTAGCCTTAGCAATTTTCGTTTTGGATAAGGGGGTTCGAGGGGCTGGGTGAGGGGGTCTGGGCCAGCCCCTCGCAAGGGGGTTATTCAGTGGTAATGTTAACCGCTGATTCACAATCTAGCGAAAGCCGATGATCCGCGAAATTGGGGGATTCCCGTAGAACAGATGATTTTTGTGTGGTCTCTGGGAAATGCTGCGGGAAAACATCGAGAATCCAACAGGCTGTCGCGCCCAAAAGGCCTGAAATTTCCACGTGGTTCCGGCGCTTTGGTGATATGGAGGGATCGCCTAAAAAAACATCTTGCAACCGGTTGCAAAAATTAACATTGTGAAGCGCAACAGGATTCGGGAGAGATGCATGCTGAGTGTTGGACTGCTTGGGGCCGGTCGGATTGGGCGCGTTCATGCGCAGGCGATTACGGCGCATCCTGACAGCACCTTCTCTGCGGTCTCAGATGCGGTCGCCGACGCGGCGAGCCAGCTTGCGGGCGAATATGGCGCGCAGGTACGCAGTTCAGATGAAATCATTGCAGACCCCGCGATTGATGCCGTTCTAATCGCAACGCCAACTGATACGCATTCGGACCTGATCGAGGCGGCGACGCAGGCCGGCAAGGCGGTTTTGTGCGAAAAGCCGGTGGATCTGGACTTGCAGCGAGCGATGGCGTGTCAGGCCAACGTGGCGGATTACCAAAAGCCCATCATGATTGGGTTCAACCGCCGGTTTGATCCGAATTTTTCAGGGATGAAAGCGGCCTCAGATGCCGGAGAGATCGGCAAGACCGAGCTGCTTTCGATCACGTCCTTCGATCCGGCACCGCCACCTGTAAGCTACATCAAAGTGTCTGGCGGGTTGTTTCGGGACATGATGATCCACGATTTTGATATGGCGAACTACCTTATGGGTGACTTGCCTGTGGCGATTTCCGCCGTTGGCTCAGCGGTGGTTGATCCCGAAATCGGACAGGCCGGGGATGTTGATACAGCTGTCGCGACACTGACCTATTCGGATGGTCGGATCGCTGTCATCAAGAACTCGCGCCGCGCAGCCTATGGCTATGATCAGCGGGTCGAGATGCTGGGGTCTGAAGGTCTGTTGCAGGCCCAGAACGTGCTGGAAAACACCGTGATCAAATCCACCGCCGATGGCGTTGTTGGTGCCAAGCCGACCTATTTTTTCCTTGAGCGGTACATGACTGCTTACAAGGCTGAATGGGCCGCTTTTGTCGATGCGATCACGGCAGGTCAAGCTGTGCCAGTCACTCTGGAAGACGGTGTCGCGGCGCTGGCCATGGCCGAGGCAGCGACCCAATCCGCCCGGTCCGGAAGGCCGGTTCAACTTAGCGATATTTTGAAACCGGTTGCAAAATGAGTGAATTTATTCAAACTGAACGCAGCTCGGAACCTAATCCGAGCCTTGGAGATTCGGCCTGGCCGGATGAACAGGGGTAAACGCCCAGAGCAAAAATCGACGGTTTTTATGGGAGGAAACCAAATGAATAAATTTGTAAAAAGTGTTCTTGCGGCCAGCGCGCTTGCGGTTGCAGCCGCGACAGGTGCTGCAGCAGAAGGCGAGAAGTACATTCTGGTCAGCCACGCGCCTGACAGTGACAGCTGGTGGAACACGATCAAAAACGGGATCGCGCTTGCAGGTGATCAGATGGGTGTTGAGGTTGAATACCGCAACCCGCCCACCGGAGACCTTGCCGACATGGCGCGGATCATCGATCAGGCGGCAGCCTCGGGTCCGAACGGGATCATCACCACTCTGGCTGACCCGGATATTCTGGAAGGCCCCATCAAGGCCGCTGTGGATTCAGGTATCGATGTGATCATCATGAACACCGGCACGCCCGAAAAGGCGCGCGAAGTGGGTGCGCTGATGTATGTCGGGCAGCCCGAATATGATGCGGGGTATGCCGCTGGCCTACGTGCCAAAGGCGATGGCATCGGGTCGTTCCTGTGCGTGAATCACTACATCGTTCAGCCGTCCAGCCAAGAGCGCTGCCAGGGTTTCGCAGATGGTCTGGGTATTGAGCTGGGCGAGCAGATGATCGATGCGGGTCAGGACCCGGCCGAAATCAAGAACCGCGTTTTGGCCTATCTGTCGGCCAATCCGGATACAGATGCCGTGTTGACGCTTGGCCCGACATCGGCTGACCCGACCATCCTGGCCCTGCAGGAAAACGGCATGGCCGGTGACATCTATTTCGGCACCTTCGATCTGGGTGGTGAAATTGTCAAAGGCATCAAGGACGGCACCATTCAGTGGGGGATCGACCAGCAGCCCTTCTTGCAGGCCTACCTGCCGGTTGTTGTGATGACCAACTACCACCGCTATGGCGTTCTGCCCGGCAACAACATCAACTCGGGCCCCGGTTTCGTAACTGCTGACGGCCTTGAGAAAATCGAAGAATTCGCGGGCGAATACCGCTGATCTTCACACCCGAGCGGGCGTGATCTGACGCCCGCTCAACCCAATTTTCTTATTCTTCGGGATCACCCGCGAGGGGAGGACCTTTATGTCTGAGTCAGCTCAATCCACGGCAGGCAGTGACGAACGGATCAAAGAGATCTCACCGTTGCGCCGCGCCCTGATCCGCCCGGAACTGGGTGGCATGGTCGGGACCGTCGCCGTGTTTACCTTTTTCCTGCTATTCGCCTTTGACAGCGGCATGTTCAACTCTCAGGGCGTGATGAACTGGTCGATCGTTTCAGCCCAGTTCATGATCATCGCCGTTGGGGCCTGCCTGTTGATGATCGCGGGTGAATTTGACCTGTCCGTCGGATCGATGATCGGTTTTGCCGGGATGATGATTGCCATCTTCTCGGTCACGCTGACCTGGCCGGTCTGGATGGCGATCATCGTCACGTTTGTTCTGTGTGTCTCTATCGGTGCACTCAATGGCTTTATCGTCGTGCGCACGGGATTGCCGAGCTTTATTGTGACGCTGGCGTTTTTGTTCATCCTGCGCGGCTTTACGATCTTTCTGCCGCAGACGATTGAACGCAAGACCATCATCGGCGGCATCAAGGATGCAGCAGAAGGCGATTGGCTCGCTTCGGTCTTTGGCGGCAAGGTGTTTCAGGGCCTTTTCGTTTGGCTGGGTGACAATGGGATCATTGCCACGTTCGAGCGCGGATCGCGTTTGGGTGAACCAGTGGTGGACGGCATTCCGATGCTGATCATCTGGGCCATTGGCATCATCATTTTTGGCCATGTTTTGCTGACTAAAACCAAGTTCGGAAACTGGATCTTTGCCGCAGGTGGAGACGCCGAGGCCGCACGGAATTCGGGTGTGCCTGTGAACAAGGTGAAAATCCTGATGTTCATGTTCACCGCCTTCTGCGCGACGGTATTTGCCACCTGTCAGGTGATGGAGTTCGGCTCGGCCGGGGCGGATCGTGGTTTGCTGAAAGAGTTCGAGGCGATCATCGCGGTGGTCATTGGCGGCGCTTTGTTAACCGGCGGCTATGGCTCGGTTCTGGGCGCGGCGCTTGGCGCACTGATCTTTGGCGTAGTGCAGCAGGGGTTGTTTTTTGCCGGGGTCGAAAGCTCGCTGTTCCGGGTTTTCCTGGGTGTGATCCTGCTGGGTGCGGTGATATTGAACACCTATATTCGTCGCATCATCACAGGAGAACACTGAGATGACTGAAGACACCAAATTCCACCATGGCGACGCACAAGAGCGAAAGCCGATCATCCGTATGGTCGACATTCAAAAACACTTTGGGTCTGTGATTGCGCTGGCCGGTGTCAGTTTCGACCTCAAGCCGGGCGAATGCCACTGCCTGCTGGGCGATAATGGCGCGGGTAAGTCGACCTTCATCAAAACGATGTCCGGTGTGCACAAGCCAACTGCGGGTGAGATTTTCTTCGAAGACAAGCCTATGCATTTCGAAGATCCGCGCGACGCGATTTCTGCGGGCATCGCCACGGTGCACCAGCATCTGGCCATGATCCCGTTGATGAGCGTCAGCCGCAATTTCTTCATGGGTAATGAGCCCACGCGTAAAGTTGCCGGTATCAACTTCTTCGACAAGAAGCTGGCGGATGAGATCACCATGGAGGAGATGCGCAAGATGGGCATCAACCTGCGTGGTCCGGATCAGGCTGTTGGCACTCTGTCGGGCGGCGAACGCCAGACTGTTGCGATTGCGCGCGCGGTGCATTTCGGCGCGAAAATCCTGATTTTGGACGAGCCGACATCGGCCCTTGGGGTGCGTCAAACTTCGAACGTGCTGGCGACCATCGATAAGGTGCGCAGTCAGGGCGTAGGCGTCGTGTTCATCAGTCACAACGTGCGTCACGCGCTGGCTGTTGGCGACCGGTTTACCGTTTTGAACCGGGGCCAAACACTGGGCACTGCGAAACGAGGTGAGATCACGCCAGAAGAGCTTCAGGACCTGATGGCAGGAGGTCAGGAACTGGCCCAGCTGGAAGGCTCGCTGGGCGGAACAGTTTAAACTACCGATACTCCGCAGACATGCGGAGTATCGAACCAAGTGGTGGTGCAAAACCACAAATCATCAGGTCCATTCGGTTGGCCTGGAACCTTCAAAAATGTGAATACCGACGGAATGCCGATAGCGGCTTCGTGTGGAAAGGGATCATGATGAGCAAGACAGTCCGACTGACCGCGGCGCAGGCTCTGGTGCGTTACATCGGGGCGCAGTTAAATGAGGCCGGGGAGCCCTATATCGCAGGTGTCTGGGCCATCTTTGGCCATGGCAATGTTGCGGGGTTGGGTGAGGCGCTGCATGCCGTCAAAGACAGCCTGCCTACTTATCGTGGTCACAACGAACAAACGATGGCCCATTGTGCGATTGCCTTTGCCAAACAGATGCGCCGCACGCGGGCGATGGCGGTGACGTCTTCCATTGGACCTGGGGCCACGAATATGGTGACAGCGGCGGCTTTGGCCCATGCCAACCGCTTGCCGGTTCTGATCATTCCCGGTGACGTGTTCGCCACGCGCGGGCCCGATCCGGTGCTGCAACAGATCGAAAACTTCGGCGATGGCACCGTCAGCGCCAACGACTGTTTCCGCCCGGTCAGCCGGTACTATGACCGTATCTCGCGCCCCGAACACCTGTTGACCGCGCTACCGCGCGCCTTCCGCACCATGACGGACCCGGCCGATTGCGGCCCGGTGACGCTGGCCTTCTGTCAGGATGTGCAGGCCGAGGCCTATGACTATCCCGAAAGCTTCTTTGAGCCGCGCGTCTGGTATCAGCGTCGTATCCGCCCGGATGAGGGCGAACTGGCCCGCGCTGTCGCGGCCATCAAAGCCGCCAAACGTCCGGTTATCGTGGCAGGGGGCGGGGTGCATTACTCGGGTGCGACCGACGCGCTACAGAGCTTTGTTGAAACCCACAATATCCCCATCGCTGAAACGCAGGCTGGAAAGTCGGCTTTGGCCTGGGATCATCCGCTGAACCTTGGGCCAATTGGTGTGACTGGCGGTGAACCGGCCAATGGCGTTTGCGCCGAGGCTGATCTGGTCCTTGCGGTTGGTACGCGGTTGCAGGATTTCACCACAGGATCCTGGGGCCTGTTTTCGAATCCCGAGCGCGAGATGGTGTGTCTGAACACAGCCGCGTACGACGCCGAAAAACACGGCGCGATGCCCTTACAATCCGATGCACGTGTAGGCCTCGAGGAACTGGGTACAGGCTTGCAGGGATACGCTGCCGATCCGGTTGCTGATACACTGAAAGCAGATTGGTTCGGCAAGGTTGACAAGCTGACCGACGCACCGGGCGAGGGCAATGCTCTGCCCACCGACATGCAAGTGGTCGGCGCGGTTCAGCGTGCCTCGCATGACGACACGGTGGTGATGTGTGCGGCAGGCACCATGCCGGGTGAGCTGCACAAGCTGTGGAAAGCCCCGCGCCCCGGGGCCTATCACATGGAATACGGGTTCAGCTGTATGGGGTATGAGATCGCCGCTGCGATGGGCATCAAGATGGCCCAGCCGGATCGCGACGTGATCTGCTTTACCGGCGACGGCACCTATATGATGGCGAACTCGGAAATGGCCTCTGCCGCGATGATGGGTATCTCGTTCACCGTGGTGATCACCGACAACCGTGGATTTGGCTGTATCAACCGCTTGCAGATGGGCACTGGCGGGGCCGAGTTTAACAACTTGTTGGATCACGCGGTGCACGAGACGCCCTCAGCTATTGATTTTGCGGCCCACGCGGCGGCAATGGGGGCAACGTCGGTTAAGGTCAGTTCGATTGCGGAATTGGAAAACGCCTTGGCCAAACGCGCCGACATCAAAGGGCCATACGTGGTTGTCATCGACACCGATCCATACCCGTCCACCGAATATGGCGGCACCTGGTGGGAGGTCGCCGTGCCCGAGGTCTCGATCCGTCCCGAAGTCAACGAAAAACGCGCGGCCTATGAAGTTGCGATCAAAGAAAGAAACACGAAATGAGCGTGAAGATCGGCATCTCTCCGATTGCGTGGCAGAATGATGATTTACCCGACCTGACGGCGGCCTACACCATGGAACAGGCGCTGAAAGAGGCGCGAGAGATTGGCTATACGGGCGTCGAGCGCGGCCAGCGGATGCCCGGCGATACCGAAGGGTTGCGGGCTTATCTGGATGCCAGCGATATTGCCCTGTGTGGCGGCTGGTGTTCCGGCGCGTCGTTGCTCAATGATTTCGCAACTGAGCGTGAGGCCGTGCGCGAACAGGTCGAGCAGTTCGTGGCGCTAAACAGCCCGTGCATTGTCTATGCGGAATGTTCGAACACCATCCAGACGCAGGCCGGCACGCCCGTGAACAACCGCCCCAAACTGTCAAAGGCTGAGGTTCTTGCCTATGCCGCCAAGATCACCGAACTGGCAAAGTGGATGGCTGATCAGGGCATGCCGATGGCCTATCACCATCACATGGGCACCATCATCGAAAGCGAAGATGAGGTGAACTGGCTGATGGAAGGGTCAGGCCGCGAGGTGGGCTTGTGTTTTGACACCGGCCATCTGCTGTTCGGAGGTGGCGATGTGATGGCAACCCTGAACCGCTGGGGCGACCGGGTGTGTCACGTGCATTTCAAGGATATCCGTCCAGCTGTTGTGCAGGATGTACGGGAAAACAATCGCAGTTTTCTGGATGCGGTGATCGCGGGGGCCTTCACCGTGCCCAGTGACGGCTGCATCGACTTTCAGGCAGTCTCAAATGCGCTGAAAGCTATGGACTACAACGGCTGGATCGTGGTCGAGGCGGAACAGGACCCGGCCAAAGCACCGCCCTATGAATACTCCAAACTGGGTTACGACCACATCGTTGATGTCTGCTGCAAGGCAGGATTGGAGATAACCGCGTAGTACACCGCCCCAAGGGGCAACACTGAAGGCCATGAGAAAGGAGTCTGTCATGGTAACTCAAGACCTCGGAAATGTCGGCTATTTCGACCGGGAATCCTGTGATCTGGATGAATTCAAGGTGTTGACTTCTCAGAACCTTTTGGTTGATGCGGTGCCCCACGCGGCAACGGTCAAAAAGAACGTGCCGGTCTATGACATGCAGGTACTACGCCCGATGCTGGAGCGGCCCGACGCGCGGCAAGCATTGCTGGCGGAATGGGGCTGGGTGTTGGACAAATCCGCCGGGGTGATCGCGCTGAAAAGGGCCTATCCGGATACCGCTGTTATCGACCGAGCGACGGATGTGTTTCGCCAGATTATTGACGAGGAACGTCAAAGCGGATCTGGCGAAGGCGACCACTTCGCTGCCTCAGGCGCCAACGACCGGATTTGGAATGCGCTGCAAAAACAGTGCCTGTGTGATCCCGAGGGCTTCGCGCTTTACTTTGGGAACACGGCTATCGCTGCGGCTTGTGAGGCATGGCTAGGTCCGAATTATCAGATGACTGCCCAAGTCAATCAGGTGCGACCCGGGGGCAAGGCGCAGCAGGCGCATCGGGACTATCACCTAGGGTTTCAAAGCGCGGACAGTGCGGCGCAGTATCCGGCCCATGCGCATCTGGTAACAGCCTCGCTGACCTTGCAGGGGGCGGTGGCCCATTGCGACATGCCTGTGGAAAGCGGCCCAACCAAACTACTACCCTTCTCGCAGCTTTATCAGCCGGGCTATCTGGCGTTCCATGACGAAGCCCACAGGGCGCATTTCGAGGACAGTTATATCCAGTTACCGCTGGAGAAGGGCGACGCGGTGTTCTTCAATCCGGCGCTGTTCCATGCTGCGGGGGAGAACAGCAGTGCTGATATTCACCGAATGGCGAACCTGCTGCAAATTTCCTCGGCCTTTGGGCGCGCGATGGAGGCGGTGGATCGCCAGGCGATGTCTCTGGCCGTTTTCCCATCGCTGGTTTCCTTGAAACAGCGTGGAGCGTTGGATGCGGCGCAGTTGGAGGCCGCCATAGCGGCCACTGCAGAGGGTTATCCGTTCCCAACCAATCTGGACACGGACCCTCCGGTCGGGGGCAACGCGCCGGAAAGTCAGGCGGATATCCTGCGCCGCGCTGTTGCGGAAGGATGGACCAAGGCGCAACTGTCCCAGACACTCTCGGACCTGACCCAAAGGCAAGCTGCCTGAAGCAACCGGGCGGTTGTCATGGCCGCCCGCAAGGAGAACAAGATGGCGGATTTGCACAAAAAACCCCTCGGCACACATGGGAAAGTTCACGATATCACCCCAGCCAGCGCGGGATGGCGTTACGTAGGTTTCGGTCTTTATCGCCTGCGCGCAGGTGACAAGGCGGCAGAGCCAACCGGGGATCGCGAGGTCATTCTGGTGATGGTCGAAGGCAAGGCGCAGATCACCGGGGCGGGGCAGGATTGGGGCGTTCTGGGCGACCGGATGGATGTGTTCGAGAAGACACCGCCGCATTGTCTCTATCTGCCTAACGGAACCGAATGGGAGGCCATCGCAGAAACCGATTGCGTCATCGCTGTGTGTTCGGCACCGGGCAATGGCGGGCACGAGGCACTGCGGATCGGTCCCAATGGCATTACCCTGACTGAACGCGGCAAGGGCGTGAACACGCGCTATATCAACAACATCGCGATGGAGGCTGAGGACTATGCCGACGGCCTGCTGGTGACGGAAGTCTTCACGCCGAACGGCCACTGGTCCTCCTATCCCAGCCACCGGCACGACGAGGACGACTACCCCCGCATCACCTATCTGGAAGAAACTTATTACCACCGTCTCAACCCGGCCAACGGCTTCGGCATACAGCGAGTCTATACCGATGACGGTCAGTTGGATGAAACAATGGCGGTGTCCGACGGCGACGTTGTGCTTGTCCCGCGCGGACATCACCCTTGCGGTGCGCCCTATGGGTTCGAAATGTACTACCTGAACGTCATGGCCGGACCCCTGCGGAAATGGCGGTTCGTTCCAGCCCCTGAGGTCGAATGGATTATGGAGCGGGACGCATGACGCCTAGCTTTGCGGCGGCGCACCGAATGCGCGGATAACCACGCGGGCGGCGGCCTCAACCGGGTCGTGCGTTTCTTTCAGGATGGTCACACGGTCGAACCTCTCGGGGTCAGCGTTCACGGCCTCGCGCAGCGCTTGACCGAATGCCATGCGCAACTCGGTTCCGATGTTGAACTTGCAGATGGATGTTTCGCGGGCAAGGCGTGCGCGCTGTTCGACCGGCACACCCGAGCCCCCGTGAATGACCAAAGGCACATCGGTCATCGCGTCGATCTGAGCGATGCGGTCCTCGTCCAGACCACCTTCTTTGTCCTGCTGCAAATGCACATTCCCGACCGAGATTGCCATCGCATCTACACCGCTGTCACGGGCGAATTTTGCGGCCTCGGACGGGTCGGTCCCGTTTGATCCTTCGCCGCCAGCATAGCCCACAAACCCGATCTCACCCTCACAGGAAATTCCCGCCGCATGGGCCATTTCAGCAATGGCTGCGGTCTCGTCGATGTTCTGTTGCAACGGCTTGCGCGAGCCATCGAACATCAGTGAGGTGAAGCCACTGTCCAGCGCGATCTTGCACTCTTCAAACGTGTAGCCGTGATCCAGATGGGCAACGACCGGAACTGAGGCCCCCTCGGCCAGATGGCGGAACATCTTGCCCAGAATAGGCAGCGGCGTGTGCTCGCGGCAGCTGGGTCCGGCTTGCAGGATCACGGGCGCGTTCTCGGCCTCGGCTGCGGCCACATAGGCGCGCATATCTTCCCAGCCCAGCGTCACCAGCCCGCCTACCGCATAGCCCTGCTGATAGGCGGGTTGCAGCACATCTTTCAATGTCACGAGGGTCATTTGAACTTCGCAATCATGTCTTTGATGCCCGGAATCGTCTCAACTTGGTAGGCATGGGTGGGTTGGAAATACTGCACCAGCGACCGCTGTGTCAGGCCGCCAAGGATGGTGAAATAGTACATCTCATACCCCGGCAAAACGCAGCAGGGATGGTAACCCTTGTCGATGCAAACGGTCGATCCATCGACGATGTGATAGGCATCCCCCGGCTCATTGTCTTCACGCTGCAACATTTGCAGGCCCGAGCCCCAGTTGGGTTTGAAGCGGAAATTATAGGTCTCGTCGTGGCGCGTTTCATCCGGCAGTCGGTTGGTATCGTGCTTGTGGCTGGGAAAGCCGGACCAACCGCCCTGGCCCACGGTGAACAGTTCACTGACCAGTAGACGCCCAACTTTGTCACGTTGCTTCTGACCCAGGATGTGCTTGATCTTGCGGTGTGTTTTAGTGTCGTCGCTGCCATATTGCACAAGGTCGTGTTCACGCACGTCGAAGGGGTCCAGCACCTTGTCGTACTTCGCCCCTGCGACGAAAACCTCGGTCGCGTCCGAGACACAGGCCATCTGCACCTTTGCACCAACGGGGACATAGACACCTTCGGGATCGCCGTCCCAGACATCCTCCCCCCGGTTGCCAAGCTTGAGGAAGTTCACCCCCTCGACCGAGACATCTACCGTGCCGGTTGCAGGTACGATGCAGGTTTCGTAGCCGGGAACCTGATATTCGAACGCTTCACCTTTCTGCAATTTAACGATGTTAAAATAGTTCAAAGGAACACTGGGGTCATCGACATCAACGATGGCGGTGTTTTTGTTGTCATATGGCGCAATATGCATGGGATATTCCTATGTGGTCGGGCCGGGATGATCGGCCAGAAAGGCGTCGAGTTCGGCGGTGGTGGGCATGGCCGGGGCGCATCCGGGTTTCGATACAACGATAGAGGCGCAGGCAGAGCCACGCATCACGGCGTCTTTCAGCGGATACCCTGCTGCGATTGAGGCCAAAAGTCCCGCCATGAAACTGTCGCCAGCCCCGACCGGCTTGATCGCGTCGACCGGGTAGATACCGGTTTGGGTTTCCTGCCCATCTGCCAGCGTTACAGCGCCTTTTTCACCCATCTTGTAGATGACGACCCGGCCCGGTTTTTTCGCGAGTTCTTGAGCTTTGGCAAAACCCTTTTCGATGCCGCCCGCCATAAAGCCGAACTCTTCATCATTGCCGACGATCAGATCGCTTGCTTCACCTGCGCGCGAAAGAACTTCTGCGGCAACCTCGGGCGAGGGCCAGCTGTAGGGCCGATAATCGATATCGAAGATGATGGGCAGACCGGCCTTTCGCGCGTTTTCAAACCCGCGGAACGTCGCACTGCGCGAGGGTTCGGCAGCGAAAACAGTACCGGCGGACACTAGAGCGGTGAATCTGCTGAAATCAACGCGATCCATATCCTCTTCGGCAACCTGAAAATCGACCGCGTTGTTTCTGTAGATGACGTTCTGGAAATCGTCCGTCCGGCTTTCATAGATCGCAAGCGACATGCGATGCTCACCGCCGATGGTGCGAATGCAAGACGTGTCTACGCCGTAGTGGTGCAGGCGATTCATGCAGAACCGTCCAATCGCATCATCCGAGATTGAAGTGATCAGCGTCGCCTGACTGCCCAACTTGACCAGCCCGGCTGCGATATTGGCAGATGATCCGCCCAGGTCTGCATGAAAGGTATCGGCCTCTTCGCTTTTTGCGCCAATGGGCGCTGCGGTCAAATCCATGCCCGCGCGCCCCAGAATGGCAAATCGGTTTCCTTTGATGCCGTCGATCAGGGCGCTCACGTCTTTAGTCCTCCGACAGAGATAATGGCAAAGTTTGGACCTTGCGCTGAATCGATTCACACGATACTCATTTTGCAACCGGTTGCAAATACAATGTTCGGAGCCGCAAAAGATGCCTGAGATCGGAATTGGAATTGTCGGTGGCGGCTATATGGGCAAGGCGCATTCCGTTGCCATGTCCGCAGTGGGTGCGGTGTTTAACACAGCGCTCAGACCACGGCTTGAGGTGATCTGCGCCTCAACCCCCGAAAGCGCAGAGCGCTACCGCGTAGCATACGGCTTCCAGCGCGCAACCGACGATTGGCGGGTCTTGGTCGATGACCCGAAAGTCGGGGCTATAGTCATCGCGTCGCCCCAGGAAACCCACCGTCACATTGCCGAAGCAGCCTTTGCTTTAGGGAAGCCGGTTTTGTGCGAAAAACCTTTGGGCGCATCGCTGGAGGACAGTCGGGCCATGGTCAATGCCGCTGAGGCGGCGGGTGCCGTCAACATGGTCGGCTTCAACTATATCCGCACACCTGCCAGCCAATACGCGCGCAAGCTGATTACCGATGGTGAGATCGGTGATGTCACCTGGTTTCGCGGAGAGCATACCGAAGATTTCTATGCCGACCCGCAGGCCCCAGCCACGTGGCGGACAACAGGTATGGCAAACGGGACGATTGGAGATCTGGCCCCTCATATGGTGAATGGCGCGTTGGCGCTGATCGGCTCGATTGCGCAGGTGATGGCTGATGTCGAAACCGTTCACCGCACGCGTCCGGGTGGTGAGGTCACGAATGACGACCACGCCCAGATGATGTGCCGGTTCGAAAACGGCGTGATGGGCAACCTCTATTTCAGTCGCGTCGCAACGGGCCGCAAGATGGGTTATGCCTATGAAATATCAGGCACCAAGGGCGCTATCCGCTTTGACCAGGAAGATCAGAATGCCCTGTGGCTGTATCGGCGCGAAGGCCCCGAGGCGCAGCGGGGATTCACCAAAATCCTGACCGGCCCCGCCCACCCGGATTATGAGCCCTTCTGTCAGGGGCCAGGTCACGGAACCGGCTATCAGGACCAGATTATCATCGAGGCCAAGGATTTCCTGCATGCCATCCACACGGTTGAAGCGATCTGGCCCACCTTCCGTGCCGGGCATGAGGTGAATCGGGTGCTGGCGGCGGCGCTGGCATCCTCGGACCAGCGACAGTGGAAAAACATCAGCGATTTCTGATCGCTCAACGATACATTCTGAAGAGAGACTAAAGACCATGGCAAAGCTGAAATGGGGCATGATCGGCGGCGGCGAAGGCAGCCAGATCGGACCCGCCCATCGATTGGGCGCGCAGGTGGATGGGATGTTCGAGTTCGCCGCAGGTGCGCTGGATCATCGCCCGGATGTGGGTAAGCAGTATGCTCAGCGGTTGGGCATCGCTGCAGATCGCGCCTATGGCGATTGGCAAGAGATGTTGGCCGGAGAGAAAGACCGCGACGACCGGATTGATCTGGTGACAATTGCGACTCCGAACTCAACCCATTTCGAGATTGCCAAGGCCTATCTGGAGGCCGGGTTTAACGTGCTGTGTGAAAAGCCGATGACCATGACGGTAGAAGAGGGCGAAGAGATCGTGCACGTGGCCGAGGCGTCCGGCAAGATATGTGCAGTGAACTATTGCTATTCGGCCTATCCAATGGTGCGCCAGGCCCGTGCCATGGTTCGGGCAGGAGAGATCGGCAAGGTTCGTCTGGTCGTGACCAATTTTAGCCATGGGCATCATGGTGACGCGACGGATGCCGATAACCCTCGGGTCCGATGGCGCTATGATCCGGCCATGGCAGGTGTCTCGGGCCAGTTCGCGGATTGCGGCATTCATGCGCTGCATATGGCCAGCTTCATCTGTGATGATGAAGTGAAATCCCTGTCGGCCGATATGGCCTCGACCATTGCCAGCAGGGAGTTGGAAGATGACGCGATGGTCAACTTCCGGATGGAAGGCGGCACGGTTGGGCGGCTCTGGACTTCGTCGGTGGCGATTGGGCGACAGCACGGGTTTGATATTCAGGTGTTTGGCGAAACCGGGGGTCTGCGCTGGGCGTCCGAGCAGCCGAACCAGTTGATTTATACACCGGTCGGCGGGCGCACTCAGATCATCGAAAAGGGCGAAGGTGGTCTGCATGACGAAGCGCAGCGCCTGTCGCGTGTCGCCATCGCCCATCCTGAAGGTTTCCCGCTGGCCGTGGCCAATATCTATTGCGATCTGGCAGACGCGATCCGCGGTGAGGTTCGGGATGGTCTGCCAGGCGCCTCAGACGGTGTGCGTTCGATTGCCGCGGTTCATGCTGCCGTTGCGTCGGGCAAAGAGGACGGCGCGTGGAAAGACGCGCGTCCGCCAATGTTCCGCTAATCAGGGGCGGGGCCGCAACGTGCCCCGCTCAATCACGCGGCAGGGGAATATCCGGGCCTCAGGGTATCTTTGAGGCTCTTTCAGCATCTCTTCGACCAGGTCGACCGAGGACGTAATGATCTGCTTGATTGGCTGGTGAATAGTCGTCAGATCAACGCTTTCCCAGCGTGCCATTTCCATGTCATTCAGGCCGATGATTCCAATATCCTGACCCGGTTTCAGCGCATGATCTGAAAGGGCGGACAACGCACCGACAGACAGGATATCGTCACCGCAGAAATACCCGTGTGCCGGAGTGCCACTTAGCAAGCGCAGCATCTCGGCCCGTCCAGCCTCAAACGAGTAATTGTCTGCGAAGGAATACGAAATCTGCAGCTCGGGATGCTGCTCGGCTTCCTCAATGAACCCGCGGTATCGATCCAAAGCCGAGGTCGCGCTTTTTGGCCCGCCCAGATATCCGATATGCTTGTATCCGCGCGCGACAAGCTCGCGCGCCGCCATGCGCCCACATTCGACATTGTCGATGCCAACCACATGCACCTCAGGCGACGTTGCTGAACGCCCAAACGTGTGCACCACCGGCACACCGGCGTCATGGAACGCTTTGGCGAAACTGGGGGGCAGGGTCGAAGAGGCCACGATGACCGCATCGACTGAATACTGGCGCAGCATGCGGACGGAATTGGCGGGCTCAGTCTCATCAGTCAGGTTCACGATCAGCGGACGCAGCCCGCGTTCCTGCAGCGCGCGGGTGAACTGGTCGAAAACCTCAAGGAAAATAGGATTGTGAAAGTTGTTGGAAATCAACCCAATCAGCTTAGTCCGCCCAGTCGTCAGCGATGAGGCTAGCGCGTTTGGACTATACCCCAGCTCTTGCGCGGCTTTTTCGACCTTGCTGCGGGTCTTGGTCGAGACCGAGGCGCCTTCGGTAAAGGTTCGCGAAACTGCGGACCGGGATACGCCTGCCAGTGCTGCGACGTCTTTCAGTGTAACGCTCAAAATTGATACCGTCTGTGCCGTGCGGGCGTTGGGATTGTCATTGCAAACTATTATGCATCTAAGCAACGCTTCTGCAACCGATTGCAACGGGGGGTGCAGGATCTGAGATCGCTTGCGTTGGGCTTGACGAATTTCTTCGCTGCTTCAGGTTTGGATCATGACCGCAAAACGCGTCGCAATCGTATCGAGTGGCATTTCAAGCCCTATCAACAGTGCGTTGGAATTTGCCAAACGCATCAAGGCTTTGGGCTATGAGGTGACGATCTTTGCTCCGGCCTCGGCGCACGATCTGATTGAACATTGTGGTTTTGCCTATCACGTCATCCCAAACCCGCGTGTAAATGCATTCGACGCGCTGATTTCGATAGAGGACAGACGCAGTTTGCAGCGCGAAGGTTGGATGGATGTCGCGATCAAGGCGTTCGGGGTCGAGGAGTTTGCAGAAGCGTTGCTAAACGCACGGCCGGATATCGTGTTTATCGATTGCGAGATGCATGCGCAGATCATCGTTGCAATGTCTTTGAACATTCCGGTTGTGCAGTACAGTAATATGTTCCTGTCCCCACCGGGCACACAGGCTCCACCGCTGAACAAACGCGCGTTTCCTGGTCGCGGGCTGCGGGGCAGCAGACTGGGCATAGCGTTGCTGTGGTGTCGGTTCCTGCTTTGGAAACTGTCAAAGATACTGCGCAAAAGACTGTCAGAGCGCGGGGTGGATTATGCCTCGACCCTGATTGAACTTGCCAGGCGTCATGATGTTCCACTGTCTCGGGTGTTGCGCTTGGTCTGTTGGCAGATGCCTTGGACCTATCGGTTGCCAACCCTGTTGCTGTTGCCCCGAGCCTTGGATTTGCCGACTCCTTCACGGGCCGATCTGACCTATTTGGGCCCAACGATATTGCAAGATCGCCCTGAACACCCGCATGACCACGATAAGATCGCACAGTTCTGCGAGGCCAGCGCTCGGCAAAAACGAATCTTCGTTGGGTTCGGAACGATCATGAGGTTAGACAGTGGTCTGCTGCCAAACCTGTGGGCAGTCGCCGCCAATCATCCCGACTGGAGGTTTCTTTTTGCCGCAGGGCAGAACTGGGAGGGCATGGCTGAGACACAGCTACCCGCAAATGTCGATGTCGTGGCCTGGGCTCCGCAGCAACATGTTCTGAAACACGCCGATCTGGCGATCATGCATGGTGGAACGGGCGGCTTTGTCGAAGCTGTCGATGCAGGCACGCCGATGTTGCTGTATCCGCATGTAAATGACCAACACGGTAGCGCAGCACGCGTCGCGTTTCATGAGATCGGCCGCGCTGGAGATCGGAACGATCCGGTCGAAAAGATCGAAGATGACATCTGTAGCTTACTGAACTCTGCGCAGGTCAGGCAAAACTGCATCCAAATGCAAGCACGATGCCGGGGTGAGCACAGCGAGGGCGATCTGGCGGGCTACCTGCGCGAATTGATGTCGCGCGACTAGGAAATTCAACAGCTTGTGGCTGAAACGAGAGTGATGCGCACGCCCCAAAAGCCCACTGTTCCAGGCGAGCAGTCAGTATGTTTGATCCATACGACAGGCGCGCCCGTAGAATTTTCAAGACAACGAAGAAAATGAACCAGTGGACGAAACGCCCAAACTCATGGATCACGCTCGGCCCGGCGATCTGGCTGGCTTGGCGCTCACGCTTCCGGATGTGACCTCACAAAACTTCCGGAGTTTATGGGGTTTGGTCGGTCAGCATGGTGCTTTTTCTTATCTCATGTCGGATCAGCGAGATTACAGCGGCTCTGCCGAAGCCTTTGTCGAAGCGATGTTGTCTTTTGGAGAGAACTGTTCTGACAACGGCTTCGCGATGGCGATCATCTCGCAAATTCTGACTGTGCAAAATCCGCTGCATCAATTCGCGTCGAATGACCAAAAAACAACCTATCTGTCGCGCTTGCTTGCCGGAGAGTTGTTGGCCGCTTTTGCGTTGACCGAGCATGAAGCGGGCTCTGATGCGCTGTCGCTGAAGACGCGGGCCGAGTACGCGGATGGAGGGTATCTCATCAACGGGGCCAAAGCGTATGTCGGCATGGGCCCGATTTGCGATTTGGCGATCGTATTCGCCAAAACCGCGCCGGATAAAGGGCGCTGGGGACTATCTGCTTTTTTGGTTCATGCTGACGACGAGGGTTTTAACCGCCATCCAGGGCAAAAGAAATTGGGGTTGAATTCGGCGCCGTTTGGCCAATTGGAATTCAATGCGTGTTGGGTGCCCGAAACCCGCAGGCTGGGTCCAGAAGGTGCGGGCGCTTCAATTATCCAGTCGACATTGGATTTGGAACGTTGCTTTATTTTGTCCGCGCAAGTTGGTGCTATGCGGCGTCAACTACGGGATTGCGCCGAGCATGCAGCGACGCGCATTCAATTCAGCAAACCTATTGCCGCGTTCCAGTCGGTCTCCAATCGTCTGGCAGATATGCGTACCCGGTTGGAAACATGCCAGTTGATGCTAAGGCGCGCGGCACAGTTATACGACACCGGGCAGCCTTTGACCCAATTTGCTGCGATGGCCAACCTTCATATCTCAGAGGCGATTTTAAGTTCGGGCATGGATGCCATGCGCTTGATGGGAGGGCAGGGGTATTTGGCGGGATCGACCGCTGGGTCGGATGTCGCCGATGCAATCGGCGGCGTGATCTACTCCGGCACATCGGACATCCAGCGTGAGATCATTTCCAAGATGGAGCTTCAACAGGCGCGCGCATCGAGGGAGCGACCCCAATGAACCTCTGGTCTGGTGCAAATCCAATTGCTGGGCGCTCAGTCGTAACGCTTAACGCCCTTCTTTGGCTCGGTTTGCTAGTCTTTGCGACGACGGCCAATGCGCATCGCGTGAACGAAAGTTACGTGTATTTTGATGTCACCAAAGACAGTTTGGGCGGGCGGATCGAAGTCACGCTGACCGACCTTACGCGAATAAAGCGAGGTCAAGAAAAGGTTTCAGAAAGCCTAGATCAGGCTGAAGTTCTTGCCGATATGGACGCGTTCTTCGACTATTTCGAGAAGCACCTGCAGTTGTCCTTTGAGGACACGCCGTATCAGGTGGAGTTTGAAGAGATCACGTTTTTTGACACCTCGGTCGATACGTTTGCTCAGTTGCACTTTGGCATCCCGGGGGTCGAAACAACGCCGACGACTGTCCAGATGTATTATGACGGGGTGTTCTCGGATATCGATCCAGAACATCGCGGATATGCATTGATTGCCAGCAACGCGCGCAACGGGATGGACGAGAATGAGGCCTATATCTCGCTCGTCTTTGCACCGGGTGATGGCACGAAAGACCTGTATCTGAATGATGAGCCATCCAAAGACATTGCACGCGCCTTTTTTGAGCGCGGGGTCTGGCACATCTGGTTGGGTTTTGACCACATCCTGTTTCTTGTGATCCTGCTGTTGGGCGCAGTTATGCGGATCGACAACCAGCGCTGGGTCCCATCTGAAAGCATCCGCCAAAGCCTTTGGTACATGGTCAAGATCGTGACTCTCTTTACCATCGCTAACGCTATTGCTTTGTGTTTGGCGACGTTCGAAGTGATCACATTGCCGGTTCCTCTTGTTGAAGCGGTCATGGCTTTGTCTATCGTTGCTGTCGCCATCGGTAACCTGGTACCTCGTTATCATGCGCAGGTCTGGATCGCAGTCGTCATCTTTGGTCTTTTCCACGGCCTTGGCTTTGCAATTGTTCTGGAGCCTTTGGGGTTGGATCCAGAGCGCAAAATGCTTGGACTGGCGACCTTCAATGTTGGGATTGAGATTGGACAGCTTGCAATTGTTCTGGTGCTGTTTCCGATCTTCTTCGCCCTGCGTCGCTTGCCTGCCTATCGTACCTTGGCACTACAATTCGGGTCAGTAGCGCTTATGGCAATGGCGGCGCTTTGGTTTTTTGAGCGTACGGTTGATTGGTTTTCAAAGTTTAGCCAATCGGTCGTGATGCTTGTGAACTAGGGAGTCGAGGCTGTGTTTCTGGACGACCCGATAACTCACAACGCGCAAGCATCGCCAGATGCCCAGGCCCTATGTATGCTTGGCCAAGGCATAACCTATGCCGCGTTGAACGAGCAGGTTGATCAGTTCGCCACCGCACTGCTGGAACGGTCTGTCGCAAAGGGCGACCGCGTCATTATCTGCGTAGCCAAAAGCCCGATGGCGATTGCTGCGATTTATGCAGTCCTGCGTATTGGGGCGATATATGTGCCAATTGATCCCGCCGCCCCGGTCGAGCGTCTGGCGTCGCAGATTGCTAAGGTATCTCCGGTGCTGATTATCGCCGACGCAACGCGGTTAGGGGCGTTTGCGGATAGCGCGTACAATGTTCCGCTTCTGGACCTTGGGCAACCAATGACGGGCAAAACATCGCCCGACAAATTGCGTGATCGGTGCGCAAAACGCTCCGCTGATGACCCTGCATATATTCTGATGACATCCGGCACGACGGGTTCACCCAAGGGTATTGTGCATACCCACAAAAGCGGTTTGGCCTACGCTCAGATGGCGGCAAACCTGTGCGCGCTGCGTTCCTCTGATCGCGTCAGCCACCACACGCCCGCGCATTTCGACATGTCGATTTTTGACATGTTCAGCACTGCCTTGGCTGGGGCTTGCGTGGTCATCATTCCAGAAATGCATGCAAAGCTGCCCGCCAGCCTGTCGGAGCTGACGCAGAGCGAGGGTATAACCGTCTGGTATTCAGTTCCTTACGCATTGATCCAAATGGTCGAACGTGGCGCCTTGGCCGAACGTGATCTGAGCGTTCTGCGCATTGTCATGTTTGCGGGTGAGAAAATGCCCCCTGCTGCGCTGAAGGCATTTTCCAACCATGCGCCAAATGCGGTGTTTCTGAATGCTTATGGACCTACAGAAACCAACCATTGTACCACGTCAGTTCTGAAGCATGACGATCTGGATGGAGCCAGCCCTCTGCCAATTGGTCTTCCGGATGTGGGTGTAACCGCACGGATCGGGTCTGATGCCGCAGAAGCACCTACCGGAGAGCTTCTGATCGCCGGCGACCAGGTCATGTCTCAGTATTGGAATGCTCCGGATCAAACCGCGGCGGCCTTTTGTACCTTGCCTGATTCCTCAGGGCAGATGCTGCGTTTTTATTGCACAGGTGACATCGTGCGTAGAACCGAAACCGGAGCCTTGATGCTGATCGGGCGCAAGGACCGGCAGATCAAGCTGCGCGGCTACCGGATTGAACTGGACGAGGTCGAGCTTGCCTTGGTGAACGCGCCTTTTGTGACCGAAGCGGTTGTGATTGCCAGGGATCAGGCACTCCGGGCTTTTGTCACGGGCGCATCCAAGTGCGATCTTGGGCAGGTGAAACGTCAATTAGAAGCTGTGTTGCCCCCCTACGCGGTGCCGCAACACATTGAATGGTTAGAGAGTATGCCGCGCACGTCGACAGGTAAGATCGACCGGGCGAAGCTTGTGGGGAAAGCCGATGAAGACCGTGCAGCCTGAACGCCAAACCGATGCGCTGCGCAACTACGTGCAGCAGACGCTGTTGGGAGGGCGCGTCATCACTGATGCGGATGAGCTACTGCTCAGCGGGATGATCGACTCGCTGGGCGTAATGTCGTTGGTGGGCTTTATCGAAGAAACCTATGGCATCGACATACCGTTCGAAGATGTGACGCTTGAGAACCTCAGCTCAATCGACGCCATCCTGCGCTATGCCGATGCCCGGCAATCGGCGCGGTGCTGAGGGAATGACCATGTCCTACCCGTTGTCAGATAGCCAGCAGCGATTTTGGAAAGGTCATCAGCTACAGCCGGATGTGCCGCTTTATAACATGGCGTGGCGCTTTGATCTGCGCTTTGATCTGAGCGCTGATTTGTTTCAACAAGCCTTTGCCGAGACCGTTCAGCAAAACGCGGTCCTGAGAACGGTATTCCAAGGCCCGCATGATAGTCCCGTTCAGTTTGCGGCTGAGCCGAACATGCAGTTGCTTGAGTGTTTCGACCTTAGCACGCAGCCCGACGCCAAGGGTCTACTGGATCAGCAGATGGACGAGTTAATCCGGTCTCCGTTTGATCTGTCGCACAGCACTTTACGTAGCCAACTGCTTAAGCTTTCAGACCATCATTGGGTTTGGGCTGTGTGCCAACATCATATCGTGTGTGACGCCCAATCCGGTGCGTTGTTGTTCGACCAGATGTCGCGCAGATACGCAGCGTTTGAAAGCGGTGAGGTGACAAAGGTCGACCCTTCGCCCAGCTTTTTTGATGGCGCTCCGATGAAGGCGCAGACAGTCGGTACTGAGCCCACTTCACCTGCGCAGTCAGCAACGCCACCTTATGGCAGCGTACCGAAACGCTCGTCCTTTTCCAAACGGCTGAGCATCGCCGCAGAACCGTTTCTTGCCGAGCAAATGGAAGAAGCCATCACGCGCCCTGCGTTCCGGTTATTTACACCGGATTTGTCCCGCTTGGCCCTCTACCTGACTGCTTACATTGCCTATCTCCATCGGGTGACAGGCGATGATCGGATCACAATAGGCCTGCCGTCCCACAACAGGTTGTCAGATGTCGACAAGGCGACACTGGGCCCCTTTGTAGAGGTGCTTCCTTTTGAGATCGAGCACGGTGCAGATGACACGTTTCTGGATCTGCATACGAAGGTCAAATCTGAGCTGGGCTTGTTTCTGAGGCGCGCAAAGCCGGGGGCAGCCGCAGCCGGGAACACATCCGCCATCAGTGCGGTCCTGAACTACATTCAGGCCGAATTCGGAGAGTTTGCAGGCCACCCTGCAGATGTTCAGTGGCTCCACAGCGGCGCTCATGACGCGGCCCACGTCATGCGCCTGCATGTCATGGATTTTTCGGCCAGCGGCAGGCCCGATCTACAACTGGATGTACAATCAGAGGTACTGGACGCTGTTTCACCAGACGCGCTGCAATCGCATTTCCTTGCGATATTGGATGCAGCTTTGAAGACGCCTGAAACTAAGATCGCGGCGCTTGATCTCGCTACCGATGATAACGACAGAGCGATCCTGTTTGGCCCGGTCGAATGCCCGCCTCGGCAAACAGTGTTGCAGGCCTTTGCCGCGCAGGTCGAAAACTCCCCTGGCTCGGTCGCGCTGTCTCAGGCCGAGGCGCGCATGACCTACGGGGAACTTGATCTGCGCAGCGATCAGATTGCCGCGTATATCGCCCGTCAAGGCATCACCCCCGGATCAAGCATTGCGATCCATATGCCGCGGTCGTTTGAGTTTGTTTTTGCCTTGCTAGGAATTCTAAAGGCGGGGTGCAGCTTTGTGCCCATCGCGGCCAATACACCCGTCGTGCGTGCCGATGAGATCATCAGCCTTTCGGGTGCGCGTGCTGTGGTCCTGGTGTCAGGTGACACCCGTAGCTTTGCGTGTCAGAGCTTAGATGTCGCGCACATTGCCAAAGAGTCTGATCCGATCGTTCACGCGCCGGACCGCACCGATTTGGCCTATATTCTGTTTACATCAGGTTCGACCGGAACCCCAAAGGGTGTAGAGGTAAGCCACGAAAGTCTATCACGCTATACCCAATGGGCGGCAGATACGTTCAGTGGGCCCGAACCAGCACATTATGCGTTTTTTTCGTCTGTTTCTTTTGATCTGACGCTGACCTCACTGTTTGTACCCCTTATAAGCGGGGGTTCCATCCGCATCTATCCAGAACGAACCGATCCAGATTTGGCGGTTCTGGATGTGTTCGCAGAAGATGCGGTCGATCTTGTGAAACTCACCCCGTCTCATCTGGCGCTGGTATGCAAACAAGGGCGGGCAGTCCAGCGTATTCGGACGCTTGTCCTAGGGGGCGAGAACCTGACATCGCAGTTGTGTCGGACGGCTAAACAGGTGCTTTCACCAAATCTTGCGCTGATCAACGAATACGGGCCGACCGAGGCTGTGGTTGGAGCTATGTATCACAAGTTCGATGCGCGCGCTGATACCGCGACTTCGGTTCAGATCGGCCAGCCCGCCAGCGGTATGTCGATCAGCATCCGCGACAAAGGAATGAACATCTGTCCACTGGGTGTGACTGGGGAAATAGTGATTGGCGGCCGATTGGCAGAAGGATACCTGGCATCGCCTGCGGAAACGGCTGCAAAATTCTGCGAGGACCCTGTCGAGCTGCAAGGCCGGGTCTATCGCAGCGGCGATCTGGGCCGGATCATGCGTGACGGGCGTTGCGAATATCTTGGGCGCCTTGACCAACAGATCAAGATCGGCGGCGTTCGTTTCGAAGTGGCCGAGATTGATCATGTCTTACGCCAATTGCCAAGTGTAAGCGCGGTACATGTGGCCACTGGATCTGTGCGCAAGTCGGATGCCAACGAGCAAAGATGCCGCGACTGCGGTGTAACCAGCGCTGTTCCAGGGATTATGTTTCCAGAGCGCGATCTTTGCGGGATTTGCGCTGAGTTCGATCGCTACAAAGACCGCGCCGCCGTCTACTTTCGGGATGAGCCCGAGCTTAGGGCCGAGATCGCAAAGGCCACCCAATCCAGCACTGGCCAATACGACGCCGTCATGATGCTAAGTGGCGGCAAGGACAGTACATATGCCGCGTATCGCCTAGCAGGGTATACTTCGCGCGTTTTGGCGGTGACCCTGGACAATGGCTATATCTCGGATCAGTCCAAGAATAACATCCAAAGGGTTGTCGATGATCTGGGCTGGTCGCATCGCTATCTCAGTACAGATAAGATGAACCAGATCTTTGTCGACAGCCTGAAGATGCATTCAAACGTGTGTCAGGGATGCTTCAAGGCGCTTTACACGTTGGCGTTCCGAACCGCACTTGCTGAAGGAGCACCATTGGTGGTGACCGGCCTGTCCCGAGGGCAGTTTTTTGAAACCCGTCTAACCCCTGATCTGTTTCGCAACGCCGCCCCTACCTGCGCGCAGCTGGATGATATGGTCACCAAAGCACGCAAGGCCTACCACGCCGAGGATGACGCGCTGTCACGCCTGCTTGAAACGGACGACTTGAAGGACGGGCAGTTTCTGGATCAGGTCGCCGTCTTGGATATCTATCGTTATATCGATGTACCCGTTTCCGAGATTTACGCGTTCCTCGAACACCATACCGCCTGGCAACGGCCCTCGGATACAGGACGGTCAACCAATTGCCTGATCAACGATGCTGGCATTCACGTGCATAAAACCCGTAAAGGGTATCATAACTACGCGCTCCCCTATGCTTGGGATGTGCGTATGAGCCACAAAACGCGTGCGCAGGCTTTGGATGAACTGGATGATCAGATTGACACAGATCGGGTTCAATCAATCCTGAACGAGATCGGATTTGACGAGCCGATTGAGCCGCCGACAAAACTAACTGTCTATGTAGCAGGTCAGGGCGTGGGCGAACAGGAGGTCTGGCAAACCCTGCAGGCGCATTTTTCACGCAGTGTGTTGCCAGAACATGTGGTGGTGCTTGACGAGATGCCTCTGACCAACAATGGCAAGGTTGATGTGGCACGGTTACCCACCGGGCGGCGCGGTCGGACGGGCCAGCCTATTCAGTTAGTTGCCCCCGAGACAGACATGGAACAGCGCCTGTCTGGGGTCGTGGCAGAGGTTTTGAAAACTTCGCGGATCAGTGTGACAGCAGACTTCTTTGATCTGGGACTCGATAGTTTGGCAGCGATCGAAATCGCGATCAAAGCCAATGAATGCCGGGTCCCTTTGCCCGCCACGGCTTTGTTCGAATACAGAACGCTCAGATCGTTGGCCCAATATGCAGAAACCCTGCCCGAAGAAAACTCCGTCGGAGATGCTGACGACGCTTTGATCGAGCTGGATGAAGACGACCTCTCAAGCATCGCAAAGGCGTTAGGTTGAGATGGGGTATCCGGAGGGCGTCGCTGATATACTTCCTTTGACCTCTGCACAGCGGGGCATGCTGTTTCATTCTGAGGGCGAGAATGAAATGCGCGGGCAATATGTTGCGGTTATCTGCTGCGTGTTGAACGGCCCGTTGGATTCCAAGCGTCTGAAGGCGGCAATGGACGCTGTATTGAATACACGCGATGCGTTTCGTGCCGGGTTTCTATGGCAGGGCGTCAAACAACCAGTTCAAGTGCTTCGCGAGAATGTATCTCTGCCGTGGAATGAGTTGGATTGGACTGCCCGAACAGATGTTGAGCAGAGCCTGAAAGACCTGATCAAGTTGGAACAAACCCGCCAATTCGATCTGAAAACACCACCATTGATGGCCGCCACGCTGATCAAACTCTCTGACACGCAGTGGCGGCTGGTCTGGACGGTTCACCACCTGATCAGCGATGGCTGGTCCACTGGCGTTGCCTTGCGTAACCTCTTTGATCGGTACAGCGGGAAAGACGTGCCGAAGGATATTCCGAGCTTCAAAAGCCATTTGGCTTGGCTGCGCACGCAGGGCCAGCTGACGGATACGGAGTTCTGGACAGATCAATTCGACGGTCTGGAAGAGCCCAGCTTGTTGCCTGATGCCGATATGAAGTCTGCGCAAACACAGACATCGATATCTGCGTCACTCGGCCAAGACCTGATGCAACAGATCGAGCGCCTTGCAGTACAGTTGAAGATTACACCAAATACAATTCTGTCCGGGGCATGGGCGCTCTCGCTACGGCGGTTGTTACAGCAGGACGACATAGTCTACGGCACAACAACCGCTGGGCGGCCACCTGAGATCCCCAACATCGCCAACGCCATTGGAGCTTTTGTAAACACTTTGCCGGTTCGGTGCAGGATCGACCCATCAATTTCTGCCGGTGCGTTCCTGCGAAAGCACGGACAGGCCGAGATCGAACGCCGCAAGCACGAATTTGCCGCGCTGGCGGAGGTTCAGAACTGCGCCCCTTTTCCAAGCGGAACCGCCCTGTTTGACACTTTGTTCGTCAATGAAGGTGTTTCTGAGACAAGCTACGATTTTGATGAGATCCGGATATCCGACCTGACCAACACGCAATACAGCAATTATCCGTTGTCTTTTCTGGTCACACCAAAGTCCGATCTTGGGATAGAGATCTACTTCGATCCGGGTCGCATATCCGATGCAGCTGTTCGAGGGGTTGTTTCTGACTATGAGCGGATACTGTCAGAGATCACAAAAGACCCCGATTGCCTTGTCCGAGACTTGTTGAAACCTCAGAGCGATATTGTGCCTCGTATTGCGGGGCCGATGGCAGAGCATGTCGTGACGCGCTTTCTGCATTGCGCGCGCACGACACCTCAGTCCATCGCACTTACTGATGACGCAAAAACCCTGACTTATTCTGAGGTGTCATTGCGCGCGCGTCAGATTGCATATGCTCTGCGACAGGCCGGTGCCCGGAATGGTGATGTCGTCCCTGTAGCATTGCCCCGTGGGGCAGATTCTGTTGCCGCGTTTCTAGGTGTGATGATGTCGGGCGCGGCGTATGTGCCACTTGATCTGGACTACCCTGCTGACCGCATCGCGCAAGTACTGGACACAATTCAGCCGAAACTGATTGTGACAACAGAAGCCTGCTTATCAACCCTGCCGAATACACTGGCGCGACCAGTGATTGTAGACACGCTGACAGAGGCCACTGATCCGGATGACGTCACCACAGGTGACACTGCATACGTCATGTTCACATCCGGCTCAGAAAATAGGCCCAAAGGGGTAGTGATCTCGCAGGGTGCCTTGGCAATATCGACTGCCGCGCGCGACACTGTTTATCGGGATAGACCAGGGGCCTACCTCCTGCTGTCCTCTCTGGCATTTGATAGTTCGGTCGCCGGTCTTTACTGGACGCTCTGCACAGGCGGTCACCTCGTCATCGCCACCAAGAACCTTGAGCAGGAACCCACCAAGCTCGGAGCTCTAATAGCCCGACATGGGGTGACACATACGCTGTGCTTGCCCGGACTTGCGCGTGCTTTGCTGGCCTCTGTTCCGAAACGCGATTTGCTCAGCCTCAGGGTATTGATTGCCGCTGGTGAGCCGCTGAACACATCCTTGCCGCAGGAGATGAGGGCGCTTGTGCCCGGTTGTCGATTGATCAACGAATATGGACCGACCGAGGGCACGGTCTGGTGCACCTCTTTCGACGCGACCGAGATCGGCGCCGGGCAGGACGTGCCGATTGGCAGGACAATTCCCGGGGCTTGGGTCAGTATCCTCGACCGCGATGGACACCCCGCAGACCCAGGCGTGGTTGGGGAAATTGTGGTTGCTGGTCCGACGGTGGCAGAGGGGTATTTCCGCGACCCGGAACAATCCCAGGCCCATTTCTTCGAACTGGGCCCACACCGTTTACGAGCTTATCGAACCGGGGATCTTGGGGTTGCCGATGAAACCGGTTGTATCTCGTTTCTGGGTCGAAGGGACAGACAGGTCAAAATTCGCGGTCATCGCGTTGAATTATCCGAGATCGAGGCGGTAGCGCTGAGTATCGCGGGTGACGTGGGGGTTGCAGCGCTTGTACTCGACACAGGTGGATCATCAAAGCAGATCGCTCTGGCACTTGAATGCCCGCCCTGCGATACGCTCTGTGCGCGGGTGCAAAGCCATCTAGCGGCGAGCCTGCCGAAGCCATTTCATCCGAGCTTGGTTGTCGGTGTTGCGGCCTTTCCAGAATTGCCTAACGGGAAGCTGGACCAAAAGACATTGACATCAGACCTTATGCGGGATTTCAGATCCCAACGGGGCGAAGCTCCTAGCGCGGGGCTTGAGGCACAAATCGCTGAGCTTTTTGCAGAGGTCCTAAGTACGCCGTGCCAGTCGCGCGATGCGAATTTCTTTGATCTGGGCGGGGACAGCCTGTCGACCATCAAAGCCTATGCGATGGGTCAGGAAAGGGGTGTTCACTTTGAACCCACTGATTTGTTCAGCTGTCCGACTGTTGCAGAGCTTGCCCAACGCGTCTCAGATCGCCTGTCAGAAGCTTCGTTTTCCGAACCCGAAAGCACGTTTCAAATTTCTAATCCGGGCTCGGGCAAAACCACAGTTCTCATTGCACATTGTTCGATTCAGTTTTGCAGGTATATGGCCCGCTACCTCGGTTCGGATCATTCGGTGGTTCATATTCCCAGCCATCGTACGCAGGGCACACCAATTCCATTCGACAAATCCTATCCGGAACTTGCATCTGCTGCGATCGCGCAACTTGAGCAGTCATCTATCGATGGCCCCTTTGTTCTATGCGGATACTCGGCCGGGGCGCCGATGGTCATGGAGATGGCCAGGCAAATTGGCGAGGATAAAATCAAAGGGATGGTTCTTCTGGACCCGCCGTTCAAGATGGTGGGGGCGGAACCGGGCTTGCAGCCGTTTTACTATCGCACATACAAGCGATTGAGATACATCATCAAAGGCTGGAAACGTCGTTTTAGAGCCCGAAAGACACTGCCCGAGATCAAGAAAACGTTGTCGCAAAACCCGGATGCCGAAGCCGTCCGCATTCGCGGGGTGGAGATTGCACATGAACTGGCGATCAGCGCGTTTCGCGTCCCGCGCTTCGACCGACCAGCGCATGTGTTTTTGTCCCGTGGCAACCCCTCGCTTGAGACAGGGGATGTACTGAATACGCATCTGCGACACAAAACGCTGCACAATCTGGATATGAAACATATCGAGCTGATGGGGCGGCCGGATGCCTTTGCGCCGATTGCGACGGCTCTCAAAGATTGTTCTGACTTAGAGACTGGCAATCAAGGCTGAAGCATTTTCAGCGCAGGTGCGCTGTGGACATGAAAAAAGCCCACGGCCAAGCGCGGGCTTTCATTTTGGTTCTACGCAAGTGGCTTATTGCGGAATCTCGCCTTCCAGACCTTCGACATAGAAGTTCATGCCCGCCAGAGTGCCGTCGTCGGCCACTTCACCATCAGCCAACCAGTCGCTGCCATCCTGCTTTTTGATCGGACCAGTGAAGGGATGATACTCGCCTGCAGCCATGGCTGCTTTTAACGCCAGCGCTTCTTCTTTGACATCGGCGGGAACCGCGTCAGAGATTTCGCCGATTGCAACCATGCCTTCCCTGATACCGTCCCAAGTGTTGGCGCTTTCCCATGTGCCGTCCATGACAGCTTGGGTACGCGCGATGTAGTAGGGCGCCCAGTCATCGATGATTGACGAGACCCGCGGGAACGGGGCGTATTCGCTCATGTCCGAGGCCTGACCAAAGGTCACAACATTGCCCGCCTCTTGCGCAGCGGCTTGTGGTGCGGTCGAGTCAGTGTGCTGCAGGATCACGTCCGCACCCTGTTCGATCAGAACCGTGGCGGCGTCAGCTTCTTTAGCGGGATCGAACCAAGTGTAGGCCCAGACGATCTTGAACTCGACATCCGGGTTCACCTTCTTGGCGTGGATGTAAGCCGAGTTGATGCCCCGGATCACTTCGGGGATCGGGTAGGAGCCGATATAGCCGATGATGTTCGACTTGGTCATGTTGCCCGCGATGTGACCCTGAACGGCGCGACCTTCATAGAAACGTGCCGAATAGACCGAGACGTTGTCGGCGGTCTTGTAGCCCGTTGCATGTTCGAACTTCACATTCGGGAACTTCTTGGCCACGTTGATCGTGGGGTCCATGTAGCCGAACGAGGTGGTAAAAATCAGATCGGCCCCTTCCAGTGCCATCTGGGTCATGACGCGTTCGGAATCCGGGCCTTCGGGTACGGATTCAACAAATACGGTTTCGACCTTGTCGCCAAAGTGTTCTTCAACCGCCAGCCGACCCTTGTTGTGCTCATAGGTCCAGCCACCGTCGCCCACGGGACCAACATAGACAAAGCCGACCTTTGTCTTGTCTTCGGCCATGACCCCCGAGGCCAGACCCAGCGCCATGGCGGCGCTTGCCAGAAGTGTAGTGAATTTCATGTGTTACTCCCCAAGTTGGTTCAGTTGGCCCCTAGTGTGAGGCATGGAATATTCGGCCCAGTGAGGCAGGTGCGCTGCTCTTGTCGGCCGAAAGGATCACAAGCACAAGGATCGTGATGATGTAGGGCGACATTGCCAGATACTCGACAGGAATGGCAACGCCCGCTGCCTGCAAATTAAGCTGCAAGACAGTGATGCCGCCAAACAAATAGGCACCCAGCAGTGCCCGCCATGGCTTCCAACTGGCAAAGACCACCAGCGCCAGAGCAATCCATCCCACACCGGCGGTCATACCTTCGGTCCACTGTGGAACTCGGATCAGACTGATATAGGCGCCACCGAGACCCGCACAGGCACCCCCGAACAGGATCGCCAGAACGCGGATCTTTATGACCTTGTAGCCCAAGGCATGGGCTGCATCGTGGTTTTCACCAACCGCGCGCAGGATCAGACCCACACGGGTGTATTTCAGCGTGGCCCAGACCGTCGCCGTAAGCGCGATGCCCACATAGAGGATCGGGTCATGCTGGAACAGGATTGGGCCAATGACAGGAATATCGCTGAGTATCGGGATATGGATGTCCCCCATGCTGGGAGGTTTAATGCCCACATAGCTTTGGCCCATCAACGCGCTGAAGCCGAGGCCGAACAGGGTCAGCGCCAGTCCGCTGGCCACTTGGTTGGCCAGCGCCACTTGCGTCAGCAAAACAAACAAAAGGGATAGCACTGCACCCCCAATGGCTGCAGCGACAAAGCCCAGCCACGAAGACCCGGTCTCGACCGAGATCGCAAAGCCGCTGATCGCACCGACAATCATCATCCCTTCGACGCCGAGGTTCAGAACGCCTGCTTTTTCGACGACCAACTCCCCGATCGCGGCCAGCAGTAGTGGTGTTGCGGCCACCATCAACGAGGCGATCAGAAGGACGGGATTGATTTCACCAAGGTCCATTATGCCACCTCGCTACGGGCCGCACGGATGCGGTAATTTGTCAAAAGATCGAAGGCCAGAAGGAAGAACAGCAGCATCCCCTGAAACACTTGAATGGCGGCGGCAGGCAGACCCAGCTGAGACTGCGCGATTTCACCGCCGATATAGGTCAACGCCATCAGGCCACCGGCCAGCAGAATACCCACCGGGTGCAATCGACCCAGAAAGGCTACGATGATCGCCGTGAAGCCATAGCCGACGTTGAAGTCGATGCTGACCTGCCCAGACGGTCCAGACACTTCGAACATCCCCGCCAGGCCGGCCAATGCACCAGACATGCCAAGGCAGAACAGGATCAGACGGGCCGGGTTTACCCCTGCGAATTTCGCAGCGCGTGGTGCTTCGCCGGTAAGTCGAATGTGAAACCCCAGCATATGGCGGTTCAGCAGCACATAAGAGAAGATCACCGCAACGAAGGCCGCGACAACACCCCAATGCATCCCCGAACCTGCGATCAACTCGGCATTATGCGCGCTGTCATAGGATTGCAGGTTGCGCGAACCGGGAAAGCCGAACCCTTCGGGGTTTTTCAGCAGACCCAGCGAGACCGAGGCCAGCATCTGCTCGGCCACATAGACCAGCATCAGTGACACAAGGATTTCATTTGTCCCGAAACGAACCTTCAGAAAGGCTGGGATCATCGCCCAGAGCCAGCCACCAAACGCCCCGGCAAGTACCATGATCGAAAAGATGTAGAACGCTTCCATCGGGTAGAAAGCCAATCCTGCACCCGCGCCGAAAATGGCCCCCATGATGTACTGCCCCTCGGCCCCGATGTTCCAGATGCCGGCGCGAAAGCCCAGCGACAGGCCGATGGCGATCAGCACCAAAGGCGCGCCTTTCACCAAGAGTTGTGGACGGTAATAGAACGCAAACTCACCGAACAGCGGTTCCCAGAAGATCGTGCCGATCGCTTCGACCGGGTTCTTTCCCAAAATGGCGAACAGGACACCACCAAACACCATCGTCGCCAAGACAGCTACCAGAGGGGTCGCATAAGACCACGCTTTGGACGGCTGAGGCCGTTTCTCCAACACAATCATCCGCCCATCCCCCTGCGCATTTTCGTTTGTTTTTTGTGTCTTTTGTCGAAGGCGCGTATCTGATTATACATGGGCCACCTCCATGCCATGCGCACCGCCCATCATCAGGCCGATCTCATCCACCGTCAGGCCCGTGGTCTCGCGCGGCGCGCTCAGGCGGCCTTCATTCAGTGCGGCGAAGCTGTCCGAGATTTCCATCAGCTCATCCAAATCCTGGCTGATGCATATGACCGCAGTTCCTTTGGCCGCCAGGTCCAAAATGGCCTGCCGGATCGAGGCCGCCGCCGCCGCATCCACACCCCACGTCGGTTGGTTCACCACCAGAACATCTGGGTTCTGCAAGACCTCACGACCGATCACGAATTTCTGCAGGTTTCCGCCCGACAGTGATCGTGCGGCGTTTTCGGGCCCCGGCGTGCGCACATCGAACGCGCTGATGATTTTCTCGGCAAAGCTTTTGGTATCGGCCCATTTCAGAAAGCCGTTGTTTTCCAGCCTTTCCCTTACCGATCCCGTGAGCAGGGCGTTTTCCGTCAGGCTCATATCGGGTGCGGCGGCATGACCCAGCCGTTCCTCGGGCGCGGTCAGCACGCCCAGCTTGCGGCGTGCGGTGGGGCCGAGTTTACCAATCGGTTGGCCGTTGAACTTGATCGCATCAGCGGCAGTTTGGATTTCACCAGACAACACGCCCAGCAGTTCGTCCTGACCGTTCCCGGCGACGCCGCCGATCCCCAGAACCTCGCCTTTGCGGACGGTCATATGAACGTTCTTCAGCGCCGTTCCGAATTCCGAAGGGGAAGGCACCGACAGACCGCTGACATCCAACGCAACCTCGCCGAAGGCGCGGCCCGACCGTTCCGGGGTTTGCAAGGTTGATCCCACCATCATCTCGGCCATGTCACGGGCCGACGTCTCGCCAGGCACGCATTCCCCTACATTCTTGCCCAAACGCAGGATTGTGGCGTGGTCGCAAAGCGTGCGGATCTCTTCGAGTTTATGCGAGATATAAAGGATCGAGGTGCCCTCAGACCGCAGCTTGTTTAGCGTCTCAAACAGGATTTCGACCTCTTGTGGGGTCAGCACGCTGGTTGGTTCGTCCATGATCAGCAGCTTGGGGTCCTGCAGCAGGCAGCGGATGATCTCGACCCGCTGACGCTCTCCCGCGGACAGGTCGCCGACCGTGCGGTACGGGTCCAGCGGCAGGCCGTAAGTTTCAGACACCTCCCGGATACGCGATGCCAGATCGCCCATGGGCGGAGGGTTTTCCATCCCCAACGCAATATTTTCAGCCACGTTCAGCGCATCGAACAGCGAGAAGTGCTGGAACACCATCGCAATCCCATCCGCCCGCGCCGCGCGGGGTTCCGCTGGAGCGAAAGGTTGGCCACGCAGCATCATGGTGCCGCTGTCTGGCTTCACCAGCCCATAGATCATCTTGACCAGCGTTGATTTCCCCGCACCGTTTTCGCCCAATAGCGCATGTACTTCGCCTTCGCCGATGTCGAACGACACCTGATCATTGGCCACGACGCCTGGATAGGCTTTGGTCAGCCCTTGCAGGCTTAAAAGTGGAGTGGTCACGCGCTCAGGTCCTTTTTCAACTCAGTCTGTCGGGCCGGACGCAGAAGCTGCGCGGCGACGCCGACGGCGATCATCTGCGGGTGTTTGCCCAGGGCAGGATCGCCGATTGGACAGGTGATCCGGCTGATGTGTTCAGGCGAATGCCCAAGTGCTGCCAGCCGCGACCGGAATCGCGCCCATTTCGTAGCCGAGCCAATCAGCCCGGCAAAGCGGAAATCATGCGAAAGCAGCCGGTTGCACAATTCTAAATCCAGATTGTGTGAATAAGTCAGCACAAGATGCTCGGCATGGGGTCGTGCATGGCGAACCAGCTCGGCTGGTTTGGCCGCTGGAACTGTGGTGACACCTGTCGGCAGCGAGGCCGGGAAGCGCTCGGGTCCGGTATCGACCCAGGTGATCGCGATGTCGGGTAGTGGGGACAGAACGTCGACCAACGACCGGCCCACATGGCCAGCACCCCAGATCCACAGGTCCCGCGTGGGCTTGTGAACGGGTTCAACCATCCAGCCGTCGATCAGTTGCGGTTCGGGGGCAATCCCCTGACCGCGCGCAGTCGCCAGCGACCGTTTCACGGACAGGGGCATTTCGTCTTCCGAAGCGGATCGCGCTATGACCGTGTCGTCGAGTGCTTCTAGTGCCTTTAGATCAAAGACCTCGCTGAACAGTGAAACTGCACCGCCGCAGCATTGGCCCATATCGGGTCCAAGCGCGTGTTGGGTCAGACGGGCGGGGACGGATTGGGACCGCGCGGCTTCTGCGGCTTGAAACTCCAACGTGCCGCCGCCGATCGTTCCGCTCTGGCCATCCGGCCAGACCAACATCGCGGCGCCAACCTCGCGTGGGGACGAGCCCTTGATCGCCGCGATGACGACCCGAGTCACCTTACCGTGGGTTTTAACCGCCTCCCTCAAAGCCCCCAGGTCAAAGCCCATCAGATGCCTCCTTTCATCCGCTGGACGCCGCGCCAGACTTCCTCGGCCGTGGCGGGTGCATCCAACGCCGGATAGCTGTCGCCACAAGCTGCGACCGCATTCGACAGGGCCAACCATGCCGATATTCCCAGCATGAAAGGTGGCTCACCTACCGCTTTAGAACGGTAGATCGTATCCTCGCGGTTCTCGCCATCCCAAAGCGCGACATTGAAGATGTCGGGCCGGTCTGAGCAGGCGGGGATCTTGTAGGTCGAGGGCGCATGTGTGCGCAGATCGCCCTTGCCATCCCAAACCAGTTCTTCGGTCGTCAGCCAGCCTGCGCCTTGAACGTAGCCGCCTTCGACCTGTCCGATATCGAGCGCCGGGTTCAGCGATGCGCCTGCGTCATGCAGGATATCGGTGCGCAGAATGCGGTTCTCGCCGGTTAGGGTGTCAATGGCCACTTCGGTCACGGATGCCCCATATGCGAAGTAAAAGAATGGACGCCCCCGGCCTGCGATCCGGTCCCATTCGATTTTGGGTGTCTTGTAGAACCCGGTTGCCGAAAGGCTGATGCGCCCCTGATAGGCCAAAGCGGCGGCTTCTGCGAAGGTATAGCATTCGGCACCGACCGAGACGTGACCGTCCGAGAAAGTAACAGTCGACGGGTCGGCCTGATGCCGTTCGGCCAGATAGTCGGCCATGCGGTCGCGGATCGTGTCGCAGGCCGCTTTGACCGCCATGCCGTTCAGGTCACTGCCCGAAGACGCCGCGGTGGCCGACGTGTTCGGTACTTTGGCCGTGTCGGTTGCCGTGATCTTGACCATCTCCAGCGGAATGCCAAAGCGCGACGCCGCGACCTGCGCGACTTTCTGGAACAGGCCTTGCCCCATCTCGGTGCCGCCATGATTCAGATGAACCGAGCCGTCCTGATACACATGCACCAACGCACCTGCTTGATTGAGGTGGGTCAGCGTGAAGGAAATCCCGAACTTGACTGGAGAAAATGCGATGCCCTTCTTGATCACACAGTTCTCGGCGTTCCATTTCTTGATGGCTGCCTTGCGCGCGACATAGTCGCTGGATTTCAGCAGAGCTTCGGTCATGCCGTGCAGCTCGAAATCGCTGACCTCCATGCCGTAGGGCGTGGTGTTGCCGCCTGCGGGCAGAGGGCGCTCGGGCGCATCGCCCATCTCCACTGCGCCCCGGCTGGTTAGGTCTTCATGCGGGTCAGGGTGCCCCAAGGGTTTCTCTGCCGGTGCAGCCTCAGCGACCTTGTGGGCGGGTTCGTAGTAGTTTCGACGGCGCAACTCGACCGGGTCCAGACCCAGCGCATGCGCGGCATGGTCCATCACGCGTTCGATCCCGACCATACCCTGAGGGCCTCCGAACCCACGATAGGCGGTGGCAGATTGGGTGTTGGTTTTCAGCCGATGGCTCTCGATCCGGGCATTCGGCAGCAGATAGGCGTTGTCGGAATGCAGCATCGCGCGGTCGGCGACAGGCAGGGACAGGTCCTGCGCCCAGCCGCAGATTGCGTGGTGTAGGAAAGAGACGCCCTGAACATGGCCGTTCTCATCAAACCCGGCTTTGTAGGCAATACGGAACGCGTGGCGTTTGCCTGTGATGATCATGTCATCATCGCGGTCATAGCGCATCTTGCATGCCTTGCCGGTTGCGCGCGCGGCGATAGCACAAGCCACGGCCAGAGCGTTGCCTTGGCTTTCCTTGCCGCCGAACCCTCCGCCCATCCGGCGGGTCTCAACCCGGACCGCGTGCATGGGAACGCCCAGTGCATCGGCCACCTTGTGCTGGATCTCGGTCGGGTGCTGGGTGGAACTGTGGACCAGCATATCCGCGCCCTCATTCGGCACGGCCAAAGCTGCCTGGCCTTCGAGATAGAAATGCTCTTGCCCGCCAAGTTCGAAGCTTCCTTCGATGATATGGGCCGAACTAGCGATGGCGGCGTCGGCGTCGCCCTTGGCGTAAATGCGGGGGCCATCCTCGAACCGGCTGTCGGCAGCCAGAGCGTCTTCGATGGTCAGGATCGGGGTGTCTTCGGCATAGTCGATCTTGCCCAACCGCGCGGCCTTGCGGGCGGCGAGATGGCTGGTGGCGACGACCAGAAATACGGGCTGACCGATATAGTGCACCGTTCCATCCGACAGTAGTGGCTCGTCGTGGATCGAGGGCGAGACATCGTTGGCGAAGGGCAGATCCTCGGCCGTCACCACCTGCATCACGCCATCCGCAGCTTTCACGGCCGACAGGTCCATCGCGTTGATCGTGCCTTTGGCAATCGGGCTCAGACCAAAGGCCAGATGGAGGGTGCCCTTCGGCGTCGGGATGTCATCCACATAACGCGCGGCACCGGCCACATGCAGCGGGGCCGCGTCATGGGGGAGGGGTTTGGTCACGCTCATGCCGTCACCTTCAGCACGTCGGTCACTTCGCCCTGATCTTCCAGGAAATACCGTTCCAGCATCGCTTTGGCGGTCTCCAGTCGATAGGTTGCCGAGGCGCGCATGTCCGTGAGTGGTGAATAATCCTCGGCAAAGCTAGGCAGCGCAGCGCCAATCACCGCGCGCGACCAGGGTTTGCCGATGAGTGCGGCCTCGACATGGGTTGCCCGTTTCGGAGTTCCTGCCATGCCACCAAAGGCAATACGTGCCTGCGTTACGGTGCCGTCCGTAACGGTGATATTGAAACAGCCGCACACGGCCGAGATATCTTGATCGAACCGTTTGCTAAGTTTGTATGCCTTGAGCCTGTCGGGCTGACGCGGGAAGCTTACGGCCTCGACGAACTCGCCAGCGGAGCGGTCTTGCTTGCCGTAGTCGATGAAGAAATCCTCTAGCGGGATCGAGCGCCGTTCGCTGCCCTTGCGTAAATGCAGGGTCGCGCCCAAGGCGATCAGGGCGGGCGGGTTGTCCCCGATGGGCGAGCCGTTGGCGATATTGCCGCCGACGGTCGCCGCGTGGCGCACCTGAACGCTGGCATAGCGCCGGATCATCTCGGCATACGAGGGGTGCAGGTCCGCCAGCGCTTCGCCCATGCGGTTCATGTCGACCATAGCTCCGAAACGGATTTCGCTCTCGGTGATGGAGATTCTCTTCAGGTCGTCACAACGATTGAGAAAGATCACTGGATCCAGATCACGCAACTGCTTGGTGACCCAAAGGCCAACATCGGTAGCGCCTGCAACCAGAGTGGCATCAGGGTTCTCGGCATAGACAGCCGCCAGTTCGTCGGACGATGCGGGCAGCATCGGCGACGCGGCTGGCGTAGCTACGGGTTTGTCTTTGACCCAGACCGGTATAGGCTGCTCCTCGGCTGCCTTCGCTGCGCGGATAATTGGCGCATAGCCGGTGCAGCGGCAGAGGTTTCCGGCCAGTTGCGTGTCGTGGTCCGTGGCGCCGGTGGCGTGACTTGTGACCATGGACATCACAAAGCCCGGCGTACAGAAGCCGCATTGCGAGCCATGCAGGTCGACCATGGCCTGTTGCACCGGGTGCGTCTCGCCGTTCGGGCCGCTGGCCCCTTCGACGGTGCGGACCGCTTTGCCGTGCAACTGGGGCAGGAACAGAATGCAGGAATTGAGCGCCTTGTGGCCATCCGCATCCGTCACCATGACGGTGCAAGCGCCGCAATCGCCTTCGTTGCAGCCCTCTTTGGTGCCGGTCAGGCCGCGATCCTCGCGCAGCCAGTCCAGCAGGGTGGCTGTCGGATCGACATCCGCCAGTTCCACTGTCTCTCCGTTCAGAAGAAACGTGATCGTCATACGAGAAACCCGTCGCGTTACCCGGTTGCGCCCGTTCGGCCCTCCTTCGATGCGACGTAGAAAGAGTGGCGGGCGAGTAGCTTGCCGTCTGATGTTAGAAACAGCGCGGCTTATCTGGCAAGAAAAACTGCCTATATAATGTACCATTGCAGCCGAACAGTGTGAAAACATCGGCGTTCAGTAATATTCATCCCTTTGTAATTAAAGTGCTTTCTGCGCTAAACTTGTCGCCATCCCCGAAGCACCTTCTGAAAAAGCCGAATAATCCGCGCTGATTTTTTAAGCAATCCAAAGCGTCGGTTCGCGCTTTTGTGCGACCGCTGGCTGCGATAGCGTAGGGAGTATGAGCAGTACCCCTCGATTCATTCACCTCCGTGTCCATACTGAATATTCTCTGCTGGAAGGCGCCGTGCGGCTGAAAAAGCTGCCCGCCTTGTGCGAGAAAATGGAGATGCCCGCGGTCGCCGTCACCGACACGAACAGCATGTTCTCGGCTTTGGAGTTTTCGGTCTCAGCCAGCGGGGCCGGGATACAACCGATCATGGGCTGTCAGGTCGATCTGACCTACCTGCAGGCGCAGCCGGGCGAGAAGCCCAAAGCGCCAGCACCGCTGGTGTTGCTGGCGCAATCCGAAGCGGGGTATGAGAACCTGATGAAGCTTAGTTCTTGTCTATACGTGGACAAGGGCGGGCAGTTGCCACAGGTGACGTTGGACGAGCTGGCAGAGCGGGCTGATGGCCTGATCTGCCTGACCGGTGGCCCTGATGGGCCGGTGGGCAGGCTGTTGCAGCAATGGCAGCGCCCTGCGGCTGAGGTTCTGGTAGACCGGCTTGCGGGGATGTTCCCAGGCCGTTTGTATGTCGAATTGCAGCGCCATCCCGGCGAGGACGGCCAACCCGAAGCCGAGCGCCTGACCGAACGTGGTCATGTGGAAATGGCCTACGCCAAGAACCTACCACTTGTTGCCACCAACGATGTCTACTTCCCGACCTCGGACATGTATGAGGCGCATGACGCACTGATCTGTATCGCTGAGGGCGCTTATGTTGATCAGCAGGAAGGCCGCCGTCGCCTGACAGCGCAGCATTATTTCAAGTCGCAGCAAGAAATGGCGACCCTGTTCGCCGACCTTCCTGAGGCCATCGAGAACACGGTCGAGATCGCAAAGCGCTGCGCCTTCATGGCGTATCGCCGCGATCCGATCCTGCCGAAATTCGCGGATGATGAAGTGGCTGAACTGCGACGTATTGCGAATGAGGGTCTGCGGAAACGTTTGGCCGTAATCCCTCATGCGGTGACGCCTGAGGATTATCAGAAGAGGCTGGATTTCGAGCTGGACATCATCGAAGGCATGGGCTTTCCGGGCTACTTCCTAATCGTGGCGGATTTCATCCAATGGGCCAAGGACCAGGATATTCCGGTGGGGCCGGGCCGGGGCTCGGGTGCGGGATCGCTCGTGGCTTATGCACTAACGATTACGGACCTTGATCCTCTGCGCTATTCGCTGCTGTTCGAACGATTCCTGAACCCGGAACGGGTGTCGATGCCCGATTTCGATATCGACTTCTGCATGGACCGCCGGGAGGAGGTGATCCGATACGTGCAGCAGAAATATGGCCGCGACAAGGTGGGGCAGATCATCACCTTCGGTGCGCTGCTGTCGAAAGCTGCCGTACGTGACATCGGGCGGGTTTTGCAGATGCCTTATGGGCAGGTCGACCGGCTGTCCAAGATGATCCCGGTCGAAGGTGTCAAACCCGTCTCTATCGAAAAGGCGCTGAAGGACGAGCCGCGCCTGCGCGAAGAAGCGCGCAACGAAGAGGTCGTGGACCGCCTGCTAAATTACGGCCAACAGGTCGAAGGGCTTTTGCGCAATGCCTCGACCCACGCAGCGGGGGTGGTGATTGGCGACCGGCCACTGGATGCGCTGGTGCCGCTCTATCAGGACCCGCGCTCGGACATGCCCGCCACCCAATTCAATATGAAATGGGTGGAACAGGCCGGGCTGGTGAAGTTCGATTTCTTGGGTCTGAAAACCCTGACCGTGATCCAGAACGCGATGGATTTGATCTTCAAATCCGGGCGGGATTTGCACATCGCGCCGGATGGTACGGAGTTGTACGAACCAGCAGAAGGAGCCGTGAACCAGATCAACGCGATCCCGCTGGATGATGAGGCGACGTACAAGCTCTATTCAGCAGCCAAGACGGTGGCGGTGTTCCAGGTGGAATCCTCGGGCATGATGGACGCGCTGAAGCGGATGAAACCGGACTGTATCGAGGACATCATCGCCCTTGTCGCGCTGTATCGCCCCGGCCCGATGGAAAACATTCCGAAGTTCTGTGAGGTCAAGAACAAACTCAGCGAACGGGACACGCTGCACCCGTCGATTGATCATATCCTGGACGAAACCCAAGGCATCATCGTCTACCAGGAACAGGTGATGCAGATCGCGCAGGAAATGGCGGGCTACAGCCTTGGCGGCGCGGACCTGCTGCGCCGCGCAATGGGTAAGAAAATCCAGGAGGCGATGGACGCTGAGCGGCCCAAATTCCTCAAAGGAGCCGCCGAGAATAACGTGGATGAGGCCAAGGCGACCGAGGTTTGGAATCTGCTGGATAAGTTTGCCAACTATGGCTTCAACAAATCCCACGCCGCCGCCTATGCGGTGGTCAGCTATCAGACAGGCTGGCTGAAGGCGAACCATCCGGTTGAGTTCATGGCCGGTGTCATGAACTGCGATATCCATCTGACCGATAAACTGGCCGTTTATTTCGAAGAGGTCCGCAAGGGGTTGGAACTGCCTTATGTGCCACCCTGCGTGAACCGGTCTCAGGCGACCTTCGATGTTGTGGATGGGCATCTGGTTTATGCGCTGGGCGCGTTGAAAAACGTGGGCGTCGAGGCGATGAACCTGGTGGTCGAAGGACGGGGCGAGAAACCGTTTGTGAACCTGTTCGATTTTGCCCGCAGGGTCGATTTGAAACGAGTTGGCAAACGCCCGCTGGAAATGCTGGCGCGGGCCGGGGCCTTCGACGAACTCGACAAAAACCGCCGCCGCGTGTTCGAAAGCCTGGATCCGTTGGCGCAGTATTCTGCGGCGATCCACGAACAGAAGAACTCGAACCAGGTGTCGCTGTTTGGTGAGGCGGGAGATGATCTGCCCGAACCGCGCTTGTCACCCACGCCCGATTGGTTGCCTGCGGAACGCTTGAGTGAAGAATTCAAGGCGATTGGCTTCTACCTTTCGGGTCATCCGCTGGATGACTATATGCCTGCGTTGAAGCGCAAGCAGGTGATGACCTTGGATGAGGTCACTGAAAAGGCACGCTCGGGTCCATTGATCGCCAAGATGGCCGGTGTCGTTGCCGGGCGGCAGGAACGGAAATCTGCGCGCGGCAATCGCTTTGCTTTTGCTCAATTGTCTGACCCGACCGGGGCCTATGAGGTCACGCTTTTCTCCGACACGCTGGAAAAATGCCGCGAGTTTCTGGAAACCGGGGCACAAGTGGTGCTGACCGCCGAGGCGACGATGGAGGCCGATCAACTCAAGCTGCTGGGCAGGTCTGTCGGGCCCGTGGATTCTGTCGTGGCCGATGCTGGTGCAACCGGGTTGCGTATCTTCGTGGATCAGCCTCAGGTGCTGCCCACTGTTGCCAAAGTGCTTGAGGATGCAGCAGGTGCAGCCAAAGGGGCCGCCAAGGGACCAATTCAGCTGTGCCTGATGGATCCGGGCCTGCCCGGTGAGGTCGAAATGGACTTAGGGCAGGTTTTCCCGATCAATCCTCAAATCAAGGGCGCGATCAAATCCCTGGAAGGCGTGATGTCTGTCGAGGAATTCTGACCCCGGCTTTTGTTGCCAGAGAAGACCCGCCCCGCTAGGCTGAATTGCAGATTGATTTTGGAGTTATGCAGGAGGGCATCTTTATGGCGGTTTCAGGCCTAATGATTCGATCACTTGCGCTGACAGTGGTGGCGTCGCTGGCGCTGGCTTCGACGGCAGTGGCGGATGACAAGAAGAAGAAAAAGAACACCATCGAAGGCGCTTTAATCGGCGCTGGGGTCGGCGCGTTGCTGGGTGATGGCAAGGGCGCGGCGATTGGTGGCGTGGCCGGGGCCTTCATCGGGCATAACTGGAAATGAGAGCTATGCGTTTGAACCTATCAAAGTACGTGTTGGCCAGCTTTTGCTTGTATCTGCCGTCTATGACCCTTGCCGACGAAGCCGCAGAACAGATGGTGCAGGATGCGCTGCCTCTGATGTATCACACCTGCGCCACGGTGGTGGAGGAGGCTGATGGCGATGAGGCGATTATTTACGGGATCGTCGAAAAGATGACAGCTCTGTCGATCCATAACCGTCAGATCGATATCAACGATCACACCAGTTCGGATGAAGACAAAGCCCAGCTGCGAGAGGCGTTCATCGCCGCTTTGAGAGAGGGCTGTGCCGAGGATAAGGATGCCTTGCTCGGCGGCGTGGTCGATAATGCGGTGAAAACGACTTTGGGGTTGTGATCTTAGGGTCGCTGCTCAGTCAGGCGTCCGCAAGGCAGGCAGGCCCACGCCTGTACTATCGAAACCACCATCTGATGCGATTACCTGACCGGTTACATAGCTGGCTCTGTCTGAGCATAGGAAAAAGATCACCTGCGCGATCTCGTCTTCCGAGCCGTAGCGGTTCAGTGGTATGGCGTCATGATAGGCAGCGATGATTTCGGGCGTGTGAACGGCCATGGCAAGCTTGGTGCGGACCGGACCCGGGCAGACACAGTTGGCGCGAATGCCATATTCACCCAATTCTGCGGCTTGCTGCTTGGTCAGATGGATCACGCCAGCCTTGGACGTTCCGTAAGCAACGCGCAGGGTGCTTGCCCGCAGGCCCGAGATTGACGCGATGTTGACAATTGCACCGCGACTTTCTTTCAGTGCGGGTATCGCGGCCTGAGACACCAAAAAGACGCCGTCCAGATTTGTTTCCATAACCCGGCGCCACATCTCAAAGCCGTGTTGTTCGATCGGTCCGAAATCCGCAACCCCGGCATTGTTCACCACGGCGTCTATTCGACCGAATTCCGCCATGACGGTTTGTATCATATCGTCGACCTGATCGGGGTCCGAAACATCGGCAACAATGGGCATTGCGCCCTCAAGATGGCGTACTGCCAGAGCCAATGTTTCTGCGTCCCGGTCGATCATCGCAACATTCCACCCGTCCGCCAGAAACAGTTTGGTGGTTGCCAGACCGATGCCACGTGCGGCACCCGTTACCAGCGCGAGTTTCTGTGCCATGAGGTTTCTCCTGTTAGTGAAGCGCGGCGGGTTCATTGGGATGTGGGCAAGCGCACAATTTGACGCTCAATCAAGGGTCAATAATGCGGCGGCCGTTCATCTCCGAATACGACCCCGCCCGAGCCTTCCTGTGCTCGTTCCGCCTCGCGCTGCAAAAGCATCTCAACCCGTCTGGTCAGGCGGTCGATCTCGCTTTGCTGCCGGGTGACAACCGTGTTCAACTCCTCAACCGTGCGCGACAGATGGGCGATCTGTTCTTCCAGATGCTGCATTGTGGTCTCCTTCTGGGTTGGTCTTAGCCCTCTGCAAGACCCAATGCCAGAGAAACCCCGCCTTGCCCCGATGCGGGCCATGAGATAGACCGCGCGCGGAACACTATGCCCCAAGGACGCCCCAAATGGCCAAGCCCAAGAAACAGCCCCGCCCTAAGGCCGTAACGCCGAAAGGGTTCCGTGACTATTTCGGCGAGGAAGTCACGCAGCGCACCGAGATGCTGCGGACGATTGAGGGCGTGTATCATCGTTACGGGTTCGACGCCTTGGAGAGCAGCGCGGTTGAGACGGTTGAGGCGCTGGGCAAGTTTCTTCCGGATGTGGATCGCCCGAATGAGGGCGTGTTCGCGTGGCAGGAGTTCGATGAGGGCGGCAAGGGCGATTGGATGGCCCTGCGCTATGACCTGACCGCGCCTTTGGCCCGGGTCTATGCACAGCATCGTAACGACCTGCCCACGCCCTATCGCCGTTACGCGATGGGTCCGGTTTGGCGCAACGAAAAGCCGGGGCCGGGGCGGTATCGTCAGTTTTATCAGTGCGATGCGGATACGGTTGGCACGGCTTCGATGGCGGCAGATGCCGAGATCTGTGCGATGCTGTCGGATACGTTGGAAGAGGTTGGCATCCTGCGTGGTGACTATCTGGTGCGCGTGAACAATCGCAAAGTTCTGAACGGCGTGCTGGAGGCGATGGGTTTGGGCGAAGATGCTGCCGCCCGCGACAATGTCCTGCGCACCATCGACAAGTTCGACAAGGTCGGTGAGGCCGGTGTGCGAGAACTACTGACCAAAGGCCGACTGGATGCCTCTGGGGCGTTCATTGATGGTGTTGGTCTCAGCGATGATCAGGCCGAACCTGTGATCGCGTTCCTGACCTCGAAAGCTACCGACACTGCTGGTACGCTGACCAACCTGCGCGCCGCCGTGGGCGACAGCAAGATTGGCGCGGATGGCATTGCCGAGCTGGAGCAGATCGGTGCCCTGCTGGATGCGGGTGGGTACGGATCGGACCGGATCGAGATTGATCCTTCGGTTGTCCGTGGCCTCGGCTACTACACTGGGCCGGTTTATGAGGCCGAACTGACTTTCGAGATATTCGACGAAAAAGGCCGCAAGCGGCAATTCGGATCGGTCTCGGGCGGCGGTCGCTATGACGATCTGGTCAAGCGTTTTACCGGACAGGAAGTGCCCGCGACGGGTATTTCGATCGGTGTTGATCGCTTACTGGCCGCGCTCCGCGAAAAGGGTCGGATCGCAGCGCAAGCCACCGGTCCGGTGGTCGTCACCGTCATGGATCGGGATCGGATGGCCGACTATCAGGCCATGGTAACCGAGCTGCGCAATGCAGGCATTCGGGCCGAGGTGTATCTGGGCAACCCCAAAAACTTTGGCAACCAACTGAAATACGCGGACAAGCGGAACTCTCCGATCGCTGTGATCGAAGGTGGTGACGAAAAAGACAAGGGAATTGTGCAAATTAAGGACCTGATTCTTGGCGCCAAGATTGCCGAAAGCGCCACGCTTGAGGAATGGAAAGAACGACCCAGCCAGTTTGAAGTGCTGCGCGGAGATCTGATCGCAAAGGTGCGCGAAATTTTGGACAGTCAGGACTGACCCATGCCCAATCGTTCCCAGATACAGGCCCGCGCCGCAATGATGCGCGTCCGGTTCGAGGCCGCGGGTGCGCATGTGGTGGACACACCTTTGTTGCAACCTGCGGGTACGTTGCTGGACCTCTACGGTGAAGATATCCGCGCGCGCGCCTATGTGACCTCGGATGCGCTGCGGGGTGAGCAGATGTTGCGCCCGGACTTCACCTTGCCAGTGGTGCAGATGCACATGTCCGAAGGGGCTGAACCTGCAAGATACACCTATTCCGGCGAAGTGTTCCGTCGTCAGGAACACGATCCGGACCGTGCTAATGAGTATATCCAGGTCGGTTACGAAGTCTTTGATCGCGAAGACCCTGCTGGGGCAGATGCCGAGGTTTTTTCGCTGTTTGCCCTGCAACTGCGCGGGCTACCCTTGCGGGCAGCGACCGGTGATATCGGCATTCTGATCGCCGCTGTCGCGGGCCTGAAGACAACTGACCGCCGCAAGGCCGCACTGATGCGGCATCTCTGGCGGCCTCGCCGGTTTCGCGTTCTGCTGGATCGGTACGCGGGCCGCAGGCCAGGGCCTGAGGGGCGTGAGACTCTGTTGGAGTCTGCTGATCCGATGGCATTTGATTTTCCCATGATCGGTAAACGCCGCGCGCCGGAAATCCTCGACCGGATTGAAGCCTTACGCGAAGACCGCGCCGCGCCGCCGATCTCGGACAATGAACTGGCCGGTTTGGAGACACTGCTGAATGTGCGCGAAACCATGCCTTTTGCGCTGGAACAATTGCGCGACGTGGCGGTTGACCTGCCGCAGATCACGCCCGCGCTGGATCGTTTGGAAGCCCGTATCGCAGCCCTGCAGGCGTGTGGCGTGGATGTCGAACGGCTGGATTTCGAGGCGTCCTATGGCCGGACATCGATGGAATACTACGATGGGTTTGTTTTTGGCTTTTGTGCCGAGGGTCGACCTGATCTGCCGCCGATTGCCACGGGCGGGCGCTATGATGCGCTGACACGGCAATTGGGTGACGGGTCTGAGATCCCCGCAATTGGTGGCGTGATCCGACCCGACCTGATGCTGGACATCGAGGAGGCCGCGCAATGAGTGTGAAGCTGGGCGTGCCCTCGAAAGGCCGGTTGATGGACAAGACGTTCGCATGGTTCGAAAAGCGCGGCATTACCCTGTCGCGCAGTGGATCGGATCGGGAATATGCCGGAACGGTAGGCGGCATCGAAGGGGTTTCGCTGATCCTGCTCTCTGCCGGTGAAATCCCGCGCGAACTAGCTTCGGGCCGTATTCATCTGGGCGTGACCGGCAACGATCTGGTGCAAGAAAAGCTGCCGCGCTGGGAACAGCAGGTTGCCGAGGTTTCGGAGCTGGGCTTTGGCCGGGCCGATCTGATCATTGCGACGCCTGCCTGCTGGGTCGATGTAGATACGTTGGATGATCTGGACGCGGCGGCAGCCGCATTCCGTAAGGTACATGGGCACCGGCTGCGGATCGCCACCAAATTCCACCGGCTGGTGCGCGAGTTTCTGACCGATGCGGGTGTTGCGGATTACACTCTGGTTGATAGTCAGGGCGCGACCGAAGGCACGGTGATGAACGAAACCGCTGAAGCAATCGCCGATATCACCTCCACCGGAGAAACACTGCGGGCCAACCACCTCAAGGTTCTGTCGGATGGGCTGATCTTGCAATCGCAGGCGACGTTGTGGCGTAGCCGGGTGGCCAAGCTTGATGCGGCCGACAAAGCGGTTCTGAGCGAATTGCTGGAGCGGTTGCAGTAACTACAGAACGCCGATTTCAGCCAGCGCGCGGTTCAGATCGTCGGGCAGGGCGTCCTCCTGCGCGCGGTTTTTGGGTAGGTCGGCGGGTGTGTCTTCCGGTTTGAGATAACGCCAGCCTTGAAACGGACGTTTCAGGGCGTTTTGGGTGCGATGTACCTCGGGGTCCAGCACTATGGCGCAGCGACGGATACCATCCTCGCCGCGCACTTCATCCAGCCGAAGGATACGTTGGCGGCACTGAACGACACCCTTGATGACCCAGTAGATGGACCCACCGTTCAGAATCTCGGCTTCACGCTTGGGCCACATACGCGTGACATGGCGCGGGCAGCCATCCTCGTACAGCGGTTTTCGGCTGTCCTGCCACGCGATCAACGTGTCGACACTCTCCGACCCGACCGAAAGTTTGATGAGGTTAACGTATTTATCCACAGCTTGCCCACAGAGTCGTCCATCGACTATCAAGCCATTGTAGCTCATGTACGATTGTCATCAAGGTGTTGTGGATGGTACTCTGAATACCTCTTTCAGATAGGGAATCACCAATGAGCCGCTTTGCCGCCCCCATCGCCGAGCAAATCTGGGATATGAAATACCGCTTTAAACAAGCGGATGGCACGCCCATCGATCAGACGGTTGAAGACAGCTGGCGGCGCATCGCCCGCGATCTGGCCCGGGTGGAAAACGACCCCGCTCATTGGGAAGGCAAGTTCTACGAGGCGCTGGAGGATTTCAAGTATCTGCCCGCCGGTCGCATCACCGCAGGCGCAGGCACCGCGCGTCAGGTGACCCTGTTCAACTGCTTTGTCATGGGCACGATCCCGGACAGTATGGGCGGGATCTTCGACATGCTGAGAGAGGCGGCCCTGACCATGCAGCAGGGTGGCGGGATCGGCTATGATTTCTCGACCATTCGCCCGCGCGGTGCGGATGTGCATGGGGTGGCTGCGGATGCCTCTGGCCCACTGTCATTCATGGATGTCTGGGATGCTATGTGCCGGACCATCATGTCTGCAGGCTCGCGCCGCGGGGCGATGATGGCCACCATGCGCTGCGATCATCCGGATATTGAGCAGTTCATCAACGCCAAATCTGACCCCGCGCGCTTGCGCATGTTCAACATGTCCGTGCTGGTGACTGATCCCTTCATGGAAGCCGTCAAGGCCGATGGACCGTGGGAGTTGGTGTTCGATGGCAAGGTCTATCATACCGTGCAGGCGCGTGATCTGTGGAACAAGATCATGCAGGCCACATATGACTATGCCGAGCCCGGTGTCATCTTCATCGACCGGATCAATCAGGCCAATAACCTCAGCTATGTTGAAACCATCGCGGCAACCAACCCCTGTGGTGAGCAACCACTGCCGCCGTATGGGGCTTGCCTGCTGGGTTCGATTAATCTGGCCCGATTGGTTGCAGAGCCGTTTGAGGACGCGGCGCATCTGGATGAAGCGGCCCTGCAAGAGTTGGTCGCCACCGCTGTCCGCATGATGGACAACGTGGTAGACGCATCCAAATTTCCTCTCGTCGAACAAGAGGCCGAAGCGCAGGATAAACGCCGCATCGGATTGGGTGTCACCGGGTTGGCCGATGCGCTTCTGATGCTGGGCCTGCGCTATGGCTCGGACGAGGCGGCGCGTCAGACCGAGCGCTGGTTGCACGCTATTGCCCGCGCCGCGTATCTGGCGTCAGTGGATTTGGCGAAGGAAAAAGGGGCCTTCCCCTTGTTCGATGCCGAGAAGTATCTGGCCACTGGCACGATGCTGCAGATGGACGCAGATGTGCGGGATGCGATCCGCGAACACGGTATCCGAAACGCGCTGCTGACCTCGATCGCGCCGACGGGGACGATTTCTCTTTACGCTGGCAACGTGTCATCAGGGATCGAACCGGTCTTTGCCTATGCCTACACCCGCAAGGTGCTGCAGAAAGATGGCTCACGCACCGAGGAAGAAGTGGTGGATTATGCCGTCCAGATGTGGCGTGATAAGTTTGGTGATACCGAACTGCCGGATTACTTCGTCAACGCGCAGACTTTGTCGCCGTCCGATCATGTGAAAATGCAGGCGGCGGCGCAGAAATGGATCGACAGTTCGATTTCCAAGACGATCAACTGCCCGGAAGATATCAGCTTTGACGCCTTCAAGGATGTCTACATGCAGGCCTGGGACCAAGGCTGCAAAGGCTGTACCACCTATCGTCCGAACGACGTGACTGGCTCGGTCCTGACCGTGTCAGAGAGTGACGATAAGGCACCAGGCGAGAGCGCCAGCGCGCCGCATGAGGTGGATGGTGGCGATGTGATTTACATGTCCGAGCCACTGGACCGCCCGCAATCTCTGGAAGGGTCGACCTACAAGCTAAAATGGCCCGACAGCGAACACGCGATCTATCTGACGATCAACGATATCGTAATCGCTGGGCGTCGCCGGCCGTTTGAGGTGTTCATCAACTCGAAGAATATGGAGCACTACGCCTGGACCCTTGCCCTGACTCGAATGATCTCGGCCGTGTTCCGCCGAGGCGGGGATGTGTCATTCGTTGTGGAAGAGTTAAAGGCCGTCTTCGATCCCCGTGGCGGGGCCTGGGTGAAAGGCAAGTATATCCCTTCGATTTTGGCCGCTATTGGCGGTGTCATCGAACAGCATATGGTCAATATCGGCTTTCTGGAAGGCGAGGGGATGGGGCTGAAATCCGACCCTCAGGCGCAGGTTGTCAACATGGATGCCCCACGCGGCAAGGCCTGCCCTTCTTGCGGGCAGTTTGACATGGTGATGATTGAGGGGTGCATGACCTGCAGAAGTTGCGGGCACTCCAAATGCGGATAGGCTGTGCAGAAGCCAACCATCTGTGGCGTTTCACGTGACATGAACTAAACGTTTCAATAGGTCATTTTAGGCTGGTGATATGAGAAAACGGCCTCGGATTTCTTCCGGGGCCTTTCTCTTGTCTAGCGGAGTTGATGAATGGCGATAGCGCTGCCGGTACATCGTGGCCACCAAGAAGTGGAGATGAGTCAGAAACCCGGAACCAAGCAGAGCCACGGCGAGAAAGTCGTAAAAGACATTCGTCGCGCGAAGCGCAAACTTTACTCTGCGGAACAGAAGGTCAGGATCGTGCTGGACGGCCTCAATGGCGAAGACAGCAAATCAGATTTGCCGCCTAGTACATGGTTTGCGAAGCTTTTTTGGCAAACCAAAAACGTGGGTCCTGCCCGCTACGTTTTAGTCCGATATATATCGCTTTCACACCAGAAGACTCATCGTAGCTTTTGCTAGATTTGTACTTCGTGAAATCAATTTTGAACACGATACTGCATTTGCAGGACGCCAATGCTTCGTTAAGCCAATTGCTTTCCGCCCATAAGGTGCTTCCTTCGTTCTGATACCTGCTGCGATGATTGTCGGGGTCCCGCACCCACTCACCCCAGACTTCGCTCTTGATCGTTAGTGCGCCTTCTCGGCTATGCCAATCTCGCTTATCATCATCTGGTTTCAATTCTAGAAACTTGTTGAGATTTCGCCCTAACTTTGGGCGGGCTATTGCTCCCCGAGCAGCATACTCATCATGATCATCTATGCCTATACTCCGGTATTCAGGATCGCAGATAAGCGGAGAGAATGGCTTATTCATCCTGTGGCGATCAAAATACCCATCTGACCTGAACATAGGCAGCCAAAGATCGTGATAATCGGATTTGGAAAACTTAGCACACTGACCCACGGCCCCCCTCGTTTTGACCAGCGCAGAAGACAAGCTAACACAAACTCCATCTGGAGAGGTCCAACGACCGTAGATCGGCAGAAACGAACTTTCAGTTTCACAACCTAAACCTATTTTGTGGAACAGTGTTTCCTTGTCTTGCAGAGTTTCTTGGTCTCTGATGCGGTCGCCTAAAAATCGTTCCAATGCCTGGCTAGGAACCCGATCTTTATGGTCAGATAACCAAGAACCATCTTCGAATGAAACGTCTCGGTCTTTCAGAAATTCTTTCCAAGGGTCACTTTCTTCCCAATCGTAACTCTGTCGGATCACGGGTTTCATTCTAGCTAGAGTGGTTACAGCGTGGAGTTGAGCGTGTCTCTGAATATGCTCCCGATAAGTTTCATACCGCTCATCGCCTCGATAGCGAACATGACCAGGAAACTCGGACATGTTTTTAGTGTTTGGCCAACGTTTGATGACCTCAGTGGCGATTGCATCGTTGGCTTCTCCGTTCGAAAGATTAAAGAGCCGAGCCACCTTGGAAACTTTGTGGTCCATAAAATCGTAATCGAAACCAAACTCAATCCTAGGGTCAACTTGCTCGGGCCAATCGGTACGCTCAATGAAACCGTGATGTGGCACTTGAACTTCCTTCCAAAGGTCTGACAACTCGGAACTTTTGGTGCCAAGACCTTCGACGTGTTGGATACAACGCGCAAGATGAAGCTTGTTGATCACATGTAAATCGTCTCGCTGCGCGAGCGTCAATAGACGCGCCTTGACTGGTCTAAGTAGATTCGCGTGATAAGGTGCTGCGCGTGACAGTCCCATTAGCAGCCATTGTTGCGCATTCATAAATGCGAAATAGTGCTCCTTGGAGGCTAACGATGCGTTTTGGTCGACATCGAAGCGATCCAACAAGCGCTCAATATCTTCTACCAACCCCATATCAAGCATGGTCTTTATGCTTCTTGCAGCGTTCCAACGAACATAGGCATCACTATCACCCAATAAATGCCAAATGAGATCAACGGTTACATCGATTTCGTCATCTTTTCCTGCGAATGCAGAACGATAAGCGCCTTCACCGATTTCATCTCCTACATTGGCTGCGGAGCCTGAAAGCAACTCTTCTAAAGCTTCTAGTGCAGTCTTTGCTTCGGTATGGCTGGACAGGTTGGTTGCAATGTCCGTCGTCAGAGTTTTCCGGAGAGCTGAGGCTGTTTGGTAGTGGAGGCTCTGGTTCAGTTTCTGTTTGAGCTTAGGCGGCAGCGGCTTGGTGCTGCAACCTTCGATTTTCGATTGTCTTTTTCTTGATCTCCTCTCT
>JBCBUG010000016.1:0-70496 GCA_039818265.1 Pseudomonadota bacterium | reverse complement strand
GGATATCGCGCCCGCAACTTCTGTATGGCGGTTGGGAAGACGTGACTTGCAATTGATGGTACGGCAGCAAACGAAATCGGCTTGTTGCCACCTTTTTTTAGTGAGTCCACCGCGTATTGCAGGTTCCCAATGCTCTGATAAACCTCGCTGATCTGATCAAAGATTTCACGGGCCTCGTTTGTCGGAATGTATCGTCCGTGAACGCGCGCAAACAGTCGGATGCCCAACTGGCCTTCTGTGTGTTTCATCACGCGGCTGATGCCGGGAGAGGATACACCCAAGAGTTCGGCAGCACCTTTGACGGTGCCCGTTATCATGATCGCTCGTATCACTTCGATTTGGCGCAGGGTGATCATCAGTGTCCCATAAATGAATACTAGGTTAACTAGAAGCTACATGAATATCATTCTGTTCATCTTCAGGCAATCCTAAGCTTGGCTCAGGTGACGGGTGGATCATTGTGATGCTTGGACTTCCCAAGGAAGTTGTAATTGAAGATGAGTTTCTGCGCGACGGGTTGCAGATCGAGCAGCGTCTTTTCTCTGTCCAGGAGAAGCTGGAGTTCGCTGCGGCGATAGAGCAGTGCGGGGTCGGGCGAATTCAGCTTGGGTCTTTTGTGCACCCCAAACGCATACCGCAGATGGCGAATACCGATGAGGTGTTCGATACCTTGGACCGGACGCCCGGTGTTACCTATACCGCCCTTGTTCTGAACATGGCCGGGCTGGATCGGGCGCTGAAAGTCGGCGTTAAGCACCTTTCGATTTCCTTGTCTGCATCAGAAACCCACTCGCGGGCCAATCTTAACAAATCGGTGTCCGAGGCCCGTTCCAAGATCAGGCCGGTGGTCGAACGTGCCCTTGCCGAAGGTGTCACCGTACGGGCCGGTATCCAATCGGCCTTGGGATGCGGGTTCGAAGGGCGCATCGATCCAGCGATTGTTTTTGATCTGGCCTGCGGGTTTGCGGAAATGGGCGTGCACGAGGTCAACATCTCGGACACCGCCGGTTTGGCGAACCCAGCCCAGGTGTTTGAAATTTGCCGGCGGCTGATGGACGAACTGCCAGACGTTGAGTTCTCACTGCACCTACACGACACTCGTGGTCTTGGGATCGCCAATATGCTGGCGGGGCTGCAAGCAGGTATTCGAGTCTTCGACGCGGCTCTGGGCGGTCTGGGAGGGTGCCCGTTCATACCCAAGGCATCCGGGAACATTGCAACCGAGGATGCGGCCTTTCTGTGCGAACAGATTGGGGTCGCGACCGGCATCGACTGGGCCGCGCTTGCCGCTCCGGTGAAGCGCGCGGAAGAAATGTTGGGCCGATCCTTGCCCGGAAAAGTGTCACAAGTGCCGCTGCCGCCGCGATGGACATCAAACGGGGCCGCCGCATGAGTCACGCGTTTTCCCTGTCGTATCTGACGGTGCCGGGTGTCACACCAGCCGAGCAGACGTTCATCGCTGCAGAGGCGGGGTACGAGTTTGCAAGCTATCGACTGTTCCATTTGGATGTACCTGGGGAGCCTGACATCGATCCAACCTCCCAGGACGTGATCCGGCAGACCAAACGCGCCCTGCAGGAAACCGGCCTGACCTGTTTTGACATTGAACTCATCCGCATCCTGCGCAGTATTGAACCTGCGCGATTTATCCCGTCCTTTGAAGCGGGGGCGGAATTGGGGGCTCGGCATGTCATCTGTTCCGCCTGGACGGATGTGCGCAACGATGTGCAATTCGTGGTCGAGCGGTTTCAGGAGATCTGCGAACTTGCAAGTCCATTTGGATTAACCGTGAACCTTGAGTTCCCGGCCTTTTCGCGTCTGACGACGCTAGAAGAGGTTGTTGATGTCGTCGAAAAGTCCGGCGCTCAGAACGCGGGTGTCCTGGTTGATACGCTCTATATGCATTTCAATCGCTGCCCTTTGTCCCAGCTTGAACGCGTCCCTGAAAGATTGATCAACTTCTTTCACATCTGCGATGCGGAGGACGTCTACTACACCAAGGATGAGATGATCCAGACCGCACGGGATGCCCGGTTGTATCCAGGTGAGGGCGCGATCGACTTCTCCCCAATCAACGATCTTTTTCCCAACATACCGCTGTCAATCGAATTGCCGAATGCGGCGCGATCTGCCGAGCTCGGTCATGTCGAACATGCACGGCGATGTGTTGAGGCCGCGCGAGCCGTTTTGGGTGGCGCGCTCAGTAACATGTCCGATCAACGTGCAATTGGCTATTGAATCATCAGGAGTGTGCAGTGCCACGCGAAATAACACCGCAGGAAATCGAAACCGCCAACACATTGATCGCGCGCGCGCGTCGGGCGATGGAAGAGATCGCGGACTGGGATCAAGACCAAGTTGACCGACTGGCGCAAGCCGTCGGCTGGTATTGCGGCAACGAAAAGACCTTTGTGCGCATCGCGCAAATGGGTGTTGACGAAAGCGGTATCGGAGACCGCGCAGGTCGCGTTGGCAAGCGGTTCAAGATAGTGGGTGTCTTACGCGATGCCCTGCGTCAGAAGTCTGTCGGTGTGATCGAGGAAGACTCCGAGAAGGGTCTTACCAAGATCGCCAAGCCTGCCGGTGTCATTGCCTCGCTGATACCAACGACCAACCCGGAACTGACCCCGCCCGTGACAGGGATCTACGCCGCAAAGTGCCGCGATGCCGTAATTTTTTCACCACATCCACGGGCCAAGGCCACGACCAATGAGATGGTGCGGGTGATGCGTGCGGCCTGCAAGCGCGTGGGCGCCCCTGAGGATTTGTTCCAGTGTGTGGCGACGCCGTCGATCCCATTGACCAACTATCTGATGAGTGAGGCGGATCTCAGTCTGGCGACGGGTGGTCCGGCGATGGTCAAAGCGGCCTATTCCTCGGGTAAACCTGCCTTTGGCGTCGGGGCAGGCAATTCGACCATGGTAATCGACGAAACCGCCGATATCGCCGAAGCCGCCGCAAACAGCCGCATGTCCAAGATGTCCGATTTCGGTTCGGGATGCTCAGCCGATGGCAACCTCGTCATTCTGAACGAGGTGTATGACCGGATGCGCGACGCTCTGATCAGCGAGGGCGGCCATCTGTGCTCGGCCGAAGAAAAGGCGCTGCTCGAAAAGGCGCTCTGGAGCGAAGATGGCAGCCGACGCATCGAAACCGTGGCTGTCTCGGCGCAGAGAATTGCGGACATCGCAGGCTTCGACCTGCCGGAAGAGCGAAAGTTCCTGATGGTCGAGCAAGGCGAGATCGGTCCTGAACACAACTTCAGTCGAGAAAAGCTGTCGGTCACGATGGCCCTGTACAGGGCCCGTGATTTTGACGATGCGCTGGCCAAGGTTCGTGCGATCTATGGCGTCGGGGGCAGAGGGCATTCCTGCGGCATATATTCGTTCGACGAAGACCGAATCCTGCAACATGCTTTGAACGCGCCGGTCAGTCGGGTGATGGTGCGCCAGCCTCAATCCAAGGCGAACGCCGGTAGCTTTACCAACGGCATGCCAATGACATCCAGCCTGGGTTGCGGGTTCTGGGGCGGCAACATCACCAACGAGAATGTAAACCTGAAACACTACATGAACGTGACCTGGGTGTCCCGGCCCATCCCCGAGGACCGACCCAGCGACGCCGAGCTTTTTGGCGAGTTCTACAATTCGGAGACACTGTAATGCTTGACAAGAATTCGGTCACCGGAGACCAGATCGCCCCCCAGTTGGTCCGATATCTTGAGCAGCGGGGCATCGAGCACATCTTTGGCCTTTGCGGTCATACCAACATTGCTGTTCTTTCGGCTTTGGCAAATTCGAAGATCAGCTTCATCAACGTCCGGCACGAACAGATTAGTGCGCATATGGCGGATGGGTACGCGCGGGTCCGCGGGCGTGCTTCGGTCTTGCTGTCGCACCTTTCGCCCGGTCTGACAAACGCGGCAACCGGAGTGGCTAATGCTGCATTGGATTGTATTCCCATGGTCGTCATCGCGGGGGACATTCCGTCCTACTACTACGGCAAGCATCCGCATCAAGAGGTCAACCTGCACGCGGATGGAAGCCAATACGAAATCTATCGTCCTTTCGTGAAACGGGCCTGGCGAGTCGACACTCCGGAATTGTTCCCGGAAATTATGGAAAAGGCGTTTCACCTGGCAGAAAGCGGACAGCCTGGCCCGGTGCTTGTGAACGTGCCGATGGACATGTTTTCGGCAGAGATCGATGCAGCACTTTGGGATCGGCAGACAACTAACACATCCACATTTGCCAAGCCTTCGATGGACGAGGACACCGCCCGCGAGATCGTCTCCCGTCTCGCGCATGCCACGTCGCCTGTTGCGTATGCAGGGGGCGGCGTGGCACTTTCCCACGCCTTCGACGAATTGAGGGACTTTGTCGACCATATGCAGATTCCAGTAGCGCATAGCCTGATGGGAAAAGGTGCGCTGCCGGACGATCATGACCTGGTTTTTGGGATGACCGGGTTCTGGGGCACGCAGTTCACCAATGACACAACGCGGTCCGCCGATCTTGTTTTGGGTCTGGGAACCCGGTTCAAGGAGGCTGACTGCTCCAGTTGGTACCCGGAATTCACCTTCAACATCGGTCCTGACGCCTCATCCCTGATCCAGATCGACATTGAGCCACAGGAAATCGGGCGCAACTATCCGGTTGACATTGGGGTCGTTGCGGATCTCAAGGCCGCCCTGAAGGTTCTGAACAAAGTGGCGCGGCAGATGCTGCCTTCGGGTCGATCCGCACCGGGTTTGGTTCAGCAGATTCAGGAGGAAAAACGCCGGTTCGCGCAGAGCAATATCGAAATGCAAATGTCCGACGCGTTTCCGATGATGCCCGAACGCATTCTTGCCGATCTGCGCGCGGTGATGCCCAGAAACGCAATCCTGACCTCTGATGTTGGATGGAACAAAAATGGCGTTGCGCAGCAATTTGATATCTACGAACCGGGTTCAATCCTGATCCCGGGTGGGTTTGCGACCATGGGATTTGGCCCCCCCGCGGCACTGGGCGCCAAGATCGCGGCCCCGGATCGCGTGGTGATCAGCCTTGTCGGCGACGGTGGGTTTGGCCAGAACCCGTCTATGCTGGCGACTGCGGCGGCCGAGCAACTCGCCGTTGTCTGGGTGGTGATGAACAACAATGCCTATGGGACTATCGCTGGGCTGCAAATGGCCAATTACGGACTAACGCACGGTACCACCTTTCCGAAGGCGGTAAACCCCACCGAACAACTTCCGGACTACGCAGCTATTGCCGTTGCATACGGATGTGAGGGCGTGCGCATCACCGAGGCTGCTGAGTTCAAGCCAGAGCTTGAAGCGGCCATTGCATCCGGACGTCCAACCGTGATCGACGTCGCGATGATCAATAACCCGACACCGACCTCGGGCCATTGGAACATACTTGACATTTACTCTTCGGGGGACACGCTTGGCCACGTTCGTACCGAATGAACAAGATCGAAAGTTGAACTTATGAAAACCTCCGTCGCCACCGTCTCAATCCCTGGGGATCTGACAGATAAGCTTGCCGCCATTTCGAGCGCGAGATTTGACGGGGTGGAGGTGTTCGAGCAGGACTTCATCACTTACCCGGGCACGCCTCGGGATATCGGCCGGATCATCACCGACCACGGATTGACGATCGACCTGTTCCAGCCCATCCGGGATTTTGAAGGGCTGACAGGTGCAGAGCGATCCCGGGCTTTCGACCGGTTGGAGCGCAAGTTCGACATCATGCAAGAGCTGGGCGCTGACTTGGCGCTGGTCAGCGCGTCGCGCAATCCGGACTCTGTGGGCGACCAGAGCCGCATTGTCGGGGACTTTCAGGAATTGGGTGATCGTGCGCAAACGCGCGGGCTGCGCATAGCATATGAACCCTTGCAATGGGGCCAACATATCCGCTGCACCAAGGATGCCTGGGACATCGTTCGCAAAGTTGACCATTCACATGTCGGATTGGTTTTGGACAGCTTCAATGCGTTACTGACGCAGACCGATCTTGAATTCATCGCAGCGATCCCCGGCGACCGTATCTTTCACGTGCAATTGTCGGATGCCCCCGGGATTCAGATGGATCCGCGCTATCTGTCGCGTCACTTCCGCTGCATGCCCGGTGAGGGCGATCTCGATCTGGTGGGATTTACCCGCTCTGTGATCATGGCGGGCTATGATGGACCCATTAGCATTGAGATCATGAATGATGAGTTTCGGGGCGGCGTGCCGCGTATCATCGCGCAGGACGGCTATCGCTCTTTGTTGTTTCTGATGGATCAGGTTCGGTCCGCTGATCCCCAGGCAAAGCTCGACCTGCCGGATATGCCCGAGAGAAGCCGCATCGAGCGTGTGGAGTTTGTCGAGTTCACAGCAAACGAAGAAGAAGCTGCGGCGTTGAGACGTATGCTGCAAACGCTTGGTTTCTCACATGTTGCGCAGCACATCACCAAGAAGGTCGAAGTTTGGCAACAGGGTCAGATCAGGCTGGTGATCAACACGGAGAAGGAAGGCTTCGCGCATTCCGCCTATGTGATGCACGGGACCTGTGTGTGCGACATCGGCTTCCGGGTCGACAATGCCGATGCAACCAGAGTGCGCGCCGTTGCGATGGGGTCCAGCATATTCTCGCAGCGTAAGGGCAAGGACGAGATTGACATCCCTGCTGTGCGCGGTGTCGGCGGGTCAGTTCTGCATTTTCTGGATCAAAGCCCTGCATACATGGATGTCTGGACCACCGAATTCGACCCGGTGTCACAGGAGAGCGACCGCTCGGCCGGTTTGTCTGCGATAGACCATATCGCGCAAACCATGAGAGCCGACGAGTTGCTGACGTGGACATTGTTCTATACCTCCATCTTCGATGTGGCAAAGACACCAATCGTGGATGTCGAAGATCCCGGGGGGCTCGTTCGCAGCCTCGCCCTGAAGAACCCGGACGGCACACTCCGGTTGACGATGAACGGCGCAGATACTCACAAGACGTTTGCAGGGCGCTTCATGGCCGACAGTTTTGGGTCGCTGGTCCAGCACATCGCGTTCACCACAGAAGATATCTTTGCGACGGCGAACGCGCTGGCAGAGCATGGGTTCGAAGCGCTTGAAGTATCGCCGAACTATTATCTCGATCTCGCGGCTCGGTTTGGCTTGGATGATGCGTTCACCGCGAACCTGTCTGCGCATAACCTGCTGTATGACCGGCATGAAAACGGAGAGTTCTTTCAACTGTACAGTAAACCCTACGGCAACGGCTTCTTCTTCGAGATTGTCGAACGGAGAGGCGGCTACGACGGATATGGGGCGTCGAACGCATCCTATCGGACCGCCGCGTTAAAACAGTATTCGCGCCCGTCCAACATCCCACGCACCTGATTTTCTGAGTCCGGTTCTGCCGATGGGTTTCAAGAGATGGTGACGGGCGCTTTTGTCTCGGCCGATTTCAGCATCGCTTCAATGGTGACAAGCGCAGCAAGACCATCCTGACCGGTGACGACCGCCTCGCCATGCCCCCGTATGACATCATCAAAATTTGCAAGCTGCGCGACCAGAGGGTTAGCGGCCATCGACGGGGCGTTGATCGCTGCTATCGGGCTCTTCCAGTCCGGCCCTGCCGGGTGATGCCAGATCAGGTTGTGGGGCAGAGAAATCGCGCCTTCGGTTCCAGAGATGTGATAACAATCCTGGTTCGTTCTTGGATAATCCGGGTTCTCGCCGGCTGTCAGTTCCCAGCTCCACGGGGACACGGCAGCATCCGATACGCTGAGCGTGCCAAGCGCGCCGGATCGAAACCTGAGATTGGCAACCAGACTGTTTTCAATTTCAAAGCCGCGATAGGAATTTGACGCCATGGCACTGACCTCAACCACGTCACCGCAGAAATAGTGCAACAGATCCGCATCGTGGATTGCGTTTACAATGGTTGGACCAGCACCGCGTTTCTGCCTCCATTCGAGGTCGTAGTAGTCATGCGGTTTGAAGAACCAGCATGACGACTGGATCATGGTGATCTCTCCGATGTCGCCCTGTTCGATCCTGTGTTTTGCGGCCTGGACAAGAGGGTTGTGCCTGCGGTGGTGACCGACCAGTATCGGAACGCCTGCAGTTTTCGACGCGATGAGCAGCGCCCGCGCGTCCGTAGCGCTTGAAGCGATGGGTTTTTCGACAAGAATCGGACAGCCATTGGCAATGCAGTCAAGGCCATTGCTGACATGCAGTTTGTTGGGCGTTGCGATGATCGCCCCGTCAGGACTGTGATCAGCAAACATCGCAGTCAGGTCGCGATACCATGGAACACCCACGGACTCGGCGAAGGCGCGCGCGTCGTCGGTCGGATCAACGATCGCAATCAGGTCAATGTCCCGTGTCGAGCGGTGAATGGCGTTAACATGGGCTTTACCGATTGCCCCTGCGCCCACAAGTGCAAGGCGGGTTTTCGTTTGCATGGTCTTTCTCACTTTGGCGGATCAATTTGGGTGAGGAGCCGGATCGAACCGATGCTTGGCCCGCATTCACTCATTTGATGTGGTTTGCTTTGTATTAGGTGCATCATGGGCGCAAAAATCGATTCGGAACACCCTCAATGGCGCTCTTTGATGCATCAAAGCACGTTCTCACTCATTATGATTTCAGTGGGAACGATACTGACTCTTTCGGCGTTCGGGCCATTGCCGCGAATGACCGAGATCGCGCGTTCTGCGATACGGGTCATATCCTGATGGATTACGGCATCGAATGTTCCAGAAACCAGCGCATTGCGTGTCAGGTGGGTGAGGTTGAACGCGATAGTCACCAGATCTGGTCTGTTGCCTGCCTCACGGAGCGCGCGATCCAGACCGCGGACGCCGCCGCAGATCGAGCAGATTCCGACAAGGTCGTCATGGGTTTCGAGCAGATTTGTAACTTCTCGATAGATCAAGTCTGGATCGTCGCTGCAATCCAAGGGTTGAAGCAGCCGCAGATCATCGAAACTGCGCCGGATAACCGATTGAAATCCGATCTCGCGTTCTTCGTGGCTGCGGTATAGCGGCCCACCGATCAAAAGGGCGACCTTTCCCTGTTTGCGTATAAGCCTGCCAAGAAGCAAGGCGGCCGCGCGCCCGGCAGAGCGATTGTCCAACCCAACATAATATGTCCCGATGGGGTGTGTCAGGCTGGTCAGCAATGTGACCACCGGGGCACCCGACTCGGTCAGTGCCGCAACTTCCTCTCGAACCAAAGGGTGTTCGAAAGGTTGCAAGATCACGCCGTCGAACCCGCCGTTCCGAATCTTGTTCAGGGCTTTGGCCTGTGTCGCTGCATCCATCCGCGGCGAGCTTTCAAAATGAAGCTGCACATCAGCGGCTTGGGCGCTTTTGTTGAGCGCGGCGCGCAGGGTCTGATTGACCGACCCGCCACCTTCTGACAGCAAGACGCAAACGCGCAATCCGTTCTTGTTGCCACGCGTGCTTGCCGACAGTTCGCCCTTCCTTAGGGCTTCCGCTGCAGCCAGCACTTTCTCACGAGTCTTGCTGCGGACGCCGCTGCGGCCGTGAAGCACGCGGTCGACGGTGGCCGTGGAAACATCCGCCATCTGGGCGATTTCGAGAATCTTCGGGTTTGGGGTCTTCATTACCGCTCTACCTTTCAGTTCTCTACATATGATGCATCAGTACGAAAGAAAAACAACAATAGACATCAAATGATGGAAAATGATGATCGACCCAATTGCAAAACCTGATACGAGTCGGACAAGGGAGGGGTGGAACTTGATTCGTGTCATACCTGAAATTCGAGCAAAAGCGCTCGAGGCGCTGGGAGCTGACTTGGCGAGTGCCTGGGTGACGCATCGCGTGTTGCCATTGCGGGCGTCAGATAGTTTGCCACAGGACCGCACCGAGGCGTATTTTGTGCAGGACTATATGGCCGAGATGCTGTCCCTCGATCAGTCAGGCTGGAAGGTCGGCGCGACCAGTCAGAAGATGCGAGAGCTTGACGGTCACAGCGACGTCATCCCCGGTCGAGTTTTTGCCCCCAAGACTTGGTTGGGTTCCAACGTATCGATTCCCGCAGATAGTCTGACAGGCGCAAGGGCGGAAACCGAGTTTGCCTTTCGCCTCACCCGGGACTTGCCCTTGCGGTCTGATCCCTGGAAGGCAGAGGAGATCGCGTCTTACGCCGTTCTTCACCCCGCTATCGAGATCATTGGAAACCGCTTTGACTTGCCAGAGGCCCCGCGCGAGATGTGTTCATTGATGACTATCGCGGACAATGGGGGTGGTATCGGCTTTGTGTTCGGCAATCCGGTAACCGACTGGCATGGCGTCGATTTTCAGTCACATGCCGTCAAATTGACCGTCGATGATGGTTATCCCGCCGAGAACTTTCTGGGTGAGATGCGCTGCGTTCCCATTAATGCGATGGCGGATTTGGCCAATCACCTCGCAACGCGTGGGGTGGCACTGTCTGAAGGCGACTTCGTTTCTACAGGAGCAGCAACTGTTCCTCAGCCAGTCAAGAAAGGCAGCCGTGTTCATGCGGATTTCGGGCGTCTTGGACAGATTCAGCTGGAGTTTACCTAGATGCCGGACGCTCTTGATATCGTAATTGCCGGTGCCGGTGGAATGGGCAGCCTGTTCGGCAGCATTCTTCAGGATGGCGGGCACAATGTGGTCTTGTACGATGTGGATGTCGAACATATCGGCATGATTTCCGCGAAGGGTTTGAAAATTGAAGGCTTTGGCGGGAGTCGGGTCATGCAAATGCAGGCCACGACAGACCCCCGTCAGATTGATCGGGCCGACGTCATCCTCTTTCAGTGCAAGGCGCACGGCACGCGCTCTGCTGCGCAAAGGCTCAAGCCTCTAGTCGAGGGCGGTGCGATTTGCGTCAGTTTCCAGAATGGCCTTGGCAATGAACAGATCATCGCCGAGGAAGTGGGCGCCGAGAATGTACTTGGTGGTCTGACAGCGATGGCAGCCGTCAAGCTCGCCCCGGGTGTCATCCGCGATTTCTCCCGGGTGCCGTCTTACATTGGCGAGATGCAGGGGCGTTCAAGCGCCCGCGTCGAGAAACTGGTCACAGCCTTCTCGAACGCAGGTCTGGAAACGCATGACAGCGCCGCGATACAGGACGTCATCTGGAAAAAACTCATCGGGAATATCAGTCTGAGCGCGCTTTCCGGTCTGACAAACAAGACGGCCGCTGCGTGCATGCGCACGCCCTTTCTCAAGACCATCGCGCTTCAGGCCGCCACCGAAGCGCTGGAGGTTGCGGCAGCCGAAGGCATTTCCCTCGACCGCGACGCAGTGATCGCAGGTATCGAGATGATCTCGGAGCCCGGTGGAACGGGGGATAACAAATCATCCCTGTGTGAGGATCTGAACCATCAGAGACCAACCGAGGTTGAGGTAATTTACGGCTCTGCAATTGCCGCCGGTAAGGCAAAAGGCCTGTCCACACCCACCCTTGACACGCTTTACTGTTTGGTCCGGGCGCGTCAGGCCGAGTATCTTGAAAGTGAGGCGGATTGATGTCCGATCTGGCTGGAAAAACGCTGTTTGTCAGCGGTGGCTCGCAAGGGATCGGGCTGGCTGTGGCGCGCCGGTTGGCCTCGAACGGGGCGAACGTGTTTTTGGCTGCGTCCGACGCTGAACGTCTTGCTGCTGCTGCAGATGGCATCGCGCGCGATTACGGTGTCAATGTCGCATGGTCGGCATCAGATCTGCGCGATCTGGCCAATTGTGAAGCCGCAGCGCAGCAGGCCCTCGAGCGATTTGAAGCCTGCGACATTCTGGTAAATGCCGCCGGTGCGACCAAGGGCGGATTGTTTCCGGATCAGCCTGATGCCGATATGGTCGATGGTTTCGCGCTGAAATTCTATGCCGCTGTACGGTTGTCGCGTGCTCTCTGGCCCGCGCTGACTGCGTCGAATGGAACAGTCATAAACATTGTTGGTGGATTTGCCCGAACGCCTGCGGCGGATTTCATGGTTGGTGGTGCTGTCAACGCCGCGCTCGCCAATTTCACCAAAGCGCTGGCCGAGCAGGGGCTGCGCGACGATGTGAACGTGAATTGGATTCACCCCGGGCTGACCGTCACCGAGCGGTTGCAAAGGATTTTCGCCGATCGCGCCGCACAGCAACAAACCTCGCCCGAAGAGATCGAGTGTGCCGCGCTTGCCAGCGAAGGCCTGCGCCGGCTCGGCCAACCCGAAGATGTTGCCAATCTCGTTGCGTATCTTTGCAGCCCCGAAGCACGGCATATCCACGGAACCGGGATCAGTGTCGATGGCGGCGGTTCAAGAGGGTATTACTGATGGAATTCGGGCTGTCCTCTGATCAACGCATTCTGGTCGACTCGTTGCGAAGGTTCATCGACCGCGAATTGCTACCGCTGGAAGAAAAGGTAGAGCTGACGGGAAGGCTGGACCCCACATCTGCCACGGACATTTTCGAGAAATCCCGCGCCAACGGCTTTTATGCCATGAGCATGCCAGCCGAACTTGGCGGTGGTGGGCTTTCAACACTGGATTGGATCATCGCCGAAGAACAGTTTGGGCGGACCACCGATATCCTGATCCGGCGGGCTTTCGGGAACATCTATGATATTTTGCTGGCCGCAACGCCCGAGCAGCAGGAGCGCTGGTTGGTTCCCTGTATTCATGGGGAGCGCACCTGCTCGATTGCTTTCACAGAACCCGAGGCAGGCTCGGATGCGGGCGCCGTCAGGACCCAGGCCACGCCCGATGGCGACGGTTGGGTGCTGAACGGGTACAAGCACTACATCTCCGATGCACACTTCTCGGACTTTTTTGTTGTGACCGCCCGTACAAAAGACCGGGACGGCCGAGGAGGCGTTTCAACTTTCATCGTGGACAAGGGTCTCGCCGGATTCCAGATCGGTGCAGATCAGCCCATGATGGGCCTGCGTGGCACCACTCATGCGCCCCTTACGTTCGACAATGTGCGTCTAGGGTCAGAGACCTTGCTGGGAGAGCAGGGTGGTGGCTTCAAGCTGGCGCTCAAAACGCTGGGACGGGTAAGGCTAGCACAGGTCGGTGCACGTGCCATCGGCAAAGCCGCCATAGTTCTTGAAAAGACGGGTCAGCACGCCCGGAACAGGCACCAGTTCGGCAAGCCTCTGGCTGAGTTTCTGGCGGTTCAATCCATGCTCGCCGAGAGCGCTGTCGAGATCTCGTCCGCGCGGCTACTGCTCTATCAGACCGCATGGTTACTCGATCAAGGCAGTGATGCGCGGGCGCAGATCGCCATGGTCAAGCTTCAGGCCTCGGAACTCCTGAATCGCGTGACGGACCGCGCCGTGCAAATCCATGGCGGATCCGGCTATTCCAAGGAACTGCCGATCGAACGCTATTACCGTGACGCCCGAATCTACCGGATTTTTGACGGCGTCTCAGACATCCAAAAGCAGATCGTCGCGCGGAACCTGCGCGGAGACGCCTCTGACCCCTATCAGATTGCGGTGTGATCATGGTGCGACGTAAACAAACCTCTCTCTCCGAAGCAGTCGAATTGATTAAAGATGGTGACACTGTCGGGCTGATTGGCGGAGGTGGCGGATTGGTCGAGGCCACTCTGTTGCACGAAGAAGTAGAACGGCGGTTTTTGTCGACTGGCACCCCCCGAGACCTGACGGTTTTGCATTCCCTAGGGATCGGCGACAAGGATAGGCGGGGCATGAACCGGTTTGCCCATAACGGGTTGGTCAAACGGGTTATTGGCGGCCATTGGGTTTGGTCGCAGAAAATGCAGGAGATGGCCCGCGACAACGAGATCGAGGCTTATGTCCTGCCCGGCGGTGTCGCAATGCAGTTGCTGCGCGAGGTTGCTGCAAAACGCCCCGGTCTGGTCACTCATGTCGGCCTTGGTACTTTCGTCGACCCCCGTCTGGGTGGGGGCAAGATGAATGAGGCGGCTCAAGACGATCTGGTCGAGGTTTTTCAGATCGGCGGCCAGGAGTATCTGCGCTATCTGCCTATTCCCGTAGACGTGGCGCTGCTCAAGGGCAGCCGGGCGGATCATGACGGAAACATCAGCCTGGACGAAGAGCCCGCCAATGTAGACATCTATGCGATGGCGGCGGCCGCGCGAAATTCCGGCGGTAAGGTCATCTTTCAGGTGCGCGAAATTGTCGAGAATGGTGCCTTACCGGCACGTTCCGTTCGCGTTCCGTCCGCTCTTGTCGACGCGGTCGTAGTCGATCCCGATCAACGCCAGGGGTATGAGTTCACCTATGACCCGGCCATTTCGGGCGAACGCTTCATGCCGGAAACGCTGCCGAGGATGCCCGATTTCTCGATCCGCCGTGTCATCGCGATGCGTGCCCATGAGGAACTGGTTCCTGAAAGCGTCATCAATTTCGGATTTGGCATTCCCGACGTTGTCGCCGCCATCATTGCGGCACGCGGTGAACAGAACCTGTATTACCAGACGATCGAGCACGGAACCTATGGCGGAACACTGCTGAATGGCAGCCTATTCGGATATGCCCGCAATCCGTCAGCCATGATCGATGGCCCAGCCCAGTTCGACTTCTATTCCGGCGGCGGGCTGGACATCGCGTTCCTCGGCTTTGGCGAGTTTGACGGCGCAGGCAACGTAAACGCATCGAAGTTCGGAGGTCTGCCCGTTGGCCCCGGAGGGTTCATGGATATTGCTCAGAACGCGCAAAAGGTGGTTTTCTGCGGCACGTTTGACGCCAAGGGCGCCGCGTTCGAAACCGGCGATGGACAGATGACCATCACTAAGCAGGGCACCATCCAAAAGCTGGTCGAGAAGGTCGAACAGGTGACCTTTTCCGGTGAACAGGCGCGCAGGCAGGGACAAGAGGTTTTGTATGTCACTGAACGCTGCGTTTTTCGCTTGACCGATCAAGGGCTGACGCTGACTGAAATCGCACCGGGTGTCGACCTGCAAAGGGATATCTTGGATCGGTTGGGTTTCAGCCCGGTGGTTGCCGATGACCTCAAATCGATGAACCCGACATGTTTCACAAAGGACGGTACTCATGTTGTGGCGTGATCGCATTACAAGGGGCACGCTGGCCCATTTGTCCAGCACCCGCGCGGAAGCGCGCGGCCTGCCAAAAACCACTCTGACAAAAAGGTATGAGCGCTCATGAGTGAGTTCCACGTGGACATTGGTCACACGGTGACATTTTCCAAAACCGTCTCGGAAAGTGATGTCTATCTCTTCGCAGGGATTACCGGCGACCTGTCTCCGAACCATGTGAACAAGGCGTATATGGAAAAGTCGTCCTACGGGCGTTTGATGGCACATGGCGCCTTGATGATTGGATATATGTCGACGGCATCGACGATGGCCATTGCCCATTCCAGAGATGCGGATGAAACGCCCGTATCGCTTGGATATGACCGGGTTCGCTTCCTCAAGCCGGTGTTCCTGGGTGACACGATCACTGTCCGGTACGAGATTGTCGAAATCGACGTCGAACGCCGCAGGTCGGTCGCAGATATCAAATTGTTCAACCAGCATGACGAGTTGACCACGGTGGCGCAACACATCCTGAAATGGGTGTCGAACGAGGCTGCAAGCACATGAGTTTTGATCTCGATAACAGACGCGTGCTGGTGACTGGTGCGGCCCGGGGTATCGGGCTGGGTATCTGTAAGCGCTTCCACGAGCTTGGGGCGCGAGTTGTCGGCTGGGACATTGCCCCTGAACCCATCCTGAAAGACACTGATTTCGAATTGGTTCAGACGGTCGATGTCACCGACGAGAAGGGTGTTCAAGAAGGATATCGCGCTGCCAGGCAAGCCCTTGGTGGTATCGATATCGTTATTGCAAATGCCGGCGTCAACGGTTCGACGAGACCCGCATGGGAGTACTCGCTGGAAGAGTGGCAGCATGTCATCAATGTCGATCTGACTGGGGTATTTCTGACCACGCGCGAGGCCGTTCTCGACATGCGCGAAAGACGTGAAGGACGCATCATTGTCATCGCCTCGGTCGCCAGCAAGGAAGGCAACCCCGGAGCCTGCGCATATGGTGCAGCCAAGGCCGGGGTGCACGGATATGTAAAGACCCTCGCGCGTGAGCTCATGCCCTCAAACATCACGGTCAACTGTATTGGTCCGGCAATAACCGAAACCGATCTGTTTTCGGAAATGAGCGAGGATTACATCGCCGACAAGCTGTCGCGTATTCCGATGAAACGGTTCTGCACGGTCAGCGAGATTGCCGACATGACCGCTTTTGTGGCCAGTCCCCGCTGTTCCTTTACCACAGGCCAGCTGTTCGACGTAACGGGTGGGAGGACAACCTTTTGACCTCGACACCGGCAAATCACGAAGTGTGCATTCATCAGGCGACACTGATGCAATGCGACTTTGCCGAGTCGGTCAGGTGTCTGGCACGCCATGGGGTCGGCAAAACAGCGATTTGGCATGAAAAGCTTGATGGGTTGTCAATCGCAAATGCCCGGCAAACCCTGCGGGACGAGGGCGTGCGCGCGACCTCTTTCTGTGTGGCCTTGCTTTCCCCGCACGAAAAAAATTCCGCGGACCTCGTGTTGCGGCAGATCGAACAGGCCGCGGAACTGGGTGCGGAAACGATTGTCGTGATTTCCGGCGGTCTGCCTCCGGGCAGCCGTGACATCACAAGTGCCCGAGCGGCGGCGGCAGAGCGCCTTGCCCAGATGCTTGAACCAGCTCATGCCAGTGGTCTTCAGATTGGTTTGGAGCCGTTGCACCCGATGGTCTGCGGCTATCGCAGCCTCTGGTCGACGTTGGACGAAGCGGCCGTGGTCTTGAACAAGATCGATGCAGGGGCACGGGCCGGGTTGGTTCTGGATACCTACGCGCTTTGGTGGGACGAAACGCTCTTGGTTCAGATCGGTCGACACAGGGACCGAATTATCAGTTTTCATGCATCCGACTGGCTGGCGGAGACCAAAGATCTGAGGCTGGACCGGGGCATCCCTGGGGATGGGGTGATCGATATCGCAGAGACCTACGCTGCCCTTTGCGCCGGAGGTAGTGCGCCGGACATCGAGGTGGAGATTCTTTCAAAAACATTGTGGCAGGCCGACCCGGACGAGCTGGTCGAAACGATCCTGTCACGCGTCGAACAGATTACGGGCTTGCAGCCCGGGGAGGAGATCGCGTGCTGAGTCTGAAAGGTGTCGAAGCCGGGTATGGAAAGCTCAAGATCCTGCGGGGCATCGACATGACGGTCGAGAAGGGAGATGTTGTTGCGCTGCTTGGGGGCAACGGAACGGGTAAGTCGACCCTCCTCAAGGCGGTCTCGGGCCTCATCCCGCTTATGGGCGGAGAAATCCATCTTGACGGTGCGCCGATCCATAACCTCAAACCCCATGAAATCGTCCGCGCTGGCCTGGTTCAGGTGACCCAGGGAAAGGATTCCTATCCCGGGTTGACCATCGAAGAGAACCTGATGCTGGGCGCGTTCACCCGGTCGGACAAAAAGGCGATCCGACAGGACCTCGACCGGGTCTATACTTTTTTCCCGATCCTGAAGGAGCGGCGGCACCAATTGTCCGGTCTGCTCTCGGGCGGTCAGGTCCAAATGCTGGTGATTGGGCGGGGGCTGATGGCGGCGCCGAAACTGATCATGCTCGACGAGCCCTCGGCCGCGCTGGCCCCGTTGGTGGTGCTCGACATTTTCAAACAGATCAACCGCATTCGCCGGGAGATGGACATGACCATTCTGGTGGTTGAGCAGAACGTCAGAATGGCGCTGTTGCTGGCGCGATACGGCTATGTCATCCACGACGGCCGCATCCGGTTGCAGGGCAATGCCGATGAAATGATCGACGACGACAAAGTGCGCCTCGCCTTTCTTGGCGGAACAGTTGCAGAGACAGAGGAGGTCTGAAATGTTCTTTGATTTTCTGGTGGTAGGTCTGTCGATTGGACTTGTTTACGGGCTTGTCGCACTTGGGATTTCCCTGATCTATTCCGGTCTCGACATTGTGCATTTCGCGCATGGCGAAGTGTTCATGTTCGGGGCGTTCTTCGGGTTGGTCCTTTATAACAATATGGGCTTTTCCTACCCGATCACCCTGTTCTTGGCGATGATCTTGACCGGCATCATGGGTGTGATCCTAGAGCGCGTGTTCTACCGGCGTCTCACGTCACAGGGTGGCGGCTACACCGTTGCAGGGATGGGGATGATCATCTGCGGATTTGGCATGGCCATCATTTTGCAGAACGTCGCTTTTCTCATCTGGGGGGCCGAAGGTCACGCCTTCGATCTGCCGTTCAGCATGCCCATGCAGATCGGCGGCATTGCGTTGCCGAAGGCCTATCTTTGGATCCTGCTGGTTTCTGTCTCATTGATGGTGCTGCTGCACCTGTTGCTAAAAAAGACAAAACTTGGTCTCGCCATTCGCGCAGTCGCGGCCAACAAGGACATCGCCTATCTCATGGGGGTCAATGTTCCGTTGATGATTTCGCTCATCTTTGGCGTTGCCTGTGCACTGGCTGCCGCCGGTGGCGTTTTGATCGGTCCCATCAATTACGTACAGGTCGAGATGGGGTATCTGATCCTCATCAAGGCATTCGCAGCAGCCGTGATCGGGGGCTTTGGTTCTCTCCCCGGTGCCGTGCTCGGCGGTCTGACGGTTGGCGTTTTTGAGACCTTTGGCGCAGCCTATATCTCGGGCAGTCACAAGGACATCTACGCGTTCCTGCTGCTCATCATCGTTCTTCTTGTCAAACCGACCGGCTTCCTCGGTGTCCTTGCGAAGGTCAAGGCGTAAGCGGAGTCAATAAAACAATGGAGGTGAAAATGAAACGACTTGGAACCTGCGCTGTGCTGGCGGCCCTGATGACAACAGTGGCCGCAACAGCAGCAAGCGCCGAAACCATCCGGATCGGGGCGACCATGCGAATGATCTCGGAGAACGGTCAGAAATACGGCCAGATGATGCAGGACGAATTCGACGCGATCAACGCGGCGGGCGGCATCAATGGGGCGGAAGTCGAACTGATCCTGCTGAACGACGAATGTAAGTCCGACAAGGGCGTGGCAAACGCAAACCGCTTTGTCTATCAGGACAACGTGCATCTGGTAATCGGTTCGACTTGTTCGTCGGTTTCGTTGCCGATAGTCGATGTCACCGCGCAGGCCGAAGTTCCCCAGATCATCCCGCATTCGACCAATCACGAGATCACCCAGAAAGGTTCTGAATGGGTGTTCCGGGTGCCAATCTCGGCCAGATACTACAAAGGCGTGATGGCGAAATACGTCGGTGAGAATATCGGTACCAATATCGCCTATGTCTACGCGTCGGACGCGGCGGCCCAAGCCGACACCGAAGGTCTGCGGGACGAAATGCGCCAACAGTTCGGGGTCGAGCCTGCGTACTGGGGTCAGACTCAGGAGAAAGAGATCGATTTCCGTAGCCACTTGCTGAAGATCAAAACACTGGATGTCGACGCGGTTTTCATTGGCGCGTTGCAGGAACCAATGGCCCGTTTCCTGGTCCAGTCTTACGAGGTGGGCATCCCGGCGGATGTGAAGCGTCTGGCGAACTCAAGCGCCTCAAACGCACCGGTGCCAAAGCTGGCCGGTGATGCGATCAAAGGGGTATTCTTCTCCGCCGCCTATTCCGACTCAGATGATCGCCAGATCGCTCAGGACTTCAACCAACTGATGAAAGAGCGATATGACGTCGACAAGGTGGATCACGATTTCAGTCAGGCTTGGGATCTTATCCGGATCGTCGAGATTGCGCTTAACAATGCCGAGTTGGAGTTGACCGACGAGTCTCTGGCAGCGGACCGCGCCGCAATCCGCGATGCGATTGCGAATGTCAGTGACTATCAAGGGCTGGCCTCGGGGCCGATCAGCTTTTGCGCAGAATCCACACCGGAATGCCGGGACGGAAATCGCACGCCTGTGCTGATCGAATACCTGTCTGGTGGCGAGGATTTCGAGGTCGGCATTCTCGACCGCGTCACGATGCCGGTTGATTTCGGTCTGGAATAAGCACTCACGACACTCACTGAACCGCGCGGAGGCCGCGCGGTTCTCTTACCGCAGAAAAGGCACTTAAAAATGGATGTTGTACTTCAGGCACCAAGGAACGGAATTGCACGGCTTGCTGCGATTCACCCGGTTTTACCTTGGATTGTTGCTTTCGTCGTCTTGCTGCCGTTGCCTTATCTGACAACGAACAACTATCAGATCTATCTGATCAATCACATTGGAGTGATGATCATATTGGCCACAGGGCTGAATATCGTCAAAGGATATTGTGGTCAGGTGACCGTCGGCCATGTCGCGGTCTACGCGATTGGGGCTTACACCGCAGCGGTATTGTCCGTGTACTTTGCCATGCCGTTTTGGATCACCCTGCCATCGGCGATGATCGTATCCATGCTGTTTGGCGTATTGGTCGGGTTCCCGTCGTTCCGGTTGGAAGGCGCCTATCTGGCGTTGGCAACCCTTGGCTTTGCGCAGGCGGTCGAAGTGTTCATCCGTGTAACCGATTATCTGGGGTCAGCCTCGGGCCTGGGTGGCATCAAGGCGCCAGTTTTGTTCGGCTTCTCGTTTGATACCTATCAGACCTACTACTACCTCATGCTGCCTTTTGTGCTGTTTGCGATCTACTTTGCGTTTGCATTGCTAAAATCATCCACCGGACGCGCGTTTATGGCAGTACGTGAAGACCCAGTGTCAGCGGCTGCGACAGGTGTGAATGTACGGCGCTACAAACTGTTAGCCTTCGTTATCAGTGCCGCCTATGCCGGCATGGCCGGTGCATTGCTGGCGCATATGCGGCCGGGGTACATCCATCCCAACAACTTTACCATCATCGAGATGGTCGTGGTTTTGTTGATGGTTGTTCTGGGCGGTATCGGCAACATCTGGGGGGCCATTATCGGGGCTATTCTGGTCACAATCATCGCCGATCTGACCCGCGATTTGTATCACTACCAGCTTCTGGCCTTTGGTCTGGTCATCGTTGGCACGGTTCTGTTCATGCCAAAAGGGATCGGGGGGCTGATCGACCGATACTTTGTCTCGCGCTCGTTTGTTGCGGCAAGAGACAAAACCGCCGAGCGCGTTCGCACGCAGCTTGATGGAGATGGAGAGGGCTGATGACAGAGATCATTAAAGTCACCGGTCTGTGCAAGAGCTTTGGTGGCGTACACGCCGCGAACAACATCGACTTCAGTCTGCAGGAAGGTGAGGTCCGTGGCATAATTGGACCAAACGGTTCTGGCAAAAGCACGTTCTTCAACTTGTTGACAGGCATATACACGCCGGACGAAGGCACCATCATCTATGACGGGCACAATATCGCCGGGTGGGAGCCTCACAGGATCGCGTCTCATGGGATTGCGCGCACATTCCAGCTGCTGCGCATGTTCACCGAGATGTCGGTCTTGGACAACCTGATGATAGGGTGTCACTGTCAGGTAAACTACGGCGCCCTCAGCGCGCCATTTGCACCTCTGACCATCGCACGCGAGGAAAAGGTCTTGCGGGAGGAGATGATGGACATCCTGCAAACCATCGGTCTGGCGGACTACGCGCATGTCACCGCGTCGGAAATGTCGATCGGTCAGCGCCGCCTGCTGGCTCTGGGGCGTGCGATCGCCATGAAACCTCGCATTCTGATGTTGGACGAACCGGCAGCCGGGCTGTCACCGGTCAATGTCGACAATCTGATGGCGATCGTGATGAAGCTGAAGGACAAATATGGCCTGACACTGATCATTGTCGAGCACATCCTGAAGGTCGTTATGGAAACCTGCGACAGGATTTCCGTGCTCGATCATGGCGAAAAGATCGCTGAGGGCAGTCCTGATGAAGTCAGGGATGATCACGCCGTGATCGAAGCGTATCTTGGCAAGGAAATGGCCGACGACGAAGTGCGTCAGCTTCTGGCGTCCTAAGTCCAAGCTTGTGCAACGCACGACGCCCGACTTTGATTGGCGCTGGCCCTCACGACAACAGACGGCGGTGGTTTCTCCGCCGTCTGATGTTTTTTACGAACCCACGTCAATCAGAACGTCTTCGCCGTCGATGCGGACGGGATACGTCTTGAGGTTCACGCAGGCCGGACTGCGAACCGCTTCGCCGGTGCGGTAGTCGAACTGGCCATTATGTGCCGGGCATTCAATCAGGTGATCCAGAACCAGGCCATCGGCAAGGTGGACCTCTTCATGTGTGCACAGGCCGTCAGTACAAAAGAACTCGTCGTCCGGGCTCCGGTAGACCGCAAATGTTCTTGATCCATGGTCAAACCGGATGAGGTCTTCGGTTTCTATGTCGTCCCGCGTACAGGCGCGAATCCATTCTGCCATTTTTGTGTTTCCAGTGTTGTTGATAGGGTTCTGGCAACGGTCCGCCGTGTTCGGTGGCTGGGACGTGACGCCAGATTGGTGAGGGAGTTTGAGTCAGATCCGATGGTGTTCGAGCTTTTCCAGAAAGGCATCAAACTCTCTTGGTACCATGCCTACCGTCTCATTTTTACCAGGGAACTCACCGGTAATCGCTGCTTCGCGGAAAGCGCGCACCGCTAAGACCCGTTCTTCCCTGATCTGATCGTGAAGTCGTTTCAGGTTTCCAAACGCGCGGGCGTGCCGTGGCAGTTCTTCCTGCTCACCGCAGATGTCGTTCATGAACAGGTAGTCGACATCTCCATCCGGCCCCGAGCCAAGTGAGACAGTTATGATCTTTGTGCGTTTGCTGATTTCTGCAAGAACCGGGCCCGGGGTGACTTCTGCCTCGACCAGAGCGCCGCCAGCATCCTCCAGTCGTTTGAAACGGCAAAACAGGTCATAGGCTTCGTCTGCTGTCTTGCCTACGGCGCGCAGCCCGTCGGTCCAGGTTGATTTGCGCGGCACCAGACCGAGGTGACCCATGACGGGGATGTCCTCTTCGGCAAGGGTTTGGACAACCTTCATGCCGCGCGCCGTCATCACCGCATCGGCCCCGTCAGACAGGGCCTGAAGCGCCGCCCGCAAGAAATCGTCCGCAGTGGCAAAGTCGGGTATCCCGATGGCCGCAGTGAAGAAGATCGTTTTCGATCCTTCCCGAACCGCTTTGGTGTTGCGGAAGTTCCCGATTGCCATGTCGATTCCGGCGGTTTCGGCAGCTGCAGCCTCTTCTGCTGTGTTCGCAGTTACTTGCGTCCATTTCCGCGTTCCCTTGGCGGCTCTCATCCCGGCAACCGTCACCGACCGCAATGCCGGCTGCGCTGTCCACGTATAAACGCGCTTCATCCTTCTTTCCTCTTCGGCTTGCATGAATGGATCATTCCGCCGCATCCGCTGCGTATTCCTGCCCAGTCCACCTGTAGGGTTTCGCTGTTTCTGGCAGGTCGCGCACCAGGAAGAATTCGGGATCCTTTAGCTGTTTCAGAAGGACCGGAACGGTTTCTCCAATGGCTTGAGCTATCGACGTGTTTGCGGCAGGCGTATCATGCTTCATGCGCTCGTACAGCTTTGGAAGATTGTGATACGGCACCATCGGGAACATGTGATGTTCAACGTGGTAGTTCATGTTCCAGTAGATGAATCGGCTGATCGGATTCATCAAAATCGTTCTGCTGTTCAGACGATGATCGATAACATTATCGGCCAAGGCAGCGTGTTGCAGAATTCCTGTGATGGTCATGTGCCAGCCGCCATAGAACCGCGGCAGCCCGATTACCATCAGTGGCAAAATGGACCATGTCCAAAAGGCGAGGGCAAAGGTCGCCAGATAGATTGCCAACCAAATGCGTGCGATCCGAATGGCGGCCGGGCGCTCAGCCTCAGGGACGTACGATTGCTCCTCGGCGTTCATATGCCCGGCCGAAAGTTCAATCATCGACTTGAAAGCCAGGGGTACGTCGAGCAGCCCAAAGAGATTGGCGAACATTTTGAGCAGGCTGGGCGGGCGTCGGGACAGGATCTGGGGGTCGCGCCCGACGATCGTCGTGTCGGTATGGTGACGCGCATGCCCATATTTCCAGGTGACCGGGTTGCGCATGATCATGAAGCTTGCAAGCTGATACACGGCATCGTTCATCCAACGGGTCCGAAAGGCGGTGCCATGACCGCATTCGTGCCAGCGGCTGTCTGTCGACGACCCGTAAAGCACCCCGTATGCCAGCCAAAAGGGGGCCGACCACCAGCTTGGCCACAGCGCGATCCCGGCAGCAGCAAACCCAACGAGACAGGCAAGCCAGATAATCGTGTCGCGGATCGCGGGGCCATCTGACCTTTTCATCAGGGCCTTCATCTCCTTACGCGGAATGTCTGTCATGTACCAGTTGGCATCCGCTAAACCTGTTTCCTTCGCGCGGCGGGCGTCTTCGCCCAGTAGACTGTAGTCGCGTTGACTCATGAACGAGTTCCTCCGATTTCGGAGCAGGATACTCAACGCATCGCACGCAGTCCGAGAACTGCCGAAACTATCTATCAAAACCTTTCCAAAACAAGATAGATTCGGATAGAAATCTATCCATGGCTAAACGACCAACAATGGCCGATATCGCAGCTTTGGCGGGTGTCGGCATTGCAACCGTGGATCGGGTCCTGACGGGGCGCCGCAAGGTGCGGGAAGAGAACGCTCGCCGCGTCTATGAGGCGGCGTCCAAGCTGGGGTATCATGCGACCCCGGTCATTCGGTACAGGCTGAGTCAAACGGCGCCGCCGATGACGTTTGGCTTCATTCTTCCGAAACAAAAGCAACCGTTCTATCAACACCTGTCTGCCGCTCTGGATGACGCGGTCGCGTTGCGCACCGATGTGCGTGGCCGCGCGATTGTTCGTTATGCACAGACGCAAATGCCACAGGAACACGCGGAGTTAATGAAAGGGTTTGTCGGAGATGCAGACGCCGTCGGGGCGTCTGTTGTAAATCACCCACTGGTGACAAAAGCTGCGCGCGAGCTGAGTGCCGAAGAGGTGCCGGTTGTTTCAATGCTGAACGACTTCGCAAAGGAAGAGCGCCGCCGGTTCGTTGGCATTGACAATTACCGGGCGGGGCGTCTGGCGGGATGGATGCTTGCGGGCTTGTCCCGGACTCCGGGAACAATTGCAGTGCTTGTTGGAGGCAATCTCTGGCAGGCGCACCAGCTGCGCGAAAGCGGATTGCGCAGTTACGTCCGCGAGCACGCGCCCGATTTTGCCCTGCGCGATGCGGTTTTGACGCTTGAGACCAACACTGTCACACATGATTTGGTTCAGGATGTACTGGAAACCTGGCAAGATCTACGGGGCATCTACATTACGGGCGGCGGTGTCGAAGGTGCGATCGAAGCGCTGAGGTCCAGCAATCGGTCAGACCTGCCGCATGTTGTCGCCCATTCTTCATCTGACATGGCTCGTCTAGCACTATCCGAAAGTCAGCTTTCGATGCTTATCGAAACACCGGTGGATGCGTTGGCACGGGCTGTTGTTGATGAGTTGGTCGAAGCCGTACATGGCACCAAAATGCCAACTGGAAGCGAAAGACTGCTGAGACCTGAGGTTGTCTTACCTGAATCGCTCTAGCCGCAAGGGGCATAACCGTACAAGTTTACTTTAGGTGTGTTCCTTGAACGCGTTTAGCGTTTGCGACCTTGGTTGGCGGCATCGGCGTTGTACGAGCCTCTCGCGTACTGATCACAGTTCCGTTTCCCGATCTCATCCGATGTCGATGAAGACATCCCCTGCTTCGACCTTAACGGGATAGGTTTTCAGGTTCACGCAGACCGGCGAACGCTTTGCCTCGCCCGTGCGATAGTCAAACTGGCCGTTGTGCATTGGACATTCAATGAGGTGATCAATCACCAACCCATCTTCGAGATGTACCTCTTCGTGCGTACATAAACCTTCAGTGCAGTAGAGCTCATCCTCTGGGCTGCGATAGATCGCGAATGTGCGATCCCCGTGGTCAAATCGGATCAGATCCTCGGTTTCAATATCGTCACAGGCGCAGGCGCGGGTTCATTGTGTCATGGTGTTTGCTGTCCTTAAAAGAGAGTTCTTTATTCCGCCGCCATTGAGACGGGGCGCGCATATTGGGGGCTCGGATGAGCGTCCCGGGGCAGCAGCGGTTTCCGGTCCACGAAGTAGAGCGGATCGCGCCGCTGTTTCAGGATCGCGGGGAGCATCTCGCGAAAAGCGACCAGCGTCCCCTCATATGCGGGCGGGCAATCGCCTTTGATCTCCTCATGCAGCGCAGGCAAGTTGTAGAAGGGCACCATGGGATACATGTGGTGTTCGACATGGTAGTTCATGTTTGAGTACACGAAGCGAAAGAACCGGTTCATATAGACAGTCCGTGAATTCAGCCGATGATCCGGAACATCTTCGGCCAGCCCGGCATGTTGCAGCGACGCCAAAAGGTGATGCAGCCAGGAGCCGTAGAAGGTGGGCCCGCCGATCAGAACGATCGGCAGCCACGATCCAAGGGCCAGTGATGCGGCGAGCGTCGCCAACAGGATTGCAAGGTGAATGCGCGAGGCCCAGAAGGCCTTGGACCGGTCAGCTTCGATCAGGAACGTCTTCTGATCTGTCACTGTACCCTAATTAATCAGAATCTGGCTTAAAATTTTCCAACGATTTCAATGGCGATCTGTACCATTAATTTCCGTATTGTACCGTTTATTGCAGTACTGCACCTTTAATTGCCAGACGGTCGAAACTGTGGAAAACGTAGGCGCCTTTTGTGGTGCGCAAACGGACGTTGGCCTTCCAGGGTAGACGAAACGTTGAGTGGCACCCTGCAGCATGTCCTGTGGAAATATTGTAATCAAGGGTACAACTTTGCCCCAAATTGCTTTGAATCCGCAGATTCTGATTTATTAGGGTACAGTGACAATAGCCTGCCTGTTCACCCTGTCCCGAACACGCCCAGCAAACAGAACAAAAATAGAGGGCCTTTGTAAGTCTCTGATAACAGATATCTTCCTCTATCAGGGCTGGTAGTATATACGTCAGGTTATAGCACAGAACCACAATGGCACATTGAGAACATAGGAGGCGCCTGAAACTTCAGTGCCATGCGTGAGGACATTTCCGACGAAGCGATGGAAAATCTGCTCTCGGCTCATACGACCTTACTGGGACCCTGCCACCACGCAAGGAAGAGACTGGCCATCATGGTATTAGTTGGTTTGATGCTGTTGGTCACCGACAGGCCTATCCCTTCAATGATCAGAAAGACGACGGTTTCAATACCGTCGAAGCTAACCACTTCCTTCGCCTGCCGCCTTGGTGCGCACAAACCAGCCGTCGCTGTGCGGCTGACCGGAAAGGAAGCAAACAAGATTACATTCGCAAACAGGATTGTGGCTTCACCAAAAGAAAGATCAGACTCATTTTGATATTATAGTCTTTCACCGCAGTAGCACCTGTTCAGGCAGGTATAGAATTGGTCAAAATGATCCGCAAAGGTCAATTCATGCTCAGACTCCGTCCGTTTCAGCAGTCTTTCCAGCTTGCAGGATAGTTGCCACTCTAGTTCCATCTTCGTTCAGGTAGCAAAAAAACGTTGTACCATCATCGCAACCGCCAATGCGATCAGCCCGTCTTCGACCAGAGGCACTGGGTTTGATGCGAGGAACGGTTGGGCACCTTCGTAAAACTCGACGGCACGGGGTTTGAACAAATCTTGCGTAAAAGTGCTAGAACCAAACAGAGTGGCTTCGCCGGAATCCATAAAATCCTGATCCTGATTAACATCGTGCAGTCGCAATATGCTGGCTGAACCGTCGAAACCGTAGGCCGAGATCGACAGATCCCCCGCTGTGTCCGCTGCGACCGAATAGGCGATATGCACTTTGGTTTCGACTGGCAACGTCAGACTGTTCCAGATCTCAGCGACTTCATCAATCTGGCCTGACCCGTCGATGTCCTCCAGCCGGAACAGGTGGATAGTGTTGCCCTCATGCGGTTGCCAGCTGAGGGCGAAGACGGCCTCGTCCGCAACCGTTAGGCTCGCTACGTTCAAAGCGGATGAAAACGCCATGTCGGCCGAGACGAAAGGCAAGACTTCTGCCGCCGAAATGGTTCCGTCACCGTTCAGGTCTTCGAGGCGGTAGACCGATTGAGACGCTACCCCCGCCAGATCGTTGATATAGGCGACATCTCCGTCGAAGCTGATCGAGAAGGGCACCGCCTTTGATCCGCTGTCGGACAGGTCCAGCCAGGCAACAGCTTCGTCCGCGTCATTCGCATCGCCATCCCCGTTGAGATCAACCAGACGATAGATCGCATCTGCCGGTTCGACCGGTGTTCCGGCATTGGCAACATACAGCGCTCCGTCAGCGCCCTGCCACATGCCATTGGGCGTCACAAAAGGCAGCGATGCGGCGTTGTCAGCAGAAAACCACAGCTGTGCTTCACCCGCATCCTGCGCATCGGAATCCCCGTTGAGATCCCTCAACCGGTAGATCGCATCGCTTTGACCGTCACCTACAAAGATAGCGCCATCCGACCCTTGATGAAGTGAAAACACATTTGCAGTTGGGGCCGAAAAACCCGACAAGTTCGAGTGGTCGAAAAACGTTGACACTTCCTGCTCAGCGGATGCTGACCCATCGCCGTCGAGATCCCGCAACAGCAGAATCTGGTCGGTTTTCTGGTCGCTTACCAGAATACTGGATTGTTCGAACACGCTGTGATCCGCCATTGGGACTCCTCCAAATGCTCTAGGTTTCTTTGCATGGCACCTGCGCTCTTTTCGCAGAGCTGCGGGTCTGCCTCAGTTGTATTTTGGTGTTTCAACGTCGCCGGTGATGATCGCGATCCGCTCCAACGACGCCAGCAGCCGCGTCGCATCCCCACCTTCGCACAGCAACATGCAATGGGTTTTGGCCGCCCCGCGATTGCCCTGACGCATACTGTGGAGCGCCGAGATCAGATACCGCTCTTCGTCGGTGATGTGCCGGACACAGTCTGAGCAGCGCGGGCTGGTATAAGTGAACATGCGCGTCCGACTGACGCGCATGTCGTTCAGGGCAATCAGCACCGCATTTGCGATCGTCGCGCCGAAGGGGATCGGGAAGACCTGTTCTGCGCGCCGCAGGGCATCGATCCAGGCCTCGCTTTTCGGATCCGCGAAAGCCAGACAGAACAGCCGCGCAATTTCAAGTACATTGGTTTCAAGTTCGTCAAACCCGCATTCGGCAACAAGATTTGTGCCGGCGAGATGCGTGTGATGTGCTTTGGACGACCCCTGCGAGGGTTGTGAGATTGGGCCCATTTCCTGTTCCTTCCTGGCAAAGAAAAATGCCTGGCGAGGAAACCAAGGGTTAGCTGGGCGCGCTTTCCTGACTATTATGCTAAGGTTTTTCAAGCCATTTGCTCAAAAATCTTGTGTCATGGCCTCATTGCTGCTTGTCTTAGGGCAGACAGCCAGGTTTCCCCCCAGCTTAGCAACCAAAACAGGGAAACCGCCATGTCAGACAGCAGCTTACCTAACGAGACCATTCTGGACATTCGCAATCTTTCGATCACTTTGGCGAAAGGCGCGGACCGGAAATACGCCGTCGAGGGGGTGTCGCTGACGCTAAGACGTGGTGAGATCACTTGTGTCGTTGGCGAAAGTGGCTCGGGCAAGTCGGTCATGACCAGCGCGATCATGAACGACGTCCCGCCCCGTCTAACCGTGACGACGGGCGAAGTGCTGTTTGACGGCCGAAACGTATTGCAATTTTCGCAGGCCGAACTGAACGAAATGCGTGGCGCTCGGATTTCAATGATCTACCAGGAACCAATGGCCGCCCTGAACCCGGCGATGAAGATTGGCAAGCAAGTAAACGAAGTGTTCAAACTCCACCGGCCCGAGATTTCTAAAGAGCAACGACGGGAAGAGACGCTGAAACTGCTAGAGCAGATGAAGCTGCCCACACCTGAACGCATCTATGACAGCTATCCGCATCAGGTATCGGGCGGTCAATGTCAGCGGATCGTGATTGCTATGGCGCTGGCGTGTAAGCCTGACGTGCTGATAGCAGATGAACCGACTACGGCTCTGGACGTAACAACGCAAAAGGAAATCCTGACGCTGATCAATGACCTGAAAGAGGTCTATGACAATGCAACCGTCTTCATCACCCATGATTTCGGGGTGGTTGCCGATGTGGCTGATCGGGTTGCGGTCATGTGCTGGGGTAAGATCATCGAACAGGGTCCGACTGAGCAGATATTGATGCACCCAAAAGAGGACTACACAAAACTTCTGGTAGACGCGATGCCGTTGCTGGAAACCACCCGCACCCCGGATCTGACACGCAATGACAAACCGATTGTCGAGGTGAAATCGCTGCACAAGGTCTACGGCGTGGGCGCCAAGCAAGTCCATGCGCTCAACGATGCCAGCTTTGCGCTTCGCAAGGGCGAGACGCTGGGTGTTGTCGGCGAAAGCGGTTCAGGCAAATCCACATTGGCAAAGGCGTTGATCCGTCTGATCGAGCCGACCAACGGTGCGGTAATGATCAATGAACATGACTTTCTGGCGCTTCAGAACAAGCCGCTTCAGCATGCAAGGCGCGAGATTCAGATGATCTTCCAAGACCCTTATGGGTCGCTGAACCCAACGCAAACAGTTGGCAACATCATCACCCGCGGCCCGACCTTGCAAGGTATGAGCGGGCGTGAAGCCAAAGATAAGGCGATGGAGTTGCTCGAACTGGTTGGCCTAAAACCCGAAGCTTACTATCGAACTCCACGCAACTTTTCAGGAGGTCAGAGGCAGCGGATCGGTATTGCCCGTGCTTTGTCAATGAGCCCGGATGTGGTGATCGCGGATGAATCCGTCTCGGCTCTGGATCTGTCAATCCAGAAACAGGTTCTGCGGTTGATGAATGATCTTCAGAAACGCTATCAGATGGCGATCATCTTCATCACCCACGACTTGCGCGTCGCTGCGCAAATTTCCGACTATATTACCGTCATGGAAAAAGGCGTGATGGTGGAGTTCGGCACGGCAGATGATGTATTCAACAACCCTAAGTACGACTACACCCGCAAGCTGTTGGATGCTGCACCGGGCCGTGATTGGCACCCGCCGCGTCTAAGCGTCGAGGAGGCAACCAGAATAGCTGAAAGTATCGAAAGAGTTTAGGGCGGGCCGTTGGAAAGTGAGCGCTACCTGTCTGAGCGCCCACTTTTGTTGTTCTAAAGCCAGCTTGTAGGGACAAAGCGATATGCGTTGTCAGAACGGACAATTCGGCCAAATCCTGAAAAATGTACGTGCGACCCGGCAATGAGCAGGCCATCCGCAGCCGCGCGATCAAAGATGCGCATCCGGGTTTGCGCTGCTTGTTCCGGATCCACGTCGAAACCAAAGCCTGTCTCTGGTAGCGCTGTCTGCAGATCCGTGCTGTGAAGAGCATCCGCGATCATGAGCAATTGTTGATCCCCACCATCGATATGCACAACAGCATGTCCGGGTGTGTGGCCGGGGGCTAGTTCCAGCATAACGCCCGGAGCGACTTCGGTTTCAGGCGCCACAGCACGAACGCGATCTCCGTAGGCGCCGAAAACACTCTGTGCCAGTGCGAACAATGGGCGGGCGTCTTCCGGGGCTTGAGTCAGCATGGCCTCATCTCCCCAGAACCCAAACTCGACATCAGTCATCACCAGTTCGGCTTTCGGGAAGGCTGCGCCTCCCTCGTCAACCAGTCCGCCGATATGATCCGGATGTGCATGCGTTACGATGATCATGTCGACGTCGTCAGCCATCACGCCTGCTGCGGCCAGCCCATCGGCTAGCCGACCGAAACCCGGACCCAGAATATCAACCGCACCCATGCCACCGTCGATGAGAATTGTGCGATCATCGGATTGGAGCAAAAACGCATTGACCGGCGCAGGTAGCACGTCACCGGAAATCCCAGCAGCAGCCAGTGCTCCGTCGATCTGGGATTGATCGGGGCCAAAGAAGAAGTTTTTGCCAAGTGGGGCCATGCCGTCGAAGACAGCCGTTATGCGATAACGACCGACAGGCGCATCAAACATGGCAGGCGCGCGCGCGGCGGGCTGTGTGTTCTGGGCGGAAGCTGCGGTTCCGGATGAGATCAGAACAGGGGCTGACAAGGCGGCCAGCCCAAAGCTACGGCGGGACAGATGTGTCATAGGATTTTCCTTCACATGATTTTACATCGTATACGAAGTAATCGAGTACGATTTTATTGATGTCAAGTCTTTTCAGATCTCTTTCTCATGCGTAAGTTCAGGTACGATGAAGAACGAACCACCAAACGACCCGCGTCTCGACACGCTCCTGTGTTTCAGTGCTTACGCATTGAACCGCGCTTTCGGTCGATTCTATCAGGCTGCCTTTTCGGAAACAGGCATGACCTATCCCAAATTCGTGATCTTGATGGCTTTGGACGAGGCAGGTCCGATGACAGTGTCCGAGCTGTCTTCCAAAGCAGGGGTCGAGTCGAACACACTGTCGCCACTGCTCAAGAAGATGGCGGGTTTCGGCATCCTAACCCGGACCCGCGCGAAGCAGGACGAGCGTCGTGTACTGATCGACATAACTGAGTTTGGCACCCAGGTGTTGACCAGAGCACGGCGCGTGGTCGCCGAAGGTTATGAAGCCCTGGACCTGGATGATGCCAATCCGAATGAACCTTTGTCCTATATGGAAAAAGTCCGCTGCGCGCTTGAGCTGGCACAGCCTCCAAAACTGATCATTGATGATCTGAAAGAGGCGCAAGAGGCCGTACAAGCAAATAAGCCTAAACAGTAAATGTCATGAGCGGTCAGGATCAAAGCAACAAGGCTCGGGCCGATTCAATAGGTATCGGTCCAGTTTGGTCCAACGACATGTAGTGACTAGGACCGCACGTACGTGTCGCAGGATTGTGTTGACGGGTTATTACCTAGCGGCGGAATGGCGGTCGCTGTTTCATGCTCGCACGTGGTAGCGGACCGACGAGGCAGGCCAGAGAATTTAAGGTATGAGGTTTAAACGCTGGATCGTTTCGGTGGAATAGGAGCCTTTTGCCAATATTCAAATTTGTACGATCCATGGCTGGGACAAACATCAATTTTTGACCTTGGGACTGCATCCCTGGGGGAACGACCAGTTCATTGGTGATCCGGGCATAGTCGGTACGGGCCACAAGCCCCCCCCCCGGATAAAAAATATGTGCGCAGCCTTTTCGCGCATGTTGTTCCATTTATCGTGACCGATCCTGATCCGGCAAACGTACGTGCTATAGCAGCATAAAAGAAGTCGCTTCAAAGAACTCGGCGCAGTCACGCAAGCGCGAGGGGAAATGGTTTTGCCGATGAGGCTCGACCATTGCAACGGCTTCCTGCGTCGGGCCACCGGTATGGAGCGCTTACCCATGACGTCACACCACGCCCTGTTTCCAAACTTGTCCGTATACTGATCTGCAAGACTCTTGAGAAAGACCTACATGCTCCGCGCCAGCACTAATATCGAAGCACTTTTGCGATAGTGCTACTCATTTTTTGAGGCGTCGGTCGTGTGCATTCAAGGTGACCGCGCTGCGCTCTTTGTGGAAATGATCAGATCCGTGTACGATGGTTTCAGGGGGGTGCCCGGCTTGGCACTGGTGTGATCAAGGCTCGGGCTCCGCGTGAGGAACAATGATGGTACCCCAACCATCCATTCTGAAATCTCAAGATGCCAAGGTGGCATGCCTTCCTCTTCAACCTGTCAACGCTTCAAGTGTCATCCTGATCGAACCAACGTTGCGGTGATTTCGCCTCTGCTAAACTCGTAGCTGTCGCTTTTCATTCTATCGCTGGATGTAGAAAACGCGGTTTTGTTCTGTTAGATCTCGCCTTTTACCACTGGTCTGGAAAGTGAGGTAGGGTCCATTTTCGGCCCAGGCTTAAGCGACAAGCGCCAGAGAGTCTCTTCCTCAATCCCGCTTCAAGAATACTGACAGCAAACTCAATGTTGACCTTTTCATTTGGATCAGGTTTTTGACAGGCGCATTTAATCAGGGGTAGCGGTAGTGGAAGCGAATACTCTCCGAAAGCGCCCAACTGCGATTCCGATAACCGTTTGGATGTTGGGTATCGTCAGCCTGCTGATGGATGTCTCATCCGAGATGATCAACGCCTTGCTACCCCTTTATCTGGTAAGCGGATTAGGTGCGTCGGCGCTTGCAGTTGGCTTTATCGAGGGGATGTCCGTAGCTGTCGCGACTGCAACAAAGTTCCTGGCTGGCGTGTTGTCGGATGTCGGAAAGAAAGCAAAACCGCTTTTGGTTTTAGGCTACGGACTTGGCGCGGTCTCACGTCTGCTGTTCCCATGGGCTGTCAGCGTCGATCAAATCGTTCTCGCGAAGGCCATGGACCGGATCGGAAAAGGTATTCGCGGCGCCCCCAGAGATGCAATCGTCGCCGCAGCAAGCCCGCCTGAATTGCGTGGTGCAAGCTTCGGGTTGCGCAAGTCACTGGATACTTTGGGCGGTTTCATCGGTCCACTGATCGCGGTTGCAGCAATGCTATTGCTGGCGGGAAAAATCGCGTTGGTTTTCTGGATCGCAGCTATCCCTGCCTGGCTCTGCATTTTCGTTCTTGTCGTTTTTGTGCGCGAACCGGCAAACACGCAGAATGTCAGGCGCAATAGCTTTCGTATTGCGGACGCTATCCGATTGAACCGTGAGGTGTGGTTTGTCGTGGGTTTGGCCTCTGTGATCATGCTGGCGCGCTTTAGTGAAGCATTTGTTCTGCTAAAGGCGGTCGCAGCAGGTGTGTCGCCTGTCTGGGTTCCACTGGCGCTTGTGATCATGCATGCTGCCTATGGCGCGACGGCCTATCCGGTGGGTCGAATATCAGACCGGATTGGGTCAAGGGGACTGCTGCTTTGGAGTCTGTGCTTTCTCGTCGCTGCTCATGTGACACTTGCTTTTGCTTCAATGGTGCCCGTCTATATTGTCGGCACAGTCTTATGGGGCCTGCATATGGGCTTTTCGCAGGGTTTGCTCGGTGCGTTGGTCGCGAATGCTACGCCGGATCATCTTAAGGGCAGCGCTTTTGGCACCTTCAATCTGGTGACGGGTATTGTTGTCTTGATCGGCAATACACTCGCTGGTTGGCTCTGGTTCAGTTTGGGAGCGCAAGCACCATTTCTCGTCGGTGCGGGTCTGTCGGTGTTTGCAATCTGTGTTTTGCTGCGCTGGCGGCGCTTTCTGTGACGAACTGCGGGCTTTACACGGACGCGACATGTTTGTGCCGAAGGCAGTCAGATCCTCGTAGCGCAGATGATGCAAAAAACATGTGACAATCGTCAAATTGAGACCTTCTGGACAAAGTAAATTAGCGGTACTATGACGCCGCACCCAGCTTGTTTGCGAGGTATTTCGCAACTTGATTTGGGGGCCAAAAAAATGGCTAGACTGACATCTCGCACGCCGAACGGCGTGCTGGTTGGAGATCAGCGGAAAGATCAGATTCTTCTGCTGCAGGATATTGATGGCGACGGAACCGCGTCCGGCGGTGGTGAAACCACTGTTTTCTTTGATGCAAACAACGAGTCTGGACTAGAAACGCCCACCGGCAACATTTTTACGGTGCATCAGGCATCGGACAAATCTGTTTATGTCGGTGACGGCAGCAGTGACAGCATCTATCGACTGACCGATCTCAACAATGACGGGGACGCGCAAGATTCGGGTGAAGCTGCGGTCTGGTTCTCGGGCGACAATGCAGGCGGGTTGTCGACAGTGACCCCGAACGGCATACACGAAGGTGCCGACGGCGCGATTTATATCGTGAACGCGGGTACCCGTTCGTCGCCGCAGGATGCGATTTACAGGACTGTCGACTTGAACGGCGACGGCGACGCCAATGACAAGGGAGAGGCAACGGTCTGGCTGGATTTGCAGAGCGTGATTGACTCCTCATCGGCCTTCGATCTCAGCTTTGATGGTAGCGTGGCATATCTCAGCGACACCGCTGGCGGTGCGACAAACGTTATCTACCGCATTGAAGACACCAATGGCGACGGCTCCATCCAAACCGACGAGGTTACCACCTTTGTCTCTGGTGATATGAGCTTTGGCGCACCTGTCGATTTCTCACATGCCGTTGCGCCAGACGGATCGCTTTACACCACTGAAGCGATCTCTGCTTTCGGCGAGACAACGCGGCTTTATCGTCTTACCGATCTGGATGGGTCAGGTCAGATCGATGACGCCTCGGAAGCGGTTCAGGTCTGGAGCGGGGATGTCCTGCCAGAGGGTCTGCTGTCAGAGATCAGCTTCTCGGTTGCTGCAGATGAGGACGGAAATGTCGTGCTGACCGGCAATGACTTTGCCCAGAACAGCCACGTGATCACCCTAAGCGACCTTAATGGAGACGGTGATTTTCTGGACGAGGGTGAGACCAGTGTATTCGGGTCCAATACCTATGATGATCAGCTGGAGCGCGCCCGGTCGGTCGAGTTCTACGAAGGCACGGTTCCGGTCGCGGCTTCGACCGTCGGTGCGGGCAACCATTTCTCGGTATTCTTGGATGCCGAAACCAACACGCTCTACAGCAGTGGCGAAAACGTCGTGGGGCAGCTTGGCAACGGCACGAACGGTTTTGACGTCAAAACACCGCTGGCTGTAGAAATGCCCGAAGGGTTCGACGCACGGATCGTTTCGGTCTCGGCCGGGCTTCTGCACACTACTTTCCTGACGGAAGACGGTGACGTTTACGCCTTTGGTTTCAACAATCGCGGCCCCCTGGGCACCGGTGACGAAGACACCCGTACCACTGCCGTCAAAGTCGAAGCGCTGGACGATGTGAACATCACCAGCATCGAGAACGGGAATGGTGTGTCTTATGCGATTTCAGAGACTGGTACTCTGTATGCTTGGGGTTCAAATTCCAACGGGCAACTGGGTCTGAGCGATCTGGAAGAACGTCTGGTTCCGACCGCAGTTGAGGCGTTGTCCGACGAAACCGTTGTTGCTGTTTCCACCGGTAATTCGCATACGCTGGTGCTGACGGCGGATGGTCAGGTCTGGTCTTTCGGCAGCAATGTCGATGGGCAGCTGGGCGCACCCGACGCTCTGGATGCAGATGGTAACCCGATCCGCCGCGTGGCCGATCCGGTTCTGGTCGACGGTTTGCCGGGCAATGTCACGTCTGTCACGGCGGATGCCAAAACCTCGTTTGCGGTCACCAAAGATGGCCGCGTCTTTGGTTGGGGTGAAAGCCGTTTTGGCCAGCTGCTGCAGGGTGAGGACAATGGTGATGGAACCTTCGACGTAGATCAGGCAGACGTTCTTGAGCCGGTCGAACTGACCGAATTCCTGCCCGAAGGAGTCATCGAGGTCAAAGGCGGCGCGCGCTGGTTCATGGCGCTGACCGAGGACGGCGACGTCTATGCTTGGGGTCCGAATGACGAAGGCCCTACCGGCGGTCTGGACGGCGATCCTGCCACCGAAGGCGAAGCCAACTTCTACCCCTCACTGGTGGCGGAACTCGATGATGTGAACGTGCTCGAACTGCAAACAGGCCCGAATTCGATCATTGCGGTGACCGATACCGGTGAGATTTTCACATGGGGATCGAACTCGGACGGGCGTTTGGGCTTCTCGTCGGATGGGTCGGTCTATGCTCCGACGCAGATCGAACTGGGTGGTGCGGCTGCTCCGTTCCTCGTCTCGGCTGTACCAGGTGACAATGGCCGCAACGTCGAAAACGACACCAGCCTGACGCTGACCTTCACAGAAGAGGTGAAGGTTGGAGATGGCACCTTAGCTCTCGTCAATCGCACCACAGGTGAACGGACCGAGATCGACGTCAATGACACACGTCTGGTTTCCTTTGAAGGCGAGACCGTGGTGGTCACACCGCCCGAACATCTGGACACCGACGCGCGCTATTACGTCGAGATCAGTGATGGTGCATTTGTTGATCTGGACGGCAATGCCTATGAGGGGATCGCCGAGGGCGACAGCTCGACCTTCAACTTCACCACCGGCGAGGTCGCTGCCGGGTCCGAGCCCTCTCAAGGCACGCGCAAGGATGACCTGCTACGCGGCGGGTCGGATGACGACTATTTCAGTGGTGGTCGTGGCGACGACATCGTATCCGGAGGCGCAGGTAATGATCGCCTGAAAGGTGGCAGCGGCGATGATGACCTGCTTGGCGGCGACGGCAATGACAAGCTTAACGGCGGTCGTGGCAGTGACCTGTTAAACGGCGGTGCCGGAGACGACCAGCTAAAAGGTGGCTGGGGCAAGGACTCGCTGGATGGCGGAGACGGCAATGACGTACTTAAAGGCGGCTGGGGCAGCGATGTGCTTGCCGGTGGCGCAGGCGACGACGAGCTGACCGGCGGTTGGGGCGTCGACACCTTCGTTTTCGATGGCGGACACGACACAGTTCGCGATTTTGACCCCGGTTTCGACTGGTGGTTCTTCTCACTACCAAGTGACCAGATTGTGGTGGATATCGAAGGCGCCGATAGCTTTGACGATTTGATTTCGGACGCTGTGCAGGATGGGCGTCATACGGTCATCGCATTCAATGAGGATGATAGCCTGACCCTGAACAACACATGGGTACATGAACTCGATAGCGATATGTTCACATTTGTCTAAATAAAACGGGACACCGGGCAGTCATGTTCTGCTCGGTGTCCCAACACATGCTATTGCCAAGTATATGAGCGATTGCGCCGGTCTTGTCACGCTTCGACGTTCACAGTTCCCTTGAACCTCTGACGTGCAACCGAGCGAATTACATCAGCCATGCGGTCGACAAGGCCAATATGCGCGGATTGCCTACGCCACACCAAGCCGATCGAGCGTGTGAATCGGTTGCGGCGGAACGGACGCACCGTCACATCGTTATTTTCCGGAGAAATCTCAGATTGCACATACAGTGCTGGAAGAAATGCGATGCCCATATTAAGTGCCGTCATACGGCGCAAAGCATCAAGGCTGGTGCCTTCATAGTCCTGTCGCAGGGATGCGCCCACGGCTTTGGTGAGACCGGCGATCTGGTCGTGCAGCAAGTAGGTATCCGACAGTGTCAGAATCTTCTGATCCCGCAGATCGGCGTCGGCGATAGAGTCTTGCCGCGCGAGGCTACTGTTCGATGCCATGCACAGTTTCAAAGGTTCGCGAAAAAGTCGTTTCTCAACCGTATCCGCGGACCGGATCGGCAGTTGGGTCAACAGAAGGTCGCGCTGGCCAGAAGATAGCTCGTCCTGAAGGATCAAAGGTGCCCCCTCACGAACGACCACCTTCAGAGATGGATAGGCACGGTTCAGGGCGCGCAGAACATAGGGTAGAAAATATGGGCCCAGAGTTGGTGTCGATCCCAGCCGGATTGTCCCGTTCACACCCTGTCGCATGTTTTCAACGACCGCGTGCAAGGCGGATGCTTCCTCAAGAACCTTGCGAGCTTGATCGAATACTTCCCGCCCGCCGGGGGTCAGCACGGCTCCACGGCGACCGCGTTCGACCAGTTCCAGCCCAAGCGCGGATTCCAGTCCGATAATTTGCTGACTTAAAGAGGGTTGGCTTACACCAACACGCTCGGCGGCTTTGCGATAGTGGCGCGTTTCGACCAGCGCCACGAAATAGTTCAACTGCTTCAGAGTCAGATCATTCGGCATTTTGAACCCTGGAACCACGCATTTTCCGACAAATTTGTTAGGTTATTCCTATCGAACTTTCAGGCGCTACACCACTAGTAGCCGGTTCAATTTGTTGCATATTGGAAAAAAGCTATTGAAATCAAAGCTGACGATCTTGAGGAAACGGCTGTTTTGCGGGGCAGTAATTGATTGACCGCTAGGGGTAGCCGGGCTTGAACAAGGGATCATCGCGCTTGGGGGACATCGCCAACGGATCAAATTGGGCGTTTGAAAACGGCAGGGTGCCACGCAATCCGTGGGTCCGCCACATTCGTCCAGATTGGTCAAAACTCGGAAAACCGAACCAACATGAGGAGACTTCCATGATCACGAAAACGTCTGTGATGGTGATTGCTGCGGCGCTGACAGCGACAACTGCGACGGCCGACGGTGTGCTGAACCTGTATTCGTCACGGCATTATGACACGGATGAACGTTTGTATTCGGATTTCACTGACGCAACGGGCATTGAAATCAACCGTATCGAAGGCAAAGCGGACGAATTGATTGCGCGGATGGAGGCTGAAGCCGAGAACTCTCCTGTTGACGTGTTTCTGACTGTGGACACTGTGCGCCTGTCGCGCGCCAAGGAATTGGGTTTGTTGCAGCCGATCGAAAGCGAGATTCTGGAAGCCAGCATTCCAGCCTATCTGCAGGACGAGGACAACCAGTGGTTCGGCTTTTCGCAGCGGTCCCGCATTCTGTTTTATGACAAGAACGACGTAGAGAATCCGCCTCAGACTTATCAAGATCTGGCCAAGCCGGAATATGAAGGCATGATCTGTATTCGCTCTTCCACGAACATGTACACACAGAACATCACTGCTGCCTTGATCTCGCATCTGGGCGAGGACGCGGTCAAGGATTGGGCCGGTGGCGTGGTCAACAACTTTGCCCGCGACCCGCAGGGCGGCGACACCGATCAGCTGTGTGGTTTGGTATCGGGTGAATGCGATATCGTCATGTCGAACACCTACTACTTCGCTCGCGCATTGCGCAAAGGTGACAAGTCGATGACCGACGAGGATCTGGCCAATATTGGTTGGGTGTTCCCGAACCAGAACGACATCGGCGCGCATATGAATATATCGGGCGGCGGTGTGGGCGTGAACGCTCCCAATAAGGAGAACGCTATTAAGTTCCTCGAGTATCTAGCTTCTGAGCAGGCGCAGCAGTATTTCTCGGCCGGAAACGACGAGTATCCGGCTGTGCCCGGTGTTGGCCTGTCTGAATCCGTGGCGACATTGGGTATATTCCGCCCCGATACAATCGACTTGTCTGAAATCGCGGACAATGTCGTTGCGGCACAGAAAACACTCAATGAGGTGGGTTGGAAGTAGCCCGATCTTGAACTCTAGGCATCAAGGCGCTTTGTTTTTTGGGGCGCCTTGGTCGTATTCGATCCGTTCCGCGAGTCAATGAGGCGGGTTTTGTCTCGGTTGCTGAGCCACACGGATCAGGTTTCCTCTGATGTATTTGGTGGACCACTACCCGGCTGCCGCTGGTTTGCCGACAGGAAGAAATAGGCCGGCACCCCTTTTGGAGACCGGCCTATCTGAAAAAGCTGAAAAAGAAGAGGGCCAAGGTCAACATTCCCCTGGCGATATAACTCAGCGCAGGTGCGAGCGCAGGAACCACGCAAACTTCTCGTGGGCCTGACCGCGACTGATGCACAGGTCTTCGGTGAGGGTATCGCCGTGGCTTGCGGCGAGTTCACCAGCGCCAGCCAGCGTTGACGCCAGCGTTTCCTGTGCGTCCAGCATCATCTGGATCATTTCTTTGTCGGTCGCGGTGCCTTCGTGCTCGTTTACTTTCGAACGCTTCAGCATGCCTGCCAGGGTACCTTCCGCATGGGCGTCAAGGGCCTTGACCCGCTCGGCCAGGTCGTCCTGGGCGACAAAGTGGTCTTCGTAGATCTTCTGGAACAACTCGTGCAGCGGGCCAAAACCCATGCCCGTCACGTTCCAGTGAAAGTTCTGCGCCAGCATCGTGGTGACGGCGGTTTCGGCGACGCTTTGGTTGAGCGCGTCTGCGATTGCGGCGCGGGAGTCGGTGGCTAGTTCAATTGCAGTCTGGGTCATAGGAATCCCCCTCATTGTGCGGTTAGCTGCCAGCTTTCCTTCGAAAAAACCGGGCCATGACCTCTATTTAGAGGAGCGAGAGAAAATTCCAAGAACTTTTTAGAATAATTCTAAAACTGAGAAAATTGCTCGGAAATTGACCGGATGAGGAAGGCCAAGTTGCGCTGTTTCCAACGTGGGACGCGGGATTGAATCAGAAAGCGGAAACTGTCGTCATCGCCGAGCTCTACCGCCTCGAACAAACGACCCAGCCAGGCTTCGTCAAAAGACAGTTCGGTGGTGCCGGGGCGAAAGAAAACCGGGCGTCCAGACACGGCCTGACGGAATCCTCGCATCAGCGTCTCGGCATGCCGCATCTGTGCATCCGCCGGATTTGCCAGAAGTAGGGCGCAGGCCTGATCGAGGTCTACGCGGGCAGCCGATCGGCACTGCAACGCAACCATGCGCAAGTGATTGATGATGTGCAGCGCGTGCTCCCCCAACTGTGGAGAAGGGGGGACGAAAGCGAATTGCTGTTTTGTGCAACTGATTGCGTGCATGTCCGCGCCGATTGAACTTGGTTGATTCCGAGGTTTGAGCTTTGAAATTCCAAACCTGACAATAGTGGTAGGGAATGGGAAAAACAACCCATGGTCAAGAAGTTCTGAACAGTCCGTGTCTGGCGTGTTATCCCCCGGCGCGATCCTCAGGAAACCACGCGCAATCTGGTAGCCGGGGCTGGTTTGGCACAAGGCCTGTTCCCTGCCGGAAAGCGATTGGCGAATGTCAGGCCGGTGCGGATGACGTCCGGGTCCAACTGCCCCAGTGTTAGGTCCTCGACCGCTTCGCGGGCCAAAGGGGTGATGTCGCGACGCATGTGATGCAAGACGCTTAAAAGAGCAATCTCGTTGTCACTGGGGAGTGGAAAGAATGTGGGGATCAAGCCGCTCGGAGTAGACCTTCGCCAAGCCTTCCATCCAAAACTGCGGCCCTTACCGTTGCCACCCGATGCGCGCCTTGCGGGGACCAACGCATCCGGCGCTTCTTGCCCATCCGGGCGTTCGCGACATCATTGACCAGTCCTTCTGCTCGTGATGTCGAGATTGCCTTCTCGTTACGACGCCGACGACCATAATCGACGAGTGCAGCACGATTGTATTCCAGGTAGGTGCGCAGCTCCATTGCTCGTGCAACCGCTGAAAAGGCCGCTTCATTCGTTCGGCCAATTGTTTCGCGGCGCACGCGCATACCAAATCTGAGCAGGGTTTCAATCGCATCAAGTGCCCGTTCCGCTTGCCCGTGCCATATGCGCCATCGAAGGCTTTGTGCCAATGGCTCAAGTCCTGGAACCTCGACCCCTTCCAGTAAAGAAAGCAGAGTTTGAAAAGTTGTTTCCACATGTCTGATGCGGATCGAAACATGCCACCAGTCCAGGACGTGACTGACATCCGCACCTGTCGCGTCCCTCACCAATCGGGGCAATGCGGGGTCACCATCAGACAGAACCGTTACGGTGGTGCCATCACGCCATCCGGCCGCTTCCAGATTTCGTCGCAGATATTCGCGCGCATTGTTCGAACCAATCACGCTCAATCCAAATCGGCGTTTTTCGCATCCTTTGCTCTCGATGGAACCAACAATGACTTCAAAGTTCCGGCGTTGATACTCCGGTCTTGATCGGACATATGCGCTATCCAGAAATACCGTAATCTCAGATGACTCAGTGCGTTGATTGGCTTCTGTGGCCAAAAGAAGTTCGCTGCCGGAAAGGTCATCAGCGATGGTCGCGACTCGGTTTCGGATCGTTACGTGGTTCTGTTTAGCACAAGGTGTCAGTTCATTCAGAAGCCTCGCAGCTTCCCGAAAACTATGGCGCGCTCCCAGTTCTGCCTGTAGTCGTCGAAGCTCTGGCGTAGCATTGTCCGGCAAAAGGTGCGTCAGAGGAGAATGCGCTACTTTCAACGTTGGAAATCCCGGAAGACCGCACATGCATATTCGAACCCGTGGCGCTTCGACGATGACCCGACCGAAAAGCGTGTCAATGCGGCGTCGGCGGCGGTCATGAACCGGTAGATAGGTGCCACAAAAGCGGCAGACACGAGCGATTTCGCCGATCTCTTCAACCTGATCCTGCAGCAGCGCGCGCTGGATCTCATTAAGTATTGATTTCGCCTCGACCAGACACAGTCCAAGGTCTTCCTCGGACGCATCAACCGACCGGCGTTCCAGGGTGCAAATCTCGTGTGATCGCTTCTCGCCCCAACCAAACTCAGTCTCTAAACTGATCTTGAATTTCATCGCTATGCCTCCTGCAAAAACAGCGAGACATTAGATCAGAACCTTCAGGTATCCCCACATTCTTTCCACTCCCGTTCCTCGGTTGCGCACTCATGAATTGTTTCAGGAGCGCATGGTTATGTCCTGCGGTTTACAAAACCGTCTGGCTCAACGCGAGTCGATTCCCCTGAAGATGATAGCCGAATTTCCCTATATCGACAGGTTGAGATGCGAGTTTCGCGATATGATCCTGTCGATGATTGACAAGAACGAAGTGAGCCTAAATGTGGTGGCCAGCAGTGAGCGAGAAGATTGGATAAAGTCATTGCTTGCGCAGGATCACGGTATCTCGATCATGCCGGAAAGTTCTGCCAGTTCAGCTGGTCTGAAATCAGTGATTTTGCAGGATCAGAAACTACTCAGATCGGTTTATTTGACAATCCCTGCTGGTCGCGAAGACCAGTCCCCTGTTCAGGCGCTGATTAAACACGTCAAATCGTTTAATTGGACCATTGCGGCGGAGTAAGCGAACGCTTTCGAATAGTCTGGCTGACAGCAAAGGGATACAACGCTCCCCGCCAAAAGCAGGCAGATGTTGGTATGGCTTTCAATCACATTGAGCCTGCAGCAGCGCAGTTCCCTCAACAAATCAAGGCGGTCATTTATCCGCACCGCAGCATGCGGAAGTTTGGGCTCTCCTGGCACCTTCGCCGCGATCTGTACCAAGGGCCGGTCTGGTATGGATCAACTTTCGCTGAAGGCCGCATGAACAAGCAAGACGCGCAACAAAGCTGCCTTTTGAACTTCGTCCCTGTTCCCGGACATCGGGGTAATTTAACTATTGTCACTGTACCCTAATTAAACAGAATCTTGTCTGAAATTGTCCTGCAAAATCAATGGTGGTTTGTACTCTTAATTTTCATATTGTACCGGGTTTGTACACGCGCACCGCTGTTTCAAGGCTACGACCCGTAAGCCAAATTATGGTAAATAAAATGGTTCGGCCTTGTCAGTCTTGCTGCTTTCAGTTCCATCCTTATTTCTGGGTGTTGGCTCACTTTGCTTTGATTGAGTCGAGGGAATATCGAAGAATCGGAGTTCAAAGTAGCAATCAACTGGCTTCGCTGGTTCGAAGCCGTCCTCCTGGGACCGTCTGTTACCAAGACTTCTAAGAAAGCCGGACAATCCTAAGACAAACTGATGAATACGGACGTATTTACTTGTTCCTACTTCCTTTATTTCATCTTCTGTTTTGGCTTTTCTCATTGAGACTGGCTCCTGTGTCAGACCGCCTTACTGATAGTAACACTTTTCGTTGTCCAAGTGCGTAATAAAGGACTCCATTCGACAACTGGTTAGTCGGCAATTTCATTGATCAATCTTGTCTCAAGCAACTGGCCATTCCGATACAGGACCGGGTAGGCGATTGAAGCGATGTGGCTGTTGAATTCCCGGAATGCCCGCAAAGTCTCCAGATGAATGTCGCTGGTCTCAAAACTTTCCGTTGTGCCGTGCTGCAGTCGGCGCAGGTGCCGCTTGCGGCTGTCCCGCTCCACGCGTTTGATCTCGGTTTTTTCAAGGCTAAGAAGCCGTGCACTTTCCAGATCGTCGGAAATAAGCACATTCGATGCCAGTTTCATATTGGCCAGAATACCCTCGTGCATCTGGACCAGTTCCGACCAGCCTTCCTGCGAGAAACTTGATCCCTTGGCGCGCATTTCGCCCGCCAATACTGTCAGGCGCTTGGCCACGACATCCCCTGCAGTTTCAAGCCGGATCGCAAACTCCATAAGATCGCGCGCGGTTTTTGCATCCTGTTTTTCATACAACTCTGGAGGCATCGCAGCGACAAAAGCTCGAATACCTGAAAGGCATCTGTTTACATCTTCGTCAATAGCCTGAACCGAGCGGATCTGTTCTTTGTCTCCGCTGCGGTACAGTTCCAGGGCAGGACGGAACATGGTTTCTAGAAAGTCACTCATCCGAAGCAGCTCACGCTTGAGGCTTGGCAGGGCCTGGCTCGGGTTGGCCACGTTTTCCATGTCCAATGCGCTGGCCGGTTGCGCGGGGCGCGAACTTTGTTCTTTCTTCTTGTCCTGCAAGAGGCTTTCGAACAAGTTTTCCAAGCGCCCACAAAATGGAAGAGCCAGAACCAGCAGCGACAGGTTAAAAGCGATATGCACGTTGACCAGCATCTGTCCCCCTTGCGGGTCGCCCAAAAGCCCGGTTCGCAGGGCGAGGTTTGCGGCAAACAAGGTTACCAAAGCCCAACTGCCACGCAGCGCCAGGTTAGCATAGGGTATTCGTCGAGCCATGACAGGCATCCCCCGGGTCAACCAGACCGGAATGAAAGCCGAGCCAAAATTCGCGCCAAAGACCAATGACATACCAGCGCCAAAAGGGATTGCACCTATCTGCACAAGCGTCACACACATGAGGATGGCTGCGACTGAAGAATGCATGACAAAAGCCAAAGCGCCTCCGATAAGGAATGCCGTGATGTAGTCGCGCGCGAGATAATTGGCCACAGCGGGCAAGAATGCACTGTCCCGTATAGGGTCCATCGCCTCGCGCAAGAACCTGAGCGAGATCAGGATAAAGGCAACGCCCATCAGGATGCGCCCAAGCTGCCGAGCTTTTTTGGCTTCGGTCTTGACGAACAAATAGCCCCCGATCGCCAGTAGCATCGGCACCAGCCAGTCCAGCTGGAATGACAGGATCTGAATGATTAAGGCTGAGCCCAGGTCGCCGCCCAGCACTATTGCCAACCCGGCTGGAAACCTCAGCAATCCGCTGGCGGCAAAGCCGGAAGTCAACAGCGCTACGGCGGCCGAGCTTTGCAGAACAACTGCCATCATCAGACCCACCAGCGAAGCCTGCAAGTAACTGCGCTGCTGCGTCATCACCCGCTGGAATGACGCGCCGTAGCTGCGCTCGATCCCGGTTCGCACCATGCGCACCGCATAAAGCAGCAGCATCGTTGCCCCGGCCAGACTGATCAGAAAGGTGACAATGGCCATACTTCGCTCCGACTTCTAAACAGGCTCGGTTCACCGCAGTTCTTGTGCAATAATCCGCAGGTTGCTCTAGCTTATTGCCCACAGCGATACAGGCGTGAGGATCATTTGATTACGCGGTGAACTTTCGCGCTGTGTCATTTGCTGCGGGTTTTGACCGGTTTGGACGGGGCATCCCCACGCTACACCATTTTGTACGGCGGATGCGGGCCGACAGGTCAGACCTCGTCCTCGATCGCTGCCACCACAATGTCGATTGCGCGGTCCAGATCGCCTTGCGAAATTGTCAGCGGCGGCGATAGCGTCAGAACGCTTCCCTGGCTGATCTTGTAGCTCAACCCGGCTTCGAGACAGGCATAATAGATCCGTTCCGCGCGGGCGTTTCCCGGTGTCTTTGTAACGCGGTCCTCGACGATCTCGATCCCGAGCATAAGACCACGGCCCCGGATGTCGCCAACGATGGGAACGTTTTGCAATGCATCCATCAGGCGGCTTATCGCGTGTTCCCCCAATTCTGACGCCCGTTCGACCAATCCCTCATCCTCAATGATTTGCAGTGTAGTCAAAGCTGCGCGGGCGGTAACGGGGTTCTTTTCGTGCGTGTAATGCCCGATGGCAAAATCGCCGCAAACATCCAGATTCTTGCGGGCGATGCAGGCGGCGATAGGAAGGATACCTCCGCCCAGTGATTTGCCAATGGTGACAATATCGGGAACGATCTCGTCATGTTGGAACGAGAACATCTGTCCGGTCTTGCCCAGCCCCGTCGGAATCTCGTCCAGGATCAGCAATGCACCATGGCGGTCGCAGATTTCGCGCACCCGTTTCCAGAAACCCGGCGGCGGCACGATGGGGACGGCGCGCATCGCTTCGGCCACCACGGCGCAGATGTCGCCTTCGCGCTCCAGAACATAGTCGATCATGTTGGCGCAGGCTTCGGCGCTGGCCTCAAGCGTTGTGTGCCCATAAGGGCAGCGGGTGGGGTGGAAGGGGGCCACATGCTCGGTTCCCGGCAAAAGCGGCCCGGCAATATGGCTGCGGAACGTGGCCTCGCCGCCAACACTCGCCGCGCCAAAGCCCGCACCGTGAAAGGCGTCCCAGAAGCTGAGCGTCTTGAAGCGGCCCGTAGCGGCGCGGGCGATCTTGAGCGCTACTTCATTGGCGTCCGAGCCGCCGGTGGTGAATAGTATCTTGCCCAGATCATCGGGGGTGATGGCGACCAATTTTTCGGCCAGTTCCACCGCCGGGTCATTGGTGAAGCGGCGCGGGGCAAAGGGCAAGTCGTCCAGCTGATCCTTGATCGCTTGCACCAGCCGGGGATGGCCATAACCGATGTGATGCACCGAATTGCCGTGGAAATCCATATATCGGCGACCATCGAGGTCCTCAATCCAGATCCCTTCTGCCTTGGCAATCGTGCTGACGCAGGGGCTGGACAATGATTGATGCAGAAACACATCCGCGTCGCGTTTTAACAGGGGCGACGATTTGGGTCCGATAGACTTCTTCAGCCAAGTTTTGCGGGCTTCCGAAGTATTCGATTCCCCTTCAGTATGAACAATCTGTGGCATATCCGTTCCTCGCGGTCGCTTCTTAAAAGATGCGGACCCCGAAAGGTCCGCCAGTAGGGGAGGAATTTTGAAGCCCCGCCCGCTACGGGAAGGGCAGGATTGTCAGCTGGGCCAGGGCAGTGAATAGGTTTTGACGTTGGTAAAGAACTTCATCGCTTCGATGACGCCTTCTTTGACGCCGTTGCCGCTGTCCTTGATGCCGCCAAAGGGCGACATTTCGATCCGGTAACCCGGTTGCTCCCAAATGTTGCAGGTGCCCACATTCAACCCGTTGATATAGGATATCGCACGGTTCAGATCGTTGGTGCAGACGCCCGAAGACAGACCAAACTCGGTCGAATTTGAAATCGCCATCACCTCTTCATCATTGTCGGGCACACGCACAATGGGGACGATCGGGCCAAAGGTTTCCTCCATGACCAATTCACTGTCATGAGGTACCTTGTCGACCACGATGGGGGGAAGCAGCGCGCCCTGACGACCTGGGTGGTAAAGGATTACTGCGCCCTCTTTCTCGGCCTGATAGACGCGGTTCTCAAAAACTTCCGCCGCCTTGTCGTGGATCACGCAACCCAGTTCGGTTTCCGGGTCCTGGGGATCGCCAAACTTGATCTTCTTGGCTTTTTCCAGAACCAGCGGCACGAATTTGTCCGCCACGCTTTCCTGCACCAAAATGCGCTTGACCGCCGTACAGCGTTGGCCCGAGTTGCCGGTCGCGCCCGCAACCGCAATAGTTGCCGCCTTGTCCAGATCAGCGTCGCTGAGATCATTGAGAATAATTAGGGGGTCATTGCCGCCGAGTTCCAGCGCCTGGCGTTTGTAAACTCCCTTTTCGGCAATCATCTTGCCGACCGGTACACCGCCGGTGAAGGTAATGATATCGATGTGTTCATTGGTGATCATTTCATCACCGATGTCACCTGGCCAGCCCGTGACAACCTGGAACATCTCCGGCGGCAGCCCCGCTTCATAGAGGATGTCAGCCAAGGTCAGCGCTGTCAGCGGGGTCAGTTCCGTCGGTTTGCAGACCATGCAGTTGTTGGTCGCAATAGATGGAGCAATTTTGTGGCTGACCATGTTCAGCGGGTGGTTGAACGGCGTGATCGCACTGATCGCGTTTACGGGTTCTCGCGTCGTGAAAATCTTGCGGGCTTTGCCGTTGTGGGTCAGATCGCACGAAAATATCTCGCCATCGTCTTTCAGCGCTTCGGCGGCGGCGAACTGATAGACGTCCTGCGCACGTTTGGTTTCATAGATTGCGTGCTGATGGCAGATGCCAAGTTCCAGCGTTAACCATTTGGCCAGATACTCACGTTTTTCTCCAATCAGTTCTCCCGCGCGCTGCAGGATCTGGCTGCGTTCATACCGGGTAAGTTTCGGCTTGTAATTCGCCGCAATCTCGAAGGCTTTGCGTGCATGTTCAGCGGTTCCAGCCGGAACATGACCCACCACCTCGTTGGTATAGGGATAAAGCACCGGAACGGTTTCGTCGGTAAAGACGATCTCGCCACCGATCCGCATCCCTTCGTTTCGTATTTCGATGTTCGACATGGTTTGATCTTTCATGACTTACTGTGCCGCTGCTGTGGTTGCGTAGAAAAAGGCGTCGAAGTTGCGTAAAACCGGTTGGTTCGGCAGGTCGATGACACGGTTCACGATGAACGGAACCTCTTGTTCGGTCAAACCGCCATGGCTGCGAAGCGGTTCTTTCAGCGCCGCCAGATCATGGCGGTGCTCGGATGTGCCAATGCAGATGTTCTCACCAGAAACCATCACGATGTCGCCAATCCGGTCGCCCGGCAGTTCGAATTGCTCAATGGCTTCAGCCTTGGTCAGCACATGGGTTATACCTTCGATTGCCCTGAGTTTGGCAATGATGTCGTTCTGATCTGCGCCTTCGGGCAGATAGGCCGTTGCGAACGAGCCCAACGCACCGTGATGCACCACGTACGGGTCGGTAATCGGCAGGATGACGCGCGCCGCGTCCTTACCAAGCCATTCGTCCATCAGATCCTGGGCGTAGATAACGGCGGGGGAACCATCAGCCAGGTGCTTTGGCTTCATACCATGATCGGCGGTCACAACGATGGCGGCACCCAGTTCGTCCAACTCGCCCAAATAGCGGTCGAACATGGCGTAGAAATCAAGCGCACCTTGCTGTTCAGGCGCAAACTTGTGCTGAATGTAGTCAGTGGTGGACAGATACATCACGTCGGGCTTGAACTCTTTCAGCAGCTTGACGCCAGCGGCGAATACAAACTCGGACAGTTCGGCCGAATAGACCTCCGGGACGTCCATGCCCAGCCATTTGCTTGCATTCTCGATACCGTGCTCGGCCAACGTCGTCTCGCCCGAGCGTTCCGAAGAAAAGGCGACGGCTCGACCTTCGTCGAATTTTAGCCCTGCACCAAGAAGCGCACGCAACTTGTCCTTGGCGGTAACCATGGCGACGCGGAAACCAGCATCGTAGAATTGCGAGAAAATGGTCGGCGCGCGCAAGAAACGCACGTCGTTCATCATGACTTCTTCACCGCTGTCAGGGTCGATCAAATAGTTGCCGCAGATCCCATGCACGATAGGCGGTCGGCCGGTGGCGATCGACAGGTTGTTGGGGTTGGTGAACGAAGGGATCACGGAATGAGCCAACCGGTCGGTACCGGTCTCGCGCATCCGCTTAAGGTTGGGCATCAGACCCTTGGCTATTGCGACTTCCAGGTATTCCGGCTCGCACCCATCAAGGCAGATGGCGATTGCGGGCACTTTCGGCGTCGGATAGACGCGTTCGTTTGCTTCAACGGGAGTTTGGATGGTCATTTTATTTTGTTCCTTAATAGTTAAGCTGCCAGTTTGGCGCGTTCTTCCAATGCCCGGAGGGGGGGTGCAGCGCTTGTGACACCCATCTCCTCCAATGATTCCTTTGCGGCGGTCACAACCTTGCGCATGACGTGTTCGTCCATTTGGCCGATACATCCGACGCGAAAACTGTCGACCACCGTCAGCTTGCCGGGGTAGATGATGAAACCCTTGGACTTCATCAGGGTATAAAACTGGTCGAATACAAAGTTCTCGTCCGCAGGGCAGAAAAAGGTGACGATAATGGGGCTGAGCCAGCGATTGTCCAGCAATGTCTCAAAGCCCAGCTCGCGCATGCCAGCAACCATGACATCTCGGTTGCGGGTATACCGCCCGCCACGGCCCGGAACGCCCCCTTCGGCGGTGTGCGCCCTAAGTGCTTCGACGAACGCCGCAACCACATGGGTCGGCGGAGTGAACCGCCATTGGCCGGTCTTGTTCATATGCGCCCATTGCGCGTGCACATCCAGCGACAAAGAATGGCTGTTGCCCTCAGCGGCCTCAAGCTCGGATTTTCGGGCGACTATAAAACCAAAACCGGGCACGCCTTCGATACACTTGTTGGCCGAGGACACCATCGCCTCATACCTGATCTCGCTTGGTCTCAGTTCAACGGCGCCGAAGGCCGACATCGAGTCAACCAGAAGCTTGCGCCCGGCGGCATAGGTGACCTCGGAAATCTCTTCCACGGGGTTCAGGATGCCTGAACTGGTTTCGCAGTGAATGGCAACCACGTGCGTGATATCGGGGTCCTCGGAAAGAATACGGGCCACTTCGTCGCCGCGGGGCGGCAGGTAATCGCCTTTGTCCAGAACCACATGCGCGCGGTTCAGATATTCCAGGGTCTTTGCGGAGCGTTGCCCGTAGGCACCATTGGCCAAGACCAGCGCTTTGCCATCGCGCGGAATGAATGATGCAAGCATCGCTTCGACCGAGAATGAGCCGCTGCCCTGCATGGGGACACAGTCAAAATCATCGGCACCTTCGCCCAGTAGCGCCAGCAGGCTGGTCCGCACTTCGCGCGTCATGGCGCGAAAGTCGTCATCCCAACTGCCCCAATCCTTTAGCATGGCTTCTTTCACCGCATAGGATGTCGTCAGGGGACCAGGCGTCAGAAGATAGGGTTCACCAAGGCGCGGTTGCTCAATCTTTGGTTTGGGGGGCGTCATAACCAGGCTCCAGAAAGGTATTTTCAAGAACACAATTGCAGCAAATGTTGCTATATGTGAAATTGCAATTATCAATCTAGTTATAAGCGCAGCCTATGCACTGATTTTGGAGGACCATCGTGCGACACAGCCAGCTCAAAGCCTTTCATTTTGTTGCCAAACATGGGGGGTTTTCACGCGCTGCAGAGGCTCTTTTTCTGACCCAGCCGGCAATTTCCGAGCAGGTGCGAAAACTGGAACAGGATCACGATCTATTGTTGTTCCAGCGCGAGCGCAAACGCGTGACCTTGACCGCCGACGGTGAGCAGCTTTATCGATATACCAAGCAATATTTCGAGATCGAAAGTCAGATCGAGGATTATCTCTCTGAGACCAAGGCTGTGGTCGATGGAGAGTTGCGCATCATCGCCGACTCCGCGCACCACATGACGGCCTTTCTGGGCCCTTTTCAGAAGAAGAACCCGAATGTCACGATCACCGTGCGCTCGGGGAACAGCGAGGAGATTCTGGAAGAGCTCAGGGCATATAACGCCGAAATTGGCGTAGTGGGCAGCCTGTCGCCAGGCAAGGATATGGATGTCTTAAGTCTTGGTTCCACCGAGATCGTGGCCTTTGCCGCACAGGGTGTTCTTTTGGCGTCGAAACCGACGCTTTCGCTAGAAGAGTTGTCCAATCTGCCGCTTATCTTTCGCGAAACAGGGTCGAAAACGCGCCAGAAACTGGAAGACGAAGCCAAAAAACAGGGGATCACGCTGAAACCGGCGATTGTAGCGGAAGGTCGCGAGGCGATACGGGAACTGGTGGCCTCCGGCGCCGGTATCGGTTTTGTCTCGCAGGCTGAGTATGGTCATGATGACCGTCTCCGGCAGATCAAATTGAAAGGCATAAACCTGCAAATGGGCGAGAGCATCATATCGCTGTCGCAAAGGCGCGAAGTGAAGATCATCCGCGCCTTCACAGAGTTTGCGCAACGTACCTTGGAAGAAAACCCCGCCAACGATTGATTGGCGGGGCTTGGTATCAGCAGGAGTGGCCGTCAGCGACTGCGCCAAGCCTGAGTGCGTTTTAATATCCCTTTAGACGCAATCAGGTGAATGATCCGGGCCGCAGCATTGGTGTAAAAGATCATCATGCCCATCGCCGCAGCTGGTGCAATATCCCCGGCATCATCCATGTTCAGCACTGCGATAGACGCGAGCGTCGTTTTAGGCGAGTAGAGGAACACGACCGCTGACACAGTTGTCATTGCATTGACGAACAGATAAATGGATATGTCCAAAACTGCTGGCAGGCAAACTGGAACCGTAACACGCGCAAACAGCTTCATCGTCGGCTGTTTGAGCGAGGCCGAAACTGACTCGAACTCGCGGTCCATTTGTTTCAGCGCGGTCACCGCCGTCAGGTGCGATACAGTATAAAAATGCGTTACTGTACAGATCACCAGTATTGCCATGGTGCCGTAGATGCCGTTCAAAGGGTTTGAAGGGTTGTTGAAGAAGAAGATGTAGGACAGCCCCAGCACCATACCAGGAATTGCCATCGGCAACATCGCGAACATCTGAAAGATCGACCTTCCGGTGCGGAACCCTTGCGATTTTTCAACCAGATAGGCTCCGAAGAACACAACGGTGGTGCCAATCACTGCGGTCAGCAAGGCCAACCGGATCGAATTGAAATACGATCCCCATCCACCGCCATCCATCTTGTCGAACTGATAGTTCCGCAGGCTCAGACTCAGGTCATATGGCCAGAACTTGATCAGCGCCGCAAATTGGCAAACCGCTAAAAGGCCGACGATGAACAGGCCGATCAGGCTGCAATAAATCAGGAACAGCCGGTCCGCTTTTGGGTTTGGGGCTGCCTGGTACGGCACCGATCGTGCGGACAGCAGCGCAACCTGTTTGGACTGAACCATACGGTCAATGGCAAAGGCCAGGATTGCCGGGATCACCAGAACCACTGACACAACCGCGCCCATCTCAAAGTTCTGCTGGCCGATCACCTGTTTGTAGATATCCACCGCAAGCACGTTGAATTGTCCACCGATGACTTTGGGCAATCCAAAATCGGTAATCACCAGGTTGAACACCACAAAGGCGGCTGAAATCAGGCCATAGCGCGCACCCGGGACCGTGACCGTCCAGAACGTGCGCCATGGGGTTGACCGCAGACTTGCCGCAGCCTCGTACAGCCGCGCATCCGAGATTGCGAGCGCCGTTGAAATAATCAGGAAGGCGTGCGGGAAGGTGAAAAACACTGATCCAATCACAATGCCGATCGGGCCATAGATACTTGCACCGAACAACAGTTCCTTGATCATGCCCTGATTGCCGAACAGGTATACCAAAGCGATACCCGGCAAGAGCGAAGGGACAAGGATCGGTGCCATCGCGATCAGGCGAAATACACCTTTGAACCGCATACAGCTGCGATTGAGCGCATAGGCAAACCAAAAGGCCAGCGTTACTGTAACGATTGTACTTACAACGGATATCCAAAGCGAGTTCTTGATCGAATTGAACAGCGCAGGCGTCGAGAAGTAGTTTACAAAGTTGTCCAGGCCCCGTGATTGAACGGGCCGCAACTGAACCCGGCGGAAGGTATTGGAATCAAGCTCGATCCAGTCAGTACCGTCCTGCAGAGTTGATCCGACCAGAAAGCGACCGGTGTCGCTTGTGTTACGGATCTGATACATGACCGGGCTGCGGAAGCTGAAATCCGGGAACAAACCTGTCACAGGCAAGCGCCCGTCCGAACCGGTAACAAGATCGGTATCGGTGAATACCTCGGTCTGTTGGTTCAGCGCATCGCCTGTCAGAACCGTGCCGTCGAAATTGCCCACCTCGTCGCTGACCTGAAACTCGTATTGCGACAGTTCCACACGATAAGTGGAAAACGACTTGGAGAGCATTGTGTAAAGCGGCAGCGCCAGAGTCACGATCAGGTAGAGCACAATGACCATCATGCTGCCACGCATTAGTAAATCGTCCCGGCTGAGCTTGGGCTTGATATCCGGTCCGGGGGGCAGAGTGCCAGTATTTGAGGAAATCGTGCTCATGCCTCGGTCTCCGGAACATCAAACGCCATCAGACGGTTTTCAGGAAGCTCAATCACCATGGTGCGTCCCTCTTCAAGTTCAAGACGGCGCACAGCATTGATCGAGAAATCAGCAATCAGTTCTGATGACCCGAACCGCTCGTTGCTTAGACGGCAGCGCCAGAACGAGCCCAGAAACTCCATCTCAACAAGCGTGACTTCGATGCAGTTGCGGTTTCCACCGGTGTCCAGATAACCAGCTTCATGGGGAATTACATCTTCTGGCCTGATTGCTGCAACAACCGGCGTTCCGTCGTTGAACTGATGGCCCAGGCAGGCAAAAGTTTTTTCGCCCACGCTCAACCGCCCGCCCTTTGTAACCTGAGACTGAATCTGGTTCATTTCACCGATAAAGTCGGCCACAAACAGGTTGGCCGGTTCCCGGTAGATTTCTGTGGGTGAACCCACCTGCTCAATAACCCCATGATTCATAACCACGATACGATCAGCCATGGCCAGCGCCTCTTCCTGATCATGAGTCACCATCACTGTCGTCACGCCTAGCTTGCGCTGCAATTCCTTGATTTCATGCCGCAAATGGACACGAACTTTGGCATCCAGCGCCGACAGGGGCTCGTCCAGTAGCAACAGGCCGGGCTTGGATGCGATCGCGCGCGCCAGTGCAATCCTTTGCTGTTGCCCACCCGACAATTGCGCAGGATATTTCTTACCCTGATCGGGAAGGCCGACCAGATGCAGCAACTCGTTCACACGGACCGCAATTTCTGACTTGGTGCGGCCCGAGTTTTCCAGACCAAAGGCGATGTTCTTCTCAATCGTGAGGTTGGGAAACAGCGCATAGGACTGGAACACGATCCCGAAATCACGCTCGGACGGGGGTAGGTTGGACACGTCCATACCGTCCTGCATGACCGTGCCCTTGGTTTGCAGGTCCAAACCTGCAATGGCACGCAGCAGAGTTGTTTTTCCACAGCCTGACGGGCCCAGAAAGCAGACAAACTCGCCTTCGTTGATTTCCAGTGAAATATCCTTGAGTGCAAGAAAGCTGCCGAAGGCTTTCCACAGGTTTTGGATACTGAGATACAGTTCACCGGGTGGCGTTTTCTGAAGCACGGGAGAAGTCCTCATATCTGCACCTCGGGCACGGCCGTACCTGGCCGGTCTGAACCGGGTGAGTAGGTTGTATTGTAGGGAACAAGAGTGTGGTGCGCAGGAGAGGCATGATCGCCCCTCCTGCGAATGGGATTACTTCGCTTCCGACTTTCCGTCATAGCGAGACTGCCATTCCTTCAGGATTGCCGCGCGATTGTTGGCGGCAAACTCAAAATCATTGTCAATCATGGCATCCAAAAGGCCCTCTGGGAAGTGCTCGACCGGCTTTGCGACGCCGGGATAGGCCACAACCGCATAACCGCTGTTGTACATCTCATTGGCTTCCTTGGTGACCGTGAAATCAACCAGTTTCTGAGCGGCTTCAAGATTTCCTGTACCGGCAACAATTGCGGTTGCTTCCATGTCCCAGCCGACGCCTTCGGACGGAACAATGATTTCAAGTGGGGCACCGTCCGCCTTGGACTTGGCACCGCGGAAGGCAAACGAGATACCGATCGGGATTTCGCCCGCAGCCGCCAGTTTGCAAGGCTTCGAGCCTGAATGGGTATATCGCGCGATGTTTTCGTGCAGCGCATCCATGTATTCCCAGCCGCCGTCTTCACCAAACATCTGCAGCCAGCTTGAAACATCAAGGAAGCCGGTGCCCGATGAGTTCGGGTTCGGCATGATCACCTGATCCTTATACATTGGATCGGTGAGGTCCTTCCAGGAGGTTGGCGGTGTCAGCCCAGCCTTTTCCGCCTCAACCGTATTGTAGCACACGGACGCAACCCAGGCATCCATGCCAACCCAGGCCGGAGGATTGTCACCGTCAACAAACTTCACATCAAGTTCTTCGACGCCAACTGGCGCGTAGGGTTCCAGCATGCCTTCCGATTTCAACAGCAGCAGCGATGTCGCCGCCAACCCCCAGACAACGTCTGCCTGAGGGTTGTCACGCTCCGCCAGCAGCTTGGCGGTGATGATCCCGGTTGAGTCACGCACCCAGTTGATCTTGATATCAGGATTGCTTTGGTTGAACGTCTCTGCGTACCGGGCCAGGTCTTCCGCCTCAACGGCTGTGTAAACAGTCAGTTCAGTTTCCGATACCGCTGCAGTTGCAGTCAGTGTGCCAACGGCAAGAGCGGCAAGAAGTGATGTTGTATGTCTCATTGTTATCCTCTGTTGGTGATTTTTGTCAGGTTCGCCATTCTTGTGCGGCGTTCTCACTCAGATTAGTAACGACAGTTTGACAGATTAAAATTTCAAGAAAAATCGATTATACCTTCAATGTTATAAGCCTACCCTATGGATGGAGTTGTCACTGGCCGCAGGACGGTTGCAAAAGATTTTGGTTTAACCCCTGCAGGTTCTAACTGGTTGAAATCGGGTGCTTTGCATCAAATTAGTGCGAACCGGTTTTAACGCCGCCGGCACGCACAAGCGTTTGCGCAAAGGTGGGATCGGCATTATTCATGCGATGATCCAGCATCTTGCGGGTCAGGTGAAGCAGCGTTTGTGTATTTTCGGGACGCTCTGCGACAGAAACGACTTCCCCACATGCGTCCATGTCAAAGAGTACCTGTGGCAGCCCCGCGCCAAATTCGACCAGACGGTGTTTTTTTGTTCGCAGAATGCCCAGATTTGCCTGCCGCGAGGTCAGACCTTGCTTAATCATCCATGGAGTCGGGTCTATCGGATTGCCAAAATCGAATTCGGAAAAGCTGTAATCTGCGCCTTCCGTTTCTGTATCATCCAAAATACCAACTAAATTGCGCCCGTTCATCGAAGAGGGGGTTTCCGAGCCTACACGTTTAAGAATAGTGGTTGGTATATCGATGGATTCCGTGAAACCAAAGTGAACCCGCCCGTGCATGTCAGGACGAGCCGGATCGCGCACAATCAACGGCACATGGTAGGCGGCATCGTGGAAAGTGCCTTTCCCCCAAAGCCCAAAGTCACCCAGCATCTCACCGTGATCTGCGGTGACGATCAGGACGGTATTGTCCCACTGACTGGACGTCTTGAGCCAATCAACCAAGCGCCCGATATGATGATCGACCTCCGTTGCCAGCGCCAGATAAACTGCACGCAGTTGGGCAATGGCTTCCGGATCATTCTCCAGGTCAGGAAAGCCGACAACCATGCTTGAGATCGGTTGCTTGTCCTGTGCCGGGGCCAGGAACGGGTGCCAGTTCCGATCTCCATTTGGATCATGGGTACAAGTTGGCGCGGGCATGTCCTGCGGATCATAGAGCGTATTGTATGGCGCAGGTGCCACAAGCGGAGAGTGTGGTCGGATATAGGTCAGCGTCGCAAACCATCCCTGTTCGATATTCTGCATTTTTGACAGGAACTGATCCGACAAAAACGCCGTATCGCTCAGCTCTGCCGGATACAGCGCAGGATCAACGATCTCCGGGCCATTGGGTCGGTATGTGTCGGGGTAGGGGGGCAGATCAATGCCCCGTTGTGACAGATGCGAATGCCAAGCGCTGACATCCGATTCCATCCGCATTCGCAGTTCTTCCTCAAACCCGGGGAGAAGTTCCTCGTAGCTTTGAAGCCTTAGGTCGTCGGGGGGAAGAACCCGGGGGTCGTGGGTTGTATCGGTATAGCCAAACATACGCGGAACGTACCCAGCCTGCCGCATCGCACGCGCCAGATTCGGGATGTCGTACCGCAGCGGCGTGCCGTTTCGGACTGCTCGGTGATTGAAAGCATATTGCCCGGTGAACAGGGATGCCCGGCTGGGCCCGCAAGGTACTGTCACGGTAAAGTGGTTGGCAAAGCTGACTGCATTTTCCAGTAATTGCCGCAGATTGGGCAGTTGCGCTACCCGCCCAAGACCGTCCTGACTCAGAAGATCGTAGCGGAACTGGTCAATGACAATCAGCAGAATATTCGGGCGGAATTCCGTCTGAGTTGTCTCCACACTGTCCTCCGATCCCGTCATCGTGCGATTGCCAAAACCACAATCCCCACAGCCACAATGGTCGCAGCCAACAGCCTGTTGGATTTCGGTCCTTCGCCAAACCACATGACGCCAATAATCGACGCAAAGATAACTGAACTCTCCCGCAACGCGGATACCACGCCCAAAGGCGCGATTGTCTTGGCATAAAGCACCAGCCCGTAAGCCAGGCCCGAGATAACGCCTCCCGCAAGACCCGCCCAGACATAGCGTCTGGGCAGTGCCACCACCCGCTGCCACCGGGTTGTGAAGATGAAACCAGCCACAAAAATCTCGGCAACGAACAAGGCCGCGATATACCCCAACGTGTTCCCGGAAAGCCGGATGCCGATACCATCTACAAGTGAATAGGACGCAATCATCAGGCCCGTGCCAAAGGCAGCCGCAATGGCAATCCAATTTGTGTTCCTGCCCAACCCGGCCAAAGACAGGCATCCGATACCTGCCGAGATGCAGATAATGCCGATCCATGCAGCAGGTGGCAGAACCTCACCCGCAAAAAGGATCGCGCCCATCGTTACCAAAATCGGCGTCATCCCACGCGAGATTGGGTAAACCATTGACAGGTCGCCATGTTTGTACGCGGTGTTCAGAAACCAGTAATACCCCCAATGGATCAGGGTTGAACCGATTACGAACGGGAGCGCGGCCCAAACTGGCAAACCGATGAACGGTAACGCAAACAGCGCCGGTATTGCATGGCCAAGCGATATCAGTCCCAGAACGACGGCTTTGTCCGGCGCACCTTTGACGACAGCATTCCAGAGCGCATGCAAAATAGCGGCGCTCAAAACGATGAGGAGCGCGTGAATTGTCATAGGCGCCCGGCGATTTGAGTCGAACGCCAACGGGGCATCAATTCTTGATCCACGGGGCACTCATCCCGGCGCGGTCGCAGGCTGGAGTTCGCCCGAACCTTTGTTTGTACTTTGCCGCCAGCGTTGCGTAGGATCCAAATCCGGAGGCCAATGCTACCTCTGCCAGAACCAGATTGGTAAACCTGACAAGCGCTTGGGCCTTTTCCAAACGCTCTTCAAGATAGTAGGCCTTTGGGGTAAGTCCTGTTGTTGCCAAGAATTTCCTTTCAAGCTGGCGTAAAGAAATCCCAGTATCCTCAGCTATGCTTTTTATCTGCAGCGGTTCCTCCAGATTATTCCGAAACAGTTCTATGGCATAGTCAACAACGCTGTTACCAGTCAACGCATTGTCTTCCCGGACGGTCTCTTTCGCGCAAGTGGTACACGCGCCGAACTGAGGCCTATATGACCGAAATTTCCGGTTCAGCCTGGGTCGTTCCTGTGATGCAGACGTGTGACCGATAACCTCGGATAATAAGTTGAGCAGAGAGAATCTTGTCCCAGCTGACCATATAGCCCCCAAAGCGTGTTTGTTGTCGGCTACTGGGAAAACACCTGGGTACTGTTCCTGCAACGCGCTCAATACAGGGGCCGAGGCAGCGACCTCTGAGCCGTTGAGAAGTCCGGTGCGCGCAAGCGGGATCAGTGCTGCCTCAACCGCACCAAGAATTTTACCTGCCGTGAGGTGCGCGCGTGCCACACGGCCAAGATAGTCCTGCTGGTCGGGCGGAAGGACCGGTCCGCCGACCAGAAACAAATAGCTGAAACGCGCTGTGTGGCTACCGATGCGACGGGTATTCAGATTTACTCCACAGGCACTCTGTACTTCCGCGCCCTCCAGGGACAGAACTGAGACTCTGAACTGCATGTCAGAGGCAAGCTGGCTCGCGGCCTTCAGATACGCCAGACCCACTGAAAGTTGATCCAATGGCAACCCATCCCAGCACAAAAAGCCGATATCCGTGACATGTGCAGTATCGGGTTCGATGACTGAACTGTGTTTCATCAGGATCCATTCCAACCAGGGTCATTAACTTCTAGCCGTCAGCTTTTGGCCGTTCGCTTTTAGCATCGTAAGGGGATCGCAGATGTGCAGTCGCTGAAAGCCGGGTTCCGGCAAGGTCGATTTCGAACGTCCCGCCTCGGACATAATCAGCCGTTACCCGCTGCGGGGCGTCCAGCTGGCACAGGGCGACTGCAGCACCCAGTGTGTGACCATAGGCAGCCGAACGTACTTCACCGATTTCTACCCCGTCGTACAACACGGCCTCGCCCCCCCACAGCTGCGGCGCGCCATCATCCAGAACCAGTTGCACGATGCGGGTTTTCAGGTGATCGGGGTCCTCTTTCGCCGCCAGCAGCGCCGCCTTGCCGATAAATCCGCCGGGTTTGTCGTAGTCGACTGCAAAGTTCAAACCAGCTTGCAGCGGTGTGATATCCGGCGTCAACTCGCGGCTCCAGGCGCGGAAGCCCTTTTCAAGGCGCAGCCCTTCCAGCGCGTAATAGCCCGCATCACGGATGCCGAACTCCGCCCCGGCACGCATCAGGTCCTCGTACACACCAACGGTGAATTCGACTGGCACCACCAATTCCCAGCCCAGCTCACCAACATAGGTCATGCGGTTGGCCAGAACAGTGGCATAGCCCAGATCGATTTCCTGCACGGCGGCAAAAGGGAAGGCCGCGTTGGACAGATCAGCCTTGGTCAGCTTGTTCAACACTGACCGCGAGTGCGGCCCCATTACCGCCAAAACCGACCATGCAGCAGTGACATCGGTCAGGAACACATGAGCATCCGCATCGAAATTCTTGCGAATCCAATCCGCGTCATGCACCGCCTGCGCCGAGCCAGTTATCAGCATAAACTCCCGCTCTTTCAGACGCATTACGGTCAGGTCAGATTCATAGCCACCACGTTCGTTTAGCAACCCGGTATAGACCGTCTGCCCCACTAGAACGTCCACATTCGCGGCACAAATTCGGTTCAGCTGGGCACAGGCATCGCGGCCCTGTACCAGGAGCTTGGCAAACGAACTTTGGTCGAAAACCGACACGCCCTCGCGCGTGTTCTTGTGTTCGGCGGCCACCGCATCGTGCCAGTTCTGGCGGCCAAAGCTGTACTGGATTTCGGGCTTTTCGCCTTCGGGGGCAAAATAGTTCACCCGCTCCCACCCCATTTTCGACCCAAACACCGCGTTCTTCGCGGCCAGCCGGTCATACAGCGCCGAGCGGCGGAACGGGCGCGCCGTATCCAGCTCGCGGTTGGGCCAGGGCATGGCATAGTGCAGACCGAGCGTTTCCTTGACCCGATCATGCAGCCATGTGGGGTTGTTGTTGAAATTCGCAAACCGCCGGATATCGACCGCAAACAGGTCCGAGGTCGGAGCCCCTTCGACGATCCATTCAGCCAGCGCCCGCCCGGCCCCGCCCGCGCTGGCGATGCCCATGCTGTTGAAGCCGGCGCCGACAAAGAAATTCTTCAGCTCGGGCGCTTCTCCCAGCAGATAGTTGTTGTCGGGGGTGAAGCTCTCTGGGCCGTTATAAAACTGACGCACCCCGGTGTCGGCCATCTTGGGCACGCGAATAAGAGCGTTTTCCATGAGGATTTCGAATTGATCCCAATCGTCTTCCAGAAGCTGGAAGAAGAAATTGTCGGGGATGCCGTCCATACCCCAGGGCTTGGCATCAGGCTCAAAACCCCCCGTCACAAGTCCGCCGGTTTCCTCTTTGAAATAGATATAGCCGTCAGGGTCGCGGAGTACGGGCAGGTCGGGGTTCACTCCCTCAATCCGCTCGGTCACGACATAGTAATGTTCCGCAGAGTGCAGCGGCACGTCGACACCACACATCTTGCCTAGCTGTCGCGCCCATTGACCACCGCAGTTTACCACGATCTCGGCATTGATTGTGCCCTGATCGGTGACCACGCCGGTAACGGTGCCGTCTTTAGTCAGAATGTCAGTGACCTTGATCCCTTCGATCACTTTCGCACCGCCCATACGCGCGCCTTTGGCCAACGACTGGGTCAGGTCGGTCGGGTTGGCCTTGCCGTCGCCGGGCATCCATAGCCCACCTTTGATGTCATCCACCTGCATCACCGGCCAGTTGCCCTGCGCTTCCTGCGGGGTGATGACCTGAACCTCTACCCCCTGCGCCCGCGCTGCCGCAGCAGTGCGCAGCAGCATGGTCATGCGATCCTCGGTCCGTGCAACGGTGACCGAGCCGCATTCCATCCAACCGGTGGCCAGACCGGTCTCTGCCTCAAGCTGTGAATACAACTCAGTCGAATAGCGGATCAGGTTGGTCATTGCAGGCTGACTGCGCAGTTGACCGACCAGACCAGCTGCGTGCCAGGTGGTGCCACAGCTCAGCTGCCCCTGTTCCAACAGCACCACGTCTCGATGCCCCATCTTTGTGAGGTGATACGCGACCGAGCAGCCAACAATGCCACCCCCCACGATGACATACTGCGCGCTTTGCGGAAGTTGTGTGTCGGCCATTGCCTTGCTCCGTACAGAAGGATTCGGGTTTGCATCCACCTTATTCAGACTTGGCAAAGATTGGCAATTTCTTTCTTTAGTTTGCGTTACACCCGCACAATTTCGACGGGTTCGCTGCTTAATGCCTCGAAAATATCTTTAGGAAGCTCACTGTCCACTACAAGGCTCACATCCAATGGTAGTGGCTTCATCGCAACCTTCCCGATTACGTCGAATTTGCTACTGTCCGCCAAGAGGAGCGGGCGTTGTGACCGTTCAATCATCATGTGTCGAAGGCTGGCACCTTCCAACGAAAAATCGGTGAACAAGGTCCGCGCACTGATTCCGCCAACTCCGATCAGCGCATATTCTGCGTTGTATTGGGAAAGGTGATCGAGCGTATCCGGCCCCATTGTCGCATTCTCTGAAAAATCCAAGCGCCCGCCCAACAGAGTGACCTCCGACGCCGCAGGGGACAAAACTGAAGCTATAGTTAAATCATTGGTATAAATTGTTAAATACTGGTGATTGGTCGCCAAAGCTTGCGCTGCTGCGAGTGTTGTCGAGCCGCTGTCAATGATCACACTCGCTCCATCCGGGACTATGCTGGCCACGTAACTGCCAATACGCTCTTTGCCTTCTCGATTGGTTTGAGTGCGGTCAACCATGGGGGGTTCGTGCGTACGCACACTGGTCGCTCCTCCGCGTACCTGATTGAGCTTGTTTTCCTGCGCCAGTTGCTCGATATCCTTGCGTACAGTTTCCCGCGATACGCCGAGCCGTTCAGTCAATGCTCGGATTGAAACCGCAGGTTGACGCGAAACTTCTTCGAGGATTATTGCATGTCGTTCAGATGGCAGCATCGGTTGACCTTCCGGCTCAGGTTCGCCTAACTTTGCCAAATTACGCAAACAGCGTCCAGCCCGGTTCAACACAGATGAGTGTGTTTCGGTGCCAGCTCCACGAAGCCAGCCGAGTTGCGGAAGGACTGGCTACCACTCTACTAAACGAGTGTAGACAGAACCCAGTTTTGAATGTGCCCTGCTTCAGGGCCAGAGCGGCGTAAGTCAAATTATGATGAGAATGCGCTGACCTAATTCTGCGCACTCCAATTATTCAATTTGGGGCTATTTCGTGGCTGTCTGCAATCAATTATGCTCCGCAGTGATCATATCCTTGAACTGAGACACGGTTTCTTGCGATACGCCAGCAGCTTCAAAGATGGCGGCGGCAAAGGTGACGGGCGCTGTTCCAGGAGCAGTAACAACACGGCCTGAGGAAACGGTCGCTTTGCTTTGAACGTAGGCCGATGCTCCATCATACCCGACGGCATTCTCAATCAAAAAATCCCCTTCATTCGATGTGTGCGGTTCTGCATTCAGCAATCCCGATCGCGCCAGTGCCAGGGTTCCACCGCAAATTCCACCGATTGGAACGCCTTTATCATATTGAGCCAAGAGCTGATCTGAAATGTCCGGCGCAGCTTCAGAATCCCACACCGTTCCGCCAATAACTGCCACCACATCAGGTTGCCACGCGGCCAGTTCTTCCAGCCCTTTGGAAACAATAACAGTCATTCCACCCATCGAACTCAATTGCCCGGGTGTTGGAGAAAAATACGCGACGTCGAGCCCGTAAAAGGAGCCGCCGATTCCGCCGATCATTGCATATTCCCAATCTGCGAAATCATCCGTGAGTATCAATGCGACTTTCGCTATTTGGTTATTCCTCCTGGGGCTTCGGATTGGGAACATATAGAGAACATGCCAGATGTGCAATGTTACAGGGCAACGAATGTCCTCCTGTATTTTGGCGTAATGGTCAGGGCTCGGCCGGACATTTTGCCGATAGGGGGAAAGCGTCTATCCTTACGGAATACGATAAATTGAATTGTTGGAGGAGGTGTTATGTCCATCCCGCAGATTGTGACGATCGTCGGTTATTTGACTGTTCCGACAGAGCATGCAGCAGCATTTCGAAAAAATTGTACAGAAATGATTGAATTGCGCAAACAGGAACCTGGCCACTTGGCGTCGGCCTACAGTTTTGGCTCCGATGGAGCGGTGGTGTCCCGCGAAGATTATGACAGCGCAGATGCAGTAATCCGCCATATGGAACTGGGCAGCCACATTTTTGAAAGCACGCAGGAATTGGTCAGTGTCACAGGCGTTGAATTGCATGGTCCTGCGGCTGAACTTGAAAAGCTAAGCGACCTGTTCAGCGGAATGAACCCTGGTTGCTTTGTAACCGAGTTTGGGTTTCGTCGGTAGTTTGGCGTGCATGAAGTTTGGGCTGAAAACTGTTAAGGTGTGTCCAGCCCGATGATCAGGCTTTCTGCTTATGATCGGTGGAGACAGTTCGCATGTTTGGAAGACGCCGCTTTTTGACACGTGTGGTTCCGATCGCATTCTGGACGTCCTTCATAATGCGCAGCCTTTCCCGAAACGCGGAGGCAAAAACCATCGAAAACGAAAGCTACAAGATACTCACAACAACCGAGGCTGAGACTCTGGGGGCCTGGTGCGCGACCATCGTTTCTGGCGCAGGCCAGGCCAGGGTCGCCAGGTTTGTCGACGAAAGTCTCGCAGGAGATCAGGCCGCGTCCCTGTTACTTCTCAGATACCTCGATGCCAGCGACATGGCGAGATTTTACCGAACGGGCATCTCGGGCATCGAAAAAGAATGCCGGCACCGGTTTGGCATGTCCTTTGTTCGGGCGACGGCCACCCAGCGACTGGAAATGGTTGAGGCTGCGATAGCTTCGAAGATGCAGGTCTGGACCAACCCGAACCCGAATTTCTTCTATTTCATTTCGCGCAGCGACGCGGTGGATGTTGTTTATGGTACGCAGGCGGGATTTGCGGACCTGAAGATTCCTTATCTCCCGCATATTCAACCACCCAAACCCTGGTAGCAATTCCGCTGCTCGAGGAGAGACCCGAAACACAGAGAACCAATGTCTAAAATCTCACACGATAAGGTCGAAGTTGTCATCATCGGCTCTGGCATCGCCGGCAGCACAATGGCGGCCGAACTGGGTGAGGCGGGGTTCAACGTGTTGGTTCTGGAGGCCGGGCCGGAACGGCAGCTCTCGGATATGATCAGCTCGCAAATCTGGTCCCGGCGGCTCAGATGGGCAGGCCCGGAGGTTCTGGAAACAGGTGATCTGGTGGGAGCTGCGAACTTTGCCATGGGGTGGGGGACCGGCGGTGCAGGCCTGCATTGGTACGCGAACTGGTATCGGCTGCATCCCGACGATTTTCACGTCAAATCCCTGTACGGGCGCAGTCTGGACTGGCCCATAGGATATGATGATTTACGGCCGTGGTATGACCGCGCGCAAACCTATTTCGGTGTTTCGGGTGATGATGATCCCAATGCGCCGCCGGGCAAGGCTTATCCCATGCCAGCCATACCCCTGTCCAAACAGTCATCAGCAATCAAACCCGGGTTTGATGCAGAAGGTTTGGAGCTCACGACAAATACTCTGGCGATAAACTCCGTCCCGCATGATGGGAGAGCGGGTTGCCTGCTTGATGGCTGGTGCGATGCCGGATGTCCGATTGGGGCTTTGGCGAACCCCTTGGTTTTGCAATGGCCGCGGGCCCGAAAGGCGGGGGTTGAACTACGTCACAATGCCTATGTAGCAAGGATTGAAACAGACACATCAGGGTCAATAGCAACCGGGGTTGTGTATCTCGATCAACAGGGTCGAGAAAACCTGCAACCTGCCGACATCGTCATCTCGGCCTGTCATACGATCTGGAATGCACGGCTGCTGCTGTTGTCGTCCAGCGATAAACATCCCGATGGGCTTGGCAATGGCAGCAGGACATTGGGGCGCTATTTCACGTCCCATGCACTCACGACCATCCACGGGCTTTTCTCGCAGGAGACGGAACCGCATTTGGGTGTGTCCGGGGCAAATACGCTCTGCCTGGATGGCTATGACAACAAACAACCGGCAAAAGGTGCCTTTGGCAGCCGCGCCTGGCTTGTTGGTCAAGCTGCAAAACCCAACGATCTGTTGGGAACCGCTCTGGCCAAACCCGAATTGTATGGCGAAGCCTTAGATGACTATCTGCGTAACGCGAGCCAGCACTATGGCAACATGACGGTGTTGTGCGAAGAGGACAGTATTCCAGACAACCGCATCGCACTCGACCCGTCAAAACGGGATCGATATGGGTTGCCGCAGGCGCATGTGGACAATTCTCTACCACATGCAAATGCCGACAGATCGGATCTGGCCAAGGAAGAGGGCCTGCGTATCTTCAAGGCCGCCGGGGCAACTGACGCCTGGGCGGGCCCGCGAAACCCGATGCACATGATGGGCGGCACAATCATGGGCGATGACGCATCGGCATCGGTCACGAATTCCTTTGGGCAAGTGCACGAGGTGGACAACCTATTTGTGGCTGGCGCGAGCCTGTTTCCAACGCCCGGCGCGATCAACCCGACGGCAACACTGGCCGCATTGGTGTTCCGAACAGCAGACTACATTCGCACCCATCGATCAGAGCTACTGCCTTAAAGCGCACTGCGTGGCGGCTGTGCCCGCCCCATCCCGTCGAAGGCGTCGAGCAGGTCTTCGAACCAGCGATACAGCGCGCTGTCAGGAGGCCAAAATGGAGTCACACTGACAACCCGGGCCCACTGGAATGTGCCGAACAAGATATAATCCGAATAATCTGGCGCAACGCCACCCAGAAATGAGGTTTCGGCAAGTGTTGCCACAAGCGGGCTCAGTGCTTGCTTGGTAGCGTGACGTGCGGGTTCAGGGTTTGCCCCGATTTCTTCGACGCTTTGGCCGAATGTGCGCAGGGTTCGTTCCTGATAGTAGGCTTTGTCGCAATTCGCCGTCAGGGGAAATTGCTCCGCAATGACAGCGCGAAAGATCAGCGGGTGCAGCGTGTAATCCGCCCAGTGATTGACGAACAGTGACTTGGCCTTGCCAGATGCATCAGCGAACAGCGGGTGGGCCGGATAATTGTCATCCAAATAGGAGGCGATGTTCCAACTGTCGCGGACCCATTGCGCGCCATCGACCAGAACCGGTGCTGTCACGCCGCCGGATCGTGCGATCCGTTGCTTTTCGGTTATGTGCCATGGCTCCGAGTCAAACTTGAGTTGCTTATGCGCCAGTGCCATGCGGCTGCGCCAGCAATACGGGCTCAGGTGGGATTTTGGGTTTTCACCGACAACTTCAAATAGCTTTCGTTTGTTTTTTTGCAAAGTCATGTTGAGCCGTAATCTCGTTTCACGGCAGTCTAACACATTGCCACGAACGGCTGAGGCCGCTTCTGGGTTGAGTTTGTGTCAGGGAGTTCTGGTCGATGGCTGCCCGCTGACCGCGGGTGAACAGCCCTTTTGTCACTAATCTGCACTTTAAACTGGCGTCGGTCGATAGCGCTGAAGGACAAAATGCTCTGTGAAGCTGCTTCAGATTCGTCTGATCCAAGCAAGTTGTTTACTGTTCTCGCCGGTTGCCTTGAGCACTTCGTTGATGTCCAGATTGTATTCTCTCGCGAGACTTTCAATCCGAACCGACTGAAAGCCCTCGAGATTCCGCACAACGCGGCCGTCTTCAAAGTCAATCAATTCGTGAGATCTGCCGGACCAACGGACGATCCCGCCGCAGAGCGTCCGGTGTTCCATATCGACCAGCTCTGCCACCGGGTCTGCAAAGAAATCGCTCCATTTGAGAAATCCGGTACTGACAGCCCGCGCAACCGCTTGTTCGATCGTCCGGCTCTTCAGCTTGGTGGTAATCGAAGATATCAGCGCATCCACCGTTCGGGCGGGGTTGCCCGTCTGCCTGGCAATGACAGACGGCACCAAACCCGCCGCAAGCATTTTCAATGTATCCAGCTCATCACCAGACAAGGAATCCGAGGGAAAGGTGAAAACCGTTTCAATGACGTCCAGCGCAAGCAGGTGCAGTATCTGGGCTTCGTGGCGTAGGGCAGGGAGCATTGTCGCGATCAATGCCTCCCATTCGGCGCGAGGTGCATTGGATGTGACGGTAAACACGCCGCGCTCACCAAAAGGATTGATGACCGGAATGGTCAGACCATTGCGACCAACGCCAAATTTTCTGGCTGCCTCAAAGAGCACTGCATAGTCAGTTTGGTTGTCGAACGCGGCCCAATCAATCGGAGCGATCATAGTGGCGCCGAACCGAATAAGGGGATCGGCCAGGATCAGGTCGTTTTCGATGTAATGCCTGGTCCATTCTTCCGAAAACGTGGTGCAGCCGTGAACGATGTTATGGGATTTGTCGATATGCGCATAAGACGCGTTTTCAAATCCAAACCTGTTGCAAATCTCCTGAAGGCGTGCCTCCCCGGTTTGCCTGAAATCCAGCTCAGACCTGCCAATATCCGCAATTTTCATTGATCGTCTTGGATGTGTCGCAAAATTTTGGAACCACCATAGGCAGTCAACTACTGGACACACCTATCCTGCGATCTCGGCAAATAGCAGAAAGCCGGAAGTCGTATCGCTTGAGAATTGCTGCTTTCGGATCATATTGGCGACTTCGATG
>JBCBUG010000015.1:0-85397 GCA_039818265.1 Pseudomonadota bacterium | reverse complement strand
GGCAAAATCTCATAACCGCATACGGACTCCATATGGAGCTCTCTATGGACTCCCAAACTTGCCTCCATTCCCAAATCGACAATGGGTATGGATTCCAGCATCGCGACGGAAGTGAATAGGTGGGGGACAGCCGCCGCTTACCAATCATGGGCAAGTCATCCTTGCTAAGTGACTGACCCGGCTCCTTCAACTAAAACACTTCGTTAACGAATGTGCCCTAGCGTCACTTTGCGATCATGGATATCGCCTTGCAGTCTCGCTTGATCCCCGCGTTACCCAAGACAGGATTGCGCGAGACTGCACTGCTCATCAAAAACCACAGTGGAAAGAAAACCTGCCTCGATCAAACAAACAAACCGTTTGTATAAATCCCAATCTTTTCAATCACAGGTACGTTTACTTTTGGTTGCGTAAATGGTTGTATTTTAGATATTGTAAAAAAACTGTTTTTGTGTCCCAGGAGCTCCCGGGCTTTGCTCCTGGGATTTTTTCCCGGTCTACGCTCGGCTCCTTATTTCTTGCCCTGATTTTTCTGCAGGAAAAGACGCAACGCAGCTTCGATAACCGCTGTTCGTGACGGCGGCACCGGCTGCGCAGCAATCCAGTCATCAAGCTCTTTCGCCAGGTCCGGGTCAATCGCGACCGGAATCGGAATTTTCTTTCGTCCCATGTCCATGGGTTAGCCTATATCACTCTTGTAGGCAAATGTATATACATTAATATACCTGTATTGACACGTATATTAATGCGGGTTAAGGTTTGCCCCTGCTTCCGGAAACGTTTTCGGAAATGAATGTTGATTTTTCGGACCCATTAAACTGCGCAGAAGTCAGCCAACCACTGGCCTGGATCTAAAGCGCGCAACTGTCCGACAATGGAGGCCCGGATATACAACTACATCTACAATCGGACGTGATTTGGCGGTAAAGGAGGGCATTTTGTCGGTCTTACCAAAACTTTAACCGTTAGATTAAGCGTGAAAATTTGAAGCGTTCTAAGTCTAATCTTGGAGAATATTATGAAAAAAATCCTTCTAGCGGCAACCGCAAGCCTTGCGATGACTGCTTCGGCTGCAGCCGCACCAGTCCAATGGTCATCTGGGGCTGGCGCCAACAATCACTGGTACGAGTTTGTTGCACTCGGGTCTGGAGACCCGTCACTGACACCTTCGCAGGCGGACGCCTTGGCGGGATCGTCTTCCTTTATGGGCCTGGGCGGATATCTGGCGACGATTACGTCTGCCGCCGAACAGTCGTTTTTGAACTCAGTTTGGCCCGGCGCAGGTAGCGTATCTGGTCAGTTCAACAACTACAGTTTCTTCCTGATTGGTGCGACGGATCGCAACACCGAAGGTTCATTCGAATGGCTTGGGGGGCCCGAAAGCGGCAATCCCTTGACTTATACGAACTGGAGCGCTGGTGAACCGAATAATTTCGAGCCCAATAATGGTGAAGACTATGTGGTGGCGTGGTGGCAGGATAGTCTTTCCGGAAACTGGAATGATGTGCCAGGGGACTCAAATATTCGCGGCTATCTTGTCGAGTACAGTGTTACGCCGGTTCCTATCCCGGCAGCACTTCCGCTTCTAGTCGGCGGGCTTGGCCTATTGGGTTTTGTCGCGCGTCGTAAGCGCGGGGCAACACGTGCCTGACTTGTCAAATCCTAAATACTAAGTTGGCCCGCTGTTGTTGGCGGGCCCCAAGTATCGCGGGATGAGGTCACCCGCTTGCTGCTCCTTGCAAACGACCTCTCTTCCGTGTCTGACAACGGTCAAAAGAACACGCTGGGGTCGATTCCGGGTGAGTGCAGAATAGGGCGGTCTCATGAGCGTTTTTGCGTTTTCCGGCATAAGAAGACTACCCCGCAGGTACGGGATGGTCAAAATTTTTAACCTGTGCAGGCGCTGGAGACGGTGAGCCGAACCGAGTGTTGTCATGCTCTCATCCGCGGATTGGATACCGCCTTGCCAAATACGACGTGGGATTGCCTCTTTCTAAGACCGAGTGTTTGCTCCACCGCACTCCGAGGATTTCCCCATCATTGGCTCCCATCTCCAGCGTACTGCGCAGGCAGGGTGGGAAGGACTGGTTAGGGCTTCAGCGGGGTCTGCCGGGCGATGTCCCAAACGAACCCGGCCAGTTCCCTGGCTATGGCGGATAGAACACGTGGCTGGGGTTTGCCCGTTCGACTGAGATCCCGATACCGTTTGCACAGTCTGGTTTGGGCCTTCCAGCCAATGTCTTTAATGTGTTGCGGCAAGTGAGCGGATCGTTTCAGATAGGGCTGCCCTTCTTTCGGGGGATGGCGATATGACCAACCAGCCTCCACGAGCATTGTCCGGGCCAGAGCGTTGCCCGTTTTCGTCAATCGACCGCGCCGTGTCGTGGAGCCACTGGAATGCTCGCTTGGCACCAACCCCAACCAGGCCATGAGCTGGCGTGGGTTTTCGAACCGAGTGATGTCGCCGATCTCAGCCACAACAGTCGCCGCGATAGTTGTGTTGACCCCGCGCAGGGCACGCAACGCATCAACGACAGGCGCGAAATGCCAGCCCGGAATAGCGTCATCTATCACTTTATCCAGCGTCGCGACGCGACCCTCGGCTTGAGTGACCGCACGCTTGTATTCTTCAAATGCCAACTGCTGATGCGGGAAACGGAAGCGGCGCATCTCTGCCAGCCAACGGCGATGGCGCTGTGTCCAGTATTTCCCATTCTCATAGCGAAGACCATGGCGCAGCAGGAAACTCAGAAGCTGCTGTTTGGCTGTCTTCACCGCATCCATCGCCTGTTTGCGGGCACGGATCAGATCCCGCATTGCCTCTTGCTCCTCATCAGGTGTCCAGATCGGTGTCAGTTCTCCCGCACGCCAGAGCCGGGCAAGCATGATGGCGTCTCGCCGGTCGGTCTTGACCCGATCTCCGGTCTTGCGCGGGATCATTGACGGCGCGACAACAGCACAATCGAACCCGAGCCTTGTCAGCAACCGGTGCAATCCATAACCGCACGGGCCAGCTTCATAACAAAAGGACGGGATGTTTCCGGGTTTTGTCAGCGTCTTGGTTAGACGCAGCACAGCATCTCCTGAATGGACGATGGTGCTGTGAAAGCGAACCTCTCCTCCGCGACCATCTTCAGCGACTGCCACAGCAATCGTGTCCTTGTGGACATCCAGACCCACATAGAGTGTCTTTTTCATGTTCATTTCCTCCGTCGAACAATCCATGTTCGCCGAGAAAATCACGGGCACTGTGCCCGCTGCAAAAACGCTCATCTGGTCTAAGGGTTTCTCTATACGATCCCATACAGGCTCAGTAACCCGATCCGTTGAAGCCAAAAGTTATGTTTCTTTGGCCAGAAATGTCTTTTTCTTAGCTTGATTGCCGCAACGGGACATGCTGCACCATCGCCGCTTCCCAGGCCGAGAGTAATCGACGAAGTACACCGAGCAGTCTTCTGCTGCACAGGATTTGACCTTTGCAAAGTCTCGACCCGCAACAAGATCAATGGCATCGCGCGCAATCTGCCCAAACAGCACTGAGACATTGGCCGGTTTCTGGTGCTCCAGCCGCACACCAGTATAGTCTAGTCGCAACTCAACCGGGGGGACAGAGGCAAACTCGTTGAGCGTTTTAATATCGTCGAGGTTCGGTACTTCGTGCTCAGTGAGAGCGTCCATTAGCCGGGTGATGCAGGCACGTAGGCGTTTTGCTTCGACCAAATCGCTTTCTCCGAGATCGAAGGTCACGGGCTGATCTGCAACATCAGTCAGCCAGCGTTTCAACTCTTCGATGGTGGCAATCCGTTCAATCGGAACGCCATCACGATCCCCCAAAGTCGCGATCCAATTCAACGACAATCGACCTGTCTCTGTATGAAATTCCAAATCCTTAGATGGCATATCTACGCTCCTTGAACTTGGAACTTGTATAACCGGTTCCAATCAAATATGCAAAGAACCAGTATAAACGGTTCCCTTGTATGCGAATGGTGTGAAACGCCCGAACAAAGGATTTTGAAAAGATGTTTGAGAGCAAGCCGACTGATGATGTTCATCTTGTTGAGCGGTATCGCTATGATCCAAAGGCCGGAATCGGTTTGGTTCTGCTTGCGGCGATTTTCATCGCCCTTACACCAAGTATGGCCAAATTGGCCTATCAGGCAGACGCCAACACCTTGGCTGTTGTGACCTGCCGATGTGTTTCGGCTGCCTTGGGCATAGGCGCATATATGATGGTTACAGGCCGGAAATTAGCGTTTGTATTCAGGGATTATCCATTAGGACCATTGACCGGTACGGCCCAAGCGTTTGGATCGCTCGGGTTGCTATTGGCTGTGGCCTATATTGATGCGGGGCTAGCGTTTCTGATCGTTTTCTTTCACCCATTCCTAGTTGCCATCGTAGAGCATAACCGCGGCAACACCGAACTCAGACCTATCCATGTCATCCTGATTGGGTGTGCTTTGTCAGGGCTGGCATTGGCCGTAACAGCCGGTCTTGGGGTTTCTAACTATTTCGGCGTCGGCGCAGCGGTCTTGGGAGCGATTGCAACGACCGTCATGGTGGTCAGTATGTCAGACGCTTCGAAAAAGACGAACGTGCTCTCTGCATCATTCAGTATGATGTTTTGGGCATCTATCTATTATGTAGCGGCCTCTGTGATCGGGCCACCATTGGGTTTTCTAGATGCGATGATATGGCCTAACACGACTACTGGTTGGCTTGGTATGGCAGGAACCGGTTTATCTTTCACGATTGGGTATCTTCTCTTCTTTGCCGGGGCAAAAACAATAGGCATCACCCGAGCCTCAGTGTTGAGTATCATTGAGCCTGTGCTGGCCCTTGTGTTCGCTATGATCTTGCTGGGCGAGTGGATCACACTGTTCCAATGGTTCGGCGTGGCATTGGTTGTCGGGAGTCTGCTAGTCTTCGAAAGACTTCAGACAAAATAGCGACATTCACGCAGCAATAGGTGAGTTGGAATTTTCTTTTGTTTCACCGCACCTTGCGGGAGAATTGATGCAACAGATTTCCGCCTACATCTGCCGCCACCTGTATTCACCTGTGAGGATGATGTGGGCCCAGCCAAGAGGCGATATGTGCGATAGGAGATATCCTGGCGTTTTCAAACCGCCCTTTTTCCGCTGCGCAACCGCTATGCCAAGCTGTTTTGTATTCCAGTAGATTATGATGGCGGTGAGCAGGTTGAGGCCAGCGATCCGGAAGTGTTGGCCTTCAGTTGAACGATCCCGGATTTCCCCCTGCCGACCAATTCGCAGGGCGCTTTTCAAAGCATGATGCGCCTCGCCTTTATTGAGCCCGATTTGAGCACGGCGCTGCATGTCGGTATCAAGCAACCATTCGATGATGAACAGTGTACGCTCGATGCGTCCGATTTCGCGCAGCGCAACGGCCAGATCATGTTGTCTTGGCCGCGCCGCCAGTTTCTTCAGGAGTTGACTGGGCTGCATCCTGCCTGAAAGCATCGTCGCAATGGAACGCAGAACATCCGGCCAGTTGGCGATGACGGTGTTTTCCCGGATTTTGTCACCCACCAAGCCCTTCAGCTCAGTCGGGACACTGCGCCGATCAAAGACATGCAACCGTTTGGAAGGCAAATCCCTGATGCGCGGGATGAACAGATAGCCAAGCAGCGAAGTAGCGGCGAACACAAGATCAGTAAAGCCGCCTGTATCGGCATATTGTTCCCTAATCCGTTTGCCCGTTGGGTTCATCAGCAACCCATCCAGAATATATGGGGCTTCGTTCACTGTGGCAGGGATAACCTGTGTGGCAAAGGGGCCATATTGATCTGATACATGGGTATAGGCTTTCAGGCCGGGTTCATGACCGTATTTCGCATTGATCAGATTCATCGCTTCACCCTGTCGCGTGGTGGGGAAGAATTGCCCATCACTGGAAGCGGTTTCACCGGCACCCCAGTACTTTGCTATTGGTAACTGTGCCTGCGCTTCGATCACGATGGCCAATGCCCGATTGATGGCTTCGCTTTCTACATGCCTGTTCGACAGCCGTGCCAACTGAGTAAAACTATGCGTGCTGCTGGCCCCGGCCATCTTGCTCAGCCCAAGATTCAGACCCTCAGCGAGAATGACGTTCAGCAACCCGAGCCTGTCTTTGCACGGTGCCCCGGTACGCAGATGGGTGAAGGCATCGGTGAACCCGGTTTCATTGTCCACGTCCATAAGGATATCCGTAATCCTCACCTCCGGCAGGCGGCGATAAAGATCAAGGATGAGGCTATCGGCCTCAGCGGGTACATCAGCTTCAAGTCGGTCGGCACGCAATCTGCCCTCCTCGATTACACCGCCGGGAAGGGTTCCGTTTTTGACTGCAATCGCAAGCCTGCGCAGCCCGTCTTCCAGCCGTCGTTTTCGATCTGCGATCCAGACTTCCGGTTCCAATGGCATCGACAAGCCCATGGTTTGCGCGGCCTCGACCGGAACCAAAGCCTGTTTCATATCAGAATAGCGGCGCGAGTGAGCAAGCCAGACATCACCCGATCTGAAGGCTTCGCGCAGATGGAACAATACTGCAACGACCCATAGTCGGTCTCGATTGGTTTCCGGATTCCGCAAATGAGTTCGCCATTTCGACTGTGGCTGAAGAAAGGGCGCTGAGCGACTTGGAATATCGCGCTTGTCGCGGATCACCTCGGTCGCCGCCAGCAACGGCTCAGCCACACTGGCTCCCGCGATATCCAATGCTGCCAGCATTCGCGGGGCGTAGAGCTTGAACCGATGATATCCCTGCTCGACATAGGCCAGTGCATCCGACTTGACGGTTTTTCCAAGCATTCCAGCATTTGCGACGAGGTTTTCCAGTCCATCCCATCCACAGGACGCATCTACAGCACCAGCTACAGCCGCTTCATCGCCTTTAGCCAACAATAATGTTGTGCCCAATGTTTCGAACCCCGCGAGAGTCGCCGCGATTTCCGATTGTGCCTCAGCAACACGGGCATCGCAGATCTTCTTTGCTTCCCGCCAGATCGAGCCGACGATCCGGTCATGGGTTTCGACAACTGTATCTGCGATGGCAGCCGACCATTCCACGATGCAGGTCGCAAGGATCGCCAGACGGCGATCACTGGTGATATCCCGGAGCCCATCGGTGAAGTAACGCTCCCCCTGACGGCGCAATTGCGCGACCCGACGTGCAGGAACATCATCCAGGATTGACGGCGACAACGCGATCCGTTGCAAAAATTCCAACCGATCAAGCTGACGGTTCATATCGGCAGAGTTCTTGCCCACCTCGAACTGTCGCAACCAGATGAACCGGCTGACCCGACCATCCGCTTCTTCGGTCAGCAAGTTGTCGAGTTGGACACGCATTTTTGCGTCGAGACGAGCCGCAATGCGTGCCTCTACCCTGCGTTCAGCAGCGACCAACGCATCTGCGCAGTGACGCTCTATGACTGAAATCCCTGGCAGAATGATTTGCCGTCTGCGGCATTCTTTTACGAACCCGCGCACTAGAAACTCGCTGGATTGTGCCGCTTCAGCATTCTGGTCTAGCCAGCTCCGCATTTTCTTGGCGCGCTTGCCGGAAAACATCTTATACCCGTACATCTTGCGCAGAGCATCCAAATGCTCCCGGCGGGTCTTTTCCCGAGTGGCATATGGCAGGAGATCATCCGTCTTTAATCCGAGTTGTGCAGCCACGAAACGGGACACCGGCTCGGGGATCATCTCGCCAGCCTTCAGCAACCGGCCTGGATACCGGAAGGCACAAAGTTGAAGAGCAAAGCCGATGTGATTTTCCGGGCGACGGCGCGTGCGGATGTTCTCAATGTCTTCGTCATCCAGAGTATAATGCCGAAGCAACGCCATCTCGTCAGTTGGAAGATCAAAAAGTGCCGCGCGTTGTCGCGCGGTCAGAACCGCTCGGTGTGCCATCGGGTTGTTCTTTCTTTATGAAATGGGGTCTTTGAAAGTAGACATATTGAGACCGTCTGCTTGCTATGTCTTTTTCAATGTCTCAATATGCCAGTCGCAGAAACTTTAAGCTTATGTGAGACCCCATGGCCAAAGTCGGATACGCCCGTGTCAGTTCAGTTGGACAATCTTTGGATGTGCAGCGGGAGAAGCTGAGGGACTGCGACAAGCTGTTTGAAGAAAAGCGCAGCGGCACCACCGATGCCCGACCTCAACTCAAAGAATGCCTGAACTACGTCCGCGATGGTGACCAGCTGATCGTGACTCGCATCGACCGCCTCGCTCGATCTACTTTGCACCTATGCCAGATCGCGGAAACACTGCGCGACAAGGGGGTCGATCTGGTCGTCCTAGATCAGAACATCGACACATCCGACGCGACGGGACGGCTGTTGTTCAACATGCTCGGAGCTATCGGTCAGTTTGAGACCGAAATCAGGGCAGAGCGCCAGATGGATGGCATCAAAAAGGCGAAGGATCGAGGCGTTCAATTTGGCAAGCGGCCCGCACTGACCAGTGAGCAGATCATCGAGCTCCGCGAAAAACGCGAACAAGGCACGCTGATCAAAGACCTCATGGCTGAATACAGCCTCTCTAAGGCTACCATCTACCGTTATCTCACCGAAAATGAGAGCTGAGCGCGACGCCACTAACCCGATCCGGGCTTAACGCCCTATTCTGCACCGAGCCGGAATCGACCCCACGCTGTTAATCGATCTATGGAAAGACGATGTCGACCGATTGCTTTCGGGTAATTTTGCCGGGCCCATGGACAAGGGAACGGTTGAAATTTTGACCGCAACCTTTGATGCGATCAAAGCGCGTTTGTAAGGGCGTGTTATGCAACGATTGACAAGGCGATGTTGCACCCGCGCTCGAAATGAACCATCTGGAATCCCAAGCTTTTCTGAATGGCTTCGATACCTGCTTCCGCTTCGGTTTCGCTCGCGATCGCTTCATCGAGGAGATAGCAGAACCAATTCTGCAATGAGGCAGCGCCAGGCAAGAGCTCATTGACAATCTGCTGGTTGGTCACCGTCTTCCGGTCACCTTCACTAAGGATGTGAGTGAGGGCCGTGAGGATAGCCCTGGCGGCTGCCACCTCTGGCAACTCTTCGGGAACAGCCGCATTGGCGGTCTCAAATACGTTCATTGAGCGAGCCCTGCGCGCCGTTTCTTGATTTTTGCCAGTCCGTTTTTGATGTTGTGCTGAGCATCGATGCGGCTTTGATCGGTGATTTCTCCGGTTTCATCAAAGATGGGGTTCAGATCAAGATCGTAGCGTCGTTCTTCTTCGATGACAGCGTTTGAGTAGGTAAACGACCTCACCAGAAAGCCCAGGGTCTTTTTAACAGTCTTATGGTCTTGAGCATTTGGATAGCGAGCGATGAGATCGTTGGCTATCCCGATTTTCATAGGCATCACCCTTTCGGCGAGGAAAATTTTGGGCAAATCCGCGGTCTGCCTAATCCCCAGCGCCTCGCTCAGCTGGTTGAGAAACTTGGTTTTGAATTCGGGCCTGAGAACGCGCCGGTCCTGTTTCTGCTTGCCTCGAGCTGACACCGGTTCTAACTGCTCCTTGCCTTCGGAAAGCGGTGTCTTTTCCGGTGTCTTAAAATCTCCGGCTTCCAGCTCGCGTGTGTCAGCGCCTGAATCCCCCGGCGCGGACCCAAAGATCCTCAGGGTCTTTTTCGCGGCATTGACGCTCGATCGCGCTTTGGCGGGAATATGGGCTGCAAGCTCATCGCTTTCAGTCGGGTTGGTCATGTCTTGCCTTTAAATTTCAGGAATGGGCGAGTCCGAAGAGGGACTTTTTCAGGTTTAGTTTGTGGTCTGAGGCCCTGTCGATCATAGCGCGGAAATATCCTCCGGGAGAGGCGATCAATTGAGGATCCCGCAGGGCCTTTTCGGCGACGACCGCAAGGCAAGCGGCCGGCAAGTGTTTGCCGTGGCGCAACACGGCTTGAGCGTATCCAGCCTCGCTGAGGCCTATGAGGATCCGCAGGTGATCGGCCGCAGAACAAAGATCGGCCCAGGATTTGAATCGGACGTCTGTTTCTGATTGAACCAAAGAGCATGCTGATTGAATAAGCCCGATTGAGACGCCTTCCAGATTGCCGCCATCCGATTGGGTTGGATGTTTACCTAAATCCGCCCCCACAGGATCGAACTTAGGTGTTTCCGCTTGCTCATTCGACTGTTGCGTTTTGCCGCCCGCGCCGCAAGGCTCTTTTTCAAGAGCCATTTCAACGCCAGAGGCGTTGTCAGAAGTAGATTTGATTTCTTGCTCGTGAGAGCAAGTCCGCTTTTTACAGTGCAATACAAAAGGTGATTCAGTTGTATTATATATGTGGGGGACATTCTGACCATCCGCGGTGGACATTTCGGGTTCTTTTGAGGCTTCTTGCGTCTTCTCCTGGCGACGGTTTTCCACAACCGCCAAGACATCTTCATAGAGCGCCTGCAGCCACTCGGCACACGCTTCCGGATCATGCCGCAACTCGGCCATCAGCTTCTCCGCATGCCGCGCATAATCAGAGAACTCCGATCCGGCTGCTTCCACCAAATCGATGATTGCCCGGGAGAGCCGGGTAACGGCGCGTTTGGCGTTGCGCTCCCGGTTGAGGGCATCCCGGTATTCATCGGCCAGGACGGCAAAGGCATCGAGATTGAAACAGGCGGGCGTAAAATCCAGCCCGTAAGCCTCGTCAGGCGTACCATCGTGCTTGCGGTAGACATAACGTCGTCCGGTTGGACTGTCGCGATAAGCGAGGATTCCGGCTTCGACCAGAGTTCTGAGACATCGCGAGACGGTTTTGATTGAAGCGCCGGTGTATTGCATGAGACGGTCGTTGGAGATCGCTACCACCGGCCGCTTGCCGGAAGAAAAATCGTCTGGCCGAACCAGGCCGAGCAGAATATCGAGGATCTGATAGGCGGTGCGCCGAATGCCCAGGGCAGGGGCAGCGCGCTTGAGCGTTCGGGCGAGCTCCGCCTTGACGACTTCCGGCCGCTTCTCCTGGGCAGCCAGAGAGGCACTGGCGAGAATCCCATCCGACAGTTTTCTGAAACTTGCGATATGCGGACGAGCGGAAGGGTTCGCGCTCTCGCGCGGTGTAAACGGTTTGTCTTGGTCCATATTCTTAGTAAAGACCAGGCAACAAAAATCCGTTCACCGAAACGGTGTTCGCAATTGACAGCAATGTGGGGGATGAGCTACAAGAAGGGAGCTAACTTTCTTGTTGCATCCCCGTTGTCGGTTCGTTCCGATGGCGGGTTTTGCTTTTCTAGGCCTCTGTTTTCCTTCTCTCTTGTGTGATGCCGGAAGTGGCTCGGTCAGATTCGGCGGGCAATTGCTAGCCTCAAGCTGGTCGAATCAAGGGACCGTTCATCATACGTTGCGAGCAACGCGCAACTAATTTGACTAGACCTGATTCATTGATTCGAAGCAATGTTAGGTACTGAGCGGGACCCTTTGCCATTAATTGGGCCTAAACAAGGCATTGTATCTAATCTTCTATACACGCTTAAGTTTCTGCGATTTCAAACGTTTTAGCGGTTTCTTGCGGGTCATGTTCCTGCCTTAAATGAGACACAGAAATCCCGTTCACCGAGATGGCGTTCTCAATTGACAGCAATGTGGGGAATGCGCTACAAAAAAGGTGTCCAGTCTACTTTGTAGGCACACCCCGCTTTCGGTTCACTCCGATGGCGGGTTTTGTGTTTCTAGGCTTTGTTTTCCTTTCTATGTTGAGAATACCGGGAATGGCCGGGCCAGGAACGAGGGGCTGATGAAAGCCGTGTCATGCTCGAATCGTAGGGCCGCAAATCATGCCTCTTGATTTCTACGAGGCAAGAACGAATAGACCTGATTCACCAGTTTGACGCAATGTCATGTGGGAACTGGCGACCGACGCGTTCAATTGAGCCTCGCATCATGCTCTACCCCGATGGTCTTTGAGTTATCGGCTTCGGCAGACAGTGCGGTCAACTGTGCGAGCGCCTCGGTCGAAACAGTTTGTCCACCGAGCTGCATAACCGCGGCGATCAAACACAAGGCGTCATCGAAGCGGCCTTCTGCGAGCGCCAGATTGATGCGCATGGCGGCGTCCATTGGAATATTGCGGGAAGGTCCAAACAAAATGGCCTCTCAATCGTTGATGTTGGGAGGCGCCAACCTGGTGGCCGGATGTTCGAAACCTATGCTCGGCAGTAGGCACGTTGCTTTTAGACCGGGGTCCTGGACATAGCAAACGTCACCCGGCCATAGGCCGAGCCAAGCAAGAGGTTTCGAAGCCTCACTTCGCGGACTGACGCGAAGCGAGCAGACTGTGCCAAATTATTCGGAAGATTGCAATGCGTGTACTGATCAGACCAGAGAGCTAAAGTAGTAATTTAACTATCTGTTAACTTGCCCGTTCATGTTGGCGTCAGTCTACTGGACTGATGTTTTGAAGAAGATCTAGCATTTCCGGAGTCTTTTTGACTTTTAACGCGTATGCATGTCCGCGTCCCTGGCGGTTTACGATCTTCTCCCTCTCAACAAGCCCTTTGTGAACTAGGGGTTGTAGGATCTTGGTTATCTGCGCAGAACTCAAGCCGTAGACATTAGCCACATCCGACGTTGTTACCGTTTGGACCTGCTGCTCCAGGACGTGAATAGTCAGCAAAATCGCGACCTGCTTTAGCCGCGCAGGCGGTGTTTCTTCAGGGAGCGCATTTTCGACAACCTGTTTCATCAAATGCCATGCCACGAGATGATGTTGCATTCAGTTTGTTTCTTCTATATGTAAGCATTAAATCGAAAAAGGCTCAATAGGAGTGTTTAGTGGGTTTCGCACGGCTTGGCGAATCTCAGTCGGAGAGGTCACAATTTGACCACAATCTAGAGTCTGTTGCCGCACTGCAACACTCTTTTGTCGTGTGAATCAATACTGGTTGATTGTGAGTTGACAGGAAGAATCGCGCTGTGGACATATACGCCAAAGTCCTAACAAGGCTTAACTTTTCCGGAAAACATGACTCCGAGAGGAGACTTTTTGCAATGCGCGGCACTTAATACAATCAGAATTCAGACGAACAGAAACATTTCCACACTTACATCCATCGATCTTTCAATATGAACCAAGATTCACATCATAGTTACGTAGAATCGAACCGTGCCAGGCGAGCGCGATTACGCAACCTATACGTGGTATCTTGCTTAGGCGCACTCCTTTTTCCTTCATCTGCACTTGCAACAGTCATTGAGTGGGATGTGAACGGCAAACCAATCGTTCAAAGCAAATCGCCTCAAAAAAATATTCGCTCATCGACCTCAAAATCGTCAAAGAAGTTCAGCGGCCCACTAGTTGGAAATCCGACCCCCGACCTTGAACGTGCTCTCAATCAAAGGTTGACACGAGAGCTGGCGTTGAAATTTTCCGGACATGACGGCGTTGTCGCAGCAGGCCTAACAGCGCTGGAATTCATCGATCTCTTTGAAGCGCTCATAGAGCAAGAGTCTGCGTTCAACCATAGGGCCGTCTCGGAGAAAGGCGCGCAGGGCCTCGGACAGCTCATGCCAGAGACCGCTGCTGAACTGCAGGTTCAGGATCCCTTTGACCCTTATGAAAACCTGAACGCCTCGGCAACCTACTTCACACTGCTGTTAGGCAAGTTCAAACGCGCCGACCTGGCGCTCGCCGCCTATAACTCAGGTCCAAGCCGAGTGAAGGAACTTGGCCGCATCCCTCGGATCGAAGAGACACAGAATTATGTCCGCGCAGTGCTGACACAGGCAGGACAACCCGTCCCCAAAATGGCTGTGACGCAAGACACATCTCAACCTAGCCGCGAACTCTTAAGTCATTCTCGTCAGCTTGAAACCTCGTCCAAAGCACCGGCCGGGGTCCCCTTAACAGGAGACGTTTCAGTATGGGAATTTTAGCAAAACATAGCCGTTTGGCTGCTCTCACCTTGATCCTGGCGGCCGTGATGATCAATCCGGCGATCGCGCAGGATTTGTCGCCGGTCACGACCTTCTTCACGACCATCGGCACCGCGCTCACCGGCACGCTCGGACGGGCGGTCGGCCTCGTTGCGCTTTGCGCCGTCGGCTTCCTCTTCATGACCGGTCGGATGAACTGGATGTTTGCCGGATCGATCCTGATCGGGCTCGTGATCCTCTTCGGTGCCGCAACCATTCTCGCAGGCTTTTAAGAGACAAAAGGTCTTGTCAATTATGAAGGCGCCGCTCTTCAAAGGCCTGACGCGCCCCGTGAGTTTCATGGGGCTACCGATGGCGTATTTTGCATCGCTTCTGATCCTGGTCGTGGGTGGCTTCATTGCCACCCTCTCCGTGATCTATCTGGTCTTGAGCTTCGCGCTCGGATACGCCGGTTTGCGCCTTTTGGCAGCCTATGACGCGCGCATATTTGATGTTGTGCTCGTTACCATCCGCGTCACGCCGTTCAAATCAAGCCAGGTGAAGGGCAGGGGGGTCACTTATGGCCCGTGACACCTCCCTTGCCGTTCAAAGCCTCATCGACAAGTCCGTTGATGCGCCGGAGTCCTTGTCCGCGCATTTGCCATTCTTGTCCCAGATCAACAACCAGACGATCATGCTGCGCGACGGCGATCTGATGACCAGCTTTGCGGTCGATGGTCTGGCCGCCAAGACCATGAACGAGAGCGACATCGAAACGCTCTCCCAATCGATCTCGGACCTCATTGCCCAGCAATATGGCGATGTGGGCTTTTATGTGCACCGGATTTCATCCAAGGTGCAGCCCCATCTTGATCCTGTCGCCGGCGAAGGAACCTTCGCGGCCCAGATCGATGGGCTCTGGCAGGAGCATCTGCGATCGGCACAACTGCGTCATCGCACGACTGTCTTCACGCTAACCCTGCGGCCTTCCAAGATCACGGGACTGTTCGACAGGTTCCGGGGCGGCAAAAGGGGCAGTGCAGAGCGGATTGCGCGCCGTGTTCAGCGTCTCAATGACATTGCTTCGAGTTTTATCGAGATTGCGGGCCCGGCCCGGCCAAGACGTTTGACGCTCTCCAGCGGCGAGTGGCTTGGATTGCTCCGGGCAATGATCACCGGTGACTTTGCTCTTTTGAGGCCAAGCCGGGCCTATGTCCCGCTCAACGATCTGGTTGCCACCACACCGATCCATTTCCAGGACGACAGCTTTACTATCTTTGGAACCCATTCGCAGACGACCAAATCAGGCACCATCCTGACCTTGAAGGATTATCCGGCCGAGACCTATGCGGGGATCCTCGATCTTCTGGATCTGGGCATCGACATGTGCGTGACCAACTCCTTCACCCCCCAGGATCCAGTCTCAGCTCAGGCGGACATCCGCCGTGTCATCCGGCAAATGAGCGTTGCCGACGATGCTGCAGTCTCGCTGCAAATGCAGCTCAATGATGCCCTTGATGATGTGGCCTCCGGACGGGTCGCATTCGGCAAGCATCACTGCACCATCGCCCTTTACGCCGATGACGAAAGGCAACTGGACGAGAACATTTCCGCGGTCGACCGGGTTCTGACCGGCGCGGGCGCTTCGGTCCTTCGGGAGAACTTCAGTGCCCGGCCAGCCTATTTTGCGCAAGTGCCCGGCAATTACAGCTACCGCACCCGCGCCTCGTCCATCAGCTCGCTCAACTTCGCGCACCTGTCGGCCCTCCATGGATCGGCGAGGGGCCTGCCGAAGGAATCGACCTATTGGGGCGAAGCAATCACCATCCTGCCGACGGCCAACGGGGAGCCTTACCGCTTTAACTTCCATCTGCCCGGGTCCAGCGACAGCGAACCGGTTGTCGGTCATTCCCTGGTGCTCGGGAGAACCGGGTCCGGTAAGACCCTCGGCACGGCGTTTTTGCTGGCCCAGGCGCAGCGCCTTTCGACCCGTCTGATTGTCTTCGATAAGGACCGCGGCTTCGAAATGGCAATCCGCGCCCTTGGCGGCAGTTACAACGTGGTGCAGGTCGGCACCGACACCGGGTTCAATCCATTCACGTCCGAAGCGGACGAACGGGGCAGTGCGTGGCTGGCCGACTGGCTGGAAAGCCTGCTTAAGCCCAAGGACGGGGAACTCACGCCCATCCAGATCGAAAGCCTCGGCCGGGCCTGCGCCGCCAATCGCTCTGCTGAAGACAATCTACAGACCATGGGCCATTTCCGCTCGCAGTTCCGCTCCACCAATGACGGCGGCGATCTGCACCAGCGTTTGGGCCGTTGGGACCGGTCCGGACAATTCGGATGGCTCTTTAATGGCGAAGGCAGGGATAGCCTGACTTTCGAGAACGACATCACGGCCTTTGATGTCACGGAGATCTTCGACAATCCGCAGACCCGGACGGCCTGGCTCTCTTATGTCTTCCGGCGCATTGAACGCACGGTAGAAGACAAGCGGCCGACGCTGATCGTGCTCGATGAAGCCTGGAAGCTTCTCGACGATGATTATTTCCGCACCCGGCTCAAGGACTGGATGCTGACAATGCGGAAAAAGAACGTCGCTGTCGTTCTTCTGACCCAGCAGGCCGCGCACATTACGGAGAGCGCGGCGGGCAGCGCGATCCTCTCCGGCATTGCGACCTTGCTGATTTATCCATCCAACAAATCGACGCGCGACGAACTTGCGCCGCTTCGTCTTACCGACAACGAGCTTGGCTTTGCCGTCAGCTCCAATGTCGGTCACCGGCTGGCACTGATCCGTTCAGGCGACGCCAGCACCATCGTTGACATGAATCTTGCCCCGCTCGGATCCCTTTTGAAGGTTCTGGGCGGCGGCAATGGGGAGGGGGCGCCCCAAGGCTGGCGCGAGGATCCCGATTTCTGGAAGGGCATTCAATGACAAAGAAACTATTCATCCTCGCCTTGCTTGCACTTGGACTTTCGGCCTGCGCCGGGGTTCCAACGGAATACAGGTCACCGTGTGCCTGTGATTACAGGCCCCTCAACCCTCCAAGCGAAGGATTAGCATAATGGTCAAGACTGCCAGGAACCTCTTGTTGGCGAGTGTGATGTCCATTGGTCTGAGTACCGGTGCATCGGCATCCGGTATTCCCGTGATCGATGCTGCGAATGTGGCGCATGCGCTGTCGCAGATCAACAACCAGGTCAAGGATTATGCGGAGCAGCTGAAGCAGCTCGCAACGATGAAAGAACAGCTGGTCAATATGCAGGAGCAACTGACGACCCAGATCTCCCAGCTGCAATCCATTACCGGTGTCCGGCAAATAGCCAGTGTTTTGAATTCGCAAGAGCTGAAGGATCTGCGTCAGTCTGCGGAATCACTCAACAGCATCATGAGTTCGGTCATGAGCGGCGGGGACATTGCCGGTCAGGCGGGGGCCATCAAGGCCAAGATCGATGAATTGAAGAACACATTCGAATTCAACGATCTTGACGCCTTCCTCTCATCTGAACATGCGCTCGACAAGGCTGCGGCGCATCTGGCCGGGGCAGGGGTGACGGCGGTTGCGACCGCCGAGGACGGTTTCACCAAAGCAGATGCGGCGGCACAGCGTGTCACGCAGCTGATCGATGGCATTGATGACAACGAGGATCTGAAGGCGGCCATTGACTACAACACCCGCGTCCAGGCGGAAGTGGCGGTCCTCCTTGTTGAGCTGCTGCGTGTGCAGTCGGCAAACGCCAACGCCCTTGGCATGGGTCAGGCGGCCACGGCCCGGGACGTGATGGCCGGCCGGAAATTCATTCTCATTGGCGATCAGGACGAGGAGTAATCGCGATGCTTAAGACACTTGTAGTTGCTGGATCGCTGATGGCGATTGCTGGCGCCGCACAGGCTGCCTCTAAAACATCGTTCGGCTGCGGCTATGCATCCCCATTTGGTGGGGACGCATACAAGAAGTTTGATGCAAAAAACGCGCACAATGCAAGCGCCAGCAACCTTTTGCGACATTACACGGTCATCTGGCAAGAACAAGAGGTGGCGCGTATTTGCGAAGCGTATGGGCGCGGCGAACCGGCTGAGTTTGGATGCCTGATAGACAGACGCGACTACGACGCGATCCTCGCAATGATGCCCGAGAACTATAAAAGTCTGGGGCTTATTGAACTCAACAATTGGGCAGCCACGAGAGATGTCAGCCTTGCCCAAGAAACCCGGAAATACAAAAACCTGGCGCATAACGCCTGCGTCAAAGCAGGTGCTCGTAAAGGTAAGCTCAAGGAGGTCAATTAGTGGCCTCGTTCATCACCGACACACTGGATTTGATCGATGCGGCTGTTTCCAGTTACGCAGAAACAGTTTTCCAGAGCGTTTCTTCCGAGATCAACACGGCCCTTATTGCGGCCGGACTTGTCGGTCTTTCGCTGATCGCGATCAACTCGATCCTGGCTCTCTCAACCGTCAGTATGCGCAGCTATATCACCTGGTCCGTGCGTTACATCATCGTCCTGGCCGTCGCGACCAGTTGGACCCAGTTCGAGCCGATCTACAACATTATCACGGATGTGCCCCAAAATTATGGGGGTGCCTTGCTTGCAGCCTCAGGGGCAAACGTTAGTGATAACGCCGGTTTGAATGCCGCTATGGACGAAATGGTCACGTCCATATTCGAATATTCGGACCAAATGAACGAAGAGTCTGGATGGCTTGGCATCAGTATTTCAGCTGTCCTGTTGTCCGTTTTGGGAATGATCATGGCATGTGTGGCCATCGTCATTTCAACGATAGGTAAGGTAGGATTAGGACTGGCCATTTCGATCGCACCACTCGCAATCGGTGCTCTTGCATTTACCGGCACACGCCAACTGTTTGAATCCTGGTCGCGCATGACCATCGGCATTGCTCTGATCCCACTGGTTCTTGCAGGAATAATGGGTGCGGTGATCGGTGTAGGAAAACAAATCTTGGACAATACACCCGAAGCGACTTCGATTTCCGACATCGCCGGTTTCGTAATCGTGACCCTTGCCGCCATCTTCATGATGAAAAACGTCCCCTCCTACGCAACCGGCCTCGCTGGAAGTGTTGTTGCCGTTGGAACCGGCGTTTCCGACGCGATCCGCATGGCAAGCTCAACCGCATCCATGGCAACGGGCGTGGCAACCGCACCAGCTCGAGCAGCTTACGGTTTGGCCGCGCGCCTCGACGCGGGGCAACAGGCTGCAGCCGGTGCCAAAGAACGGGAAAGCCCGCGGGCTGCTCAAATGGCCGCCTTCATCACCCAGGCCGCACGCATGAGCAAAGAACGGCAGCGTTATTCGGATCTTTCCTATATGCGCGGTCCGTCCGGACGACCTTCGGTCAAAAACCCGAAGGCACCCGAAGACACCAGCACTGGCACCAACTCCAACACCAGCAAAAGCTAGACTGAACACAGGCAAGAAGCACAATGCGTCACAACACCCCTGATGAGGTTGCCTACTCGTTCGAAGAAGAAGTCTTCTTCTCCCTTCGGCGGCAGCGCAATATCTGCGCGGTTTTTGCCGTCCTAAGCCTCATCCTGGCGATTGCATGCATTGGCTTTGTCGCCATGCTCTTGCCGCTCAAGGAAGTCCGGCCCTATCTCGTCATGGTCGACAGAACAACGGGCGAGGCAGAACGCCTCGCCCAGGTCGAACCCCTGTCGCTCTCCGAGCAGGAAGCCGTCATTCAGGCAGAACTCGTCCGCTATGTCACCGACCGGGAAACCTATGACGTTGCCGACAACGCTACCCGCATTCCCGATGTCCTGAACCGGTCAAGCGATCAGGCCGCGGAAAGCCTGCGTGCTCTTTGGAACTCCGCAAACGAAGACTATCCGCCAGAAATCTATGAGGACCGCAATCGCCTCAAGGTGACGATTGTTTCCATGTCGCTCCTTGGCGACAGTCACGCCCAGGTCCGCTTCCGCAAGACTCTGGAAGAAAGTGGCCTCGCTGATATTGAACGCGACTTCGTGGCAACTGTCCGCTTTGCCTTTGAACCCAAGGTCGAACGCAATCTCCGCGCCGTTTGGGCAAACCCGCTCGGCTTCAAAGTTTCAAATTACCGCGTCGACGCGGAAACACTCACCAACAGGGGCGCCCAATGACTTTTTTCAAGCTGGCCGGATTTGCGGTCTGCTTCGCAGCGATCGCAACACAATCGGTCGCAGAGACCGTTCCAAAGTCCCTGCCGTCGGATTCCAGGATCAAGCAGTTCGTCTATAACGAACACACGGTCTACCGGCTGGATCTCCACACCAACTTCATCTCCACTGTCCAGTTCGGCCGCGGTGAGAACGTACAATCCATTCAGGTAGGCGATAGCGCGTCATGGCAGATCGTCCGGTTGAAGCGCGGCGACGTGATTTCGATCAAGCCGCTCAACTCCGATGCCGTCACCAACATGACCGTCTATACGGACCGGCGCGTCTACACCTTCGAGCTACGCGCGCATCGCGGCCGGGGAAGCAGAACGGGAGGGCTAAACTTCCGCACGACCTTCTCCTATCCAACACCTGTGGTCGCGCAATTCTCCGACGCAAGCTCCCTGAGCAGCCGCAACTATGATTACAGCGTTGCCGGCAGCGGCGATTTTGCGCCCACCTCGGTCTATGACGATGGCAAGCAGACCTATTTTGTCTTTGACGGCTCCGGCCGCCAGCCCGGCGTCTTCAAGGTGGGGCAGGGGGGCCGTGAATACACGGTCAATTCCCGGACGGCCGGCAACACCATCATTGTCGACGGTGTCAGCGATGAATGGACGGTCCGGATCGGCGGTGAAGCCATCTGTGTTGCTTCAAGCCGCAGAGTATCTGGATGGAGCGGAGCTACCAAACCATGACCTTGAGCAACGAACCCGAAGCTGAAGACAAACTATCGACCCGTCAGCAACGCTTGAAGGGTGGCGGCGGCTCCAAAAGCCCGCTCATCTTCGTTCTGTTCTTCATTGGGATAATCGTTGCGGCTGCCTTTTTGCTGTTCCCCCAGGAAATCAGCAAGATACTAGGACTTTCAACGTCTGAGAGCGAGGCGATCCAGCAAACCTCTGAGACCAACAACACGGGGCTGAACACCAATCTTCGGCCGCGCCAAAATCTAGACACGGACCAGCCGGAACCTGAACTCGTCATCCGGCCGGTTGAACGTCCCGAACCGGAAATTCCAGCTCCGCCACCGGACAGATCCGCGGAGCTCGAAGCACAGATCGATGCTTTGCAGGCACAAATCCAGGAGCTCCTGGCCCGGCCCGCACCGGCGCCGGCGTCTGGTATTTCATCAGAGGCGCTACAAGACGCGCTCCGCGAGCAATCTCGCCGCGATCGAGAAGCAGCTGAAAACCGCGAAGCCCTGCTTCGTGCGGAAATGGACGCCAAGCTTGCAGCATTGCGAGCACCGGCACCATCCGCCCCTGCAGGTCCGGACAGGCAAGAGCAAGAACGTTTGCGCCGGCTCAAGGAATTGGAAGAGCGCAGAGCGGCCCGGGAGGCCGAGCTCCGCGAACGTCTCTTGAGCGACGCCAACATTTATGACGAATCTGAGGAAGGATCCACATCAGGCGCAAGCGAAGGTCCAGACGGCATTCAGGAGATGTCGTCCAACGAACGCTTCTTGAGCCAGAATGCCAATCTGGGCGTCTCCACCTCAAAAGCACGCGATCTAGGTGACATTTCCAGGACCATCGTTCAGGGCACGATCATAACGGCCGTCCTGGAAACAGCTGTTAACACGGAACTGCCCGGCTCCATGCGGGCCGTCATCTCCACACCGGTCTATTCCTATGACGGCCAGGAAATCCTCATGCCCAAGGGAACGCGCCTGATCGGCACCTATAACAGCGATATCTCCATTGCCCAGAAACGGGTTCTCATCGCCTGGAACCGCGCCATCACGCCGGAAGGCAAGTCAGTCTCGCTAGCTGCCACCGGCGTTGACCGGCTTGGCCGCGGCGGTGTTGAGGGCAATGTGGATTCCCGCTTTGTGCAGCGCTTCGGAACGGCAGCGCTCATCACGACGATCGCGGCGATCCCGACCTTTATTGCCGCCGTTGCCTCTGATGGTGATGACACAAGCGATGCGACAGTCTCTTTGGCCTCTGATGTCAGCGGCGACCTGGAGGACCAGACCGAAAACGTTCTTGAGGACTATCTGAGCCTGCCGCCGATCATACGCTTGCCGCAGGGCTATGAGGTCAAGGTGTTCGTCAATCAGGATCTCGTCTTCTGATGCATGCCGTCAGTTCCTATGTGGAAAGCAACCTGAAGGCTCTCAAAAGTCTGCTCACGTCCGAAGAGGTCAATGAAATCGTCATCAATCCGGACCGGGCAATCTTCCTGGAGTATTCCGGCTCTAGCTACATGGAGCCGGTCACGGATCTGTCGCTCACCGATGATGAGATCCATTCCATCGGCTATAATCTTGCCGGCGAGACCAAAAACACGCTCGGCGAAGCCCAGCCCATCGTCTCCGGCCGGGTCCGCGTCTTCGGTCACGATGTTCGCGTGCAAGTCGTCATTCCTCCGGCGATTGAGGCTGGCGTCAGCATCTCGATCCGCAAATTCGTCAATCGGGTTTTGAGTGTCGATCAGATCGGCTTTGTCGCCGGCAAGCCGATCGATGTGAACAAAGAACGGGGCGACGAACAGAAACACCTCCTGGAGATGGCGGGCAGGGGCCAGCTGGCGGAGCTGTTGACCGAAGCGATCCATAAGAGGCTCAACATCCTGATTTCTGGCGGGACATCCTCCGGCAAGACCACCATGGCGCGGGCCTTGCTCTCCCTGGCACAGCCCGAGGAACGCATCGTCACCATCGAGGACGCTGTTGAGCTCCGGCCGGAGCACAAAAACAGCGTCGCGCTTGTGGCCGAACGGTCCAGGGACAGCAACCGGACCGCCGCACGACTGCTGGAATCATCCCTGCGCATGCGTCCGGACCGGCTGATCCTGGGCGAGATCCGCGGCGGTGAAGCCTATAACTTCCTGGAAGCCATTAACACCGGCCATCCCGGATCCATCTCCACCATTCACGCCGACAGCCCCGCGCTCGCGCTGGAACGTATAGCGCTCATGGTAATGCAGACCGGCGTTCCGCTTACCCGGCAGGACGTCATTGAATATGCCAGTGCCACAATCGATATGATTATTCAGGTAGGCCGCCGGAACGGAAAACGCGGCGTTCTGGAAATCCACATGCCGCAATTGGAAAAACCTTAAGGAGTTACGATGCGTCTGATCCTCGCCATTCTCTTAGGCGTTCTGTTCAAAGTGGTGGTCCATCGTCACTGAAATCATTGCTCACGCCGCAGCGACATCCCTCAAAAATTCGGTCACAAGCTCATCGAGTTCTGCTGTCTTTTGAGCAACTAGTCCTGATTCAGAGATTACCGTTTCGGTGCTTTGAATATTCTGCTCAGATCTCGCGCTTATTTCGTCAATAGACTTTGCAACTTCTGCTGCCTTTTGTGCTGCTTCACCAGAGTGCCTCGAAATCTCTTCTGTTGCACATTCCTGTTGTTCAATCGCGTCCACAATCGCACTTGTCTGAGTGTCGATTTCACTGACGATCTGAGTAATTTCCTTGATTGAACCTACCGCAAAATCCGTTTCAGTCTGAATTTGGCCAACTTGTTGGGCAATCTCTTCTGTTGCTTTTCCGGTTTGAGCTGCCAAGGCTTTTACTTCAGAAGCAACAACGGCGAATCCTTTGCCGGCCTCTCCGGCACGAGCAGCCTCAATAGTGGCATTCAGTGCGAGAAGATTGGTTTGTTCGGCAATTTCAGCAATCAAACTGACAACGTCGTCAATCTTCCGGGCAGAACTGACCAAACCGCTAATTCTGTCGTCAGTTTCCCCTGCTTTTTCGTTGCAGGTACGAATGATGTCGTTCGCCGAATTTAGTCGACCGTTGATTTCTCTAATCGAAACACTTAGCTCTTCTACCGCTGAAGCTACCGACTGAACATTGTGCGATGTTCCCTTGGACGCGTCGGCAACCTTGTTTGCTTCCTCAGATGATTGAGAGGTAGCGGAAGACACGTTTGCTGCAGTGTTTTCCATTTTCCCGGCAGCCTGGGTTAGAGTTGCCAGCCTATTGGCGGCCTCCTCCTTGAAAGTTTTTATCAAACGGTCGATAGCATCTTGCCTTTGGTCTCTACGAAGACCAGCTTCACGACTTTCCTCAGCAAGTCGGTTTCTTTCAACTTGATTATCCCGAAAAACCAGTAGCGCTTTGGCCATATGACCAATTTCATCCCTCCGGTCTGCGCCTTTGATGTCAACGTCAACTGCATTTTCAGATAGGGACCGCGCAGTGTCGACCAAGCCAGAAAGAGGTCTTTGCATCCTATGGATGAGGTACGTCAAAACACCGCCGAATGCTATGAAGCAAATCAATCCGGCCAGGACTTGAACAACAACAATGCTGAAACTGGTCGATTGCAATTCGCTCTTCGCAACAAGGCTCCCAGTAGCGACTTCTGCGTTGGCAACATTCGACTTTACTGCGGTCAAGAAAAAAGGCGTTTCGGCGAGGTTAATTTCAACGCTAGCTTCTCTATTTCTGTCCAAATTGTTCAAGAACCCCGCGTCTAGCGGGTGTGCAGATACGACCTTGCCGGAAGTGTCAAATACAACCACTTCATCCGCGATTACAACGATGGATCGCTCGCTTTCCCCCAATCCAGCTTCTGCGCTTAATACCGACGCAATTTGTCCAGGATCGAATGTGATTGCCACCACGCTCGAAACTGAACCATTCCAGACAATCGGTGCGGCTACTGCAGCGCTGAGATACCCCTTTGAATTTATCTTGAGTCCAGAAAATACCAACGAAAGGTCCGCAATCAGGCTGTTGGCTTTCTCCTCATTTTGTTTTTGAATGTCCCGGATCTGAGTAAGAACCCTATTGGCCACAAGGGTCGCAGGCGAACGCTCGAGCTGCGTATCGCCTCCATTCAACGAAAACTCTAAGCCTTTTCGATATGTATAAATGAAATCTCCATCCAGACTCATCAACAAGACATCATGAATGTTACTAAATTTTACTTTGTTATCGAAGAACTTGTGAACTTCTTCATGATTAGTTGTGTAATAACTTCGACTGCCCACAGCCTTAAATAGTTTATGTCTCTCATGCTCTGGATTCGGGTTTTCATCGATAAATGCGCTTCGTATCGTTGCTTGAGCATTTTCCCCAAGCAGCTTCCATCCGGCTATCATCTTGCCACTCTCTCGTCCGTTTTCACTAGAGTTTATGTAAGAGAGCAAGGTCTTTGATGCCGAATCTGTGAGCGCGATAATTGAATTCGCCTTGCTTTGCGACACATTGTTCAGCGTATTCGCAGCTTGCTTGTTTGTTTCTCGAATGGCGGTTACGCCCGACGCGACTAATAGCGTTGTTGCCAAACAAGCAGACATCACCAGGGACAACCCCACGACCTTGGCAGTTAAGCTTTTTGCAAACATGATCACTCCTCCATCTGCTTGAATCATGGCGGAGGAATCTGAACATTATGTAAATCTTAGTTACATTTGTTCGTGAAGACGCTTTCGGAAATCCAGGTTTTCAGCGAACGATTTAATCATCGAGCCCTGTGTTTAATACTATTCGTGTTCCAATGCTTTTGGCTCATAGAACCGATGCGCAATGTCTCGAATCTTCTTACTTCGGAAGAGACCTGGCATGTTCCAATCAGGGTTTTCTCCCGCAAAAAGATCTAGAAAACCGATAGCAAGACTATCATCTTCGTTGGTATTTTCTTTAAAGCTCCACCAAGTACGAACGTCCGAAATCAATGTGCACTCGCTCAAGCTCTCACCGTAGTCTGTCTGCAACACGAGACCTCTGACATTCAAACAAAATGCGACATACAAGTAACCTTCGGGCCAAAAATAAGCCGGATGATCGTTGTTGACGTGCGCAGCCTTTGACACGTGAATAATGGGATTTGTTCTGATAAGGTGCTTGAGCATCAAGCCGGATGCAAACCCAACGTAGTCAGGATTGTCAATTTCGTCTTTGGGTTTTTGGTTTTCAAATTCAACCAGCCACTCGGTAAACACTTTGCCAAGTAAGTCGTTTTTCAATTCAAAAGCGTTGCCTGTTTCGTGTTGTGTCCGATCTATTTGCTTTTCGAACTCTCTCACAAACCAGCGAAACCGCTGAGCCGATTTGTGAACCGGGCTACTACTCGAGACAACTTCGTTTGCCATGATTAAAACTCAAAGGTGTTCAGATACTTGTTTGAACTTTTCAGACAAGCTTGTCTGATTATCAAAAGCACTGAGAATCTCATTGCGTTGGGCTAGAACTATGATACTTGCGAGGTTCAAGACTTTTTCTTCTTCGACCAGTGACGAACTCCTTGACGAAAGAAGCCAAACTAGTACTGCAAATATACCGAGATCAACTTTATCACGATTTTCTGTCGCTGAACTAACAAAGAAACCAGGAATCGCCCCGATCGCATTGCTTTCTCTGAAATTCAGGCAGAGCAATGCCGCTCTTTCGAATGGATCATTTCCATGAATGGTTTCAGTGCTTTTTAAGCCCAATACCACCATCGTTTCAGATATGAAGCAGCATCTTGTAACAAACTTCGTTTGTAGTTTATCCCATCCCCGAGCAAAAACGGACACAAAGGCAGATTCGCTACCCTTCTCAAACCCTGAGGCTAATATCTCAGATGCCCGTCTCACGTCATCCAACGTGAGACCGTCGAACGCTCTTTGTTCCTGGTCTAACCTATCTGCGGTCGAGCGGGCTAGTTTGCGAATTGGTGTAGGAAAGAAATGTTTAGCGTCACCGATCATAGTTTCGCTGAGCGATAGTGCATTTGCAAATCCACGTCGAACATCCCTTATCGGCATCTCTATTCTTTGACGCATTGAGAACCTCCAGAACGTTAGCATTTCGCATTGTGCATTTGTTCAACAATATCACTTTGTCGGTGTTTGCTCCATAAACTTCAAAGTTCTTTCGAGAGAACTGACAACCGCTTGTGATCCTAGCCCAAGCGCATTTTGTGCAGAAGACGCCTGTCCCAACCGGATACTATCTTCAATGTCCCGATCAAGATGCAATCCAGTGGCAAATCCAGCATTAAAACAATCCCCGCAGCCACACGTACAAACTACGTCAATATCAAATGCCGGAAGGTCAATACGAACACCATTTTGGTCTCGATACATTGCGCCATCGGACCCGAGTGTAAGAATGACTGCTCCCACACCGAGGTCCAATAAAAACCTTGAGATTTCTTCCATATCCGACAAACCGGACAGCGCCATCGCCTCTTCTTCAGATGGCATGAAGTAGTCTGTATGTTCCAACAGAGGCCTAACTAAGCTTAAATCGCCAGCAGTCGATGCGAATACGTCAAGTGTTGTCACACAACCCCGCGCCTTGGCTTCAGACATCACTTCGGCGTTTCTTCCTTTGTCCATAGCGTTCATTAAACCAACTCCACCAACGTGGAGTATTTTCGTATCGAGGACTTGATCTATCTGATTGTCATCGATGAAAAAGCCATCTGTTGCTCCACGTTTGTGAAGGGCTGGACGCGCACCATCAGGACGAGTTGTCACAATGCTTGAAGACGTCGAAAACTCCGGGCACAACTGCATCAAATCTCGATTGACACCAAAATCATCCAAGCGTCGAAGCACCCAATCGCCCATATGGTCGTTGCCAATGCCACCGACAGCTTGAACACTTAAACCGTGTTTTGCAGCTACGATCGCTGCACTTCCAGCAGCGCCTGAAACAGCCATCGCGAAATCATCCACGAACAGCGTTCCTCCGCCTTCCGGAAGTTTTGACACTGGACGACAAAGTGCGTCGAACGTGTAAAAACCCAATGAGGTATAGTCATATGTCATTTTTTCCGCCTCAAATTTTACCTAAGGCGGGCGCCAGTATCGGTATCAAAAAAGTAAACGCGCTCGCGATCAAACGATATGCTCTCTCGCTGGCCCAACGCGACGCGGTAGTCCCTGTCAGCCTTAATCTCGACGAGCTTTCCTCCAGCTTTGAGGGTGAGCAGCGTCATGTCGCCCGTGGGTTCAACACCATAAACTTCGCCGGACAAATCCGCGTTTTCCCCGCCGATGTGACAATCTTCGGGTCGAAAACCCATTGTCACGTCTCCAACGTGTGCGCTGGCCAATCCTTCGAGCTTAATCCCCTCGGCAACAAAGGTGCCGTCGCGGAGTCGGCCAGAGACGAGATTCATCGGTGGCGACCCAATGAAACCAGCAACAAATGTGTTGGCTGGATTATTGTAAATTTCGTCCGGAGTGCCAATTTGCTGAATGGTTCCATCTTTCATAATGACAATCCGGTCAGCTAGTGTCATAGCCTCGATCTGATCGTGCGTTACATAAACCGTCGTCGTCTTAAGTTCTCGCTGGATATGCTTAATTTGAACTCTCATTGCTTGACGCAGCTTGGCATCCAAGTTTGACAACGGCTCATCCATGAGAAAAACTTGAGGTTGGCGAACAATCGCTCTAGCGAGCGCCGCTCGTTGTCTTTGTCCCCCAGAAAGCGCTCCAGGCTTTCTGTCGAGATAGTCCGTCAGCTCCACAAACTCTGCAGCCCTTTGAACAAGTTGATCATGTTCTTGTTTCGGGACCTTTCTCATTCGTAGCGGGAAGCGAATATTCTCGTAAATGGACATGTTTGGGTAGAGAGCGTAGCCTTGGAAAACCATTGCTACATCTCGATCGCGAGGGTCTACGTCGTTCATCACCTCGCCATCCATGACAATCGTCCCTTCGGAAGGCTCTTCGAGACCAGCAATCATTCTCATGGTCGTCGTCTTTCCGCAGCCAGACGGACCGAGGAAGACAATAAATTCTTCGTCGGCGATCTCGATGTTGACATCCCTTACTCCATGAAAGGAACCCCAACGCTTCTGAATTCCGGTAAGCGCTATATTGGCCATATTTTTTATCCTTTTACGGCGCCCATTGTTAGTCCGCGGCTGAGGTGTTTCTGGATCAAAACCACAACCAGGAAAACGGGTACGAATGCCAAGAAAGCAACCAATGCAATAGCGTTGTAGATGACGCCATCAGACCCGCCTGTGAAGTTGGATAGAGCAACAGACATTGTGTATGCGTTCGGTGTCGAGGCGATCAACAGGGTGAATAAAAACTCATTGATCGCAAAAATCATTGCAATGACTGATGCTGTGATGATGCCTGGTAAGATTGCCGGGATGACTATCTCCCACAATATTCGAAGATCGGAGGCCCCGTCCGTGCGAGCCGCATCTTCAAGTTCTTTAGGAATATCGAGCATGTAGGAGCGAATAATCCAGGTCACAAAGGACAGGTTTATCGCCGCATAAATGATCATTAACGCCCAAACTGTGTCGAGAAGGCCAACATTCCTGAAAAGAAAAAAGATTGGTATGGCAACAATTGCCGGTGCCATCATACGGGTCGACAGGATGTAAAATCCGATATCGTCGCGGCCGGGATAAGTGTATCGAGAAAGCGAATAAGCTGCCGGGATCGCCAAAACAAGATCAATCAGCACTGACCCGACAATTGCTGCCACGGAATTGCGAAGGTATTTGGCCATTGGCCAGTCTTCCCAAATCATATGCCAGGCATCGAGACTAAAGGTCGGCCAATAGACGGGCTGCGCCGTAATGATCTCCACTCTTGGACGCAGCCCTATCGATAAGAACCAAAGAACTGGTGCCAAACAAAACAATGCCCAAGTTCCTAGTATAAGATAGCGAATTGTCAGATTTTCGCCGCGTGATCTTCGTTGATTGGACACTTTCAGCTCCTTGCCGATACAAACGCACGTTTTACAACGAGCTGCGCAATGAGGATTGTTAGGATTAGCATTACGACTGATGCAGCTGAGGCGTATCCAAAATTGAAGAACTTAAAGCCTGTTCTATAAATAAAGTAACTTATCGTTTCTGTTCCGAACGCTGGTCCGCCTTTGGTAATAATAAAAACGTTCGTGAACATTGTTGTAATATCAATTCCGCGCAAGATGAGGGCTACTGCGATAACAGGCTTCATTAGCGGTAGTGAAATATTCCAGAATATTGCCGCCCACGATGCGCCGTCTAGACGCGCAGCCTCTTCTATTTCTTCATCTTGGCCTTGCAATGCAGCAACAAAAATAATGAATAAGAACGGCGTCCATTGCCAGACATCGGCCAAAATGAGCAGAGCACGGCTCATCCAAATCGATGATTGTATCGCTAAATTGTTGTCGATTAATCCTATCCGGATGAGGAGGTCGGAAAAGACACGCGCATCAAGAAACAGTAGCTTAAAGATGAAAGCAACCGCCGACGGCATAAACAGCATTGGGACAAGAAAAATAATTCGCCAACCTTGAACCCAGGAATCTCTATAAGCATAAAATGCCAAAGTAAGTGCGATCAGGCACTGCAATGCGAGTGATATGGACCCGATCACGAACGTGTTCCACAGAGCTCCCCAAAACTGATAGTCCGAAAGTAGTTTTGCATAATTTGCAAAACCAACAGGCTGCCATGGTCCGAATTTTACAGCGTAAAAACTTTGTACAATTGCATATACGCCGGGATAGAGGGTCACTAAGAACAGATAGATAACAGCCGGCGCCACCAAAAAATAAGGGAACAGTTTCTTTACAAGACGTGAGCGACGCCTTACTTTGGGCGCCGACACGCCTACTTTTGGAATCGCGGGGGCTATGTTTTCACTCATTTCAATCCTCTAACTACGCAGGCGCAAGTGCGACGAGCTCCGCCAGAACTCGCCGCACCAAAGTCTCTAGCAGGGCGCTATTCTAATATTTTCTTGACTTCTGTCGCCAGAGCTGTGCCGAGGTTGACATTGCCCTCTACGGTTAAATGTACTCCATCGACACCGACATCTTCTTTGTCGACCACTGAACTGGCGTCAAAAAAATGTTCGCCTGCCGTCGAGGCAATACCAGCATAAACTTTCGGTAATGCTTCTATTTTTTGATGCGCTCCGACGAAGACTTCAGCAGCGAGCGGATCGATCTCATCTCCCAACGGAGGAGGGCTCACCACAAGAACTTTTGTTGGCGTCTCCTCATACGAATACCAGCCCAAATTTGAACCTTTTTGGACGATATTTACGAGCTCGCCCATTCCCAATCCGATTTCAAAAGCGGATCGGTTCAGATATGTCTTGGTGTCATTGGTACCAAGCATGATGATGACAAGATCTAGTGGCTCGTGGCTCACAAGCGCGCTGTCCAAGTATTCCGCTCCGTTCATTAGACCAGGTGCATTTTCATCGTCCACGTTGGTGGTTCGCCCACTCAGCCCTTCGGTGACTACGTTGTAGTCTTCACCCAAGCTGCGAGACATTACATTCGGCCATCGATCTTGTTCGGCATGTCTGGTCGTGGGCACAATTGGAGAAACTGGATTCCAGCCCCAAGTGATGCTATCGCCGAAAACCAATATGTTCTTTGAATTTGTCTCTTCTGATAGAGCGGGTTCGCTCGCGAGTAAGCACACGCAAGCTACCAACGCTGCCTTAGCGGTTCTCATCTTATCTAACCTTGGTGTATTGCCTCAGATGATTTTCGATGGCGGGTCTATGGTCCCGCCACCGAAAATTCATTTTCTAAAACGGCAGATCTCGACCTTCACCGACGTACAGTCCTGGAGCAACGGCGGCATAATCAACGGGGTCATTCCCTTGGTAGAACCCGTTTGATGTCATGATCTCTTTTACTGCGGTTGCCGCATTATCAAGAGCCTCTTTAGCCGAAATTTGACCCACAGCAGCCCTGTTGATCTCATTCCCGATGGCTTGTTCGATCGGGAACGCTCCAGGAACCCTTGGTGAGCACCAAGCATGCTCCAGACTGTCACCCCACACCTTCGCAGGTTGAGAAACTTTTTGAAGATTGTCGTTTCGCAAAACAGACTTGTATCCAGGCGCAACCCCGTTTGCGTTGGCCTCGTTCATCGCCATGATCGACGAAGTTGTGAGGAACGCCAACATCAAGAATGCACCTTCAACATTCTGTGCCGATGCCGCAACGCAAGACGTAGACCCTGCAATATTCGGTGGCGCAAACCGTCCACCTGCAATTCGCGGCTCGTAAATTGTTACAAAATCGCCAACGATTTGGGACTGGTCCGGTCGCATTGCCTGCGTACCTGAGTCCTGCCAAGAGATGTTGGTCGCGACCTGACCACCCAACCACGCCGCGCGGTTTTCAGGCCAGCCGGATCCAGCAAATCCTTCATTCGCATTCTTTGACAATGCAAGCATGATCTCGAGACCTTTGAGGCCCTCGTCACCATTGAAGATCGGCTCCCAATTCTCATTAAACAGCATCATACCAGCCTGAGCTGCAATGTGCTCCCAAGTATAAGTCGACCAAAATCCCGGGGCTGCCATCATGCCGACACCCGACACGCCCGGGAACTTGCCATTGAGCTCACCCGACAAGCGGATCAGTTCATCGTAGGTTGGCACCGAGTTTACTTTATCGATGGGGCCACCCAGAACTTCTTCCACCATGTTTTTGCGCAAGTGCACCATCTGAATGTCGCAATCGAACGGAATGCCATACAGCTTTCCGTTGAAATAGCCGTAATTCAGACGGTAAGTGTCGTAGAAATCATCGAGCGGAAGGCTCCATTTTTCGGCATACTCGTCAAGCGTGGCCAAGAATCCTGGTGCTGCAAAATCGCCGAGCCAAGGCGAGAAAAACTGAAGTGCGTCAAAAGATGCGTTGCCGGAAATAAATTCCGCCAGCGCCTTGTCGTAGAAGCTGTCATCTGGAATTGGAACCAATTCGACCTTGATGCCGGAGAGAGCCTCAAACGGAGTAAGGCCCTCCGCTGCAGATTCTGCATCAGCGGCCCCCACCGCAAATCGGACGGTCGTTCCTGAAAGTTGGCTACGGACTGCTTCCCAGTCGACTGTTCGAATCCAGTCCTTTTGTGCGTCCCACATAGTGTCTGCATTAGTGAGCGCATAAAGGTCTCGGTAATCATCTCTAACGTACTTCTCAATAGAAATGCCTTCGAGGACCGTTTGCGGATCCGGCAACCCCTGCGCAAATGCGGCGCGTGTTAACCCGCTGCTTGCACCAATGGCAACGGCGCCGAGTGAAGCGGAAGTTTTTAAAAACTTCCGGCGTGAAAAATTACCTTGAATATTCATTTCTACTCCTCCCAAAGACTCCATTTGGTTTAGATCATACGCGTGTCATCTCGCATTTGGTAAAACGTACATTTTAACTAAGTAAAATACATTTGTTCACGCATATCAATCTGTCAAGAATAAATTCAAATAAAAAAGCGCAATAAACGCACAATTTTATGCTGCACTGCGGCAAAACTTCTCTTGCCCATGTTGTACTTTTGTATTGACAAAAGACTCAATGTTCACTTTCTTACAGCGACTCTAGCGTAAGGATTTCTCATGGCGTCAAACATTGCTCTAACGGGCCTTGCTCGAGATCTTGCAAAGCGTGCTGCATCAGGAAAACCGGTTCGCATTGGGCTTGTCGGATCGGGCGAGATGGGCACTGATATCGTCACTCGGGCTTCGATGATGGACGGTATTGAAGTTTCGGCCATTGCCGATCTCGTTCCAGAAGCTGCTCACAAGGCAATCGAGATTGCTTATCAATCAGATGGCCGCAGCGTAGAGGCAACGAGTAGTGACGCAGTGAATTCAGCAATCGAGTCTGGTAAAACAGCGGTCACTTCGGCAGATGCGATGCTGGAGTCGGGATTGATTGATGTTGTGGTTGACGCCACGGGCGTACCAGCAGTTGGAGCCGAAATTGGAATTTCGGCCATGGAACGCGGCAAACATCTCGTAATGATGAATGTCGAAGCTGACGTCACCATCGGGGCGTACCTGCGCAGGGAAGCCGATCGCCTCGGAGTCGTATATAGCCTTGGCGCGGGTGACGAACCTTCTTCCTGCATGGAAATTATCGAATTCGTGACCGCTATGGGACATCGGGTAGTATGTGCGGGCAAAGGCAAAAACAACCCGCTTAGGTTCGACGCAATTCCGAGCGAGTACGAGGCTGAAGCTGCTGCGCGGAGTATGAATCCACGAATGCTTGTGGAGTTCATCGATGGTTCCAAAACGATGGTGGAAATGAGTGCCATTGCAAATGCAACTGGTCTCATTCCAGACGTTGATGGCATGCATGGTCCTGCTGCGGGTCCGGACGCTTTGGCCAAGACACTTATTCCGAAGAAAGATGGGGGCGTTCTCTCTGATGTTGGGCGTGTCGATTATTCTGTTGGCGTGGGGCTAGCACCCGGTGTTTTCGTGGTTTGCGAAGCCGAGCACCCTCGAGTTTGGGAAAGAATGAAAGACCTGAAAATGGGCGACGGTCCTTACTTCTCTTTCATTCGTCCCTATCACCTGACATCACTTGAAGTTCCACTAACCTGCGCTCGAGCCGTTCTCTACCGCAAGGCCGATATGGTCCCACTGGAGACCCCAGTAGCAGAGGTGGCAGCAGTCGCGAAAAGAGACCTCTCACCAGGCCAAAAACTAGATCTTCTTGGCGAATACACATACCGAGCATGGGCTATTGAAGCCAAAAGAGCACGCCAATTGCAAGCAAGACCTGCCGGCCTATTGCCAGGCGCAATGGTGACGCGGCCAATTAAAAAAGGTGAGCTGATCACCGCTCAAAACACGGCACTTCCAAACAACTCGAAAATTGCGGAACTACGTGAGAAGCAAGACGAGATTGTGTTCGGAAAGGAACGTGCCGATGCCTAGGAGAGTGAAGAAAGAGCAAAACACTCCTTATGCGATTGAAAAATATTCGCCAGCTCAACTCATTGAAGCATTGAGGAAAATGTACTTAATCAGGCGCTTTGAGGAAGGTGCCGAAGATTGCTACATGCGTGGCCTGATCCATGGAACGATGCACTTGAGCATTGGACAGGAAGCTTCCGCGGTCGGATCGTGCATGTCTTTGACTGATAGCGATAAAATAACTTCAACACATAGAGGTCACGGTCACTGTGTTGCAAAAGGTGCAGATGTCGGTCGCATGTTTGCAGAGTTCTTTGGCAAAGAAACCGGCTACTGCCGAGGACGCGGCGGCTCAATGCATATTGCTGATGTTGCAAAGGGTAATCTTGGCGCGAATGGCATCGTAGCAGGAGGAATACCAATTGCTGTCGGCGCTGCGCTAAGCGCCAAGAGGCTTGCGACAGGGGCTGTTACGGTTTGCTTCTTCGGGGACGGAGCAAATAACGAAGGCGCATTTCATGAATCGCTCAATATGGCAAAGATTTGGGACCTTCCGGTCGTTTTCGTATGCGAAAACAACAAATATGGCATGTCAACCTCTACGGAAAGATCGACAGCCGTAAAGAACATCGCTGACAGAGCCGCTGCTTACGGAATGCCGGGAAATACCGTGGATGGGAACGACTTCTCAGCAGTCTGCGGGGCGGTTGATGCTGCTGTAGCTCACGCACGCGATGGAAACGGGCCAAGCCTGGTCGAAACACTCACCTATCGTTGGCGCGGCCATTCCAAGTCAGACCGAAATCGCTATCGCACTAAAGAAGAAATAGCTGAGTGGCAAGCAAACGATCCAATCCTGAGAATGGCTCAGTTGCTGAAGGATCATAAACTAATCGATGACGAAGGTCTCAAAGATCTCGAACGGAACGTTAAGGATGAAATCGAAAGAGGTATCGAGTTCGCCAAAAACAGTCCAGCCCCTCAAATCGAAGACGCCACAAAATTTGTTTATACCGAGGAAGTGAGTCAATGAACGTGGAAGCGACAATTGAGTCACGAGAAATTTCCTACTCCGAAGCTATCCGTGAAGCGATGGAAATAGCCTTGAATCGAGATGAACGGGTCATCTTGATGGGCGAAGATATTGGGGTATACGGTGGTGCTTTTCAGGTCACTGGCGATCTAGTTGAAAAATTCGGTCCAGATCGCATCATGGACACTCCAATTTCAGAACTCGGTGGAGCAGGCGTTGCGGTCGGCGCGGCATTGACTGGTCTTCGTCCGATTTTCGAATTCCAGTTTTCTGATTTTGCCACTCTCGCCATGGAGCAAATCGTAAACCAGGCGGCCAAAGTTCGCTTTATGCTAGGTGGAGCAGTTTCCGTGCCAGTCGTCATGCGGTTTCCCGCTGGCTCGGGAACAGGTGCAGCGGCGCAGCATTCGCAAAGTTTGGAGGCTTGGCTAGGTCATGTTCCTGGTCTGAAAGTTGTTCAACCTTCTACTCCTGAGGACGCCAAAGGTCTACTTTTAGCTGCTTTGGAAGATCCAGACCCGGTTATGATCTTCGAACACAAAATTCTCTATAAAACCAAAGGAATCGTTCCGGAAGGGTACTATACGACCCCTATTGGCAAGGCTGATGTGCGCCGCACAGGGGACGACGTTACCATCGTCGCCACTTCTATTATGGTTCACAAGGCAATTGAAGCTGCTGATATTCTCGCGCAAGAAAACATCGACGCGGAAGTAATTGATTTGCGTACGGTCCGTCCCATAGATCGCGAAACGGTTCTAAATTCGGTGCGAAAAACCGGAAAGCTTGTTTGTGTTTATGAAGGGGTCAAAACGTTGGGTATAGGCGCTGAAGTAAGCGCAATGGTCGCTGAGAGCGACGCATTCGATTTCCTCGACGCACCTATAGTCAGGCTTGGAGGAGCCGAAAGCCCAATCCCCTACAATCCTGATCTAGAAAAAGCGGTGGTCCCGCAAATTCCTGACATCGTCGAATCCGCCCGAGCTATTGCAAAGGGAGTGATCTGATGCCGGTCGAAGTCATCTTGCCAAAAGTCGACATGGACATGGCTACTGGCAAAATTTCAGCTTGGCACGTGGCACCTGGAGATAGAGTTGAAAAGGGGGCTCCTCTTTTCGATATCGAAACCGACAAAGCTGCGATGGAGGTAGAATCCCCAGAGACGGGCATTCTCCATCATATCACTGACCCAGGGACTGAAGTTCCGATCGGTGATGTCGTTGGTTGGCTCTATGCGGATGATGAGACAGTCGGTGACCCACCAACTGCAAATGCAGGAAGTGCACAGTGGGAGCTGGGGAAAGATAATCAAAGCGAACACAGCAACATTCTCGTTGAAGAGAACAAGCAATCAGAATCAACCGAAAGTGGTTCGTCCCCAAGCCAAGTGCGCGCAACGCCTTTAGCGCGCAGGCTCGCGCGCGAGACCGGAGTCGCCATCTCCTCCCTGGCGGGCTCCGGTCCCCGCGGCCGAATTCAAAAAAGGGACGTTGAAGCCGCAATAAACTCAATTGCAAAGAACACTTCTTCCGTCACAAAGTCTGAGACTACGGTCGTTCCCAAACCAACAGATGACGGCATTTTGAAGAATTTTATAGAAGGGTCATACGAGCTTGTGCCGCATGACGGCATGCGCAAGACCATTGCCAAGCGCCTCACCGAGTCCAAGCAAACCATCCCGCATTTCTACGTGTCCGTGGATGTCGAACTGGACGCTCTTTTGGCGCTCAGGGCTCAGCTCAACGGTGCGGCCGCGACCGACAAGGACGGCAAGCCGGCATACAAGCTGTCGGTCAACGACATGACCATCAAGGCGCTAGCGCTGGCGTTGCGCGACGTTCCGGACGCCAATGTGTCTTGGACCGATGAAAACATGGTCATGCACAAGCACGCCGATGTTGGTGTCGCGGTCGCTATCCCTGGCGGACTGATCACCCCGATCATCCGCCGCGCGGAAGAAAAGCCGCTGTCCGTCATCTCAAACGAGATGAAGGATCTCGGCACGCGTGCGAAAGAGCGTAAACTCAAGCCGGAAGAGTATCAGGGTGGCTCTACGGCGGTTTCCAACATGGGCATGATGGGCGTGAAGGACTTCTCGGCTGTTGTCAACCCGCCGCATGCCACAATCCTGGCTGTTGGCGCCGGGGAAAAACGACCCGTAGTGAAAGACAGCGAAATCGCAGTTGCGACAGTTATGACTGTGACTTTGTCAACCGATCACCGGTGCGTTGATGGAGCGCTAGGAGCTAAACTGCTTGCCGAGTTCAAGGGCTACATCGAAAATCCGATGAGTATGCTGGTCTAATCTATGCTCTCCGGCGTGGTCGCAACGTCGCTCCGTTTTTGAACGATGACATCTTTCGCCGGGGAAGTACCATGGCTGATACCAACTACGACGTTATCATCATCGGCTCGGGGCCGGGTGGTTATGTAACTGCAATCCGCGCTGCGCAGCTCGGCTTGAAGACAGCGATTGTCGAACGCGAGCACATGGGTGGCATCTGTCTCAACTGGGGCTGTATTCCCACCAAGGCGCTGCTTCGCTCCGCCGAGATCTACCACTATATGCAACACGCCAATGACTACGGGCTTTCGGCTGAAAAGGTCTCGTTCGACCCCGCGGCCGTGGTCAAGCGTTCCCGCGGTGTCTCCGGCCAACTCGCCGGCGGCGTTGGCTTCCTGATGAAAAAGAACAAGGTCGACATTATCTGGGGCGAGGGGAAAGTCACCAAGGTCGGTGAAGTCACGGTTTCCAAGACCTCCAAGAAGGCCATGGAACCGCAGCATCCTGCACCCAAGGGCACCAAGGGTGAGGGTGTCTACAAGGCCAAGCACATCATCTTGGCGACAGGGGCACGCCCGCGTGTGATCCCAGGCATCGAACCGGACGGCAAGGATATTTGGACCTACTTCGAGGCCATGGTTCCACCCTCCATGCCGAAGTCGCTGATCGTCATGGGATCAGGCGCAATCGGTATCGAGTTTGCCTCGTTCTACAAGACCATGGGCGCAGACGTAACCGTCATTGAAATGATGCCGACCATCATGCCTGTCGAGGACCCCGAGATCTCGGGTCTCGCCAAGCAGAAGATGGAAAAACAGGGCATCAAGTTCCTTCTGGAAGCCAAGGTCTCTCAGGTCAAAAAAGGTGCCAATGGTGTTACCGCGACCGTCGAGACCAAGGACGGCAAGAAGCAGGATCTGACGGCCGAAAAATTGATTTCCGCTATAGGGGTTGTTGGGAACATCGAAAAGCTCGGTCTTGAAGAACTTGGCGTTAAAACCGATCGCGGCTGTGTCGTAATCGACGGTTACGGACGCACGAATGTCCCAGGCATCTATGCCATAGGCGATGTCGCGGGACCGCCAATGCTGGCGCACAAGGCAGAACATGAAGGTGTCATCTGCGTTGAAAAGATTGCCGGCAAGGACGTTCACGCGATGGACAAGTCCATGATCCCGGGTTGTACCTATTGTCATCCTCAGGTCGCTTCTGTCGGTCTGACCGAACCCAAGGCCAAGGAAGCCGGTTATGACATCAAGGTCGGTCGCTTTCCGTTTATCGGCAACGGCAAGGCGATCGCATTGGGTGAGCCGGACGGCCTCATCAAGACGATATTTGACGCAAAGACCGGACAGCTTCTTGGCGCACATATGGTTGGTGCCGAAGTCACAGAACTCATTCAGGGCTATGTCGTTGCGATGAATCTTGAAACGACGGAAGAAGACCTGATGCACACGGTGTTCCCGCACCCGACACTGTCTGAAATGATGAAAGAATCCGTGCTCGATGCCTATGGACGCGTCTTGAACATGTAGAAACGTCAAGAACGCGCATCGTTGTCAAACAATCCTGGCAACAAAAACTTCGATGTGATCTCAACGAAGCTGCGAGAAAATTTCCAGAAAATTGCTAACTACGTGCTTGGAAATTCATCCTATGCTGCGTTATGACGATAGCTTGTCATATTGAGGAGCATAGGAATGCTGGAAAAGTCTTCCAGTGACGCAATCGCAGCGAAAAACAATGGACGGGATCCGCACCAACAACTGAGAATACGTGCCGCTTGGCTTTACTATGTTGAGGGGCTCACTCAGTCCGATGTGGCAAAGCGCTTGAAAGTCAATCGCGTGATGATAACGCGAATACTATCGGAAGCCCGATCTCGCGGAGAGGTCACAATCCGAATAAAATCGGATATCGCTCCAATCATTGAATTGCAGCATGCACTAGAAGAACGGTTTGGTTTACATAAGGCTGTTCTTGCTCCTTTTTCCGAGAAAGACGGAGATCCAACTAAAGCCATTGCGTTCGCGGCTGCAGCGTATATTTCGCAACTAATCAATGAAAAAATGAAAGTGGGCGTAGGCTGGGGCAGGACCCTTCAAGCGATGCTACCTTTCATTGAAGGACGCTCACTCGTAGACACCCGTGTTATCTCACTCCTTGGAGGTATTGCTCAAGCCCGACGTTTCAATCCAGCCGAATTCGCTTGGCAATTTGCTGAACTCTTCAACGCGGAAGGTTTCCTAATACCTGCTCCAGCTATCGTCGACTCTGAGCAAACAAAGTATGCTTTGTTAGAGCATTGCGGTCTGGAGCAAGTGTTTCAAATGGCTGAAACCTGCGATGTTGCGCTTTTGTCTTGTGGCGGAATAACGACCTTAACTACTTCGTATCGCGTAGGACATGTGACTGAAGCGGAAAGAAAGTCGCTTGTCGACGCCGGTGCAGTTGGCGATCTCTTGTACAACTTTCTCGACAAAGACGGAAACCCAGTTGACCATCCAGTCAATCGTAGAGCAATTTCGATGCCTCTTGATCGAATGTCAGGCATAAGAGAAAAAGTTCTCATGAGTGGTGGATCAGAGAAAGTAAATATGATTCTAGCAATCTTGAAGACTTTCGGACTTGAAACTTTGGTAACAGACGAAATTACTGCAAAAGCACTTCTTGAAACCGAGTAAGTCAGAAATTCCGAGCGCATAAAACAGACTTTTCGTATTGTGTCATTTTTACACTTTGTGGCTCTGAACAAGCTGGAAGCAATACTGTACGAGGATTGAATTGAAGCGCTACTATTGAGTATCTTCAGCAGTTGACGCAATGATGCGACAACCGGTTTCCCGGCATTTCTCGCGGATGTGAGATGATAGGTCAGCTTCCGTTACGATCGTGTTATAATCCCAAACATTTTTCATTCGGCAAGGTAGATCGCGCCCATATTTTGCGCTGTCAACAACGAGTACCTGATGTTTTGCAGACGCAGAAATTGCAGTTCGAACCGTTATTTCATCTGAATTGAAGTCCAGTACCTCGCCGGCTTCCGAAATGCCTCCACAGCTGTGTCCGTCGTCAGGTAAATTGAGACAGATTGCCCGGAGCAAGCGATGCGGGCGAGCTTGTTCACGAGGGCGACTGAAGCGAGCCGGAACGGCTTCTTCTCCATGAGCACAGTCACCCAATCTGTCATCGGCGTCTGTTGCCATCTTTCCCGAACCCTGCTGTTAACCCCAAAATTGACACTCGGTACTTTCCGGGAAAGATGGCAACAGATGCGGTTTGACAGCAGACTTCTCACATTTCCGGCAGAGCTTCACATTCCGGCCCATGTCCGGATGAGGCCCGCAACACGGCTTGCTTCCTTCCTGCGCAAATCCTGTTGCTGGATCCGCACAGCCTTTAGGAATGCTTCCTGAAGCATCGGCCCCTTTTCGATCCGCATGTAGACGTAAGTGGGCGCAGATTCCAAATCATCATCTTCTACATCGCGATCCGGGCATTCGGCTGCGGCCGCATCGATCACACTCAGAACGGGATTGATTTCATCCGCGGCAAGGATCTCTTCAGACCAGTTGCCGCCGAAAGACACATTTCCCAATTGTGTTTTCCGCTCCGTTATGAGAACAAAATAAGAACAAATTTTGACTCTGGCAACAAGGCTCTGATTGTATGACTCCCATGCGCACCCTCTACATCGACATGAACAGCTTCTTTGCCAGCGTCGAACAAGAGGCTGAACCTGCCTTGCGGGGACGGCCGGTTGCCATCACCGCCATCGAATCGGACGCCGGCGCCTGCGTTGCCGCATCCTATGAAGCCAAGGCTTTCGGCATCAAAACCGGTACTCGCATTCACGAGGCCAAACGTCTGTGCCCGCACCTGGTACTAAGACCAAGCCGTCACAAACTCTATGTCCGGATCAATCAGAAAATTGCCGCGGTCATCGATCACCTGGGGGTCTGTTCCGGCTCAGTGCGGAATGACACCTTAAGGCGTCACGTCAGCGGTTTTTCCACCTGTACTCGCCGGTGAGCAGGATATGCGCCCATCCGAGGGGTGAGATGTGCGACAGAAGCTCCAGTGAGCAGTCGAGACCAGTGCGTTTTCGTGCAGCGACGGCTTGCCCGAGATGTTTGGTGTTCCAAAAGATGATGATCGTGGCCAGAAGGTTCAGCCCTGCCATCCGGTAATGCTGACCTTCGGCTGTGCGGTCTCGGATTTCTCCCTGACGCCCGATACGCAAGGCGTTCTTTAGAGCGTGATGGGCTTCGCCTTTGTTCAGACCAACATTGGCGCGGCGCTGCATGTCGGCGTCGAGCAGCCACTCGATGACGAACAAGGTGCGTTCGATGCGTCCTATTTCGCGGAGTGCAAGTGCCAGTTCATGTTGACGTGGATATGACGCGAGCTTCCGCAGAAGTTGGCTGGGTGGCATGACGCCCGCTGCCATCGTTGCCACTGCGCGCAGGATATCTGGCCAATTCTCGATGATCAGCTTTTCCCTGACCTTGCCACCGATAAGGCCGCGCAATTCCTTTGGGGCTGCGGCAGGGTTGAAGAGATAGAGCCGTTTGGACGGCAGATCGCGAATGCGGGGAATAAACCGATATGACAGCAGCGCGATGACGGCAAAGACATGATCAGTGAACCCGCCAGTGTCAGCATATTGCTCTTGGATCTTCCGCCCGACCTCGTTCATTAGCAGGCCATCCAGGATATAAGGTGCTTCATTGACGGTGGCCGGAATGTTTTGCGTTGCGAACGGGCCGAACTGGTCGGACACGTGGGTGTAGGCTTTCAGGCCAGGTTCTGAGCCATATTTCGCATTGATGAGATTCATCGCCTCGCCATGACGCGCCGCCGGGAAGAATTGCCCATCGCTCGAAGCGGTGACGCCACCGCCCCAATTCGCAGCCATTGGGAGGCTTGACTGTGCGGCGATCACCATAGCGAGGGCTCGGTTGATAGCGTCGCTTTCGACATGCCAACGCGACAACCGCGAGAGCTGGAAGTAATCGTGTGAGCTGGTGGCCTCGGCCATCTTGCTGAGGCCAAGATTTAGCCCTTCAGCCAACAGCACATTCAAAAGCCCAATGCGGTCTTTGCAGGGAACGCCCGTGCGCAGATGGGTGAAGGCTTCGGTAAATCCGATGTCGTCATCGACTTCCAGCAGCAGATCGGTGATCCGAACCGCAGGCAGGCGGCTATAGAGATCAAGCACCATGGCGTCGGCCTCTTCCGGAACGGTGCCGGTCAGCCGGTCGGTTTTGAGCACACCATTTTCAATTGATCCGCCTGGGAGGGCACCAGCTCGAGCAGCTTTGGCCAACCTCTCAAGCCCTTCCTGCAGCCGAGCCTTGCGGTCGGCCAACCAGGTTTCCGGCTCGAATGGCATCGTCAGGCGCGGCGTCGCCCTGGCGGCTTCTATCGGCACGAGGGCCTGTTTCAAGTCGGCATAGCGCCGAGAATGGGCGAGCCAAATGTCGCCGGATCGAAAGGCTTCGCGGATTTGGAACAGCACGGCGACTTCCCAGAGCCGGTTGTCACCGGGCTCCTGCAAATTGAGGCGGCGATGCCATTTCGAGTTCCGGCGCAGAAAGTTGGTCTGGCGGGGCGCATAGCTCTGGTTTTCGGCGGTGATTTCGGCGGCGTCCATCAAAGGCGCTGCCACGGGAGCACCACGAACATCGAGCACGCGCAGCATGCGTGGTGCGTACCGTCGGAACCGGTGATATCCGTGGACAACATGTGTCAGAGCGTCGGCAGCCATCGTGTCGGTCAACTCGGCAGCGGTTGCAACCATTCTTTCGAGATGTGTCCAACCACACGCCGCCTCCGTGGCGTGGTCAAGCGATGCGCCATCGCCTTTGGCTTCCTGCAGGGCAGAACCCAGGTCTTTGAAGGAGCGCAATGTCTCCTGCAGCGATGATCTGGCATCCGCGATCTGCGCATCGCATAGCTTCTTTGCATCCCGCCAGGTTTTGCCAACGATACGATCGTGGGTTTCAATCACAGCATCAGCAATGGCTGCGGTCCATTCGATGGCGCAGACGGCCAGGATCGCCAGACGCCGGTCACTTGTGATGTCGCGCAACCCATCTGCGAAGTACCGTTCGCCCTGGCGGCGCAGACGTGTGATCCGGTGGAGTGGAATGCCTTCGAGGATATCGGGCGACAGCCCCAATCCTTGCAGGAATTCCAGCCTGTCCAGAAGCCGGGATGCGCCTGCCGAGTTGCCACCCACTTCGAACTGCCGCAACCAGACGAACCGGCTGACCTTGCCATCGATCATCTCAGTCAGCAGTGCGTCCAGCCGCTCTTTCGTTTGACCATGGATCCTGGCGGTGATCCGGCTTTCAATCCTGCGTTCGGCAGCGACCAGAGCGTCGGCGCACAAACGCTCGATGACTGAGACACCGGGTAAGATCGTCTGCGCCTGTCGGCATTCCTCGACAAACCGGCGCGCCAGGTCTTCGTTGGATCGCGCTGTTTCGGCCTCGTGCTCAAGCCAAGCCTTGAGACGGCGGGCACCCTGTCCAGAGAACATCTTGAAGCCATAAATCTGGCGAAGAGCATGCAGGTGCTGCTGGCGGGTTTGACGACGCGCGGCGTAGGGCAAGATATCATCACCGATCAGGCCAAGCTGAGCTGCTATGAAGCGCAAAACCTTCTCGGGGATAACCTCACCAGAGGATAATAGCCGCCCAGGATATCGCAACGCACAAAGCTGCAACGCAAAGCCGATCCGGTTCTCCGACCGCCTGCGTTCATTGATATGCTCAATGTCATCATCGGCAAGGATGTAGTGACCCATCATCGATGCATCGTCGGTGGGCAGATCTAAAAGCGCCGAACGCTGGCGCTCGGTCAGGATGGTGCGATGCGCCACGTTTCTTTTGCTTTCTGTGGAAGGTTTACTTATTGGTGATTGTGATATGAGTTAAGGAATATTGGGAGCGACAGAAAGCTCGAAGTTCCTCGACGCATCACAAACGATCGTTTGAGAAATGGCCCGCAGCGATGCATGAAGCAGACAAAAACCTGAGTGATGCCCTCTTCGACGAAATCCGCACGCTGGAAGAAAGCCTGTGGCAGGCGAAGTCGCGGTTTGACAACGTTCTGATGGATCAGGTCTTCGCGAAAGATTTCTTCGAGTTTGGCCGATCGGGGCGAACCTATGCCCGGCATGAAATGCTATTCGAACCGACCGATTTTCAGGAAATCGCTGCGACGATACCCCTACCAGAGTTTCACGCGCGCCACATCACCGACGATGTTGTGCAGACCACCTATGTAAGTGAAGTCGTGTACGACAGTGGCACGCAACGTGGAAACCGGTCTTCAATTTGGAGCAGGATTGATGGGGCCTGGCGGCTGCGTTTCCACCAAGGAACGCCATGCTGATTGGATATGCCAGAGTCTCCAAGGCGGACGGCAGCCAATCTCTCGATCTGCAAAGAGATGCGCTAGTCGCCGCCGGTGTCGGTCCCAATCAGGTTTATTCTGATCGGGCCTCGGGCAAAAAAGATCAACGCCCCGGCCTTGAATCCTGTTTGAAAGCCCTGCGCGAGGGTGATGTTCTGGTGATCTGGAAGCTGGATCGGATGGGGCGCAGCCTGAACCATCTGGTGAAAACGACCACCATGCTGTCAGAGCGCGGTGTCGGCTTGAAAGTTCTCACGGGCCTAGGTGCGCAAATCGACACGACAACAGCGGCTGGTCGCTTGTCGTTTGGGATTTTCGCTGCATTGGCCGAGTTCGAAAGCGAGCTGATCCGGGAACGTACAATGGCGGGACTACAAGCCGCCCGCGCCCGTGGTCGCAAGGGCGGGCGAAAGTTCGCACTCACCAAAGCCCAGGTGCGTATGGCGCAGGCTGCAATGGCCAACCGAGACACATCCGTTTCTGAGCTTTGCAAAGAACTCGGCGTGAAACCCGTCACACTTTATCGGTACGTCGATCCAAACGAAAATCTACGCGACTACGGGAAACGTGTTCTGGGAGCTTAAGGTGTCATTCTGCACTAAGCCGGAACAGACCCCTTTAAGAATGCTTCCTGAAGCATCGGACCCTTCTCGATCCGCATGTAGATGTAGGTAAGCGCGGCCTCCAGGCTCTCATCTTCTACATCGCGATCTGGGCATTCGGCTGCGGCCGCATCGATCACACTCAGAACGGAATTGATTTCATCCGCAGCAAGGATCTCTTCAGACCAGTTGCCGCCGAATGACACATTTCCCAATTGTGTTTTCCGCTCCGCCATGAGAACAAAATAAGAACATTTGTTGATCCTGGCAACAAGGCTCTGATTGTATGACTCCCATGCGCACCCTCTACATCGACATGAACAGCTTCTTTGCCAGCGTCGAACAGGAGGCCGAACCTGCCTTGCGGGGACGGCCGGTTGCGATCACCGCCATTGAATCGGACGCCGGCGCCTGCGTGGCAGCGTCCTATGAAGCCAAGGCTTTCGGCATCAAAACCGGTACTCGCATTCACGAGGCCAAACGTCTGTGCCCGCACCTGGTGCTAAGACCCAGCCGTCACAAGCTCTATGTCCGGATCAATCAGAAAATTGCCGCGGTCATCGATCATTTGGCCGAACTGGAATTTGTCAGATCCATCGATGAGTTCCAGGTTGTGCTTGCCGGGCACCATTCTGAGCTGGAAACCTCCTTGCAGCTCGCCCGCCAGATCAAGGCTGCTATCAGCACCCATGTGGGCTCGCAGCTCCGATGCTCCATCGGTATTGGTCCAAATCACCTGCTTGCCAAAATAGCCGGCAAGCTGGAAAAACCGGATGGTCTTGTCTGGCTTGCCCCTGAAAACATGCCTGATCGCATTGACCACCTGAAACTTGACGATCTCCCAGGCATTTCCAAAGGGATCCGCCGCAAACTCTTGAATGCACAGATCTACAATGTCCGGACGCTGTATCGCTTGGATCCACGCCATGCCCGAATGATCTGGCGATCTGTGGAAGGGGAGCGGTTCATACGCGCGCTTCAGGGCATGGATATCCGCCTCAATCCCAACAAGCGCAACGGATATGGAAACTCCAAGGTTCTCGCTCCGGAGCTTCGATCTCCGGACAAGGCAAAGCTTGTCGGCCGGTGGCTCACCGAAAAGGCGTGTGAACGCATGCGCAGGGACGATTATTGCGCGCGCCTGTTCTCACTGCAGGTCAATTTCAGGGGCAGGCCAACATGGTCGAACAATCGAAAGCTCACGGCCAGCCAGGACACGGCCGTCTTCCTTCAGATCTATGAATCTCTCTGGACTGAGATGCTGAACACCCGCCCGAACCATGTTCTGGGCATCAGTGTGCATCTTGGGAACATCATCGAACTCAGCGCCCGGAGCGGCGAGCTGTTCACGCCCCTGGCACCTGGTCAACAGAGCAAAACCGAAGCCCTGGCGAAATGCATCGATAACATCAACCGGAGATACAAATCCCGCTTGCTGAAGTTTGGCGTTTAGGAAGAACATCTTGGGTTTTTCGAGCGGGAATGAAACAAACCAGCCGCTAAAAACGGCCATTTCTTTTATACTCTTATAGGTTGTTTTATTTGTTGACTCCTACCAATCATTGAAGCACGCTTAGCGTGTTAACCCCGCTAATAGCCGCATAACTTGTTGTCAGGAATGCGGCGCAACATTGGAGTTGATTATGACCAATCGTCGCTTCACACACACAGAACTGAAGTCCAAACTAATGGACTATCATCGTGCAAATCCTATCCCGATGTCTGAAGATGAGCTTTCAGATCAGCTCGATCAAACAACGGTACATCGCTATAAGGTCGGTGATGAACTGCTCGATGAAGTTCAGGATACTTTGCGGGACATAGCCGCAAAGTTGCCGGAAGGGCCGAGCCGGAACGAAGCCGTTCTTGCGATCGACAAAATCGATCAGGCTGCGCAAGAGATCGTTTACGGTGCGATGGATCTAAACAAGGGCATGCCGTTCCCGAAACCAATCTTGCAAGTCCACCATGACCAAATGCAAGACGAAACAACCGAAGGCGTGAGTGCTACGCCGGCCGAATGATTTCAGAAGTGTTGTGATCGGCAACAATCCTGCCGATCACAACCGTGAGGAGATTTCGATGGTCGACTTGCATGATGCTCTATCAAACCCAATTCCTGATATCCCAAGCGGCATCCGCTATCGGAGAGCAAGAGCACTCGCATACTTTATCGATGGGGAGGAACTTATCGTGTTCAACTTCCTTACCAATCGATCTTTCGCATGTAACTTGAATTGCCTGGAGCTTCTTACGCAATCAGCTGACTGGCAGCCGCTAGAACGTATCTTTCAGGTATTAGAAGACCACTATACAAACTCGCTTGTGGAGGAAGTTGTAAAGCTATTTGAGCTTACGGCGCTCGTAGTCGAGGGAGATCGCATCGCAGATCTCGACGAAAAATACGAACTCGCCTGGGAGTGGGGAAACGCAACAGGATTGGCTCACTTTAGCTCGAAGGACAATCCGACCGTTACTGATCAATTGGCGTCTGATATCCAAGTCGAAAGATCTAAGCTCGATCCGTCGCCTCCTTTATTCAACGGACACGAAAGAACTTCCAATACCGTCGAGCTACCTGTGTTTGAAACCAAAAATGAACTTCACGCCGTAATGAGAATGCGGCGTACAATCAGAGCTTTTTGCGCGGAACCAATCCCACTAAAAGCAATGAGCGACATTCTATTCGCCGGTCTGGGAATTGTCAGCTTAGTTGAAACTCCAGCCGGCACGCTTCCTCTAAAGATGACGCCATCGCCCGGCGCGCGCAACCCTTATGAGGCATACATTTACGCGAACAATGTTGCCGGTCTGAAAAGCTCTACATTTTACCACTATTCCAGTTTTGGCCACGCTCTAGAACCGATTGCGAATGTTGAGGGCGCATCGCCAACAATGTCTGAAATGTTCGCACTCAATCAGCCATGGGTTGAAGGAGCTGGAGCCATCCTTGTTTTAGTCGCACATTTCGACCGGGTCATGTGGAAATACCTCAACAGCAGCGCCTATGGCTCTGTATTGGTCGAAGCCGGACATGTCGCTCAAAACGCAATGCTCATCGCGACCCAGCACGGCCTTGTGGCGAACCCAAGCGGAGCGATCGCACACTCCCTAATTGAACGAGCAATCGGCGCCACACAAGTCACACAAAGTATTGTTTATGCGCTCGCGATCGGAGTTCCCGATTCTGCGGCAGAGAGCGTCAAATGGCTAGAGCCGGAGCTCAGTATGCGTGATCGTCTTGGCAAGGAAATGAACGCATGAGCATAGCAGATGAGTCGAAGACAAGTGGCAATTTCAGCGAAGTGAAAACATCGCAAACAAAGACTTCGAGCCCCGAAGAATACAGCGTTTTTGGTCACTATCATCGACCGTTAACTGAGACCCTAAAAGCGGATCATTTCAATTTTGAACCCGTCATTCGCTGCCTTGAAGAAAGCGGAGGCAAAGTCGTCTATCGCCCATTAGACTTGATCTCTGAAGTAAGCACCGACTCCAATCGGAATGCAGAAAATGAGATTGCAGCATACGACGGTTTTGGCATTAAACACCTGAACCAAGAGCAAAATGCAGTTTGTTTGGAAGAACATCTCTATGGGCGAAAAATCGTCAACGCCGCGCTTATGGGGCTCCCTGCCTTTTCTCCAATCACATGCACTGATGAAGAATTTGATGTCGCACGAGCAAGGGTTTGCATACTTGCACATCGGGTCGATAGCATAAGCTCAACCTGGTACCAGGCATTCACATACAAACAACCAGATGAGAACAATGCTCCGCCAGACCTACCAGCAGACTGGTCAGAACTTGCAACCGAAATACCTTTTCTCGGCATAGCACGTGGAAAGTTCTGGGAGAAAGTTCATATAGATGTCAGAAATTCATTTGTTGCAGCGACCAGAGTTCTGAAAAGCAAAGGACTAGAAATACATGCGGCAGACCACGTGATTTCCGACCTCACACAACAAGCAGCCTCATTGATAAAAAATAAGAAGCATTCAAGTGAAATCTTGGCCAGCTTGACGAGTCTTTCGCATAAATATCGGGAGACACTCTCGCACTACAAAGACTTCATTATTTTATTGCCAGCGTTTCCAACACCGCGGGCGGCTTTGAGTAAACACTCGGCGAACTCTACCAATAGAGAATTGGGTCTGTATGAGCTCATCATACCAAGTCTGTTGGCGAACCTGGGTGCAATGACAATACCATGCGGCTTCTCGTCGTCCGGGCTACCGATCGGTCTACAACTCATCGCATCGAAAAATCAGGTTCCAAACGCTTTGAGGCTCGCCACACTCTATTCGGAACATGCAAATTGGCCGACAGTAAATTCCGAAAACTAATCCAGTGATAGGGACCACCTTGAAAAGCCGGTTTCTAGCTGTTTTTGCGGGATTGCCGCGGGAAATCTGGCTTCTCGCTGGTGCGGCATTTATCAATTTCCTCGGATATATGGCCCTGCCATTTTTGATACTGTATTTGACTGGTACGGTCGGCTATTCAATCGAAAGCGCAGGAACTTTGCTTGCCGTTTATGGTGTCGGCGGTGTGGCTGGAGCCTGGTTTGGTGGCCATCTTTGTGACCGCATCGGTTCAGGATACACGCTCCTGGCCAGTTTTGTGGGCAGTGCTGCGCTTCTGTGTTTGCTGCCATATCTACTGAGTGTCTTCGTGGTTGCCTCAGTCTGTTTATTTGTGTTGTCGTTCTTTCAGGGATCGTTTCGACCGGCATATGACTCGTGCGTGGTCACCGTTTGTCCCGCTGACGAACGTAGCCGGGCTTATTCACTTTACGTGGCAGCAATCAACATTGGTGCAGCCGTTGGCACAGCTTCCGGAGGCATCGCATTTTCGATCAAACCCGAGTTGGTCTTTTGGTTGAATGGAGTTGCCTCTCTTGCTGCATCTGTATGGGTGTTTCTCATTGTTCTGCCGGCGCTGACTAATGGAGAGCAAAGAGCACGTAACGCAAACGAATCCGGAACTAACGACATTGCATCTGGGGCAGGCAAGGTACCTTGGCGCGACACCATATTCCTGACACTCTGCGCAGGCGTTTTCATTGTCGAAACAATCGGCCGGCAGCCCACATCAACACTTCCACTCTACATGACGCAGCACTATGGGCTCTCATCTGAAGAATTCGGAAGGATGCTCACACTTGGTCACATTCTGTTCGCGCTGTTGATGCTCCCGATCGCAAGCTGGACCAAGAAATACGAACCTCGCATCGTCGCCAGTGTCGGCGTTTTGGTGATTGCGTGTGGCTATGGAGCGCTACCATTCGGAACATCCGCCCTTTCAGCCGTTTTTCTATATATCGTCATCTTGAGCGGGCAGTTGTTGTTCTACCCATCAGTCGTCAGCATTGTCATGGAAGCAGCGGCGAGTTCAAAAGGGCGCAGCGGCAGCTACATGGGGGCTTATCGCAGCACTCAATCAGTTGCCGCGATAACGGCGCCAGCGATTGGGACCTTTGCTTATTCTGCATTTAGTCCAAATGTTCTTTGGTACGGCTGCGGAGCCACCGGCGTGGCCGTGGCAGTTTTCTTTTCCATAGAACATATCCGGACACGCAAGACAGATAGCGATAGTTCAATCTAAGTGCTGTGAAGTTCAGGCTCTATAAGCGCTCTGATTTAGCACTTCCGGGCTCGTTGCATCGCACAAAGCTTGAAGCAAATCTAAAATGTAGTTATGTTACTACATCAATTTATTGGAGCCACAATGCCAATCACAAGCTTGTCGAGCCGCGAATTCAACCAAGACATCGGGCGGGCCAAAAAGGCAGCCCGACAGGGGCCTGTAATAATCACTGATCGCGGGGAGCCTGCCCATGTTTTGCTGACAATCGAGGATTATCAGCGATTGACGCGATCGCGCGAAAAGCTCTCGGACCGTCTTGCCATGCCTGGGCTTGCAGATATCGAATTCGAACCCCAATCAGCCAAGATTGGCGTCAAAGAGGCTGATCTCGGCTGATGTTTCTCCTCGACACGAATGTGATTTCGGAATTGCGAAAGGTTGGAGACGGCCGGGCTAATGAAAATCTCGTTTCCTGGATTAACGCGCAAGAGTCGGAAAGCTTCTATGTCTCTGCAATTACAATCATGGAACTGGAACTCGGTGTGTTGCGCATTGAGCGACGCGATGGCGACCAAGGCACCCGTTTACGGGCGTGGCTCGATCGTCATGTATTGCCTGAGTTCAAGGAACGAACGATCGCCGTTGACTTAGAGGTTGCGCTGACTTGCGCTCGGCTTCACGTTCCGGATCCCAGATCCGAACGGGACGCACTTATCGCTGCGACGGCCTTGGTTCACAAAATGACAGTCGTCACGCGCAACGTCAGCGACTTTGAACCGACAGGCGTTCAACTTCTCAATCCATGGAATTTTCAGACATGAGCGGCAACTAAATTTGACCAAATGGTCAAATTAATTCCATAATCCAAATTATGCGCAATTGACATGCGCATACTCTTGCGCATATTTTCTACCCTACTTTCCGTAGAATATGGACGTTGCAATGACCCAGGTTCGCAAACCAACCAATCTATCTCTCGATAGTGCGATCGTCGCTGAAGCCAAAGAACTTGGAATCTCATTGAGCCAGGCTGCCGAAAGCGGGATCGCTGCCGCAGTGGCGCGCGCAAAAACCGAACATTGGAAGCGTGAGAACGCAGAAGCCATCCAGGCGACGAATAAATATGTCGAACAGAATGGCCTTCCTCTCGAAAAACACAGATTGTTCTGATGGCACGTTTCGATGTTTGCAGACTGACAGACGGTAACCTTGTCGTCGATGTTCAAGCCGATCTGCTTGAAGAGCTGCGCACCCGCATCGTTATACCGCTCTTGAAATTTGATCAAGCCCCAAAACCTGCGAAGTATCTCAATCCGGTTTTCGAAATAGACGCGCAGCAATATGTTTTGAAAACGGAGTTTCTGTCCGCCGTTGACAAGGCTCTCTTGAGTAAACCCATAATGAATCTGGGCGCTAAAGACACCGACATAACGCGCGCTCTCGACATGGCCTTCCAAGGCTTTTAACTCATCGCAAACGTCAACGTTAAAAGCTGTATCTATTTTCTAGTGCTGAGATTTATCAGCAACTTCTTTGATCTTCTTCAAAAGTTGCCGCCCCTCTTCCCGAAGTCTGTTCAGATCCTCAAGCTTTTTCTTTCGTTCTGCCATATCCAGAATTCGATCAATCTGTTGGAGATCTTCAATTGTTACGGGACAAAACTCGTCAGTCATCTAAGTTACTCTCATCTCTTGCAGCTAAGTTGATAGTATGACGAACCATAGCACCACGGCCGCCGACGCCCTTCCCAGGGCCGCGCAAGTCCTTCCGCAACCAGCCGCAAACCAACGTCCTCACCGTTCACAAGCACACGTGCCAGCGTCCGCCCGTATTTGTCTCGTCCCTTTCTGACGACCTGAACTTTTTGGTTCTCAACCAGGTCGGCAACCCGTTCCTTCGCCTCAATGGCAAGACGGCGTTCGTAAGCACACGCTCCGTCAATCTCGGGCGTATCGATGTTCTCGATCCGAACCTTCTCTGCCCCACTTTGCTTACCGATCAGCAAAGAGTCTCCGTCCCAAATGCGGAGAATTTCCGGCTCACAAACGGAGGTACAAAGGAGGAAGGAAACAGCGATATGGGCTGACAAATCAGTTAGCCTCCGCCAGGTTTTCCACCTCGATACTGTCAATCAGACTGAGCATATTGTTTTGTTTGCTCGCGATTTCATCGAGATCTTTCTCTGTTGGTGTCTCGTTATTGTTGGCTTTCAGGCGCTTTGGCTTGTGTTTCTTCGCCGAAGAACCAACCCTTGCAACAGGCGATTTCAAAACCTCCGCCCTGGGCTTGGAGCCCGCGACAATAATCGGCGGTTCCGGCAATCGGCCCGATTGCGCTTCAAAGAGCTTCTTCAGCTCCCGGTCCTCAAAGTACCGGACTTTCTTCGCCCGTACCGCATTCTGCCCCTGGATGAGCAAAACAACCTCGTCATCGCCAAGGCGGCGCAGATCTTCAGGACGCAGCAAACGGGCACCCTCCTCCCGCTCGGAAATGTTCGATCCGCCGAACTCGTTCATCCGCCAGGACTTCGACCGGCTCTTGCGCGTGAAGTCGCCAATCGATTTGGACACATACTCCGGCGTTTCCGCATCGGCCGGAGCCATGAAGAGTTGCAGCCGGCAATTGGCAAGGAAGTTCTGAGCGCCATCGTTGCCGTAAGCGGCTTTTAGATTGCTGATCGATTGCGCCACGATCATCATCCGGCCGCCATAAGACCGGAGCGTTGTAATCCCCTGGCTGAGAGAATCCATTTTGCCAAGCGCCGGAAACTCATCCATCAGAAGCAGAACCGGATAGGGTTCATCTTCGCCTGGCTCGGAACGCTGCAAGATCGAAACCGTCTGCTGGAACATCATCCGGATCAAAGGCGAGAGCACCTGAAGGTCGTTCGGGCCAACGACCAGAAAGATGCTCGCCGGACGGCGGCGCAGCTCGGAGATAGAAAAATCGCTGGCCTCTGTTGCCCGCCGCACATGGTATTCGGCCCATTGGCCGAGACCTCCATCAAAAAGGACCGACATATAGGCCGATACGGTCTTATAGTCAGTGCCAGCCATACGATTATAGATCGCCTTGGCTTCTTCGACGGCCGTTTCATCCGCCAGCTGCTTGAACAGCGCCGCAAAATCAGCTTCACCCTCCCCGTCATCCCGTTTGCCCTGGGACAAAAGATCATAGACCGTGCCCAGATTGGCCGAGTTGCGCTCAATCGCGACCAAGATCGTCGCCACAAGGATTTGCTTCGCCGATGGCATGAAGCCTTGAGCGTTGTTACCTGGCAGATATAGCAGCGATTCCGCGATGCGCTGTGCTTCCGCATATCGGCGCTTTTCTGGCAGCATCGCCACATCCTCCAGAGGATTGTACCGGTGCGTCTTCTCTTCCTCATCGAAGGGCGCGAACTTGTAGATCAGATCGCCCATGTCTTTGCGCTGACGGCTGGTCTTCTCGAAATTCTCGCCCTTTACATCGAGGCAAATGACACTGCCTGGGTAGGTGAGCAGTGTCGGGATCACCACACCGACACCCTTACCCGATCCCGTCGGGGCCGCGATAAAGGAATGCGGGATATCCTGACTGCTGACGAACTTGCCGCGGACCTTCGGCAGTGAGGTCTTCGCATAGATCGGTCCAGCAACCTTTGCGGCCGGAGAAAGCAAGTTGTTCCTTTGAAGATCTTGAAGGCTCGCCCAACGGGCGGATCCATGACTGTCAAGCGTCGGCCGGACCCCAAGCGCGATCGCGCCAATCATTCCAACCAGGCCACCAGCGCCGCAGATCAGAAGAACATGCGTCCAGTATCTTACATCGCTTAGAACGCCCCATGGGCTCACCTTAAGCGCATCGAGCAACTGGAACTGGTCCAGCGGAATGCCAACGCGCCAATCTACATAAGCTCCGGCCAACAAGAACCCGACAATGGCTCCCAAAATCAAACCGAACAGCCCGAAGAACAATCCGTCTTTGAGCATCTGGTTCATAGTCCAAACCCATCGTCTTTACGGCTGCCACGTTTGTTCCGAGAGCTTTCCGCGCCGCTCGCATGACCGTCACCGCGATCCAGCTTGCCAAGAGCCTGTTCGAGCTGTCCCTTGCGGGCACCACTTGCCTCGGCAAGCTCTGTTTCCAGATAGCGACGGGCCAACTGCATCTGAACAGCCGGATCTTTGGATATGCGCTCAAGCGCTGCAAGCTCGCCTTTCTCTAGCTGGCGCAGTTTCGACGTTGAAAGAGTGTCTTTCATGGTCTCGGCGAAGTCCTCGTTCACCGTGTCGCCGGAACGGTTCTGAAGGAGCCAGTCCTTGCCCGTTTCAAATTCGTAACTCCGGATCTCCTGCCTGGCCGCTTTGTAGACGCTCTGGATCCTGGAGTGCATGGCCCGCACCACTTCGTTCGCCTGCTCAAAGCTCGCATCCGGACTCAGCCCGTCATGCGCCTGCATGCGCTCCATCAGCTGCGCGCGTTCGGTTTGTTTCCACTGTTCGGCTATCGCCTCTGGCACAGCTTTATCGCCGCCATACCGCTCCGCCATGATCTCAGGATCAAGCCCTGCAACCAAAACAAAACCTTCGACCCGCTTATGCGCCGCTTCCGCTATCCCTTGTGTATGCTCATCAAAACCGACAACACCGCGATAGGCATTCTCATCGGTCACACGAAGGAAACCTTTCAGGCTTGGCGCATCTGGCATGAACTGCGCTGCGTCAGCCTTGTCGGCTGCGTTGACCCGCTCGGCATAGGCCTTCTTCGCATTATCAGGCAGAGCAGCCAACCTCCTGTCGATCAGCTCAAATCCCCGAATGATATTGTCGCGCTTGGCCTCGATGATTGAGTTCATTTTCTGAATCTCCTTGATCGTCACGACAGGAGTTGTAACAAGCTTGTCTTGTAACTTGTAGTCTTTATCACGTGCCCACCGCAGGACATTCCTTGAAGCCGGACCAAAGGTCTTTAACCGCTGCCCTTCTGCAATCATTTGCGCTGTTTTGCGCATCAACTGCCCAAGCGCGGCGTCATCCCCATCGATATAACTAGCTTCATGCCTGACTTGACGCACAAACAGGCTCTTCGCCAGATCTGCCTTTAACCCTGACACGACATCATGCGCTCTTGCCTGCGGAGATCGCTCTTCACGGCGTGCCCGCTGGACCTCACAATCCGTAAAGGGACGCTCATCGACACCGCGCGCAAACCGCGGCGTGGCTTCCATTTCAATGCCATGATCGGCAGCAACACGCACCTGTACAAACCGCATTTCGTCATAGTCGAAATGACCACGCTGCGAGACCTTCAGCCAGGACCCTTCTTCAAGCCCGCGCCGGTTCACCACCACATGCATATGCGGATGAGCTTTGTCCGTATGGAAGGCCGTAAAATAATCGAAGACGTCGCCGTATTTGCCGCTGGCAAACAACGCTTCCGCCCAATCGCGACCTGCCAGATAAGCGGACCTGTGATCCGTCCCGGCCGGAAAGCTGACCGTAAAGTGGCTTGTTCGGTCTGCCTTGTCGTCGCCGGCATCGGCGATCTGCCACGCGGCCATCATTTCTGCTTCAGCAGCAGCATCCAGGACCGTTCCGAAATACCGGTCTGAGCGTTCCAGCTCCACCGTGCCGTCCTTCCGCAGATAATCCATCTGATCCCGGATCCCACGCAAACTATGCGTGCCGCCACCCCGGATCATCTTTGTCATCGCCTGCGGTGTCTGACGAAGAAACGATGTCGTCATACGAGAAGAGCCGCCCCCGCCGCCTGCGTCACCGCGACCCTTCGCGATCTTCTCTTGAAGGTCGAACACATATTTCTGCATCGGTCCGCGCATCGAAGGCGGAATTTTCAGAACGGCCCAATCTTCGCCCATCACCGCGGCGAGAGGATCGACGTCTTCGCCCGCCAGATAAATGTCGCCGGCGAACCCCTTAACCATTGCCCAAAGCCTTCGCCAAAATCGCGCGCGCATCAGCCTTGCGCTTCTTCACATTGAGCAAAATTTGAACCTGGGTCTCGACCCGGGCGAACAACTTTCCAAGCCCTTTCCGGTCCTCCATGAAGGCAACGAAGTCCGGCTCGCCGGTCTTGTTCGCCTGTTTGGCAAGCTGGTTGATGTTCGTCGCGATCCCCGAAACCTGACGAGTCAGGTCACGCAAAACCTGTGTGGTGGCCTTATCGTAGTCCAAAAACCCGTTCGCCTTCAGAACCAGCGTGCGCAAAACCCGGTTCCGCTTCACCTTCAACTCTGTACACAGCGCATCGAGTTCAGCTACTTCAGACGCCCGCATCCGCACGCTGAACACCATCCAATCGTCCGCGTCGCCGGTCGATTCCGCGCTGCCTTTTGTCTGATTTCCGTCTTCCGCTTCGCTGCTCATGGCCGCTCTGGTTTGGGTTTGGGTCGTTGGTGTCGTCGCCGCAAGGCGGCCTTTGTTTGCTCGCCCTCGGGCGCTGGTGGGGGTACGTGGCAAGAGGGGCGCCAGCCCCTCTGCGGCAAATGTGTTACATTTGCAATATCCTGCCACGTACCAACAAAGGAAGGTATACGACACCAACTATAAGCAGTGCAAGCCAAAGCTTGCGCTCTTCCAAAAACCCAAACCCAAAAATTCATTCGACTGAGAAGCAACAGAATCTCAGCCTCTCTTCTCGCGCACACAAAGGTGGCAGAGTGGCAGAGTGGCAGAGTGGCAGAGTGGCAGAGTGGTAAAAGCGCAATCGTACAAAATGGTAAAGTGGTAAAGTTGCATGTTTGCAAAGTGATTTTCGTACTTTGTTGCAAAGGTTCAAATTTGCAGTGTGGCAAACGTACAAAATTGCAAACGTTCAAAGGGGCAAAGGGTCTTTGTCTCTTTTGAAGGTGTGCGCGTTTTCAGACAATTACAAAAGCCCGAATGAGGACGTGTGGAAACGGTTGACGCCTACCGCAAGATGGTGAACAAACAAAGCGCATAAATTGTAGTTCTTGTTCTCACAATCAAGCGAGCGGCCTTCCATGAAAATCATCTCATTCGTGTCCTTCAAAGGCGGAGCCGGCAAAACCACCGCCCTGATGGCCGTCACGTCCTGCCTCATAGAGCACGGCTACAAGGTCGCTCTCTTTGAGGCCGACAACAACAAACCAATCTCCGAATGGAGCAAATACGCAATCAGCAAAAACACGTGGCATGAAGATGCCAGCGTGTTCATCGCCAACAACGAAGCCGACTTCGAGAGAGCCTACGATGAAGCTCTCAACGCAGGCTGCGACTTCGCCCTCATCGATACCCATGGCGGGGGATCGGAGCTCAACAACATGGTCATCGTCAATTCCGATGCTATCATTCTTCCAACCGCTCTCACCGTCCTCGACACAGACGAAACCCTCGCAACATTCAAATATGCAATCGAAATGGCAATGGCGGCCGAAATTGAAATCCCGACCGCCATCATGAAAACAAGAGTGCCCACCGCAAAGCTGACACAAGCTCAAATCCGGACAAGTCAGCTCTTGGATGAGCTGCCTTGCCTTGAAGCGGGCCTTCATAGCCGCAATGCCTTCGAAGACATGAAATTCAAGGGTCTGCTTCATCAAGTCCTGCGGAAATTGGACGCGAACCCGAATGACAGGCTCCTCGCAAACAACTACAGAACCGCAACCAAAGAAGCCGAAAGCCTCACAAACGGCATTCTCGCCATTCTGAAAGACCAGGCGAATGCCGCTTAGAAAATCACCTGTCTCCTATCAGGAATTCGTCGAAACCGGCGTCGTCAGGAAAAAGAGTGAAACAGCCGTGGAACCTGGTCCGGACAACCACGAAAAGCCAGAGACAGCAAAGCCGGAAGCTCCAAAGCAGACAACACAGGACCGGTCCTCTAACCAGCAGGAGCCAAAAACATCCGTTCCCATCAGTGAACGGGCAAAACCGAAGGCTGCCGATAAGGCCAACGCACTTCTCACCATCGATGCGCCCTTCCCCGCAAAGGGCGTCTCTCCGACATTCGACCTGTTGTGCCGTACCTATCCGCAAACCAAAGCCATTGCCTTGATCCTCAGAAAGGCAATGCCTTTGTATGAGAACCATTTGCTGAGCGGAACTTTCAAGGCCCTCCCGACCGACTATCCCACTCAATCAGGCAGTTTCAGAACCAAACGAACCGTTTCCGAGAAAGCGTTCAAGATTGCAAAAAAACACGTCGATCCGTTGGACATGCTTCCGAACCTTCAGTTCGGCCGCATCTTTGCCCGAGCGGCCCTCGCCGCATTCTTTGAAACCGAAAAGCAGACCTAGAAACAACGCCTGAAATCGGAACCGCACCAATGCCAGCGCAAAAAACGAATTCAAAAAAGCCAGGGCGCACCAAAGCAAAGCCCCAATCTACGCTTCAGCCAGAAACAGAAAAAATACCGGCCAATGGGCCATCAAAGACCAACATCGCCATAAATGTGCCGTTTCCACCCGCCGGACTTTCTGTCTCTTTCGACCACCTCTGCGATACTTTTCCCAGAAACAGGGCCCTTGCTCTCATCCTCAAAAAGGCAATGAGCGCCTACGAGGAACACCTAACAGATGGCACCTTCAAGTCATTGCCGAAAGACTACCAAACCGGTGAAGGTATGTTTTCAACCACCCGCAATATCGAAACAGACCTCTATACAATCGCCAAGTCACACTTCGATCCATACGATCTACTACCAGACCGGCAACTCGGTGGACTAATCGGAACAAGCGCCCTCGCCGCATATTTCGAAAACGAGAAACAAAAATAGGCTCAGCCGAACCGCCCGCCTTTCCCACAGTCCTACGGCTTCTCTTCGGCGCTTGATGGGGGAGCGCGTTCAGCCTCCGGAATGCTCCGCCTGCTTTCCCCCGAAAGCAGGCTGCGGCCCTAAAGGGCTGGAAAAGGCTCTGACAAAGGTCCCTCGATACAACAGGCGTCTATGCCAATCGCACCGAACAACCGATTAAGCATAGAGTTGTCGGCTTTGACGTGCGTTTCCGCATGATCTATCGAGGGCGCAGGACGAATTGGCGGGAATACTCATGATCAAGTTCTTAACGTTGTACGCACGCGACATTCATAAGACTGCAAAAGTCTATGAATGCCTTGGAGTGAGCTTTGAGGAAGAGCAACATGGGGACGGACCTATTCACCTCGCCTGCGAAACCAATGGGCAGGCCCTTGAAATCTATCCAGGCCTTGAAACCTCGAGCCGTTCTGCCCTTTTGGGCTTTGAGGTCACTGACCTGGAACAAACAAAGCGAAACTTAGAAAACGCAGGCGCGATGATAATCCGGGAGATAGCATTTGTGGCAGATGCTCGCCGACTTATCGCAAGTGATCCCGATGGCCGAGAATTGTTTGTTCAAGAAGCCACTCGAATGTCCCCTCTTCGTTAAGCGGGCCGCTCAAAAAGCGGCCCGCTGAAGTTCAGCTCCAGGGAATGATCGCCTGCACCGCTGGATCGTCCTGACCGGCCGCCTGGCCGAGATTGGCCTTGAAGCTCCGGCTTGGGATATCGAGCGAGAGATAAGGCTTGCCGGTCTCTTTGGAGACATTGCTCCAGATCGCGCCGCAGTCAATGCGGTGGCCGGCCGGGGAGCGGCCGAAAAGCCGATGCGTCGGGGCTTTCTCGTTTTCGCTGATGAACGGTACAGCCTCAATCGTCAGGTCCCAATCCAGTGTTGCAATGGTGCCGGTGGCTTTGGAACCAAGCAGTTCGTCGCTTTCGAAGTGAAGAATGTTAGCTAACATCGCCGTGTCTCCTTGTTTGGCGTTTCGATGGCGATGACAAGGCGGGCGCGCCACGCGACGGCAACCGTCAGGGGAAGGGGCGGAAGCGGCTTTTTTGATCCGCGCGGAATTGGCCAAAGGCCAAGGGGAAAAAAGCCGCCGACAACCTTTTGCCGGATGCGGCGCCCGTCAAATCTCCATCATCCAGAAACGCCCATCCAGGAGACACATGAATGCCTGGCCTGCCAACGGATTCGAAAGGCGAACCGGTTCGTTCCGATGCTGTCGGGTCTTTACCGATGATAGGACAAGACAAAGGGGCGTTGCCCCTCGCCCCGTCAAGGCGCGGCTCCCGTGGCTCGGCCTGACGGCCTGCGCCCGCCGCTTCTCCCTTGACCGTGCACACCCCACTGTTCGCCACGAGGCAGGAGTGCAAGGGACTTGCACTCCATATTTCATAGACCGGATTTTGTTTAAGTGTCGTTGCCCGGATCTTCAGAGAAGTACCGTATGGAGAACCAGAAGATCCCGTACATCCAGATCGGAGACGCGATTAAGCCAATCCACAATAGAGTCTCGGTCACAGACCGTATCCTTCATCCCTGCGCGACGGACGCCGCGATACCGGTTTCGAGGGTCGTTCAGTTTGATTTTCTGATGCATCAAGGCCGCGTTCTTTCGCCTTGACCTTATCTAGTGTTTCCTTGAAGCTTTGCGCATTCTCGACAAGCTGCTGCTGAGCCTCATTGCCCATTCTCGCGGCCTCCTGCAGACGGTCAAGGTGCTTTTCTTTCAACGCCAGATCATCGGTCGCCTCGATCTTGCGGGCCTCATCGGAGATGACCACGTCAACTGCCCAGGGCTTCGGAGACTTCAGCGACAATGACTTGTCGCTTTTGTCAACCACCTCCCGGATGTTGGCCCCCTCGCCTTCAAAGAGCTGCACCCGATCCGCTTTCGCAACGACATCCGAAAGCGATTTCAAGGCGCTGCGCATCTCATCGTCGATCCCCGGCTTGCCGGCGAACTTCACATGGACCTCGAACCCGGCCTGCTTGGCTTGGTCAATCAGATCTTTTGTCTGATTGTCACCAAGCGTGCTTGCGACGGTCAGCGACGTCCCCTTTCCGATCGCCGCCAACTGGCCCGGCCGGTCGGTCACCAGCTCGGATGAAGACCCGAGCTTGGTATCACGCATAATCGCGTCGCGGCTGGCGCTGTCCGGACCGGTGACCAGCGTCAGCACGGGCCGCTCATCGGGTTTCGACAGGCCGGGGAGCCCGGTGAAGACCTCTTGCCTATCCGAAAGACTGAGAGACCCTTCCCGCACGAAGGGTTTGAGATAAGTATCGAGCGCCTTGGAGCCGGGATTGTTGATTTCATTGGTCAGCGCGGTCAGGTATTCCATCTTGCTGGTCTTCGACCAATCAATGTGGATCCCGGCCCGGGACGCCAACTCGCCATGAACGGCCATCAACGTGCGGCCGTTCCCGTCCAGAAACGGATGCGCATAGGCAAGGTGGCCCATCACTTCACCGGGAGAGGCGCGCATTGTCTCCGGATCGTTCCCCATGGCCAGAGCATAATCGACGCCGCGCTCGGTATGGCTGGACGGCATGAAGGCGACCGGACCTTTTGTGATCATGCCGCCAAGATCACGTTTTGACGGATCCCCGGTCAACTTGGCTTCCTCACGGGCAACCGCAAAGCGGTCCTTGCCCGCCCACGGATACATGTCCTTGAACAGCGTTCCGTGGGTTTTGAGAACATCCTGATAGGTGAGTGGCTTGCCGGTCTGCAAGCCACTTAAAGCCTCTTCGATGTTCAATTTGACTGACTGGTGCTCAAGCGCTTTTACAATGGCCGGATCACTGGCTCCCGCGATATTGCGCAGGTAACCTTTTTCGGCGTGATCGCCAAACGGGTCGAAAGCCATTTAGTTGGACGCCAACTCAGCCAGATACCGGGCATGCAATTTGAGTAGATCCTTGTTGTCGTAGATCTTTAACCGCCCGATATTGGTAATCGTTTGCTCAAGGTCATCGAAATTGACATCGTCACCGGACAAACGCGCCATGTCATCGCAGTATTTGTCGAGTTCAGTGGTGCTTGCATCAACGCCATGCTTGGCGGCAAGCGCCTGAATGATCTGAAGCGCGGTTTGCGTTTGGTCATTCCAGTCAACAGCCTGAAGCGGCGCTTCAGAAGACGTCATATCAAGCATGGCAACCTCATCAATCAATTCACTCTATATGCTTGTTTTGTATAGCACAAAACGGGTTTTCAAACCAGTCCGGAACACTCATAAACCGGCAGAAAACCTTGATTTATTGCGGTGTCGCATAGGTCGGAACCGGGGCCCGGAATACGGCATCGGATCCATAGATCCGCTGGAATTCCTCATACCCTTCTTTCAGATCGTGAAAAGCCTGCGAGCGCTCCTGTTCCAGGCACAGCATGTAAGCCTCGAGCTCTTCCAGATAGGTCTGGAACTCTTCCCGGGCCGCTTCATAAAGCGGATCCGACTTGGACAGCTGATAATCGAACGGCTTTTCCGGCAGGTAGCAGAAAGAGTCCTGCGCCATGACAGGCGCAGAACCAAATGCGTTTCCGGCAAGGGCCGCAGTCAGTACCAATCCAAGGATCCGCATCAGCGTTCGATGACGGTCCCGTTGCCGGTGTTGACGTAGTAGCGCGGCGATGTGAACGCAGCGGCAGAACCCGGCTCAACCGTCACCTGTGTGGTGAAGTTGACATGGGTGGCCGCGCTCTTGCCATCGTAGATCGTGACGTATTCGTCCCCCTGACGCACACGGCGCGAGCTAGTGTAGCAAAAGACATCTGACTGAAAGCCGTTGTCGTCATCATCGCGGTAGTAGAGCTGTTTTCCATCCGGACACAGATAACTGCTTGCGCCATGAAGGAACCGGGCATCGGCTTTCACGGCCTCATAGGAGCCGCCGTCTTCATAGGTGCAGATCCCGAACGGGCTTTTGCCCTTTTTGAGCCGCTTGAACATATAGGACTTGGCATCCCCACACGTCGCCGGGAACCCGCCAGCCAGGCACAAAATGACCTTGCAATCCATGTCATAGTCCTGGGCCTGACTGGGTGCGGCAAGAAAAGCAGTCGCGGCAAGTGCTCCGGCACCCGCGATCAAAGAAACGAATTTCATCAATCTCGTCTCCAAAAAGGATATCTTGAACAAAGCCCCTTGGGTTGAATCTATCGCACAGCACAAGCGGATCGTACAGAACAAAAAGATGGTTTATGCCAGCATCGAATGCCATACATCAGTGACGAGGCGGACCAACGAGCACGTCCCGTTCATTGCTCTCCACGAGGCCGCAACGGATTGCAATGAAAAAGCTCCCGCGTCTCAATCGAGGCGCGGGAGCCCTACCATTGTTCAGATCTTTCAGACACTTTCACGCCCTGAAATGATCAATGCATGGTCAGACTCTGCGCGAATTGAAGTCACAAAACCCATACACTCTTTCCGGGCATTCATTGGCCGTTCCAGCCAATGGAAAAATGCTCAACAGAGTTTAAGGAGACTATCCATGTCCAAACGTCTTGCTTCAGCGCTTGTTCTCGGTGTTTTGGCTGTGTCCTCGGCGACATCCGCGCTTGCCGCCGACTTCAAAGAAATGGACACCGACCAGGACGGCTTTCTGTCCCTGACCGAACTGTCGGTCGCCGGCGTTCCGGTCACAGAAGAGACTTACAAAGCTGCCGATGCCAACCAGGACAATCTTCTGGACGAAGCAGAGTTCGGCAGTCTTACGCAATAAGGTCTTTTAGGCAGCCCTAATCGTCCGCAAGCGTTTGTTGGCTCCTTCCTCCCGCCAATGAACCCATGATTGCAGGACGGTTTCCCCGGCCGGCGCACTCACAAGAGTGCGCCGGCTTCTTCATGTGGGTTGCAGAAACTCCGACGGGAGTTCCAGGCGCGCGTTGGCGCTCGATGCGCTGACGCGCGCCAACGCAACGAGGAGAGCGAGAGGGCTGTTGCCCTCTCGCTGTTTCGTGTCTCAGAAAATGATGCTCTTGAGGAGATCGGTCCGGCCGGTTGCCTCCAGGACACTCAAGGCGCGGGGAACCTCCTTCACCGCCTCCTGCGTGGCCGCCATCCGGTCATAGGGCTCGGTATTCTCCCATACGACTTCATCACCATCTGCGTTCAGGTATCCGACATAGGCCCGTGCTGTCTTCAGATCACGGTGCCGGGCTTCCAGTTTCGCAATGAGATCGTATGCCAACCGCAGCTCTGCCCAATATGCTTTGCTGCCGCCGTCTACTGAAATGATTTCCTGAGTCATAATGTGTCCTTTCGTTGCTATGACGAAAGGTCTCGACTTCGGGGCGACGAGGGGGTCAAGGATCGCGAAGCGACCGGCGGAGCCGGGGCGTGGGGGAGCCGATTTTCTCGTGGAAGCGGGCACGCTTCCGCGTGAAAATTGGGGGAACCGCGCATCCTTTACCCAGGAGGAGCTTGGAGTAGACTTGGCTGTCATAGGAAAAGCAGTCCCCCCATCGGATCGGCACAGCCCCAAACGCAAGCGAAGCGCGCAGGACAAAGCCCGAAGGCCGGAACGGCAATCAGAGACAGACTTTTCAAAAAACAGCCATCGCGGCCCAGATCGTTGCATCGGACCGCGATGAGAAAGCACCCGCGCCTCAAGGATCTGGCGCGGTGGACCGACTGGTTATCATGTTCCGCACACACCGTCACACTCGTCCAGGAAGCTCATTTGAGATCCGCCTGTGCGGGCGGAGAAGTCGATTTCGTCAAGCGGCTGGCAACTCCGGTGCATGAATTCCAGAGACCGCATTCCCCCGATCGGACCACGTGAGCGCATGGCCCGATCCACCTTAATCGCATCACCAAAGGACGCCGGATCTTCAAGCTGCATGGTCCGCCAAAAGACATCATTGTGAAACGGGCAACCGATACAGGATGACTTTGGGGGCCGTGGATAGCCATGCCGGTCCAGCCACGCAAAACAATCGGACCGGGACATATGCGCTTCCATCAAAGGCCAGCGATGGGTAATCCACGTCTCCTGAGCAGCTTTCATCCGCTGCATCTCGTCCTTTGAGATGCCAATCCACTGTTCCACCTTGAAGCCGGTTCCGCGTTGGCCTTTTTTCAAACCGAGCAAGCGCCGGATCTCGGCCCGGATCGGAACAATCTTTGCCTCGCGTGTGCACTGACGCCGGTTCATTCCCCCTTGATCCAAGAAGAACGGCAAGGATATGAAACGGCCTTCGTCCTGCATGGCCCGCTCAATCACGGCTTCACGCAGATTGATCGCACTGACGCGGTGGATTGGAAAGGGCAAGACATTGCCGCTCGCCAGCCAGTCCAGATGCTCATAAACCGCAGCGGGTTCCCATCCGGTATCGGCGAATATCGCGCAATCTGGCATAGGACCAATCTCGCCGTGAGCCGCCATCAGGGCCAGGGTCGTGCTTTGAACACCTGCTCCCAACGACAGGACACGCAAATCAGCGTTCGAGACCGGTTCACTTACACCTGGCCATGTCGGGTGCTTGAACCTGTTTTCACCGTTCACATCCATAAGACTTTCCTTGAGTTGGACACAAGAAACCGCATGGCCGCTTCGGGGACGAACCTTGAGACAAGCAAAGCATTGTCTCGTTCCGGGCGGGTGGGGATCTGAAGGGGCGGGGCCACCGGGGGCGCCCCTTTTCCGTGTTTGGCGGCCGCTCGATGCGGCGGGCAAACACCCCCGGCTTGGCGATTGCGGGTCTTGATCAAAAAAGAAATGCCGGTCACGGGGGAGAAAACCCGCGACCGGCGAACGGCTGATTACTCAGCCGCCTCGGGAAAAGGTGTGACGGTCAATTCTCCGTCGTCGTGTTCCGGCGCTGTGGGATTGCCGCAACGCACTGGCTCGGGCAACCAGTTCTTATCTTTGAGGGATTTCTCCGCAAACGCGGCTCCCTCTGCCTTCTTCATCGCTGCTATACCATCGGCAAAATCGTCCCCGCAAGCCTCGGCAACCGCAGCCTGAATGCTGGTCCGGTTCAGATGGCGGAAATAGTTCTCCGCCTCCGGCTTGAAGTACCGGTGCATGTCGATGTTAACGGCGGATCCAATTTGATCCGCATGCGCGGCTTCCTTCGGACGATCCATCTTGCCTTCTACAGCGTTCAGAGCATGGGATGACGCCCATGCCAGCAAGGTCAAGAGTTCATCCCGGCTCTGGTCTAGACACCAGTCCCAAAGGTCAGCCGGATTGCCCGGAATATGACTGGTAACGTTCTCCGAAAGGGTTTCGAGTTCCGCCAAGGCCAAACAATTTTCCGGCTGCTTCATGGAGCTGGCAAGATCTGTGTGGGTCAACGACATCTCAAGCGCCGAATGCTGGCTGATGCCGTAGTGACCGGGATAAGCAAGCCGCAGAAGGAAGGCATGCACCACACTCGCCAGTGCGATATCCGCGTTATTGGCAAGTTCCAGTCTGAGAGCTGCTGTTTTCTGCGCTGTCAGGTCTTCAGTGAGGGTTGCCGTATGTTTGAGAGCTGGCGTTTCATCACAAGCGCCCTGCTCCGTGTTTCCATTGGAAGGCTTTGACTGGTCCTCATCCGGTGTATCCTCTGGCTTCACAAGACCCCGCTCAACGCGCAACGCGCCACCATGGGTAAGGCTCACAATCGCGCCAGCATTCTCAAGGTCTTCCCGGGCATAGATGTACTGTTCCAGAAGGCTTTCAATTGCCGTGATCTTTTCACCAAGCTCGTTTAGCTCTGCGTCATTCTCCGCTGATTGGTCTTCCCGCTCCAACGTCTGATACCGGGCTTCAAGCGCTTCCAGTTCTTCGGCCTGCTCTTCCGTCAATTCCACATCTTGCGGGTAAACCCGGCTGTAGTCGGACAACGCGCCATAATCGAGTTCATAGACACACTCGACCCATTTCCACCCCTCGGCCTTGACCGTCTCCGCCTCTGCGGTCAGCTTCTCGTCAACCAGCTTGGCAAGCAGGGCGCTGTCCATGGCAAAACCGCCTGAGCGGTCGTCAAACAGATCGCGCTTCACATGGCCGCCCGCCTGTTCATAGGTTTCCAGTCCACCAATGAATCTGATCCGTTTATCGGTGCCCTTGATCCCCTCCCCCTTGAGCGCTTCTTTGATCATGTGCGCATGCCGGTGATAGCTTGGAAGCTCGTTCCAGACCCGCACCTGTTCGTCGTGATCGTCGGTGATGGTGAAGGCGGCAAGCTGATCGAGGGTCATTTCGTCCTTTCTGAACAACTCTCGTAGCTCCGGGGCAACCCGTCCAAGAGCCAGACGCTTTTTGACGATGCCTTCTGTGGTGCCAAACTTCGCGGCAATATCGGCAACGGGCTGTCCATCGTCGGCCAGATCCCGGAAGGCTTCGAATTGGTCCGCCGGGTTCATGCTCTCGCGCATGATGTTTTCGGCAAGGCTGAGTTCCTGAGCTTCTTCCTTGCTGATCACCTTGACGGGCATGGGGTGATCGGGATTGATATTCTCCTGTTCAGCCAGATAGAGTGCGGCCCGGTATCTGCGGCCACCGGCTGAGACATAGTAGCGCCCGTTGCCCTTGGCTCTGCGAACGAGCAGGTTTTGCACAACGCCATGGGCTGCGATGCTGCCTGCAAATTCCTCAATGCTTTTCTGGCTGTAGGTTTTGCGCACGTTCAGCGGATCGATTTCGAGCTTGTTGAGTGCGACAAAGGTGATTTGATCGTTTGACATGATGGTAACTCCGGTTGCCGTAATTGGCCTAAATGTGATGTATGGGAAGGATGGGGGAGCGGACTGATCCCGCTCCCGGTCAGCGCTTAGGCGGCACGGGACCCTTTGAGTTCCGCCATTTTCTCGGTCAAAACCCAAAGGGCCTTGTTGAGCTTGATGTCCTGATCGATGCCGTTGACGGCGCGGGTGCGGCTTCTGCGGCGTCTGCCTTGCGCATCCCGGCCGACCGCCCGAATGCCACCCCGGATCATGTTTTCCTGAGCAACATTGAAGGTGGTCCAAAGGTCTTTGCTGCGGTCATCACGGCGGCGCGGTTCCAAGAGCTGTGCCGGTTTGACCGGTGTGTTTGTTTCCCCCTCCGCATCGCCAAACCGCAACACGTGGGCAGCTTCCGCGAAGGCGTGGCGCTCATCTGAGTTGAGGGCAAGCCCTGACCAGTCGGCAGGCGCAACAAGGGTTTTTTCCGCTTCGCCCATGACACGATAAGTGCCTTCAATCACCTTGCCCGCAACATCGCCGCTATGGCGCACTTTCACGCTGTCGAGGGTCGATGTCTGGGTGACAAGAGAGTTGAGGCAGCAGACCCGGAACAATCCTGCCATCAGATCATAGGCGGATGTGCCGTCATTGGCATTCTTCAGGAGGATTTCGCAAACCGTGTCACCGACACTGTATCTGCGGTCATCATCCAAGCGCCGCAGCCTGATCAGGTGTTTGGTGAAATTGGTCTTGCTTTCATCGCGTGTGCGGGACTGTTTCGCGCCAACGGGCATGAAGCCTTCGTTCATCAAGCCGCGCAGAATGTCGATGGTCGGGATGGGCTGAAAGCGGTCCGACCGGCTTTCGTGGGCTTCCGTCGCAAAGATCGACGGCGCTAACCGGCGCAATTCATCCTCGTCGAGCGCACGGCCATGATCAAATCGGGCTGTGTGGGCATAGACTGTCATTTGGGTTTTCTCCTTTTTTCCCGCGAAGCGGGCTCTGTCCCGAAGGGCAGGAGCCCGGCTCCTGCTCCTGAGACTTCGGCGGCGAGATCGAAGGGGAGAGGGACAAGGGGAAAATCCGGAGGGGGATCGCCCACCGGGACGGCCGGGTGCAGATCCGCATACGCGGATCCGCACCAGGTCCTGCACGATTGGAAGACGCCGGTTCAGCCGGCGGCTGGAATGAGGAAGGATGGGGAGACCGGATTTTGCCCTTGTGGGAGAGGGGAAGCCGCGCGGCCCCTTTCCCGCCAGCAAGTGACGAAGACCGCGACAGCGGACCTTATGTCAGGGCAAGCGGAGCGCGCAGGACCATAGGCCGGAGACAAGAGGGATCGTGACCGGATGGCGGAGACGGGCGCTTGCGGCTGGCTCCGTGAGCGGAGCGAATAGAGCCCGGCCCAATGGGATTGCAATTATAAATTATTGTTGCTACGCAAAACACGGAATGATTGTTCCCCGAATCCTCTCGTCGATCCACTCATTCCCTCCTTGCGAACCCCGGTTGGCACTGACCGGGGTTTTTTCAAGGTTCCGCGGCTGAAATTAGATCAGCCTGCCAGTTTCGCGAGGCGCGGCGGCGTTTCATAGGAAAAACGAAACTTGAACGCCCCGGTATTATCGACAAGAAGGTCGCAAATGGTCCAGGGACGGGTATTTGGTTGTGCGGCAGCCATTTCGAAGCGCAACTCTTTGAACAGTCCGCGCAGATTGATGCCGAGCCGAATTTGTTCGGACTGCCCGCCTATATGGACATCGCCGTCAGGGCTGAGCACAAGATCACCGTCAATGGTGTCGATTTCGATATTCACTTCCGCCCGGTCAAATTCGTCTGGCAGTTCGGAAATGAGTTTGTGGGCAATCGCTTCCTGAAGAGCTTGGACCATCGTTATTCCTTTGATTTGCAATTGTTTAATCAACGACCTGAGGACTTTGAAACTCTGTATTTGTAACAATGTAGATAGGGGCCCCAACAAGACCGTCACCATTCTGGTCAGGTTTCAAATGCGCGTAACCGAGAAAATAGCAGCCGTTTTCGAACAACACGATCGACCCCAATTCCATACGGTGCTTCCAACCTGATATCTCGACTGGCAAGGGTGTCACACGAGCCCAGTCATCATCGAAAATAGCGCTGAATTGTGCAGTGATCTCGGCCTCAGAGAGGCCTGCGTTCACAGCAAAGGGTCCAAAGACCTGGGCGTTCTGATAGTGTTCCTTGGCATAATCCCACAGGGGACGCAAAATCTTGCGCGACAATGCGGTTGTTTTTGTGCCGAATGGGATGCGATCGTGTGACGTCAGAACAATATCGGCGGAGATACGAGGTGCCTCCTCGCTCCAAAATCCAGATGGAAATTCGTCGCAGGCAAAGGCGGATGTTTCCCCTGCAAGTGTGAAACATTGAACCAACGAAAAGATCGTCACTGATCTGAGCGTGAACTGTCTCATTTGAGTCATTGTGGACTTCACTCCATCAACGGGCCGCCTGTACGTCTTTCTTCCCAACAGATTGGTTGAAGCGGCAGCGTTCATTTAAGCTCCTCCAGGAGGGATGCTGAAGGCTCATGGCCCTGATCTGCCGCCAGGTTGAGCAGGACCTCCGCCCAGCCCCAATCTGTGTCGTTTTCGATGAGGTAGATTGCCAGATTGTATCCGCCATCCAAATCACCTGCCTGGAAGGACCTCATAAGCCAATAGATGCAGTCATTTTTGTTGGCTTCGAAGTCGGCTTGACAGAACAGATTGCCCAGGTTGAAGAAGGCGGGCACGAACTCGGCGGCGGCGCTTTCGCCATAGTAGTCCACGGCGGTGTCGAGGTTCTTTTCAACAACTTCTCCCGTTTCGTAGAATACGCCGACGTTGTAGGCTCCAGCCGGACTGCCTTTGCGGCTTGCGAACTCATAGAGCCGAAACGCGATTTCCAGATCCCCGCCCTCTTCGGCTTTCTCAGCCGCGTTCAGAACGCTCGGGATCCCCTCCTTCTCGAACAGGCAATTGATTTTTCGGGAGTCGTCGATCTCGATCTCGCATGCTTCGGGAAACAACGGGTTTTCAAGGTTCGATGGATTGGCCTGAAGTGGTGTCGGCCAACTGAAAAGAGCGGCGACAAGACACACTGCATGAAGGGGCTGTTTGATTGACATTAAGCTGGTTCCGTATTCCGGTTCGGGAATAGAGCTGCAGCCCCCAGAGCGCTTCCCGTCACACGATCACCCAAACGTCTTAGGCGATTAGTCGGCCATCTTGCAATCCTAGATTATTGTTGCTGAGAAAGCTCCCCAAATGAACGTTCACCGAATCTAGCAACTATTTTGTCGAGTAAATTTTTTGAAGGACCCCGAACCTCTCAACCTTGTCTAGTTTAACAAAGCCAAGATTCTCGAGAAAGCGGCATGACCGAGTGTTTGCTGCTTGCGTTTCAGCAATAATTCTCTCAAAGCCGAGATCACTAACAGCGTGGTTAATGACACAGCAGGTTGCTTGTCTTGCGAAACCTTTCCCCCACGATGATGGATGAAACTGGTATGAAATCTCATAGTCTTCTCCGTCCTTGTGAGGCGTCAATTCGATAATTCCTAACGATTTTCCCGTCACTTTGTCCCTCACTATCCAGATCCCGGCATTTGGGTGCACCCGGTGATAAGCGTTGAAGCAAGACAGACGTGCAGACAACGGAACGGGTCCACCCAGAAACCTCCGAACGTCCCTGTTTCCGATCAGCCGAAAGAAGAACGCAAGGTCGGACCACGACAATGGCGATAGAAACAGCCGATCAGTTTGAACGTATCGCTCTATCTTCATTTCAGAACCCATTGATCCGACACTTTTTGAGCTTCCAAGTCGAGATTGTATCATCCTCATCGAACAAAGGCGGTTGGCGCGAGCAAGCAATCGTGTGTCAGCAAGCACAGCGGCTCTGAGAAAATTGAGCATCGAGCGTATCGGTCACCTTTGGCCCTCTTATGGCATCGAATATGCCGACGATGGACAGTACGGCCTCGAGGGTCAGCGCAACCTTGTGCTTCAGGAATGTCCCCGCCTGGATCAAAGATCCCGGCTCCTCGCGGACCAAATTCCTGATCACTGCGGTTCTCCACTGGCGTTTCGATCCTGACGGGATGCGCCCTCCCCTCTTGGCGGCCGTTCTTTTGGTCCAACGGCAATTCGAACAAGAGGACCAAGACGATGACCGACATCAACCTGACCAACTACATTCAGTTCGCCGGCGACAAGCTGACAGGCAACATTGCAACTCTCTCCTTTGACGTCGATGTGAGCGGTAAGGCGCTTCACAGTGACAATGACAAGGCTCCCAAGTTCCAGCTCTATGCCAAGAGCCCTGCGGGACGCCGGATCCAGATCGGCGGCATCTGGGAGCGCGCCAATACAAACGGCGATCCTTACTTCTCGCTGATGATCAACACCGGTCATTCGAAGTTCTACGCGAATCTCGGCCGGTATCCGGGCCAGGACGATGACAGCTTGCAGGCGGTCATCCCGAATGACTATCTGAACAGCGATCGCCGGGGTTGATCCCCGGCGTGAGCCCCCCTTGGGGAGCGCATGAAGATCCACGGGCCCCGTGTGGCTCGTGGATCCGCATCAGGTCCTACACAAGCGGGCCTTCCAAGGAACGAATTCGGAAGGTGCGGACGTTTAAACAAGACCCTAAAGAACGGGACCCCGGGACACAGCTGCCATTCGTTGTCAACAGAAGGATCATCGCTTTGTGGTCCAAGTCATCAACAACAAGGCCACTATGACAGCCCCAAAAGGTTAGTATCGATGATGACGCCCGTTATGATCTTCATCATAGTCTGTCCCATCAGGGGTCATAAAAGCGGTAAACATTTGTCTCACGTCGAACAAAACCGATTGATTGATATAGTTTGTTTGCAGCAATGCGCGAAGGGCTGGACGTGAGGTCCAATGTACGCGCTCCGGACTTTTTGAAGGTTAAAATTGCTTTCTCGCTCATTGAGCGTGCGATACCTAGGCCTCGATATTCGTCCAGAACCACAACGTCCTCGATCCGCGCCCGAAGGCCTGTTGGAATCTGGTAGAAAACTAAACTGAGCATTCCAACGATTTTCCCATCAACACATGCTATGAAAAGAACCAGATTATCGTCACTTAAGAGAGTATTCATCTCTTCGGTGCTTAACAGTTTTGCACCTGATGAAAGTTTCTTAACTAGTTCGTTTACTTGATCAATTTCGCATTCCGAGATTTCCCGGGCGCGTACAATTTCCATGCTCGGCCTCATTCAGCTTTTTTAACCCTATCTGAGACAATACAGAGGGTGACAATGGCCATGAAGCAGTATCGCATACCATTCAGGTCCGATGCTGCGCTTGGTCCAGTAAACCCAATACCCGGGCCAGGATGACGACATCCTACAGGCGGTCATTCCAAAGGACTATCTGAACAGCGATCGCCGGGGTTGATCCCCGGCGTGAGCCCCCTATTTGGGGGCGCATGAGGCCCCCGCATCCCGGAAGGGATGCGGGGGTTGCTCTTGTCAGCCGGTTTTGGCGTCTTTCGTGTTGTCATTGTCGGATTTCAGCGGAATGCTGTATCCGAAGCGAATGCTGAACAGGGGCGGCAGTCCAATTGCGACACTGATGCTGACCTGGCCGTTGGTGCGGCCTTTCTTGAGCAGCTTGCCGAAATAGGCAAAGACGTTGCGGCTGGTGCGTTTCAGGTAAGAGAAGATCTTTTTCATGGGTGTCTCCGTTTTGTTGAATTTGCATGATTGCAAAGCAACGAGACGCGGCGGACAGCGGACATATGCACCGCTTGCGGCCGCAACGCAGTGGAGGACCCTTTAGGGTTGCTGATGTCTGCGAGCCGCGTATGTTCGCGCCGCAAATCATCAAAGTCTTCAACAAACGAGATGCCTGAAAGTCTTCTCCTTGGTAAACGGACCGGACGGAACGGCCGCTTCCGCTTGGCAAGCTGCTCAAGAAAGGCTGCAGGCCCAAATGCGTCGGCTCATATTGACCGGACTGCCGCCCCTGTTCGGTATTCGCGGGCGCGGCATCTTGCGCACATTGCATCAATGACACGAACAGCCAAAACCGGCTGATAAGAGCAGGCCACCCTCCGGGTGGTCTTCTTTATGCGGGGGTGGGGAGTATTGAGGGGCGGGGCCGTATGGGGGCGCCCCTTGATCCGTTTTTCGGGCGTTCGATGCGCCTGAAAAACGGCCGCGGCTCAGCGTTTTCGGAAAGGGGTTTCGTGTTGTCTGTAGGTTGGGAGCAAGCCAGCTTAGGACGAACGGTAGTCACGCCTCAATAGTTCAAACGTGGCAATAAGGTCGTCGATAGGCACAAGTTCTTCCGGCGTCAGCTCCAACTTGAGACCAGCAAAGACCCTTTCGATACCGTCAATGCGGTCCTGTTCCTTTTTGCTCAAGGGCCTTTCGAGCGTTATGAAAAGCCTGTACCCTTCAATGAGTTCCTGCAGGACTTCTCTAACGTCCCGAACGGGTTGCATACTCACTGGCCAATTCCTCTATTTATCGGCCTCACGATTCAAGGGTTTGCGAGCCGGTATGCATTGCAAACTTGGCGATTTCGGGAAAATGTCTTATATTAGGTGCCGGAGTGGGATGGCAGGTTTCCCCGCCACCCCTTTCCTTAAGCGATCATCGAGACCCGCAACGTCACTGACCAGGTGGTGCGGGTCTTTTTGATGCTAAGGGAAATGCTTATTGGTAAAAACCACATCACATTTCTCTCCGTTTGAGCGGCAAGGCTGTTGCCTCAGCCGAGCGAGCCTATCTTGCCCGGTCGCGCCGCTGGCCCGGCGCTGCTGCTTTTGCCGCTCAAAACTGAATCAGTTTCTCGATGTCTTAAACCGAATGATCTTGGTGTGCACCCGGCACGTTGAGAAACTGTCAACGGGCAGGGTTTCCAGCGTCTCCGCTTCCTCGTGAGTGTAGGTGATGGGGACCAGCGCAACAAGTGTGGCCGGTTCCGCGTGACCGTTCCGGCCCAGGAGCGACAGGGCCGCCTTGATATGCTTGCGAACCTGAGAAAAGGGCGGGTTCATCAGGACTCGGGGAAACGCAACCTTGCCTTTCGCCTCCTCTGCGTAGTCCAGAAAGCAGGACTGGATGACCGGCACGTCAAGGCTGGCCACTTTGGCCGCAAGCTTGTGGTGGCGCTCAACGGCGGTAATTTCGGACGGGATATGACCAGAAACGAGCAGCGCAGAGACAAGCGCGCCCGTCCCGGCGCTTGGTTCCAGAGTGTTATAGTCTCCTGTCGGCCCGAGATATTCTACCATGCGGCGCGCAACAGCTTCCGGCGTTACATGGCATTCGCTGAATGTGTCGATAACCAAGGGCTCTGCGATTTCCGGTGCTTTGGGGATGGCGCGTGTGCTGCGCTGCTGAACGGGAATGAACATCGGTTTCTTGGGACGGGCATAGACGGATTTTTTCATTGGTCTTGCCCTTTGTTGAAGCGTCTGAGCTGCAGCAGACAGTCTGCGGCTTCGCTGCGGGTGATCTCTTTTGAAATCATCAGACACCATTTCGGGAACAGCTTCACGGTACGGTCCGAATAGACCCGCATGATGGCATTCGGAAAGTCGTAGCTCCTGAAGGCGTCAAATCGGCTCTTAAACATTGGGCTGCCTCGCGTTATCGCATTTCGATCGATGGGAAATGAGGGGGCAAGCCCCCTCCCCTTGCCGGTCAAGCGGCTTCCGGATTGGCTTTGAGGCTTTCCGGCGAGTTGTGCACCTTGGAGTCGGTTAGGAACACGGCAACGCGGGGGCTGGAATAGTACGGGCCTTTGTAGTCCGGATCGGGGGCGACCTTGAAGCGGAAGGTTCCGCACAGGCTGGCTTCCACCCACCGGGCATCGCTGTGTATGGCCGCGTATTGCGCCTTGGTCATTTCGACTTGCCGGAAAGTACGGGCTTCATTTGTGTAACCTCTGCTCGGCGCTTGAAGCTCCCCTGCCCTGAAATTCAGGATTGGCGGCAAGGCTGGCTTTTGTTCCGGGACCGTGTAGCCGACGTTCTGCATCAGGTCGCGCCATTGATCGGCGGTCAGGTCGAGGCTTTCCCCGTTTGCAATGTGAAGGGGGAGCGGTGCGGAGCTGGTTAGTTCAAATCCGGTTTCGCTTTTCTTGGCCGCTGGTTTGTGGGCTCCATGCTCACGGGCGAAGGCTTGCAAGATGACGGGTGTCAGGTCGCCTTCGTAACGGTCAACCGGTCCCAACAGATCGCGTTCATAGGCGAGCCGGTTCAAGATATGGTCGATCCAGCGGCGGCGCGATGGATTGTCGAGGATGGCTTGCGCATTCTTCATCGAGATGGTGCGCAATTCCTGTGCGGTCAATTTTCCTTGCCGGAAGGCGGTCGCATGGTCCCAATAGACCAGATCTCCGGTCTTGAGACGCTTGTTTGACAGTGTGGTGATGGCTTCATCGCTTGTATTCTTGTCCCAGACCTTCAGGCAGAGCCCGGCATGATTGAGGGTTCGTTGAATGTCCCTGAGGTCTGCGAGCAGTGTTTTGATGCGATTTGCACGTGTCCGGGGACTGTTTTTCATGTTGGCGAAGCGTTCGACGCCTGCGGCTTTCCACTGCCAGTACTGCACGGCCTTTGCAGCCTTGACGGATTTATCCATGGCGCTCTGCATGCGTTCTTGTGTTTTGCGGGCTTTGCGCTCGGAGTGGTGACCAACAAGGATGGGCTGGCCCATATGGAAGGCTTGGCTTAGGTCATCAGCGACACGCGCGAAGGCGTTTGACTGGCGATCCCGATTATCTGCGAGCGCGTCCAGCCGTTCGGCTTTCGCTTCGGCCCGCTCTGCAAGGGTTGTCAATTCCGGGTCGATGTCGCCTGCCAGCTCAAGACAGAAGTCCTCGCGGGCGGGCGTCCATTTTGGCGCCACGAACAATTCTTGTTTGGGTGCCCATTTAAAGCCCATCTCTTTGACGCGGGCGTATGTTTCGCCATCAAGTCTCCGATCTGCGTAGAGGCGCAGCTTGTTATCTTCCGGGCTGTAGGTTGCTGTAAAAACTGACTGTTCCATGGTCTCCCCTCCCCTTTAGTTTGCGAAGACGAGGCAGACGGCGAATAAGCCGGACAGGAACACGGCGAGCCCGATCAGCTCGCAAATCATTTTCAGGGCCATCATTTCATGTCTCCTTTTTCCCTATTCCGCGAAGCGGGTTCTGTCCCGATCAGGGCAGGAGCCCGGCTCCTGCTCCTGAGACTTCGGCGGTGAGAACGAAGGGGAGAGGGACAAGGGGAAAATCCGGAGGGGGATCGCCCACCGGGACGGCCGGGTGCAGATCCGCGCATGCGGATCCGCGCCAGGTCCTGCACGATTGGAAGACGCCGGTTCAGCCGGCGGCTGGAATGAGGAAGGATGGGGAGACCGGATTTTGCCCTTGTGGGAGAGGGGAAGCCGCGCGGCCCCTTTCCCGCCAGGTCATCAAATGACCGCGACAGCGGACCTTAGATCAAGGCAAGCGGAGCGCGCAGGACCATAGTCCGGAGACGAGAGGATCGTTACCGACAGGCCGAAACCACTTTGAGGGTTCGGTGAGCAAAGCGAATAGAGCCGTGCCCGTTAGGGTCTCGCAGCTATTTATGTCAAAGCCAACACACTAAATTGGCGATTCTCAGCCGTTTTTAATCTGTCTTTCGGCGAGATCCATCATTTCAATCAGTGCTTCTTCACCGATTGTTTTGCCGAGGTCTTGGGCAAGTGTCCAAAAGCGGGTCTTTGTTTCCTCCGTCACCGCTATATTGAGTTTTGCGGTTCTGTTCGTTCTGCGAAGGCTTCGCGCGTCGAACTTCGGTTCAGGCTTTGCTTTGTTTGACGATGCGGGTTTTGCAGCATGCCTTGTCTTGAAACCGTTTGCGTCGGCTGCTCTTTGCACTTCTTCCGGATCAACTTCGGGCTTTGAATTGTTCTGACGGGGCTTAAACTCGGACAGATCCGGAATATCGAGGTCTACCCTCTCCTTTGGTTCAGTTGCCATTACGCTGCCTCTGCTTGTTCTTGTTTCAGAGTGTTCACGACCGCCGATGCCAAGGCCTGAGCGTCTTCCTGGGCCGCTCTGGGGTTAGACACGTCGTCTTTGCTGAGATCGAAAATAGTACCGCCTAGTTGGAAAATGGCGCTATAGGCTGCTCGTTCCATCATTGCAGCGTTCAAGATTGGAATACCGCGGGTTTCCAGTGTTTTTCGAATATGTTTTTGTTCTCGGCTTTGAAGGACAGACATCATCGAGAACATGACGCGGTATGGAATTTTGCGTCTGAATGCTTTGCTTTCACGTTCGATAAGTGCCACGACGCGACCTGCCTGATCAGCATCAAGTTGCTTGCCTCTCATCGGTATCAACACAAGGTCTGCACGGCTGATCGCATAACTGGCCGTAACGTTCGCCGACCCTTCCAAATCAACGATAACGAACGGATCTTGTTCTGCTGCCGTGTCGATCTCGTTAACGATTGTTTCTTCATTCACCCCACCGACCACTTTCAGATTGTCCGGCACGCTTTTCTCAAAGCGTTTTTTCCAGGTAGCCAAAGGCTGGTTCGGATCGGCATCAATCAAGGTGACTGAGGATTTTGCAGCTGCAAAAACCTGGGCAAGAACGAGGGCGGCTGTTGATTTACCAACACCACCCTTTGTCGAGCACATCACAATTACAGGCATTAACTCCGCTCCTAAACCTGGTTCACTCTCGCAACAATGCAGGAAGAAGGTTACCATATAGTTAGTTTAATACTGCTTCCCTGCTAGTTCCTACCCACCACAATGTCACCATGTGGTCAGTGGGAACCAACTTCCTACTTCCTTCTAACATTATTCTTATTTTCCTCCAAGTTGGTTCTACACGAGCTCCCAGTAGGTTCTTAATCGGTTCCGACTAAGTTCCTATTGGGCGGAATTATGGAACCACCATCATTTTGGGTTTAAAAAGAAGGGTTTATAATAGTTGTCTGATTCCGTGCACTGAAGCAGAAACAGGAAGCAGGGGAGGGGGCAACAGCAAAACTGTGCGTCATGTTCATGCCCTACTTACCTACATCGCAGCTGCATGTGCAGGTCTGACGAGAGGCCGCGTCTATGGGTAAAAGAGTAATCCCCTTTCAATAGCTTCAGGACAGGACAAGCTAAGGAGCCTTGTGCCGACATCACCACTACAAACAGCACTGCAACGACGAGGACCTATCGCATGCCGAATTGCTGGATGATCTCTTCCGGCAATTTTGACCGCCATCCGAAAATTGTTGAACTCTTAACCTGGGCGGACTATCTTCCAAATTAACAACACCCCCCAGGCGACCGGTCTACGGACCGAGCTCAATACCGGGGGGTTACTTTTTTGTGGGGCCACGTGCGATTTTCCAAGGCCGCAACGACAATTGACGAACAAGTCGCGCTGATCCAGGAACGCGGAATGCAGATCGACGACATCAATGCCGCCAAGAAGTGGCTGGAAGGTGTTGGGTATTACCGCATGAGCGCCTATTGGCTGCCGTTCGAAGAGCAGCCTGGCGACGGCCAGACGCGCAGCAAGAAGTTCAAGCCCGGCACGAACTTCACGAAAATTCACGATCTTTATGTGTTCGACCGCCGCCTGCGTGTTCTCCTACTCGAAGCGATAGAGAGGATTGAAATCCATGTCCGGTCTCGCTGGACCTACCGCATGTCGCACGCCTATGGATCTCACGCCCATCTCGATCACAACCTTTTCGCCGGCGCGACTAACCACGCTGAACAGCTTGTCAGGCTGGCGCGAGCCGTCGAAAAATCTGAAGAGACCTTCATCCAGCACTATCGCACCAAATACACGGAGCCGTTCTCACCGCCACTCTGGGCCTCGACGGAATTGATGACGATGGGCGAGCTGTCGAAATGGGTTCAGGCCACAAAGGACAATTCAATCAAGTCTGCGGTTGCCCGGGACATCGGCCTGCCGACGCGTGAAACTCTGGAAGGGACCCTCCAGGTGTTTGCCTACGTCCGGAATATCTGCGCTCACCATGGCCGTTTGTGGAATCGCAGACTTGTGAAACGATTGCCATATATTCGTCGATATCGAAGCGACCTGGTCATCGCCGCCGTTCAGGGACAACAGCAACCGGATAATCGGATCTACAACGTCATCGTTGTCCTGTTGCAGCTTCTTCATTCGCAGGCCACCGACAGCACTTATTTCGCTCGTCTGCGCGACCTCGTTGACGAGGTCGAGGATCAGGACAGGACGTCGATGGGTTTCCCAGACGACTGGCGTGATCGTCCTGCCTGGAACCTATAATCGACCTGTCGATCCCGAAATCAAAGAAGCGTTTTTGGCCGCCATTTTTTGGCGAAAGTGAGTCTGTACGTATTTTTAGAACAAGCAGCCGTCCGCGAACCTCCAAGGTTTCCTCGCAAGTTCGAACCTCCCGGTATCCTTCGGAGGTCTCTGCAAAAAACTACGGAGGTAATCACCATCCTTGCAGCCTCAGCTCGACGGTTAAATCACAGAGCAACGACCCCGCCAAACATGGCGATATACGCGAAAAAATCAGTTGCACAATTCAAAATAGCAGACGCATAGTAGTGCCAAGGGGTGAGGTAATTATCATTGTGAGAAAATCAAATGAAACAGTTTTCCGCATCCAACGAAGCACGCAGCTGGCTCATTGTCGGGCTCCTGGTGTTGATAAACGGCGTTTCTTCGACAAACGCCGAAGAATTGCAAGGCAAAGCAATTCAAGTTTTGAACCAAAATAGTTTCTTACTTGGGTCTGAGAAATGGCACATTGCGCTGTGCGGCGTTTCTTACCGTCCCGAAGGCTCCGAGCAATTTAACGAATCAAAACACTTCTTAGAAAAAACGTTAGGTGAGGACCAAATCCAATGTCGCCGTGAGGGCGAAGGGACGCCGTGTGATGGCCGCATAGGAAACATGCCAGGCGATATAATTTATGCTCAGTGCTTTGTAGACGGAAAAGACATAGCTGAGGTTATCTTTGAGGCGGGTTATTCATGCGAAATGTTGAACTACACCAAGGGTTTTTACTCGCGTTCTGCCCGATGCTCATCGAAACTTTGGTAGTTTTTTAGACTAAAATTGCTGAATTACAACAATCGAAGTAAATATTAGCACCCTTCGATTTTCGTTAAATCTATACTAATGCTCGAATAGATGCCCGTTCATAAGGAACCGTCATGAATTATATATCTCCAATTAAAAGAACTTCTGAAGGCGGACAAGAAATTCGTTTTCATATTTCAACCGATTTTCCTTATACGAATGCTATAAAAACCGCTTTGGAAAGCATTCTTTCTACAACAAAGGGAAAAGAACTCATCTCACCAACTAATGAAGGTAAATTTGATTACTACATTGAATATTCTAGCGCCTTAACTGGTGACAAATATGAAATCGACGCGAACGACAATGAATCGCTAACAATAACACGCGGAACATTAAATAATATTGGTACAACCTTTATGGACAAGGATGGGGTTGTCAAACCGATTGGGCTAGAACGCACGCTTGCACATGAGCTTTCGCATTATTCCCTACGAACGTTCGACCCAGAGCAACTTTACAATATTGATAGCCTTGAAGATTATCGAGCATTCAACGCAAATCCAAACTCTGATACGCGAGGTGGTGCTATCGATTTCGCGAACACGGTGCTATCTCAACTACACAACGAAAACGCGACTTTTCGCACACAATACTATGGAACAGCCGATGTTAACTCTAGTGAGTCACCGATATTAGATGACTTAAAAATACATACTTATGTAAAGCCGGATGATTTCATTAAACGGGCCAAGATAGGTACTTATAACGATGCCGTCGGTGAAGATGTTATACGAACAGATGCAGGGGACAACACAAAAAATGACTCTGACTTGTTGGTCGGCCTTCACGGACGCGATGTTCTTGTTTCCGGAGGTGGCCGCGACTTTCTGTTCGGCGCAGGTGGCGATGACGATTTACTCGCCGGCGAAGGAGCGGACATCCTAGTCGGGGGTGAAGGAGACGATAAACTCTCGGGTGGAACAGGTGAGGATGAACTCTTTGGCGAAGACGACGTCGACATCCTCGAAGGTGGTGTTCGGGGTGATCTTATGCCGAATGACGTCACCACTTTCTTCGATTCACTCAGCACCACACTTTATTATGACGATGAGGAATCGGACATTCTTGTTGGTGGTAGCGGCTCCGACAAATACTATGTCTACAACATCGAAAAATATGTCACAGACACCACGCCTTGGGACGATTTTGAGTCGAGTGCGGACCCTTACAGCTTTTTTGATGCAGTGTTTATTGCCGGCACTTACGGGCGCGTTGTTGAACAAAAATTCGATGTAGCGGATTTCTCACATATCGACCGGATTAGAGACACTGATGGCGAGATTTTTTACAATTGCCCGACCGACCGGATGGAACGCCTTATCCTTCCCTCAACTCAAACCCCGGTGGATTCGAGAAGTTAAGCTCCTTCGGGATTGACTTGTATCGCCCTCTAGTCGGCGGTGCCATGTATTACTATCACGAAGGTGATTTGTACGGGTTTGTGGAATGGGCAAATGCGGAATGGGGCAGTGGGATCACTGCTGATTGGTGGGGACTACAGGCTGTTTTCGTTATTGAAGATTTCCAGAATGGCTATTTCGGTATCACACTGCCTCTAGGCGACGTCGGAACCGAGGGCGATGACACACCAACGCTTCAGCCAGCCGGGAACGGTCAAGGGGCGAGCTACTATGGCGGAGGCGGTTCAGATACAATCGTTGGAACGGATGAGGCTGATATTCTGCGTGGTGAAGCTGGCAACGATGATATTTCCGGCGGCGACGGCAATGACGACCTCAATGGCGGAAGCGGCAATGATATCGTTTCAGGCGGTGAGGGGAATGATACGATCAGTGGTGGGTCAGGAACTGATGACCTTTCCGGCGGCGCAGGTAATGATTGGATAAGAGGTGGTTTGGGCCGGGATACCATGTCGGGCGGTGCCGGTGACGACACTATCTATTTCGACAATAGCGACTACTTTTGGAATTCCGGCGTTCCGATCGATATCGGCGGATCCGGCACGGACATTCTGATTATCGAAACGGGGTCGAGGTTCAATACTTCCGGACTTTCCTGGTACGGCTTTGAAAAATTTCAGGGCGCGGATGGAGACGACCGGGTTGTCGGCAATGACGGTACCATTGACTACTGGATGGATGGTGGTGCTGGCAACGACCAGCTGACAGGGAATGCAGGCAACGATACACTGCTTGGCGGCGATGGTAATGACACGCTGCGTGGTGGAGCGGGCCAGGACGAGTATTCCGGCGGAGCCGGCAACGACACGATCTACTTTGCAACAGGGGACGTGTTTTGGGATAACGGGACGCCAAAGGACATCGGCGGCGCCGGGATCGACAAGCTTATCATCGAGCAGGGGTCAAAATTCAACACGTCATGCCTGTCCTGGTACGGGTTCGAACAATTCGAAGGCGCTGAAAAGGACGACACCGTTAAAGGCAATGATGCGTCCGTGGAGTACTATTTGGACGGTGGTGCCGGGAATGACGAACTCAGAGGACACAATAGTTCCGACACTCTGATTGGTGGCGCTGGCGATGACGAACTCTGGGGCAGAGCTGGCAGCGATACATTCGTTTTCCGTTTCGGTGAAGCGGGCCATGACACCATCACCGACTTTTCGGCCGGCGCTGTGTCAGACGATGTCATTGAGTTCGAGACCGCAGTGTTTGCAAACTTCTCGGAAGTTCTCGCCGCGGCCTCCGACGATGGGGCTGATACAACGATCGCAATTGATGCAAACACCAGCATCACATTGCAAAATGTAACCGTCTCCAATTTGCATCAGGACGATTTTCAGTTCGTCTGATCCTTTCCAGTGAAAGGGACAAAACGTTACAAGTGTAGGATCGGCTTTGGTCAAGCCCTGGGTCGATCCTAAGTTTTACCGGCACTCCATTTGTACACATACAAACAGCGGATCCAGCACCGGATTGTCTTAGTGGCGGGAAAGACAGATCACAAGGTGCCGGATCCCCTATGTCAATTTCGCTTTTTACTGCGAGACAGCTGAAAACTCGCTTTCATCCAGCAAACCATCCTGGTTCGCGTCAGCGGCCTTGTACGCTTCTTCTGCAAGCGTCGCACCTGCAGATTCGATTTCCTCATAAGAGACAAACCCGTCCTGGTTTGCATCCAGAGGTAAGCGGTGTCTGCGCCCCACATTGTTTTAGCTTGAGGTTTTGAAGTTCCATGGCAGGAGTTCATCGATACGGTTTTTCGGATGGTCGTCGGCGATGGCTTCGAGGGTGGCTTTGATATAGGCGAAGGGCTCGACGCCGT
>JBCBUG010000014.1:0-95361 GCA_039818265.1 Pseudomonadota bacterium | reverse complement strand
TGCAGTTGGGCCTGATCACCAACTTCACCACGTTCTTTGTCGTGCTCTATATCTCAGAATTTGCGAATACCTATCCGATCATCGCGCTGGCGATTGCGACGCTTGCCGGGATGACGATCAACTTTCTGATTTCGAGAAAGAACGTGGTGAAGTTGGTGATCAGGCCCAACTGCATGCCGCCCAGATAGCTGAGAAATTCGATGAAACTGGGTGGGGTTTGGGTTTTAAACGTGAACGTCCGGTTCAAATACCAGGTGAAGGTCACAGACGTCAGGATGGACATGCAGCGCGACAAAAACGTGCCAGCGCCAAGCGTATCCAAGGCCGTAAACACCCCTGCGTCTACGACGAAGGCCAGTGACCCTACGACCGCGAAGGTCAGCATATGCCGGTAGGTCTCATTCGAAATCACGTGCTGGCTCCGCCCAAAATTCTTGTCCATATCCTGCACCGATACGAGGTGAAAGGGAAAGCCCGGAATCCTCGAACTTGCGTCCTGGTTGGTTTGGAAACGCAGTGAGTTCAAGGCGAAGGGACGGGAGTTTCTCAATCCGATCAATTCTTTGCCGGAAGGTGCCGATGCAATAGGTTTGGGGTGTTAAACCTGACAAGCTACGCTAGGGTCTGTTCCGGAGGGTTGAACAATCCTTTGTGTTTCATATTTCGGTTTCGACATGATTAGGTCCAGCATGCATATTTTCCGCAGTTTCCACCTTAAGTTTCTGAGTTTGCTTGTAGTGATATTGCCGATTGCACCCGGCGCGACAGCAGATGATGCCGACAAGGGGCAGATCGCGTTTCCCGGTGCCATCGGATACGGAAAATACGCCAACGGATGGCGCGGCGGCAGCGTGTACTACGTGACCACTTTGGCCGACTCCGGACGCGGCAGCCTGAGGGAATGCGTGCAGCATCCCGGTGTCGGGCGTGTCTGTGTGTTTGCTGTCTCTGGCACCATCGTTGTCGACAAACAACTCCGTGTTTCGCCCAATACCTATATTGCCGGGCAAACTGCGCCAGGACAGGGGATACAGCTGCGCGTTGGGAACGTGCAGTCATCACCGTTGATGGTGTACGATTCACATAATGTCTTGCTGCGCTTCATGAAATTCCGTCCGGGCCCGAGCAAGAAACCCTCGCCGAGTGTTGATGGGCTGGGCATTGAAAGCAGCACGGATGTCTATGTCGACCAGGTCTCGGTCGCATTTGGTGTGGATGAAAACCTTGGGATCGGCAGCGAACGCTATGCCAGCCACGACATCACCATCGCCAACACGATCCTTGCCTATGGTCTGGACAAATCATCCCATACAGAGAGGCGTCATTCCAAGGGTGCTTTGATTTGTTCCAAGGATGGGGCTGTCTCGGACTGTGGGCGGATTACCCTTACGGGTAACCTGTTTGCCCATAACCGCGACCGCAATCCTGATGTCTCTTCAACCGCTCTGGGCCCCGTCGATATTGTGAATAACGTGTTTTATGATGCCTCCTCGCAATTTGGTGAGTTTCGGAACCTCTACGGCGACACGTGGATCAACTATGTGGGCAACGTGATCCTGCCCGGGCCGAGTACACGAAATCGCCCGCGCCCTGCTGCGATTGAAGTGTTTCCGGTTGAGCCAAACAACAAGCTTGAGGTTTTTGCCGACGATAACCTCTATCTGGACAATCGACTGGACATCCTGTGTGACAGGTCAAAACAGGGTCGTGTGGTGGATGTCGCGGCCCGACCCAATGTTGTCTCAAACCCCGCGTTCCCGTTGTCGGTCACTCCCGAACCTGTCTCGGGTGTTTTGGAACATGTGTTGAGCAATGTTGGCGCGCGTTCGGGGCCGGATCGGGAATTGGACAGTCTGGACCTGTCGATCATTGAAAACGTCCGGGGCTGTGACGGGCAAAGGATCGATCACCCGGATGAGGCCGGAGGCTGGCCAGACCTGCCCGAGGTATCCGCACTTAATGACCGTGATCTGGACGGGTTGCCGGATGACTGGGAAGAGGCTCGCGAAGGTTTGGATCCGGATGACCGCAGTGACGGCTGGAAAGACCGCGATGGTGATGGCTGGTCAAATCTTGAGGAATATCTGAGCGTTCTGGCAGGCGACCCGCTGCCTTGAAACCCTTCCAGTTCATATTGAATCACCAATACCCTGCCGCGCTTCGCGCTCTCGGGACATTGGTGATAACGTGATGCTTCAAAAAACTGGAAGTGCCTTAGGCCATCCATTCCCGCTGCCAAAAATGGTACATCAGAACCACCCACAAATGCGGGCCCCAGTTGCGGCTGCCTGACAGATGCTCGGACCAGCGTTTTTTGAGCTGCGCCCGGTCTACCGCATCGAAAGTACCATTGTTTGACGTAAATACATCATTGGCAACGGATTTCAACGGCCCCCGCAGCCAATCGTTAAGCGGGATGCCAAAGCCCTGTTTTGGCCGGTCATACAACGCCTTTGGCACACGTTTGTCCAACAGGCGGCGCAAGGCGACTTTGCCTGATTTACCGTCATATAGGAGCGTATCCGGCGCGCGCCACGCGGCCTCGACTACGCGGTAGTCCAACAGGGGTGCGCGGATCTCAAGCCCGACCGACATCGAGGCACGGTCGGCTTTGACCAGAATGCTCTCTGGCAGATACAGCTCGGAATCCAGCAGCATCATGGTATCGACGGGACCGAGCCCATGCGGCAGGGAGTGCGACCGGAACAGACCTTGTTCAGCCGCAGATGGAGGTGTCCACAGGGTAAACAGCGCATCATACCGACTGCGGAAATCCGGATGGCGGGCAATCGCGGCGACTTTGGACAGACGATCCGGCGTAATCTGATCCCGCATCGAGGTAGGGGCCAGCGGTTTCAGAAGTTTCGCGGCTGCCTGCGTTACAGCCGCAGGTGATGCCGCCAGAACCGAGGCTGCCGGACCGGGCAGCTTCGCACCAACACGTTCCATGGCCATCATGCGGGCATAGCGTTCATAGCCGCCAAAGGATTCGTCGCCCCCATCGCCTGACATCACCACCTTCAGCTTTTCGCTGGCCAGTTGCGATACCAGCAGCGTCGGAAAGGCTGACGGGTCGGCGAAGGGTTCATCATAGACCTGCGGTAGCGTCTGAAGCAGATCAAACGCCATCTCGGGCGTCGCGGTGACTTCGTGATGGTCGGTGCCCAGATGTCTTGCGATAGCTGCTGCGTGATCAGCTTCGTTTGTCGCGTCATGGTCGAAACGAACGGTGAAGCTTGTGACTTTGCGCTCGGATTGCTGCTGCATCATCGCAGTGATCAGGCTGGAATCGATGCCGCCGGATAAGAACGTGCCGACGGTCACATCAGCCACCATACGCTCGCCTACTGCCGACATCAGCGCGTCTTCGATGCCTTCCAATGCTTGCGCCTCATCCGTGTATCGATTGGCCTGAGAGGTTTCGACCCGTTCCCGCAGGTCCCAGAACCTGTGCAGCCCTGTCACCAGATCCTCGGCCGAGGATGGGGGTGCATCCAGATGAACCTCGACCATCGTACCCGCTGGCAGTTTCATCACGTCGCGGTAGATGGTCAGCGGGGCCGGGATAAAAGCATAGCGCGCATATTGTTCCTGCGCGCGGCGGTCAACCTCGGGCGTGTCAAAAGCCGCATGGGCGCGCAGGGCTTTGAGCTCAGAGCCGAACAGCAGATGGCCGCCTTTTACGCCCAGATAGAGCGGCTTTTTCCCCAGCCGGTCACGCGCAAAGACAACACGGTTCTGTTGCCGGTCAAACACGGCAAAAGCGAACATGCCGTGGGCCAGTTCCAGAGTTCTACGTATGCCCCACTGATCCATCGAGGCCAGCAAAACTTCGGTGTCCGAGGTGCCCCGGAACGTAACGCCCAGATCAATCAGCTTCTGGCGCAGGTCGAGGAACCCATAGATTTCCCCATTGTATACAATGCAGTAGCGACCGCTGGGCGAACTCATGGGTTGCGCGCCGGTCTCGGACAGGTCGACAATGGCCAGACGGCGATGCCCCAGGGCCACGCCCGTTTCAGGGTCTACGAACATGCCATCCGCGTCTGGGCCACGATGCGCGATGCTGTCACACATCTGCTTCAGCGCGGCTGTGCCCGCGTCACGACCGATTGGGTTGAATGCAAGATATCCCGCAATGCCGCACATGGCCCTGTCTTCCTATCCGGTATGCGGGGCGGTCGACGTCCCGGTCTTTGGTGTGGTGCCGAACAAAACCGCGTCGTAAGACGCAGCAATCGCGGCAAGTGAATAGTGCGATGCGATGCGCTCTCGGGATGCCGCACTGCGTTGCGCGTAAGTGTCGGAACTCCAGTTCGCGGCATCTGTCAGGGCCTGACCCAGTGCTTTGGCATCACGGGCGGCTACAACATATCCGATATCACCAGCGATCTTGGCTGCGTCACCCACATCGGTGGTCACAACGGGGCGTCCGTAGCTCATCGCCTCGGCAATAACATTGGGGAAACCTTCTGTGCGTGAAGACAGGACCAGAAGATCGATGCTGTTATAAAATGAGGTCATGTCGTGCAGATCACCGCACAGCGTTACGCTGTTTTCGGGCACGCCGACCTCGGCCATCAGGGCGCGCAGGGCTTCGTTCTCGGCTGTCACCCCATCCCCAGCCAACCGGGCCGTCAGATCCGGTATGGTTTGGCGCGCGATGGCGAAGGCGCGGAAAAATGTCTCAAAATCCTTTTGCGGATGAAACCGTGCAGCCAGTCCGACCACGCGTGCGGGACCAGTTCGAGGGGCTGGTGCGTCAGGCAGTAGAAAACCGTTCGGCACGACCGAGGCATTGTCCTGCGCGAACCCGTATTTGCCGTGTTGTTCCAACGCGCGGGTCGAGTTGTATATGATCCCATCGCAATACCGCGACAGTATTTGGGAAAGGCGCACGGCGATCCGGGTGCTGCGGGTAAAGGCCGCCGGGTCGTCCAAAGCCTGCCGAACGGTCCAGATCACCGGCACATGGCGCAGTGACAAAGCCTGCGCGATCAGGCCAACAACCATGGCGTGATACATCCAGCACAGCACCACATCGGGTTTGTGAGTTCGGATCAATCGCGCGATCTGCCAGATGGCGCGGGGAAAAGACAAAGGCGACCGGGCCCGCAGCGAGATGTACTCGACCTTCTCATTCCCTGCCATCGCGCGGCAGCGGTCTGACACTTCGGTCAGCGCCACCACAACCGCGCGTTCGCCGGAATGCGACAGCAGCCGCGCCAGCATTGCCTGTGCGCCGCCCTGGGTCGAAAAATCTGTGACCACATGCAGGATCATCTATCCCGCCTTTTGCCCAGCCAAGGCCCGATTGCCCACATCAACGATGACCTGAGCAAGGCGTGCAGTGTCTTCGTGCGACCAGCCCGGATCGACCAGAAACGCGAGGCTTGTCTCGCCGAGCTCGCGCGCCACAGGAAGGCGCTCGGCTGGGCCAATGCCGTGCTTGCGGAACGTGTTTTCAAGATAGATTTCCGAACAACTCCCTGAAAACGAAGGGAAATCAGCCTGCGTGATCTCGGCAATGATGCGGTCGCGTGACCAGCCGGAGGCCAAGGCCTGCGGGCGCACAAAAGCGTAGAACCGGTAATAAGCGTGGGTCACGCTGTCGGGCGGGATTGGCACCATGAAGGCAGGGCAAGTGGCCAACGCCTCGGCCAACACATTGGCATTGGCCGTGCGATGGGCGCGCCAATCGTTCAGCCTTTGCAGTTGAACGCGGCCCAGAGCCGCTGATGGACCCGTCATACGAAGGTTGGTGCCCGGCCCGGAATCGTGCAACCAGCGGAATCCGGGAGGGTGCTCGGTGTTGAACACCGTGTCATAACCCTTGCCATGGTCCTTGTAGCTCCAGACCTTCGACCAAAGCTCATCGTCATTGGTCGTCAACAGGCCACCTTCGCCACCCGTTGTCATGATCTTGTCCTGGCAGAACGAAAACGATCCGAACGTGCCGATCGTGCCCACATGACGGTCGTCGATCATCGCGCCATGAGCCTGAGCGCAATCTTCGATTACCCAAAGATCATGCGCTTGTGCCAGATCCATAATCGCATCCATGTCGCATGGCCAACCGCCCAGATGCACCGGAATAATCCCGCGGGTGCGCGATGTGATCAGCGGCGCGATGGTTTCGGCGGTAATGTTCTGGGTGACCGGATCCACGTCTGCAAAAACGGGCACTCCGCCTTCCAGCATCACGGAACTGGCCGAGGCAATAAAGCTGCGGGGCGTCACGATCACTTCGTCCCCGGGCTCAAGGTCAAGCACATGCAATGCGGCATCCAGCGTCACCGTGCCGTTGGCCATGGCGATGGCATGGGTAGAACCGGTATAGGCGCGGTATTCATCCTCGAATGCGCGTACATCCGGACCGGTCCAGGCGTTGACTTTGCCCGACGCCAGCACCCGGCTGACCGCATCAATCTGTTCCTGATCGTATATGGGCCAAGATGCCATCTGCTGCTCTCCTGTCAGACTACGGTTCGGACCAGAACAAACCCTTCGGCGGCATGCCGATGGACGGTTGCGCCGCGCAAGGTCGCCAACGCGCGCAAGCTGTCGACCGAGCGTTCGTGCGGGGCTTGCTTGGCCTGGCTTTCAAACATGGCAAAGGCCGTCAGTTTTCGCTCCAGCGTGTCCGAGATATCGACAAAGATATTGGGCACAAAAGGCGGCGTCAGATACGGCGCATTCCAGTTGGTCTCGGACAGGGTTTCGTAGGCTGCAATGGTGGCCGGGTATTTGTCCTGATGCGGTCGGCTGGCGACCAGGCTGGACAGGAAAGTCAGCTGGTGATCCATGTGAATATCACCCGGATGCGGCGCGAGGATCAAATCCGCGCCCAGATCGCGCACCAGCTTGCCCAACGCTCCGTTCAGATCGGAATGCGGCTGTTCTGACAGCTCGGCGGCAGTGAAGTCCAGCCAATGGGTTTGGGTCACGCCCAGATAGTCATGGGATTTGCGCGCCTCGGCGCGGGTGATCTGGGTATCTTCATCCCGGAATTTCGGCGGCTTTGCACGGGTTACCACAACCACATGCACCTCGCGGCCCGCATCGGCGAGCCGTGCCATGGTGCCACCGGCCCCCAGCACCTCATCATCCGGGTGGGGTGCGATGACCAGGGCGGGTCCGGACCCGGCGCTGATTAGATCCGTGGTAATCATGACGTCTTTCCTAATTTCGAATGCAGGGCGGGGGGGATATCCGCGCCGGACCATTCCAGAATATCAAGGCACCGCCCATCCCCACAGGCGACGGTGAAGTTTTGGCCATCAATGTCCTGCACCTGACCAGGCAAGCCGATGTAGTAACCGTCAGGTTCTGAGAATTTGGCCCGTGTGATCACAATCTGCCGACCATCAGAGCCATGCGTGAACGCCCCCGGATAGGGCGGGCCCGAGGCACGGATCAGGCACTCGATTTCCTCGGCAGAGCGGGTCCAGTCGATCAGGCCATCTTCGGGCCGGCGGCGTGCACAAATGCTGATGCCAGTCGTGGGCTGAGGTTCGCGGGGAATGTCCCCGACGGCGATCTGTTCAAGCAAGGGGGGCAGCAGGCCCGAAATGGCGCGCAAGGAGCGATCATAAAGCTCACGCGCAGTGACAGTGTTCGGATCAACGGCATAGCGCGCCTGGGCCGCAATCGGGCCATCATCCGCGCCTTCGCCGAGCCAGAACAGGGACGATCCGACATTTCTTTCCCGCAACAGCACCGTCCATGGGATCACCCCGCGCCCACGCAGCTTCGGCAGGGCCGAAGGGTGAAAGCCGATGCATCCCAGCTTGGGGATCGCACGAAACGCCGGGCCGCAGATTTGCGACCAGCCGATGACCATGATCAAGTCGGGTTTCAGCGCCTTGATCCGCGCGATGGTCTCAGGCGCGTTGGTTTTTTCAATATACTCAACGGGTACGCCATAGCGATTGGCCACAATGCTCAGATCAACAAAATCGGAATGCCGATGCGACAAATGGGGCGGCAATGTCATGACCAGATCCGGCGCATGACCTGCTGCACAAATTGACACCAATGCGGCATGCGAAGTTTCAACGGCCCCGACAAATACAGTTCTCATGCGGGCGACCTCTGCAATGTAGATTTTTGTGGCGGATGCTGTTTCAACCAGTCTGCAGCGGCCTCGATCCGATCTGTGCGCCGGTTCTCGCCCCGAAGCGCAACGCCGACGGTTTCTGCCATGATCCGCAGATCCAGCGTCAAAGACCGATGCGCGACATACCACAGATCGAGACTGAGCTTCTCGGAATTGCTGAGGTTGGTGTTGCCGCTGACTTGCGCCCAACCGGTCAGGCCGGGCCGAACCGAACAGCGGTACCGCCCTTCGGCCCCAAAGCTTTCAATCGTCTCAGGCAGCAGGGGGCGCGGGCCCACAAGTGCCATGTGACCGCGCAGAATAAGCAACAGTTGCGGGATTTCATCCAGACGCAAGCGGCGGATCAGGGCCGTCGCGCGGGTCTGTCTTTGATCATCTGGCAACAACGCGCCATCCTGGCCACGTGCTTCTGACATCGAGCGGAGTTTGAACAGATTGAATTCGCGCCCACCCAGACCACAGCGGCGCTGTGAGAACATCAATGGCAACCCGACAGAGGTTGCAACAATCAGACACGCGACAAGAAAGAAGGGCAGAGAGATAAGACCCAACAGGATGCAGAGCAGAATTTCGGGTACTCTATTCACAGTTCAATCCAACTCAGAACACACGCGGCGCGCCGCAACACTTGAAATCAACAAACAAATCACACGCCAGAGGCAATAGCTAAATTGCCTGGGCAGAGACCGCCTCAATCTGTTCGAATTGGATGTGTTTTGCAAGAAGTCTGCGGCGCTTTGATCGAATCGTGCCGGTTGTGAAGAATGTTGGGAATTTAACGCCGACATCGCAGCTAGTTTCGTCAACGGTTTGGCTGCTAGTGGAGCATTGTTTCGGATTTGGGGCGAGGAATAGGATTGCCGCAACGATGGGCCGTTTCTCTTGTCACGCAATACAGGAGTGCTTAGCTTGATTGCGTGGGTTTGTGCAGGTTTGAACCGGGCCTGAAGATTTTTTGACGTACAGCTAATAAAGCTTGCGTTTCTTGTGTATCGAAGATCACAGAACCACCAGTTTGGTTTGTAGTATAGATCGTAGAGTTAGTGAGTTGGGAGACAGAGGTTTGAAAACCTGTTTCAAAGTGATGTTGGTGATGTTCACTCTGGCGGCAAGCGCCGTTTGGGCTGAGGGATATCGCCTGCTGCCGCAGGATCGGCTGTCTTTGAAAGCGATGCGCTGGGATGCGGATTCAACAACTTACCTAAGCTGGACCGGTGTAACCGGCGAATACACCATCACCGGTGACGGTGATCTGATGATTCCACTTGTCGGCCAGGTCGAAGCAGAGGGTCACACCCCGGCTGAGCTGGCAGCGGCGCTAGAGCTGAAATTCCGCCGCCAAATCGGCATGGTCGAACCGCCGCGCATCGCGCTGGAGGTGATTGGCCATCTGCCGGTCTATGTATTGGGCGACGTGAATTCCCCAGGCGCCTACGATTTCCATGTGGGTATGACCGCGCAACAGATTCTGGCGCTGGCCGGAGGGCCAATCCGCCCGCCGATTCAACTGGCAACCGGCAATGACATTCAGGTGCTGCGCATGGGCGGCGAGATTCGCCTGTTGGCCACGCAGATTGATGAGCTGGAACAACAGCGCCAGCGGCTGATTGCGGATCTGAACGTTCTGGAAAGCGATGACGAAGGCGCTGATCTGACAAATGCGCCCGAAGGGCTGGAAGGCGAAATCCTTCAGGCCACATTGGCCGCACGCGAAGGGCAGGGCGAACGGATCAGGGACCTGCAAGCCCTTCTTAAAGAACAGATCGAGAGCCTGACACAGCAGCTTGAATTGCGCGACACGCAGATCGCTAACGTCTCGAAAGAGCTGGAGAATCTCAACTCTCTTAGAGAAAAGGGGCTCACCGCGTCGAACCGAGTTACCGCGATGACCAATGCGTTGAATGATCTGGAGTCGAAGCGTCTGGATCAGGAGGTTGCGTTGCTGGTCGCGCGGCAGGACCTCAACCGTGCGCAGCGGGATGAGCTTCAACTGGATGACACAGCACGCTCGGATGCATTGGTGCAGCTGAATCAGGTTGAAAGCCAGCTGGCCTCGCTCAAGACCCGTCTACAAACCGCATCGACCCTGCATGGTGAACTGGCCGCCGCCGGGTATCTAAGCGAGGATGACATCGCCAGCGAGACAACCATTGAGTTTATCGTCACCCGTGGGGGTAATACGCAAACGCAGCGTGTAAAGGGAACCGATCCGGTGCAGCCGGGGGATACGATCGAGGTTGTCAGGAAAACGGTTATTACGTCGAATTGAGTATAGAAGCTATGTGGGCCTCGGCCCCAGGGAATTTAGTTAACGAGTTTCATCATGACATTGCCCGCTGACAGACTGGTCGATTTTCTGATCATAGGTGCTGCGAAATGTGCGACCACGTGGTTGCAGCATTCGCTGACACAAACCCCGGCAATCTATATGCCAGAGCCTGAGCTGCATTTCTTTTCACGTGAATATGACAAAGGGCTGAATTGGTATCGGGATCAGTTTGACGGCTTCGAACAGGCCGGACTGATCGGCGAGAAATCGAACTCTTATCTGACAGTGCCCGAGGCCGCGCAGCGCATTCGGGATTTCGCTCCGAATGCGCGGCTGATCCTGCAAATGCGTGATCCGGTACAGCGCGCCTATTCGGATTATTGCATGCTGTTCCGTCGTGGAGAGGTTACGGACCGGATTGAAGACTATCTGAACCCCGTGCATGCGGCGGACCAACGATTCCTGTCCGATGGGCGTTATGCGCATCATTTGGCACGGTTCTATGATCTGTTCCCGGCCGAGCAAATCCTATTGCTGGCCTATGAGGATATTCGCCGCAATCCAACTGGGAACCTGGAGAAGGTGCGTGCGCATCTTAATTTGACCGGCAAGCTGGAAGCGCCGGTTAAGAAAAAGGTAAAGGACAAGAATGCTGCAATGGTGCCTTTGCCGTTGCGCAAGATCCTGGGACCGGTCCGTTCTGTCATTGATCCTGTTCGACACACTTGGCCGGTTCGGTCTTTGCGCAATGCGGTTGCCCGTCAGGTACAGTATCCGCCGCTGTCAGACGATCTGTCGCGCCGCCTTGCCGAGTTCTATGGCGAGGACATGGCCAAGATCGCAGAGATTGAACCCGGAATCACCGAGGCCTGGGGCAGTGCCAAACCGCTTGAAATGGCTCGAATCAATTGAGCTTTGTTATGTGTCATAAGTCACACTGCGTTTCCGGTCTGGAAACAAAGACGCCAAATCGTGGGGCGCGTCTTGTCCGATCAGATGTTTACAAAAAGTTCTCAAACAGACCGAATGCTGTGCGAACATTGGGAAATAGGGCATTTCTTTGGTCATACGATGCCGGAAACGTGAAAAAAGCGTTTTGCTCCGGTGTTGGCTATGTTAGATTTTAACCATATTGAAACCTTAGTGGCCATGTTGGCCGCTGGATATTGTAGTTTGGTTCGTGCGAGTGAGAAAGGGTTGTGGCAAAGGGTCTGATGATTTTCAAACCTGAGCCGGTCTAGGGGGACCTTACAAAAATAATCAAACTTGCTGGCAAGTGGTTTCTGCTGGCGTGTGAGTGCGGCTTTGACGGCTGATCGACTGTTTTCGATCTGTCCTGCTGGGTCGGGTAGTAGTGGGCAATTTATACGCCGGAGTACTGAGTATGTATGAGCGTGAGTTGGTTGAGCTCAAGAATGGATCTGATAAAGATACTGCGATCGAACCCGATCTGAAATTGGGCGACATCGGATCCACATTGAAGCAAAAACTTATTGAGCTGAGCGCAAACCGTCGCTTGGTGATTGGTGATGTTGTAGCCTCGGCCATTTCCGTTGTGATTGCTGTGGTGTTGGCCAACGGGGGCACGTTGCCTGCGGCAGCGTCTGCGGCACTGATCCCTTTGGTATTGATGTCCTGCCTGGTCGCGTTGGCGATCCTGCCGATGTCGGGCATTTATAAGCGTCACACCCGGTCCACGTCGCTACGTGATGTGGCTCTGATCGTGCGCGCGTCGTTCTTCTGTGTTGCAACGCTGGCCCTGTTTGGCATGGCGGCTGCAGTCACATCCCAAGTTCCGCTTGCAGTCTATGTCATTCAATTCTTCCTGATCGTGCCTGCACTGGGCAGCCTGCGCATCATTGCCCGCAGCACCGAGTTCAAGCGCAAGGTCCAGGGCTGCACCGCAAGTGACAATGGCAAAATCCCGGTGATCCTTGTTGGCACCGGTGCCAGCAGTGACCTGTTTGTTCGTTCGCTGCGCAACACGGAATCAAAATATGAACCCGTTGGAATCATTGATGACGCCCGCAACACGCAAGGCCTGTACTTTCACGACGTAAAGATCATCGGCTCGCTGCTGGATGCAGACGCCGTCATCGAGCGGCTGAAGTTTGATGACAACCTGCCTCAGCGTATTCTGTTGACTGAGCCGGTTACCCATTTCGAAAGCGATGGTATCCGCAAACTGACCCGTTGGGCCGAAGCCAACAGCATTCCTGTGTCGCGCTTGACCGGTTTGGAAGAGTTGGGCACCGAAAGCAACGGTATCCGGACCGTGAACCCCGAAGACATCTTGGATCGCCCACAAAAAGCGGTTGAGCGTTCTATGCTGCGCGAGATGTTTAAGGATCGCCGTGTTCTGATCACCGGTGCTGGCGGATCGATCGGCAGTGAACTGACCCGTCAGATCGCGTCGTTCGAGCCGGCGGAAATCGTCATGATCGAAAACACGGAATACAATGCTTACTCGATCGACATGGACCTGAGCCAGAACTTTCCCGAAGTTTCGCGCCGCATCTATGTTGCCGATATTCGCAGCGCTGACCGTGTGAACAAGATCTTCGAACGTCACCGTCCCGAGTTGGTGTTCAACGCGGCTGCACTGAAGCACGTACCGATGGTCGAGCTGAACCCGTGCGAAGGTGTTCTGACCAACGTGATCGGTACGCGTAACGTCGCCGATGCTGCGCGCAACGTAGGTGCCATTGCGATGGTGCAGGTTTCGACCGACAAGGCCGTGAACAGCACCAGCGTCATGGGCGCAACCAAGCGTGTTGCGGAATTCTACGCTCAGGCGCAGGATCGTGTTACCAACGGCACTGATGAAGCCACGCGCTTCTTCTCGGTCCGGTTTGGTAACGTTCTGGGCTCATCGGGTTCGCTGATCCCGCTGTTCCAGCGCCAGATTTCGGAAGGCGGCCCGCTGACGGTCACCGATCCGAAGATGGAGCGCTATTTCATGACCATTCGCGAGGCTGTCCAGTTGACTCTGGTTGCGGCAGCCAAGGGCTTGAACCTGGAAAACAGCCATGGCGAGATCTTTGTTTTGGACATGGGCCGCCCAGTGAAGATCGTTGATCTGGCCGAGCGCATGATCCGTCTGGCGGGTCTGGTTCCCTATAAAGATATCGACATCAAGTTCATCGGTATCCGCAAAGGCGAAAAGCTGTATGAGGAACTGTTCGATGTGACCGAAGAGCATCGCGAAAGCGGTATCCCGGGTGTGGCTTCAGCGATCCCCGAAGGTGTCTCGGTTGCGCGTCTGCGTGCTATGATCCTCAAGCTGGAACAGGCTGCACTGGATGGTGATGATCTGGGCGTCAAAAAGCTGCTGAAAGAGCTGGTGCCAGGTTATGGCGTCAACGGTCTGCGTCCGATTGAAACAAAAGATCTGATCAAACCTCGGACCAAGTCGAAGATCACCGCTATCCCGACCGAGAAGATGGTCGGTGCCTTTGCAAACTCCGATGCTTTGGAAACCGTCGGTGGCCGCTAAAGATATTGTTTGAATTTATTGTTGTGTCGGCTTTGACCCAAGCCGTGTGTGTTACGAGTAACTAAGGGCTCTTACGAGCGTTTCATAAGATGTCAGAACTGAGTCAATCTGGCGTGATCACTCCCACCCAGCACGGGTGGGACCGGATCCTGCGGTTTATCGGGGCCGGTGTGATCAATACGCTGTTTGGATATGCCGTATTTTCGATACTGGTCTGGTTTGGCGCTCACCCTCAGGTGGCGCTTGCCGTCCAGTTCATAGTCGGGGTTCTTTGGAACTTTCAGGTCCATGGTCGTTTCGTGTTCTACGTACAGGGCTATGGGCGGCTGCCGCATTACGCGGTGTCCTATGTCATCGTCTATGCGTTTAACGCAGCGCTGCTGTGGGCTTTGCTACAGTTCGGGTTTGATGCTTATCTGGCGCAGGCCATTGCACTGGGGCCGACTGTTGTTTTGTCATATGGTCTAATCTCACGTGCTTTGCGTCCTAACCCGCAGAAAGGTGCGCAATGACCCATTCCGTTGACCCTAGCCTGAGCGTTGATCCGGACATCCATGCAACCGTGCGCTCTGATGGTAGCCTGTTGATGCGGGTTGTAACGATTGGCGTTTTGGTTGTCCTGTTTGTGGCGCTCTACGGGCGTATCATGGGGTACGGCCTGCGTCGGGACGAACTGATGTTCGTGCCCCCAGCTGAACTTTTGGGCTATTGGAGCCTCTACAGCGATTTCTTCTATAACCATGTTCCCAATTCTGCTTGGTATTACAGGGGTTTCTACCTGCTGTTCGGGGGCGAGGGCCTTCTAGCCTCGGCCCGTTTCGGACAGTTCTTTGCCTGGTTGCTACTAGCCTCGGGCATCGGCTGGGCGACCTGGAGGATTTCCGGCTCGCGCCTTCTGGCGGTGTTCTTTGTTGTGGTCCTTGTGGTGAATGAAACGCTGCAAGCTCAGGCCGGGATGGCCGCCAGCAACAACTTGTTGCCCTTGCCCTTTGCCGCTTGGGGGCTGGGCTTGTTCATTGTCCAGACACTCAAGGATCGTCCCGGCTTCCTTTGGCTGGTGATGTCCGGCCTCTGCCTGTCGATTGCGGCGGGCATGAAGGTCAGTGCTGCGATGTTCATCCCACCCGTTGCAATCGCCGCCTTCCTGCTGCCCTGGCATCTGCCGTTTGCATCTCGTCTACGCGGGGTCGTTCTGCCGGTGCTGATTGGCGGTTTGATCGGGGCCATTCCTTTGTTCTGGTATCTGGCCTCTGACCCTTCGGATTTTCTGGCGCACATACTGAAGTTTCACACTGGCCCGCATGTGGCCTATTGGCAGGCGAATGCCGCGTCCGAGCCTGGGCTGGCCATGGGGATCGGTGGCAAGGTCCTGTTGGCCTATGCAACCTGGTTCGGGGGTGCGGCGTTGGTCGGATTGATGGCCGTGTTCTTCGTTGCCGCACTGGCTGGCGCCAATGCTGTGCGTCTGGGGCATGGAACAGGTCAGATCATACTGGTTCTGGCCCTGCTGGGCATAACGGCGCTGTTCAGCTTTGTGCCGACACCCGGTTTTCCTCAATACTATGTCCAGCCGCTGATTGCTGTTCCCCTTTTAGGGGCTCTAGTCTATCGCATTGTTCCCGCTGAAAAACGTACGGCTATTGCACCTCTCTGTGCGGCGGGTTTCGCATTGATGGTACTGCTGGGAGCACCAAGATTGGCACCGGGGCTGCTGAATCTTGCGAAACCAGACAGCTTTACGGCCGCGCGCATTGAAAAAGGCGCTGAAGCCTTGCAGGACGTGGTCGCAGACAGTGCGATCCCGGATGGTCCGGTCGCGACGCTGATGCCGCTTTATCCACTGGAAGCCCACCTGCCGGTCTATGCTGAACTGGCCACTGGCCCCTTCGCTTATCGCATCGCGCCCTACACAGACCCGGAACTGGCACAGCACTATGTCATGGCCGGTGCAGATGATCTGATCGTCCTGTTTGATTCCAATCCGCCCTCCGCTTTCCTTTTGGGATATGATTCCACACTTGAGGCACCATTGTTGCGATATGCGCAAACAAATGGCTACGCTGCGGTGCCAAAAGACGGGTTAAATAACCGTTACGGAAAAGGTGTGATATACTCCAAGCGCGCGGGAGTGGCAGATTGAACGCATGCACCACCCACCCCGCCCGAGCAACAATGGGCAATCCGCCTTAACCCCGACGTAACATTGAAATTTAGTTAAAGGTATTTTGAGGGAGTAGCACAGATGAAGACAGTACTTCTGGCAGGAGGATTGGGATCGCGTTTGGCCGAAGAAACGGTCGCGATTCCGAAGCCAATGGTTGAAGTTGGAGGCCGCCCGATTATCGCGCGCGTCATGGATATCTACAGCCATTTCGGCCACCGTGATTTTGTTGTTGCCGCAGGGTACAAAGCCCTTCTGTTGAAACAGTTTTTTGCCAATTACCACCTGATCGCAAACAACATTTCGGTTGCTCTGGACACAGGTGAGCTGAAGCTGGTGCCGTCGGCGCCGGGTGGTTGGAATGTGTCGGTTGTTGACACAGGCGCGCACACCATGACCAGCGGGCGTATTCGTCGCCTGAAGGAATGGCTAGACCCAGGTGAGACATTCATGTGCACCTATTCGGACGGTCTGGGCAATATCGATATCAACGCCTTGATCGACTTCCACAAATCCCACGGGAAGCTGGCAACTGTCACAGCGGTGCAGCCGCCTGCGCGGTTCGGCAACATCGAACTTAAAGGTGACCGGGTGGATGCGTTCACAGAAAAAGTGCGCCGCCGCGAAACCTGGATCAATGGCGGGTATTTCGTGTTTGAACCGGGCGTTTTGGACTATATGGTTGACGATACCGAGCCACTGGAACAGTCGCCCTTGTCGCAAATGGCCCGGGATGGAGAGCTTATGGCCTATCGTCATGATGGGTTCTGGCATCCGATGGATACGATCCGTGACCGCAATGCGCTGAACGCGCTAAGCGAAGAGGAAACGCCACCCTGGATGCAGTTCGGCGATCAATCTTCAGCCGAATACCCGGTTGCAATCTGAGGGTAAAATGACTGCACATCAGCATCAGATGTTCGGCGGCCAGTTCAATGGCCGCCGTGTCCTTGTGACCGGCCATAGCGGGTTCAAGGGCGGCTGGATGTCGTTGTGGCTGCAGCGACTTGGCGCGCAGGTGACTGGATTGTCGCTGCCACCCGAGCCCGGCCCATGCTTCTATGACAGCTGCGATCTGGCTCAGGCCACCGACAGTCGATTTGCCGATATTCGCGAGCCTGACGCCCTGTCTAGTACACTGGACGGGGTCGATGCCGAGGTTCTGTTTCACATGGCGGCACAACCGCTGGTGCGCAAATCCTATCGGGAACCGGCAGAGACCTTTGCCACCAATGTGCAGGGCACGGCCAATGTGCTAGAGCTTGCGCGTAAGATGCCGTCGCTTAAGGCGGTGATCGTGATCACCAGTGACAAATGCTATGACAATCGCGAGTGGGTCTGGGGCTATCGTGAAAACGACCCGCTTGGTGGCAAGGATCCCTATAGCGCGTCCAAGGCCGCAACCGAGCTTGTCGCCCAGTCCTATGCACATTCCTTCTTTTCCGATCCAAGCGGCCCGCAACTTGCGACCGTGCGTGCCGGAAATGTGTTTGGCGGCGGCGATTGGGGTGAGGATCGTCTGGTTCCCGATATCATTCGCGCTTGGGCCAAGGGCGAGCCGGTGGTCATTCGCAATCCCGCCAGCGTACGGCCGTGGCAGCATGTTATGGAGCCTGTTTCAGGCTATCTGCGCGTCGTCGAAAAGATGCTGACAGACGGTGCGCCCTATGCCGGGGCGTGGAATTTCGGCCCGGATGTCTCAAGCACCGTAGATGTGCGCCAGTTGACTGACATGATCCAGCGCGCCTGGGGCGATGGGGCGCCGATGTTCAGTTTCCCCGATCAGGTCACCGACGCCCCGCATGAGGCCGGTATCCTGCGACTGGACAGCACCAAAGCTCAAACGCGCCTGAACTGGTGCCCGCAACTGACGCTGCAAGGGGCCATCAACCTGACCGCAGATTGGTACAAAGCCCATGCTGCGGGGAAGAACATGGCACAGGTCACCGCGACGCAGATCGAATACTTCGAAACCCTGACAACATCTGAAACACATGACGCGACCCCAGTCGCCGCACAATAAACTGCGTATTTTTAAGGAGTGCCTTTTATGAGAGTGAACTACGGGCAAACCGTCCACGGCCAGGAAGAGATCGACGCCGTTGTCGAGGTTCTGAAAACATCGACCCAAATGGGCCCCAAGGTGCGCGAAATGCAAGCCAAGGTGGCTAAGCTTTTTGCCAAGAACCACGGCATCATGACCAATTCGGGCTCGTCCGCGAACTATCTGGCGGTTGAGATTCTGGACCTGCCGGAAGGCAGCGAGGTAATCACTCCTGCCCTGACATTTGCCACCACAGTGGCACCTTTAGTGCGCAAGGGTTTGATCCCTGCATTCGTGGATGCCGCAGTGGGCACCTATAATATCGATGTGGACCAAATCGAACGGATGATCACGCCGAACACCTCGGCCATGATGATCCCATCGCTGATCGGCAACCTGCCGGACTGGCGCAAAATCCGCGAGTTGGCGGATGCGCATGGTCTGAAAGTGATCGAAGACAGCGCCGATACGTTGGACGCGCAGATGGATGGCACCAGCACAGGCGTGTATTCCGACGTCTCGACCACCAGCTTCTATGGCAGTCACGTGATCAACGGGGCCGGCAATGGCGGGATGCTATGTGTTGACGATGAAGAACTGGCGCGCAAGGCACTGCTGATGCGGTCCTGGGGGCGCAGCTCGTCCCTGTTTGTTGAATCCGAGGCGATTGAGAACCGGTTCAACGTGCAGCTGGACGGCATCGACTATGATGCCAAGTTCCTGTTCGAAGCTCTGGGCTTCAACCTTGAGCCGTCGGAAATCAGCGCCGCATTTGGCTTGGTGCAGTTGGGTAAATTGGACAACAATATCCGTCTGCGGGAAGAAGCGTTTGCCGCACATCTGGAATTCTTCAAGCAATATGAAGAATGGTTCATCCTGCCCCGTCAGCTACCAGATTCGCGTACAGGCTGGCTGTCCTTCCCGGTTACGATCCGCGATGGGGCGCCCTTTACGCGCCGCGAGATGCAGATCTTCTTGGAGACCGCCGATGTTCAGACCCGCCCGGTCTTCACTGGCAACATCCTTCGGCAACCGGCCATGAAGGGTGTTGAATACCGCACCGATCCTGCGGGTTACCCGGTCTCGGACGAGGTGATGCGCGGGGGTGTTCTGCTTGCCTGTCACCATGGTTTGACGCAAGCGCATATCGACTACATGCATGAAAAGCTGACAGAATTCCTGCAGCCTCATGTTGCCGGGCTCTCGCGGGAGGCGTCCTGATGCCACTGGCCCCGACCGAGGCGATCCGGGATCTGATCCGGGATGATTTCAAACAGGGCACCGGCCCTTGCGCTGTCAATGGCGCGGTGCCAGTCTTTGTGAACTATGAGACCTCGGTCATCGAGCCGCCCAAGCCCACGGATATCGAAGTGGAATCGCAGATTCACCGGCGCAGCTATCGCGGACCGGTGAAGCTGTTGAAACGGCTGGCGTCACCTATCAAACAGGTGACATTGCGCAATGTGGATCGGTTTTTATCCGAGATTAAGGCGCTGAACCCAAACCCGCGCGTTTTGATCGTGGGGGGTGGCAGTGTCGGGCAGGGGATGGGGAAGCTCTACGAAGATCCCAGTGTTCAGATCTTTGCCTTCGACATCTACCAGTCGCCGAACATCCAGTTCGTTGCCGATGCCCATGACATCCCGATGCAGGATGACGTGTTTGATGGCGTGATCGTTCAGGCTGTTTTGGAACATGTACTGGACCCACGCCAGGTCGCGGCCGAGATTCATCGCGTGCTCAAGCCTGGTGGGTTGATCTATGCGGAAACCCCGTTTCTGCAGCAGGTCCACGAAGGGGCCTATGACTTTACCCGCTTCACCGAAAGCGGCCACCGCTATCTGTTCCGCGCATTCGATCGGATCGACTCGGGTGCCAGCGCGGGGCCCGGTGTGCAGTTTATGTGGTCCGTCGATTATCTGTTCCGCGGCCTGTTCCGGTCACGTACGGCGGGCAAGATTGCCAAGCTTTGTGTCTTCTGGGCGCAATATCTGGATCGCTTGATCCCTGAACCCTATCGTGTTGACGGGGCCAGTGGCGTGTTTTTCCTTGGGCGTAAGTCCGATGCGATCCTGCAACCGAAAGAGGCGGTCTCGCATTACCGAGGCGCACAGTAGTCATGATGCGTGTGCTCATCACCGGCGCAAACGGCTTTATCGGTTCGCATCTGGTGCGGGCCTGCGTTGCGCGTGGGGATGAGGTGACCGCATTGGTCCGCCCGGGATCAGGCATTGATCGGTTGGCTGATGTGGCTGCGAATATCCATTTGGTTAGGGTAGCGTTGACCGACACTGCCGCAGTCGCGCGAGCGTTTCACGAGGCCCAGCCAGATCTGGTGTTTCACGCGGCTGCAAAAACCCGCATTCCGAATACTCCGGATCTGAGTGATGCGTCCGCTAGCCTGAGGGAAAATGTCGACAGCATTCTGTCAGTTTTGAGTGCTGCGGCGGAATGTGAATCACCCCCGGGTGCATTTGTACGTTTGGGCACGATTGCAGAATATGGGGACAACCCGGTTCCCTATCTCGAAACGCAATGTGAAAAACCGCGCGACAGCTATGGTACCTCGATGCTGACCGGCACAAAGTATCTTGAGATGTTGCAGCCCCGCCTGCCATTCCCGGCAGTGACGGCGCGCTTGTCCTTGACTTATGGCCCAGGTCAAACCGGGCAGCAGCTGGTGCCTTACCTGATTGATAGCTTGCTAACCAACAAACCAGCCCAGATCGGCCGCCCCGACGATGCGCGCGATTTGCTCTATGTCGATGACGCCGTGCGTGGGTTGTTGATGCTGGGGTCTGACCCGAAGGCCGCCGGCCCGGTCGTCAATATCAGTACAGGTGTGGCGACAAAGGTACGGGATGTGGCCAAGATGGTGCAGGGCCTCTCGAACGCGCCTAAGGATTTGCTGCAGTTTGGTTCTCCCGATGGTGCGCCAATCGATTTGATCAACCATCCTGGTCTGATGCAATCCAGCTATGACTGGGGACCCGAAACCAATGTGCAGGATGGGCTGAAGCATACAGTCGAATGGGCTATGCGCGCGCAGTCGACACTGACAGGATCCGTCTCATGACACTCGTTTCCATCCTTATCCCGGCCTACAACGAAGAAGACAACGTGCGGATGGCCTATGACCGGGTCATTCAGGTGTTCGACGGGCTCGATGGCTATGAGCCCGAGATCATCTTTACCGACAACCATTCGGAAGATCGTACATTCGAGATCCTGTCCGAGATCGCAAAAGAGGACCCGCGCGTTCGCGTTATCAGGTTTGCGCGAAACATGGGATATCAGGCTTCGGTCCTGACCGCCTATCGCTCGGCCAACGGGGCCTGTGCGGTGCAGCTGGACTGTGACATGCAGGATCCGCCCGAGTTGATCCCGCAGATGCTGGACCTGTGGCGTCAGGGCAATCACGTGGTTTACGGTATTCGCCGCAGCCTGCCGGATGGCCCGTTGGTGGCCTGGGCACGGCGCGCCTTTTACGCACTGATAGACATGATCAGCGACGATGATCTGCCGCGCAATGCGGGTGAGTTTCGCCTGACCGACCGCCGTATTCTGGATGAGCTGCGCCGGGTCGATGACCGCTCACCCTATGTCCGGGGTCTGATCAGCGGTATGGGTTTTAATCAGGTCGGATTTGAATATGACCGCGTGGCGCGTACCGCCGGGGAATCCAAATTTCCGTTCCGGGCGATGCTGTCTTTGGCCGTTGATGGGTTGATCAACCACTCGTTGTTGCCCCTGCGTCTGGCGTCGATGATCAGCCTGACGGTCGGTCTTTCGATGTTCCTGCTGATGGTGGGCTATCTGATCGCCAAACTGGTCTTTGGTGCCGAATGGCCAGCTGGTTTCGCGACCACCACGATCTTGCTGCTGTTGTCGATGACGTTGAACGCCATGTTTCTGGGTATTTTGGGGGAATATATCGGTCGTATCTTCCTGCAATCCAAAGATCTGAATCGCCCTATTGTCGAACATGAACTCAACAGACCCGGACCCAGCGATCAGCCTCTGACACAGCCTCTGAGCGAGACCGAAGAACCGCGCAAGAAGATGTCAGGATAGCACCGCGTGAAGATCCTAATCATTCAGGGTGGTTTCGGCGCCGGCGGAGCGGAGAAGATCGTATCGATTTTGGCCGCGCATCGTGCTGAGCGTGGGGATGAGGTTCACGTGGCTGGGCTGACTATGCTTCCTAGTGGTTCGTATTTCCCTTTTCCCGACGAGGTTACGCTTCACGTCGCACAAGCGGGTGGTGGACAATTGGATCGGTTGCGCCACATCCGATCAGTGATCCAGCAGGTTGCCCCAGATGTCATCATTAGCTTCCTGACCAAGATCAACGTGCTGACTTTGATTGCGACGCTGGATCGAGCCACCCCGGTGATCATATCCGAACGAAACAACCCGCGCGCGCAGACCGCCAATCCGGTCTGGCGTCATGCTCAGAACCTGCTGGCGCGGCGGGCTCGCGCGGTTGTGATGCAAACACAGCGCGCCAGCGAGGATTTGCCCCGCGCGATACAGCGCAAGGCGCGGATTATCGCAAACCCTTGCGCATTGCCCACCGGCGCGCGCGAACATCTGGGAACAGGATCGTCAAATCTTGTCGCGGTGGGGCGTCTGGATCACCAAAAAGGATTTGATCTGCTGCTTGATGCCATGCCGCAAATCCTGGCGGGCAATCCCGGTGCAAGACTGACCATCTATGGCGAAGGCCCCGCGCGCAAAGCGCTGGAGGCGCAGCGGGATAGGCTGCAGCTTGGAGATATCGTCTCAATGCCAGGCTCCAGTGCTGCGCCGGGTGAATGGATGGACAATGCCGACATTCTGGTTTTCTCATCGCGTTATGAAGGGTTCCCCAATGTGCTGGCCGAAGCCACAGTCACGGGCTTGCCGCTAGTTTCGTTCGATTGCCCATATGGCCCGCGCGAGTTGATACGGCCCGAGGAAAACGGATTGCTGGTTCCGCCCGAGGATGTGGATGGTCTGGCGCAGGCCGTTCTGCGCCTGTCCTCATCGCCCGAGCTGTTGCAGAAGATGCGCGATGCGGATTTGGAAAGCAGGGTCTGGTTGGCCCCCGACAACATCCTTGCAGAGTGGGACGAAACAATTGACGATGTGGCCTAAGGCCAATTCTGCGCACTGACACAGCGAAGGTTTCTCCGGGTGAGTTATTTCAGCACCAAATCAACCAAGACCAGCCTGATCGTCACATCGGCGGATCGGAGTGTGCCGTGTTGCAAACTGTGAATACAATGACAGCTGAACAAGACGCCCCGATGCGCAAGGTCGCGGTTGTGGCCAATCTGACCTCGTCGCTGATCAATTTTCGCTATGATCTGCTGCGCGAGTTGTCGATGCGCGCCGAAGTGATCGCCTGCGGACCGGAACGTCACGCGCCCAGTGAAGAGGCGTTGCGCGAGATCGGAGTCAAATTCGTACATTTTCCTTTGGCACGGACCGGGATGAACCCGATCGCGGATCTGAAAACGCTGCGCAGCTTGCGCCAGATCTTTGCCGATTTCGCACCGGATACCGTTTTTGCCTATACGATGAAGCCGATCATCTATGGCTGTCTGGCCGGGCGCCTGGCTGGGGTTCCGCAAAAATACGCGATGTGCACCGGCCTGGGCTATGTGTTCAATGCGCAGAACACCAGCCTGAAACGCCGTGCTGTCCGCGCCCTGTCGGCCAATATGTACAGACTGTCCCTGCGGGGTGTGGATGAGCTGCTCGTCTATAACACGGTTGACGAACAGGAGTTCAAAGACCGCCGTATGGTCGGGCAGGGCACGCGGCTGAGCGTTGTGCCAGGGTCGGGCGTCAATCTTGATAAATACGCGGCATCTGATCCACCAGATGGCCCGCCAGTCTTTCTTATGATTTCGCGCCTGCTGAAGGAAAAGGGCGTTTTTGACTACGTCGAAGCTGCCCGGCTTTTGAAACGCGACTATCCGCAGGCACGGTTCCAGTTGTTGGGTCCTATGGATGCCAATCCGGATTCTGTCGGTCAGAATGAAATCGATCAGTGGGAACGAGAAGGCGTGGTCGAGTATCTGGGCGAAACAGATGACGTCAGACCTTACCTGCGTAATTGTTCGGTCTTTGTGCTGCCGTCGGCCTATCGCGAAGGAATACCACGCACGATCCTCGAAGCGATGTCGACAGGGCGTGCGGTTGTAACTACAAACGCGCCTGGATGCGCCGACCCGGTGATCGAAGCTGAGACCGGTTTTGTGGTTCCGATGCGTGATCCGCAATCGCTTAGCCAAGCGATGGCCCGTTTCTTGAGAAGCCCCGAGTTGATTCCGAAGATGGGGCAGGCCTCCCGCAGCCGGGCTGAGGCTGTCTTTGATGTCCGGCGTATCAACACCATTCTGCTGCGCAAAATGGGTCTTCTGAGACCGGATCAACAGCTTTACTCATCTTCCGAGTGAACATCTGACCTGCGCGTAAAGTCATGCGCTGTGTTGTAAATAGTTGATTATTTACAGAATGATAATCGGTTTTTTTGGGGAAAATTATCAAACCTACGGGATTCCCCTAATATCCGCGGCCCACAAGCTTTGGTAAGTTAGGCTCAACCTGTGATAAATACCGGTGGCGCCTTCGGGCACTATCACTCACTCGAAAAAATGACCAGCATTTGGGGTGCTGGTCATTTGCTTTATCAGGGGTTTGAATAGGGTTAGGTCGACTGGCGATCAGGCATCTGATACCCGTATTGGCCAAGGTCCAGCCCTGTCAGTTCTTGCAAAGCTGCGTTGGACTCGGCGAAGGCCCCATCAAACTGTTCAGCAGCATATCTGGCCGTGCGCCGTTCGATCATAGTATCCAGAGCGGTTGGGAAAATCCGGCTGAGTGGGCCGCTAAGCTTGCCGAATCTACGGGATGCGTTCGGCAAAGGAACGAATGCTCCGGCGCTGAGCTGGTTTCTGCTGAGCGTCCGGTTAACCACCCGCTGAAGCACTTGAAAGCTTTGCGAACGTTTGGTGTTGGTACGGTCGAACTGCTGTTTTGGGGCTTCAACACCTAATCCGCCGCAAAGCTGTGCAACAAACGCGCCCGAATCCCGGACGAACTGTTCATAAGTCAGCCCGTGTACGCGATCTTCTCCGAACAGCGTTTGGTAATATTTGAACAGGCGATGGTAGTGATAGAATTCCGGGCTGAACATGGGCACGCGGCGCATCATTGGTTCGACCTGAGCGATGTATCGTTTGAACGATTTGTGCCCGCCATCGGTGATGTATTGGCTGTACATTGACAGAATGCTGGACAATTGTTCGCGGAAAACGATCAGCACATGCGCATCCGGAAATGTCTTCTTCAGGCGGTCGGCGATCATCGGGCTGTCGAATCCGCCGGTTGCCGGATAGCCAGAAAATCGTTCGTGCGAGAACACGGCGACTTTTCCTGAACCGTGGGCAGTATCCAGAAAATCTGCGTATTGTTCACGAACGGCGACCGGATCAAATGTTAAGGGCTGTGGCAATACGAATCTATTCGACAAGACATATTTTGGCTCACCCGGCGGGGTGGCAAATGGCCCATCAGCTGCCGAAAACAACTGCTTCTGCAACGCAGATGTCGCGGTCTTGTGATATCCAATGTGTATGAGAACTTTTGCTTGTTCCATATGGTGTTAATCAATACCCAAATTCAAATCGCAACCAAACGCGTTCGCACCAAAAAGGCAAGTCTTCACGACTTTTCCCCTCTGCATTCACCGGCCCCTATTGTAAGCTCTCTTTGTGGAAAACAGGATTCCAAAAACAGGACTGGATTTCGTTATCAAACTTCGCTTTTGTAAAAGGATACAAGTCCAAAAAACAAAATGATAGAACAAGTAACAGTTTGGAATCGCCAAAATTTGAAATTTAATGAGTGACGAAAGGTATTTGACCTGAGACGAGTGCCAAGGTTGTTTTGCACCATGTTAAGTTCAGGTGCCCGGGGCAACACCCGGAAGGAACATCCATCAAGACCATGATCCGTTTTGACGCCAAATCCCTGATCGGGCGGCTTGCAAAGAACATGTCCTGGTTGTTCTTGTCCCAGATACTCATCGCGGTGTTTGGGCTGCTGACTCTGATCATCACCGCGCGTGCGGTCGGCCCTGCTGCAGTGGGGATTTTGGCTTTGGTTGATGCTTATGTGCAGGTTCTTGACCGGCTGTGTCGGCTGGAACCGTGGCAGGCCGTGATCAAGTACGGCAGCGACGCGCTGACCGAGGAGGATACAAACCGCTTTGCGCATCTGATCAAACTGTCGGTTGTCATAGATATTCTTGGAGGCCTTTTAGCAGGTGCAGTCGCCATCTTGCTCGCACCGTTTCTCGCCCCGCTGATCGGCCTGCCCGAAGACGGCGGTTCAACCTATATCGTTCTTGTAGCCTTAGGATTGTTCCTGTCGCTGCGGCCCACTGGTATTGCAGTGTTGCGCGTTCATGACCGGTTTGATCTGCTGGCTGTGTCAGACATGGTGGTCGCCGGTTTGCGCCTTGTGGGTACGATCATTGTGTTCCTTCTGGATCTGGGACTTTGGGCGTTTCTGGCACTGATGCTGATGCATCAGGTTTTGACTGGCCTTGTTGCCTTTTGCCTTGCGCTGCGCGAACTGAAACGGCGTGGAGTACACAGCTTTATGAGGTTGAGCCTCAGAACTGCGCTAAAGCAGAACCCTCGTTTCCTGCGGTTTTTGTGGAATTCGAACTTCAACGTGGTGCTGCGGCAATCAACCCAACGGCTTGATGTGCTTGTCGTGGGGGCGCTGCTGGATGTTACCTCGGTCGGTTTCTATCAAGTCGGTAAACGTATTATGACGAACATCGTACGTATCGGCGGCCCGATCCGACAGGTTCTGTACCCTGAGATGACGCGGTTATGGTCCGCGGAGGAGTTCACCAAGTTTTGGAAACTTGTGCGCTATGTCTCGCTGGTGATGTTGAGCGTGTCGCTGGTGATTTCGATCCCGCTGGCGTGGAAAATGTCTGATCTCGCGGTCTTGCTGTTCGGGGCCGAATTTGCCGGCGCTGCTCCGGTTATGACAATTCTGATGTTTGCGGCGGTGATTTATCTTGGCGGGTTGTCGTTAAATCCAACCATGTTGAGCATGGGGCTGGATCGGGCATTGGTGCGGACAACAATGGTGGCGACCGGCATATTCGCGTTGTCGTTCATACCGTTGCTTTATGTTTTGGGAATCGAAGGTGTCGCTCTGTCCCATGTGGTTTTCAACATCGTCTGGACGACGGGATGCATCTTTGCCATCCGGTCATATCTGGCGCGGCAATAGGGGATCGCCAACACATTAAGAAACCACGTTTGCAAACCCTCCATTTACCAGTGATTTAAGATTAACGAGAAGACAAATGACCAAACGAATCTTGTTTCCTTTTGAAGGGGACACCGTCATCGGTGGCAGCCATGTCTCGGCCATGAAGCTGGCCGCAGGCTTGGACCGATCAAAATACGAGCCCTATATCATTGTGCACTATCAGGATGGTCTGGCGGGGGAGTACGCCAAATCACTGGGGCTGGACTATGAGGTGCTGAAGCAACCTGCGCTGATGTCGCCGGGACAAATCAAATATGACGGGGATTGCGGGCCCGTGAAGTATTTGATGTCCAGCGTCCCGGGGTTCATCTCGGTTCTGAACCGGATCAAACCGGATATCGTCCATACGAACGAAGGCCGGATGCATTCAAACTGGGCGCTGCCGACGAAACTGTCAGGTCGTAAGCATATCTGGCATCACCGGCAGGACCCGACCGCCTTTGGGATCAACAAATTGGCCCCAGTCCTGTCGGATCATATCATCAGCGTTTCTCATTTTTCGAAACCTAGCAAAGCGGTGCGGTCGGTGGATAAGAAGTTCACCGTGATCCGCAGTCCGTTCGACTTTAACCCCAACCCGCCCGATCCCGCGCAAGCACGGCAGGACGTGTTGGCCGAACTGAATCTACCACCAGAGTCGCTGTTGCTGGGGTATTTCGGAAATTACGTTCCGCGCAAACGCCCTGATCATTTTGTCAAAGCGGTCGCTGCAATTCAAAAGGCTATGCCCGATGTACCGGTGCACGGCCTGCTGTTTGGCAGCGTCGGCGAGCGGGGCGGTGAATTGGAGAAAACCTGCAAAGACCTGGCATCCGAGGCTTGGATGGATAGCCAGATTCACTTCATGGGCTTCCGTCAGCCGATCGACGGTTACATGGCCGCGATGGACGCCAATCTGGTCACAGCATTGGATGAACCCTTTGGGCGCACATTGATTGAAACCATGTATCTAGGCACCCCTGTGGTGGCCACGCGGCACGGCGGCAATGTTGAGGCAATTATTGAAGGTGAGAACGGATTTCTTGTTGATCCATTCGACGCCGAGGCCTTTGTTGAACCCGTCAAACGGATGCATAATGACAGAGCGTTGAAGGAGCGGATCATCGACGCCGGTCAGCGCTATGCCCGAGAGAATTTCGGGATGGCCATTCACATTGACGGTGTGTGCAAAATCTACGACCAGCTTCTGGGCTGAGCCTGCACTGCACCCAAAGTCAGTCTTTGGGTGCGTTTGTCTGAGTGACACCCGGGAACTGCAGATAGGACAGGCGCCGAATCTCGCGCCGTCCGCGCGCCAATGAATCCAGGATCAAGGCGCAGACAACCGACAAAATTGCAGCCACAAACCCCGCTACCGCCACAATCAGAGATGGGAACCTGCTGACGATCCCCGTTTGCAGGAACTCGTTCAAGACCGATAGGAACACTGACAACGATGGAAGAAAGAAGATCAAAGCCAGCGACATGAAAAAGACCATCGGCTTTTCTTCTTTGATCAACAGGCTGATCATCTTGAGAATACGCCAGCCATCCTTGAAGGTTGAAAGCTTCGAGGTTGATTCCGGCAGGCGCGAGAAATAGCTCGTCTGAACTTCGCCGATGGGCATGCGCATCTGCATGGCGTGGACCGTCAGTTCCGTTTCAATCTCAAATCCGTTCGACAGGGCCGGGAAGCTTTTGACAAAGCGACGGCTGAACACGCGATAGCCTGAAAGCAAATCGTTGATCTTGTCGCTGAAGAAGAACTTGACCAAGCCAGTAAACAGCGCGTTGCCGAACTTGTGTCCCCGCCGATAGGCCTCGGTTTCTTTGTTCACGCGCGCACCGTTCACCATATCCAGGTTCTGCGACACCAGAAGTTGGACAAGCTGGGGCGCGGCGGCGCTGTCATAGGTCGCATCCCCATCGGCCATCACATAAACATCAGCCTCGACATCCGCGAACATCCGGCGGACGACATTGCCTTTGCCTTGCAGATTTTCGGTGCGAACCACGGCACCCGCCTCGCGTGCGACCTGCGAGGTGTTGTCGGTCGAGTTATTGTCAAAAACATAGATGGTCGCGCCTGGCAAAGCTGCCCGAAACTGCTCGATGGTTTCGCCAATGGCGACTGCCTCGTTGTAGCAGGGCAGGATCACCGCAATCTCAAGCCCTTGCAGCCAGAGCGCTTCGTCGGTGCCAACTTCATGTTCGGCTTTCGTCATAAACATGACGCGCCCCTCAGCTTAGTTAAGTTGAGGAAGTGTAACCGCAGGGCAGGCCGGTCGGCACGTCGTTAATTGCCCAACGTGTTCAAAAGAGTTCCATCTGTTGTACGGATGACCTCGGTCAGGTTCAGTTCTTGCGTTAACTCGTCCTGAGTGGGCAGGTAGAACCGCCATGTCACATCATCGAAATAAGCAACGACAGCTGTTCCATTTGCCAAACCTTCCCGCATTTCACCTAGCGTTTTGGCATAGGGCCGCTCGGGGATTTCGAACCCCGTGCGTCGGTTGAATTTCATTGGTAACCAGGTGGTTTTGTACCCTGTGACCAGATGAACCACGTCCGGGGCATTGGAATACACAAATGTTTCGGGGTCCAGTTTGCTAATCTCAGCCGCCAGCGGCGATTGATACCATTTTGGACCTGCGAAAAAGATGCCCTCTTCCCGAAACTCGGTAATCAGATTTCCGGTTCTGGCTATATTTGAGATCAGAACCAACGCGCCGAGCCCTAACAGGGCCAGCCCGGTCCAGCGCTGCAAGCCGTCGCCCGCCGCAAAGCGCGCGCAGTATTGCGCGCCCATGATGATCAACAGCACATAGACCGGCGCAAAATACGAAGGCTTCAAAGGTAGATTTGGCTCGATCAAGATCGACAACAGCAGCAATGCGAAATGACCGAAGATGTAAACAGTCGCCAACAGTGGAAACGCGGCAAACCGGTCATCCGCATCCGGCGCGCGCCTGACCACACGGGTCTTGGTTTCGTGCCAGACAATCCAGATCAGCAGACCGATCAGAACCAGGCTGACAGCGATCTTCAGGATATCGGGCACCACATTTGGGAAGAACGACACCCAGATCGAGTTTGCACCTTGTATCAGAATGGCCCATGTTGCGTTGCCCAGAAACGCAAATTCTCGTCCAAGCCCCGATCCTCCGACGGCGGCCTCAAGGTACGACCACAACATCAGCGGGGCGATCACCGCGGCCAGAAAGGCTCCGGCATGCAGCAAGCGGGTTTTTATACCTTGTGGTCCCAGAAACAGGGGTGTCAAAATCCCAACGACCCAGATAGGCGCGCCGTTGAAACGGGTCAGAAACACCAGAACCGACACAAGCCCGGCCAGGATCAGAAACCGCACAGCACCTGTACCGGCATAAACGCTCAGCAGTGCCAGTGTCAGCAGCATCAAAAAGATGAACATCCCTTCGGACAGGACGGTCACATGCAGTTCAAACACCAAAGGAGACGTTACGATCAAAAGCGCCGCAAAACCGGCGATCAGACGGGATATTCCTAGCCCGCGCGCCAGTGCAAATGTCATCAAGGCGTTCAGGCATAGGAAAGACAGGTTGACCACAGTGGCCGCTGTCAGTGGGCCCATTCCAAGACTTTCGACGATATCGATTGCCCAGATGTATCCTGGCGAATGCCCCTGAAAATAGAATGGAAAGCCAAGGTATGAGGCCGAATCCGGACGGACTCCGATACCCCACGGGGTCGCGGCAAAGAACAATACCACCGCAAGCAGTACTATCACTGCGCACCACATGAGATCGGGTTTTTCTACATGAATAGTATCGGCCGTTCTCATTGCCGGCCTCCCTTGATACGTGCTGAACACAAACTCATTACTCTTCATCACAATACTCGGAATTGAACTGTTTGTCCGGGTGCCCGAACTTAGATACCTTCAACCGTCGACAATCTCGTAAAACGTGTTTCCTGCTACAAAACCATCCAGCCCGACCTGCCGCGCATAATGCGCCAGATCGCTGGAGGTGTTGATAAACCCGGAGTTTCGGAAGTTCAGTGAAGTATTGCACAGAACTCCGGTGCCCGAGATCGATTTGAACTCGGCCAGCAAATCATAGAAAAACGCATTCTGGTCGCGCCGAACGGTCTGCACGCGGGCCGAGCCGTCCACATGGGTAATGGCTGCCAATTTCGGATCGGTCACCTGATGAAAGCTAAGCATATAGGGCGAAGGGCCTTTCATCGCGAAATGCAGCGCGGCGTCTTCTTCCATGCAAGACGGGGCGACGGGGCTGTTTTCTGCGCGTCCCTTGATCCGGTTCAACCTGGCGCGCGTCTCTGCTTTGAACGGGGCCGCGAGTATCGACCGATTGCCTAACGCGCGTGGGCCGATTTCACAATTGCCGCGCGTCCATCCAATGATTTTTCCGTCGTAAAGTGCTTGCGCGACGGTCTTGAGGTTCAGTTCCGAGGCCTTCAGTCCCTCCAACTCAACCTTGTCGTCAGTGAAAGACTGACCAGCATAGACAGACCATTCCAGTTTGGCTTGCCCCGTATAGTGTCGCATTGCGTCGACAGCCGTACCAATTGCACATCCCGAATCCCCTGTGGTGGGCGGTATAAACACTTCTCGGAACAGGCCGCTGTTCTCCCATTGTGCATTCCAGTTCCCATTCAGGCCGCAGCCGCCGGCGATCAACAGCGGTAAACCCTCTTTCAGGTTCTCTTCCGCGAACTGATGAAAACGCGAGAATATGGCGTCTGACAGTTTGGTCGCCAGATTCTTGAGCCGCTGGCTGTCGGTGCCGATATTGAAGAAGGGCGAGTTTACGAATGAGCTTTTGCGCAAAGGGTGTGTCGTCAGATCAACCGACAGAATCTGATCGATCAACGCCTGTTCATCTTCGTCTACCGGACCAGCCTCGCCAAAGGCGCAAGCGGCCATCAGGCGACCTGGGTCCGACGGGCGCATCTCACCGCCCGAAATGGGAAACTCGGGATCGGCGAGAGCATAGAGGAACGCGAACCGGCTACCTGGCGCGGTCATCACCTGACCCCGGTGATGGATATTCAGATCACGGTCGATTTCATAGAAATCGCCTAAGGCGCCTTCCCACAAAAGCACGTAACAGGGCTCACCCTGAGCAAAGGGCGAGAGCGCATAGCTGCACCAGATATGAGCCCGTTCATGCGTGGACGAGTAGTAGTCGACCGTTTTACCAAAGAAGGTACGTTTGCCCACGCTTTCCGAGCCCTGGCCGATGCCGAAGTACCCCGCACCAGAGGTGGTGACATGATCCATTCCGCTGCTGGACCAGCCACTGAGAGCCAAAATCTCTGGCAGATCCTTGAACCACAGCCCCGCATCAATGAACGTATCCGGGGTCACCGGCGTGTATCGGGGAAAGCTGTTCTTTTCGGCCTCATACGAGAACAAGAGGCTTTTGTTCGTACAATCGATTCCCGCCACGGTGCCGTCATGGCCAGATTTGAACGACAGAATCTTCATCCCTTGCACCTCATCAATCGGGCCGGTGTCTTGTTCATCAGGATGCAACGCTACACGGGGCGGTTTTTGGGTCGAGCCCCGCTATAACACTTTGTTCTTGCTGCGCTCTTGCCATGATCCCGCAAAATCGAACGGGCTGAAACATCGGCGAGATGGGAACATACGCAAACCTGAAAATCGAAAACCAAACCAAATGCCAAACTCAACGGCTGCAACCTAACAGACCGGACAGGGGTGTTGTAAACACTCTTTTCCGAGGGCGCGGTGTTTGATCCTGTGAGGGTGGAAATCGTAAACGGATTCGACAAAATCAGGGGATTGTTCGCAGTTCAAAGCCAGTCAGCGCAAAGAGACATCTGCAGTGGATCGCACAATACCTCAGACAAATACGTTGAATTTCAGACCGTTCAGCCAGTTTCCGCAGACTTGCGTATTTTCTGTCGCGCTTGTGTGATCTACATCCTTGCACAGCGAATGCGAAGGCCGTTACGGTGTGCGCGTTGACGGCAGTTTATTTGGCCAAGGGTGTTTTAGGTTATGTCAGTAATTTTGGGTTTGGCAACGATGAACAACAGCGCAGCGGCGTTGTTTGTAGACGGAAAACTGGTTGCCGCGGTTGAAGAAGAGCGTCTGACTCGGGTCAAGAACGACGGTGCTTTTCCCCATCATGCAATCTCGGAAGTGCTTCGGATCGGTGGTCTGAAATTCGCAGATATCGACGAGGTCGCCGTGTATTGGCAGCCCTGGCGCATGGCCGGGCGCGGAATGGGCACGGTCCGCAAGATTTTGCAAAGCCCATCGGCGGCCAAAGGCGTGACAACGCGAATCGGCGCGTTGTTCTCGTCAGGCAGTGGCGGAGAAACGCCGCAGGACAGCGGCTGGATGGACCTGTTCAAAATCCGCAAGATTCTGACTTCGGAACACGGGCCTTGTGATTTCAAACTGCATTATATCAATCACCACTTGACCCATCAGTTGTATGCAGAAGCGATGCGCGATTGGGACAGTTTTGTATCGCTGTCTTACGATGGTGGCGGCGAAGAAAGCTCGACCATTGTCACCACGATGCGCCATGGCAAGCGCGAGCAGATCGCCGATCACCGCTGGCCAAATTCTCTGGGTCACTTCTATTCCGCTTTCACCGGCTTTCTGGGCTTTAAGATGCTGGAAGGCGAATACAAGATGATGGGGCTGGCCCCCTATGGCAAACCCATTTACCGCGATGCGATCTTGAAAGAGATCCTGCTGTTAGAAGACAATGGCGGCTACCGGGTGAACACCACGTTGTGTGACTATCACTCGGCCCTGCGCAGTGTCTTTCATCCCCGTTTGGAAGAGCTGTTCGGCAAGGCGCGCGAGCCCGGAACCGTGCCAAATGAACGCCATATCGATCTGGCCGCGTCGGTTCAGGCCGCGTTTGAGGACGCATTGCACCACGTGCTGGAGCCGGTCCGCAAAGCTAATCCTGACCTGCGCAAACTGGTTATCTCGGGCGGCTGCGCACTGAACGTGACGGCAAATGGCACATTAATTTCGAACGGGACGTTTGATGAGATTATCATTCCGCCTGCACCACATGATGCCGGTTGCGCCGTCGGCGCGGCGCTGGCCTGTATTCCGCATGATCAGGTCGATATGGCCTCAGTCCGCAACCCCTATCTGGGTGCTGAATGGGACGAGGCGTCGATCACCATGGCGTTGAATGACTATTGTGCGCAGCCACAAACTGCGCTGCCGCAGGATGAGCTGATCGAAAAGGTTTCGGACCTGCTGGCCGATAGCAAGATTATCGCCTGGTTCCAGGGGCGGGCCGAGTTCGGGCCACGGGCTTTGGGCACACGGTCGTTTCTGGCCGATCCCCGGCAGGACAGTATCCGCGATGATATCAACGCCAAGATCAAAAAGCGCGAGCATTTCCGACCCTTTGCACCCAGCGTCGCGGAAGAGGCTGCGGCGGACTTTTTTGAGATCGACCAAACCAGCCCTTACATGAACATCGTTGCCCGCGTGCGCGATGACCGGGCAAAAGACATTCCGGCCATCACCCATACGGATCAGACAGCGCGTGTGCATTCGGTTTCGCCAACGGCCAACCCCATCTACCACGCCTTGCTGACGAAGTTCGGTGAAAAGACCGGCGTTCCGGTGCTGCTGAATACCTCGTTCAATATTCAGGAACCGATCGTCTATTCGCCGCTAAATGCCTGCGCGACCTTCGCAGCTTCGGGTGTAGATGCGCTGGTCATCGGCGATTTCGTCGTGCTGCGCGAGGCGTTGAAAGAGGAAAGCCCCAGCAAAGCAGTGGCGTGACCGCGTGTATCTGAGCATAGATTTCGAGGATTTCGCCCACGACCTGAAGCGCGATCTGGGCATCTGGGAAACCGGTCCATTGCGCGCAGAGGCCCTGTGGCAGAGCTATGAACTGATTGACGGCTTCTTACAGGAAAACGGTGGTCCCGACGGACGCAAGGCCACTTTTTTCTGCACAGGCGTGGTCGCCGAACGCGCCCCGGACCTGATTGCACATATTGCGGGGCAGGGGCATGAAATTGCCTGCCATTATCACTATCACGACAGCATGAACCGGCAGTCGGCGCAAACCGTCGACGCCATGCTGGCGCGTGCGAAAGATCAATTGCAAACGGCGGCGAATACTGCTGTTAAAGGGTTTCGCGCACCGAAGTTCCATGTGAATCGCGAAACGCCCGAGCAATACCAGTTAATCCAACAGTATTTCGACTATGACAGTTCGTCTTTCTTTGGGTCCCCGGATCAATGTCGGGACTTTGCGGATAAGATGCGACTGTCAACGCTGCATGTGTTGCCGCTGTTTTCCTCGCAATACAGGGGCAGGGGGCCGCAGATACGTCTGGGCGGAACTTACCTGAAACTCGCACCGGATAATGTGGCCAGGGATCTGATTGCACAGGCTAAAACCAACGGGTTGGCCCCACATATCTATCTGCATCCGTATGAGATATCAGGCCATCAGGCGTTTCGCGTGTCACGACAGGAACTGGCCGCTTTGGGGGCGAAAACTGCTGCCTATTGGGGACTTCGGCAAAATCAGTGGCTGCGGTTGGGTGGCAAGCGGTTGTTGCGCAAGATTGCCCGGCTGTTGCCTCCCGAAGGGCTATCCGGTCGATTGGACCAACTGATCCCCCAATAAAAAAAGGGCCGATCAAAGGATCGGCCCAGTTTGTTCGGATGAACCGAGGGTTAGTTCGAAGCTGAATTCAGCTTCTCGTTCTGCTCACGCAGAGAATCCGAAATAATCGCATACCATTCGCCAGACTGACGCATTTCGTTCAGACCTTTGTTCATCATCGCGATGTATTCACGGGCAAACGGGTTGCTGCGATGCGCCAGGAAGGCCATTGACGACAGTGTCGAAACGAACGGGTTTTCGACAATGTCATTCGAGCCAAGGCCCATGTCGTTCATGGTAGATGCGAACAGGTCGACCTCAAACGCGGCCACATCAGCAGAACCGGTCAAGACCGCATCCAGACACTCACGCGCCGAATTGGGATGGACCAAAGTCAAGTTGTCGCTGTTCAGACCAACTTCTTCCAGAACAACCATGCTCCAGCCCGCCATACGGCAGAGCGTTGCGCCCTCTAGATCTTTGAAATCCGTCGCACTTGCATATTCGCTATCAGGCAGGGTGAAGAAACCGCCAACGATGTCATACACCGGAACCGATGCAACAAACTGTGTGCAGCGGGCCTCGGTGGCTGCCGACCATTCATAGGTGCGGTTGGTACAGTCAGGTACGGTCCAGGCAATAGAAATGTCAAACGCGCCAAGAGGCAACAGTGTGTCCAGGTGCGAGGACCAATCATCCACGAAGCTGACCGAATATTCACGGCTGTTCCCTGCACGCTGCAGGCTGGTGGTGGCCAGACGGGTCATGATGCCGCCGCCGCTTAGGTTTTCAGTGGTGAACGGCTCCCACCCGTTACCCGCGACCATCTTGATCGGTGGGGCATAGACATTCGAGCGTTTTACGCTCGCAGCACGCTGTTCTTCTGCCGCGATGATGTCCTGCGCGGACTGGCCGTTTGGCAGGCTACCATCTTCACAAGGCAGGGCCAGAACAATACCGGGCTCAAGATCGTTTGGGTTGCTGATGATGTTGCGGTTCGCGTTGAAGATCGGCTGGTAGTTTGACGTGCCATATGCCGCGATCGCGATGGTCGCCATCGTGTCGCCATCCGAAACGGTATAGTTCGTACAGGCCTGCTGCGCGGCTGCTGCACCAGCGCTTAGTGCAGTGACGGCAGTGGCCGACATCACCACTTTCTTAATATTGAGTTCAAACATGTCCACTTCCTCCAGACTTGTAGGTTTCTTAGGCCGTGCTGGGCCTTAGCCATTTTCCATTTGATGTCGCAGAGCGGTCGACACGATATCGCGCCACTCTCCGGATTGCTGCATGATTGCCAGTCCCTGATTTAGCGTCTCAAGGATCGCTTCCCCATCAGGGTTATCTTTATGGGTCATGACGTTAAGCGACTTTACCGCCGCTAGGTTGGGGTTCTCGATAATGCGGTGCTCGTATCCCAAACGCGAGATCGCCTCGACCGCGAGATGGGCTTCGATGGCAACGATATCGGCGCGGCCTTCGATCACGGCGTGAAAGCAATCATCGGGGTCGACCGGGCGCAACAGGGTGACAACCGGCTCGTACAGGCTGACGGCATCCATATGCGACAGCGACCAGCCTTCGGGGCGGCAGATCGTCGTCCCGGCGAAATCCGCATAGCTCAGTGTTTGTTCATAGCCCGAGCCTTCGCGTGCGAAGAATGAATCCACAACTTCATAAAACGGGTTCGAGAAGTTGTAGGTTTCGCACCGACTCCGATCGCTTTCAGACAAGGCTTCTGCCTGTTCGCAATTTGGGCGCGACCATGGGAACGTGCCATCAAACGCCAGCGTCGGCATCAAAAGGTCCAGATGAGAGGACCAGTCGTTCACGAACTGGATTTTGTAACCCTGTTCAGGCGCAGCGCGCAACATCGCGGTTTCTACCAGGTGGGTGTATAGCCCGCGGTTTGGCAGCGATTCATCCGTGAAGGGCATGAAACCACCGCCCGTGATCAGCAGGAGCTGCCGGTCGCGGATCTCGGGCCGTTCACCGGTTTGTGCCTGACGGATCAACGCCGCACCTTCGGCGCGTGCCGCTTCGATCTCATCTTTAGCCGCAGCCCTTGCGGCAATCACTGCATCTTCACTGGCTTTCTGGGCTTCGGCTTCAGCGGCGGCCACCCGTGCCTCGGCTTCTGCAATCGCTTTTGCGGCACGTTCTTCCGCCGCTTTTACAAGCTCAGCCGCCATTTCAGTCGCCAGACGCCCTTCTTCGGTGTCCACAAGGACCGAGTTGCGCCCGATATCTTCAAGACAGGGCATTGTCAGTACATCACCAACACGGATGATGTTGGGGTTGGATCCGATTACATCGCGGTTGGCATCATAGATGACGCGGAAATCCTCGGTTGAATAGACCTGAATAGACAACTCACGCAGGCTGTCGCCGCGCTGGATTTCATAGGTTGAACACGCTTCTTGCGCCCAGGCCGCGCCGGTGGCAGCGGCAAGTGCAAGGCTTGATATTATAAGGTGCTTTCTCATGATCTGGTTGCTTTGCCTGTTATGATTTGTTTGGTTTCGCGACCGCGATTGTCAGGTTGTCCTGATCGGGTTTTGCCTTGGCCAAAACGGCCTGCAGCAAGGCATCGGCGATATCTTGCGCCAATGCGTTCTGGTGTTCGGCCAGCACATCCTGGATTTCGCTGTCTGTAAGCGTCTGCAACCCATCGCTGCCGAGGACAACGATGTCAGCCGCAGATAGGTTCAGCGGCTCTTCGGGGCAGTCAACCTTTGGGATTGCGCCGCCCATAACGACCGATGTCAGCTGATTTCGATCCGGATGCGCACGGGCCTGTTCTTCGGTCAGGGTCCCCTGCGCAACTTGTGCGTCAATCGCAGGCGCCATCGAATGATCTTCGTTCATCTGTGATAGCGCGCCGTCCCGGAACAGATAGAACGGGCTGTCACCGATCGAAATCCAGTAGACGCGATGGCCCAGCAAAAGCACACCCAGTAGCGTTGAGCCCATGTTAAAGCCCAAGCCCTGTTCTTCGTTGTGGCTGGCAATGGATGCATTGGCCTGCATCGCAGCCAGCGGCAGCGCATCAACAAGTGAGCGTTCTGACAGCGTTTCGACATCCAGCTCATCATCCAGCGCATCGCGCCAGGCATTGATCACCAGCTCCGAGGCAACCTCACCCGCCTCGTGACCGCCCATGCCGTCGGCGACTGCAATATAGCCCGCATCGACAGCATCGAAGGTCCGCGCGGCGACGGCATCTTCTTGCGAGTCGCGCTGACCCTGATTCAGGATCAGGGCAATGTCATATGCCGGAGTCGCCAACATCAGTTACGAATCCCGCCAGTCAAAGCCGTCATCACAGAAGGACATGAAGCGGATCGAGGTTTCGCTGATACGGATCAGATCACCGTTGGTCAGGGCGATGGTGCTAAGCACGGGTTTGCCGTTCAGACGCACCAGGTTCGCCTTGCCACCGTGACCCAGATAGCATTTGCGATCCTCCGGGTCATAGGCGATCACCGCGTGGTTTTCGCGAGAGATGCCAGTGTCGCCGAAATCTAGCTGGATCGCCTGATCGTCGTTCCGGCCGATTTGCATCAGGCCTTCGGTCAGAGTTATGCTGGCCCCGCGACCAGGTCCGGCAGTGACGACCAACCAGCCAACCGGGAAGGTTTCCTGCGCGGTTTCCGTCTTGGAGACGGGCTCGGCAGATTCCATCATGTCCTGAACATGGGTATCGGCGCGCTCGAAGCCCAGGAAGGTTGTTTTTACACGCGCCCGGCGATCCGTGGCGGGCGCAGCGGCGGGTGTTGGTGCAGCCTCTGCAACCTCTTCCGCTGGCGCCGCGTCTTCGATTGGCGCTGCTAGAGCCGGTTCTTCAGCCTCTGCGGTGGGTGCTTCGGGCGTCTCATCGACCACGCCCACGCTGTCCTCGGTGCCAAGGCGCAGCGTTACAACCGGATCGTCTTCGGCAGGGGCTTCTGGGGATGACTCGACATTCTGTGTGTCTGTCTGATGGTCTTCTTGAAGCGGTTGCTCGACAGGTTCTTCGGCCACGTCTTCAGGCGTTTCAACTGCAGCCTCTTCGGCGAAGTCCGGCATCTTTTCTTCCGGCATCAACTCATCCGATTCCTCGTAGGTTTCGGATGTCGCGTTGCCGCCAGCCAAAGCTTGGCGCAGTGCGTTGAAATCGGCGATGGGTTCCGCAGTTTCCTCGGTAGGTGCAACGCTTTCGGCAGCGTCTTTTTCTTCTGTTTTGCCTGCGCCTTCTAGAAGCCGGCTCAGAGGGCTTTTGTATTTGAACATGGCGTCGACACCTTCATTTGAACGGCACACAACTTATGCGCCTTGGGACCACAACTTACCTCTGCGCGGTGGGCACATCGGCACTTATCATTTTGGAAAACCACGAGAACTTGTAACTCTCTGCGACGGTCCGGCCCCCGTCAGAATGGACTTTTTCAATTGCCATCCTCAGCAAACACAACACTGGCAGATCACTTGGGAACCGGTCTGATCACTCCTGTTCAAGCTGCATCGTCGCAGCTGTTTCAACCCCGCCGCGCAACACAGTGAAGCGCGCTATGGGTTTATTTTCGGACACAAGCGCAGCAAGCGTTTCATCCAAGCTTTCTGCGGTGTTCAGATTTGTTGCGGTTTGGGCTTCGCTCAGCAACACATCTCCGTCGCTTAGATCGCCGGCCGCATCTGAGGGCACGTTGGATACAACGGTTTGCCATCCGTCCGCTCCATCGCTGCGCACAGTGAATTCATACCCATTCTGCAGCCCGAGGGCACGGATTGCGGGCAGAGCCATCAAGCCATTCTGAACACGGGTTTCACCCCGCAGGCGATACCGTGCTGCGACGCGGATGTAACCGTCGGGATCAACATTGAAGCCGTCCAGAACCTGGCCCGCAAAAGATGCGTCAGAGCGGATTTGATCACCGTTCAGTGTGAACATCGTTGCGCCACGCTGGATCCAGTCACCAATAACCGACATGTCCTGTCCCGGATTTACGGCGGTCACAGCAAACGTGTCTCCGGTAACCGCACGACGGCGCGAAACTGAGAACGGGATGTCAACATCCCAATGCGCGAAGGCGACCTGATCCTCAGCAAGCACACCCGGAACCGTTGGTTCTGCCGAGGCCGAGACTTCGGCTGAAGCTTCAGGTTCAACGGTCGGCACCTCTGTGTCAGTCGCGTCAGCAGTGACTTTAACCTCTTCTGCAACGTCGGTGATCGGTTCTGCGGCGGCTGCTTCTGTGGCAGCCGGTTCCGCAGGAACGGAGGTTGCCTGCTCGACAGGCGCCTCTGAAGTCTCTTCCACTGATGGTTCAGCGGTGGTTTCCGGTGCAACAACAGCGGTATCTGCTGCTTGCGTCTCGGGCTCTGCCACCGAGGCTGTTGCCGTCGTTTGGGGCGCTTTGTCGCCACCGGACACAACGAAGTATCCACCCGCGGCTATGGCCAGGGCCACAACTGCTACACCTGCAAGCAGTTTGCCGTTGCCGCCCGACCCGCTTTGCACAACGGTATCCACGGCGACTGGTGCGTCTTCCTTTGTGTTAAACTTGGCCAGTTCGTCTTCTTTTTTGTCTTCATTGCCAAGTGCGATGTCAGAGTTGCCAGCCAGCAGCGCGGTCACTACGGCTTCGGCATTCTCGGTCTCTGCCTTGATCCGCTCTTTCTCTTCTTCTTTGTCCTTGCGATCCATGCCCACGATCACTGAAACCGGGCGATAGGCAAATGTGTCAAACATAACCCCTGGGCCACGGAACATCCGCAGCCAATCCAGGGCGGTTTGCAAGCGATCCGTTGCGTGGACTTCCATCGCCTTGTCGATCGCTTCCAAAAAGCCTTCGGGATAACCTTCGAAGCGACCGGTCAGTGGTTCATAGGGGTCGTCCTGACCATTGTTGAATGCGCTCAGCCGAGATTGGCCGTCGACCGGGCGTTCCCCGCTGATCGCGTGGTAGAGCGTGGCAGCCAGAACGTAGAGGTCACTGCTTGGGTCTTGCTCGGCCCCGCGCACGTAGAATTCATGCGGTGAATACCCGTCTTTGATCACCCGCAGGGTCAACAGGGCTGCGGATTTGTTTGCCGCTTGTTCGCGGGCCGCGCCAAAGTCGATCAGGACCGGATCACCGTTTTCGTCAATCAGGATGTTGTCGGGCGAAATATCCCGGTGCAGCATGCCGCTTTGGTGAATGAACGATACCGCCGACAGCATCTTTTCGGTCACCTGAACGATGAAGTCAGGGCCGCTTTCGGTGTCGGGATTTTCTACGTAGTCCAGCAGGTCGCATCCACGGATAAGATCCATTGCGATGTAGGCTGTATCGTTGTCCTCGAAGACCTGATGCACATCGACAATGTTGGGGTGCACAAGGCGGGCATGGTTGCGGGCTTCCTGAATGAACAGGTCAATAATGGCGCGCAGGTCGTCTTTGAGTGCGGGATCGTTTGGCTCAACCAGGTCACCGTTGCGGCGGCACAAGGCGCCCGGGAAGCACTCCTTGATCACCACATCCCGTTCAAGGCTATCCCGCGCAAGGTAGGTAATGCCAAACCCACCATTGCTGAGAAAGCGAAGGATTTCGTACTGTCCGCGCAACAGCTTTGCGCCGGGTTCCAATCCTTCGATATGTGGTTCGTCGTGCGATGCACCGACTGCCTGGTTGTGGCTCATTTCAATCCGCCCGTTCTACACATTTTTGCGGTAAAACAACCGGGCAAACCGCCCGAAACTTACAACCCAAAACAACCGCAGGTCACTTGAGAACGGTTAGACGTTTCAAATTAGACTTTATTGGGGCCGCCCGATGGCTTCACTATGGATCGTTTCGGACGTATATCAATATATTGATTTCCCATATTTCAGAGATCAAGATATTGATTTTTAAGATCGTCAATCCAAAGCTTCTTACCCGGATTGGAGCGTTCTGGTCGACGATTCCGAAACTGTTAAGAATCGGATTTGGGCGACAACGAATCGCTGCGATGCAGCTCAATCTTCACGGGAGTCGTTTAGGTGCCGGTTTTTGTCTGCGCCGTGACTACAGTGCTACCTGCCCAGGCCAGGTTGTCGCTCAACTGAGCCAGGATGCTGATGGCATCTTTCAGCGGTGCGTTGCCGCTTTCGAATTGCAGCAACAACAGAAGGTCTGTGGCCTTCTCGAATTCAGCCGGAATCCAGTCGGCCTCGGGGTCGATTTCGCCGCCCTGTTCCAGACGCTCGGCAAAATCCTCGACAATTTCCTGACAGCTTTGCAGGAACGTCGCTGGTTCCATATCCACGTTTTCTCGCAGATCCTCATAGATGCTCGCGATTGCGGCAAGCCAGTCTTCGAGGATGGGATTGTTCAACGGGGGTAGAGCCGCGCCCAAGGTCGATTGCATATCCGCGTTTTCTGCTCCGGATGCTTTCGGTTCAGGCCCTTTCAGAGCTTCAAGGAAAGGCAGGAACTCCTGTGCGATATCTTTTCGCGCGGCATCCAGATCACTTTGACGGCGGCCTGACGCAACTTCCAGCACGTGTTCAGCCAGTGTTTGGCCACCACAGGTTTCCCACAAAGCAAAATCCGGCTCGGGTTCTTGCGCCATCGCGCGAACAGCCACGGGTGTGCCAATCGGGACAACAGCACGGAACATCCCGTCTTTTTCTTTTTTCAAACGTGCCAGAACACGTTCGATTGCCTCTTCAACAGGCGGCAAATCTGCATGGGTCACCGCAAGCAGGCTATTCTGGCGCAGCTCAGCGGGTACCTGCGCCCACAAATGGCGTTCTGTTTCGCGCCAGGCGTTTGTGCCGTTGGTGCACCAGATCGCACAATCCACGAATTTGAGCAGGTCCAGGGTCTGCTTATATGTATCGTCTAGCGCCCCCGATCCGGGCAGATCGAACAACGAGATTTCTTTGAGCGCTGGGGTGTTCAATCCAACCGAGATAAAATCGGGCTCATCAGCGGCTGCTTTTTCCAGTGCGATACCCGAGTAGGTCTTGGGCTTTTTGTTCCACCAGCCCACTGTGGTTTCGGGCGTTTCGGCATAAGCAACTATCACCAAAGGCAATTTTAGATGTTGTGGGCCAGTGGGCAGGATGTCTGCACCAGCCAGCATATTGGCAAGGCTAGATTTGCCCGCGCCAAATTCCCCTGCGAAACCGATGTTCACCGCGTTCGAAAGACGTTCGGCATGGGCCAATGCGCGCGCGCGCAGATCCTCTAGCGCGGCGTCCGACTCCATCTTCTCTGTCGCGGTCAGGAAGCGTTCGAGTTGACGCACTTCCTGCTCGGTCCCTGGAAATTCAATCATTCAGCAGCCTCTGCCAGTCTGTCTTCCTGATGTCCGGTGCCAAAGATAGCCCCAAGATCATCACTGATGCGGCGTGCACGGTCGAGCGCGTCCTGTGCTATCGCCTTTGCGTTGGTATCGTCTGTCCCGGCGCGATGCTGCAGATGGCCTGCCAGCAAGGCCAGATAATGATCCAACACGGTGTTCAGCCGTTCCAGCAGATCGTCACGCGCAGTGTCGATCAGATCGTCACCCATCAGCTCGAATTCCTGCGTGATCATCCGTTCCGCGCGCGAGACAACGCTGTTGCGCGAGATCAGCCTCGACAACCAGTTTACACGCAGTTCGACCGTGATGCCACGGGTTAGCGCCGTGGTGTCCGGGCGGAACCAGCGCACGGCGCTGGTGTTCATGCGATTATCCACCGGTTCCTGCCAGCCGGGTAGGGCCCGCAACGCCGCGTTGCTTTGCATGTCGATTGTGTAAAGCTCGCTCAGAACCCGTTGCCGCACCACTTGCGAGGCACCTTGAACCAGTTCCCGCATGCGATCCCTTAAAGGCGTGAAGTTCAGTTCGGTATCCCCCTTGGCCAGCAAGGGAGACTTTCCTTCAGGACCGCGCACAACAGCCGAGACGGCCTCGGAAACGGTGTCATCCATCACCCCGCGCAGATTGGACAAAACCTCGTCCATTTCATGGGTAATAGTCTGTTTCTTCTCGGCAATCAGCGTACGCAGATCCTCAAGCGTCTTGTCGTTTTTCTCGACGCTGACAGCTGTTTCTTCTGCATCAGCCTCGAGGACTCGCAGATCAGCCTGCGACCTTTCCAGTTCAGCCTGGGCAAAGCTGTTCAGGTGCTGCCAAGCCATGCGCAATTGTTCGTCATGCGGCCCTTCGATCAGGGCCTGCGTCACATGACGGCGTAGGTCTGGCAAGCCTGAGGCGATCATGGCGGCAAAACGCAACACCGCCTCTCGGCTGATCGGGCCGGGGCCCTGCTTGATCTCTTTCACGCCGTCCAGATACTGCCGCATTTGTTCCGGATGCGCCCGCAGCCAGGACAACACATGGTCGTGATTCACACCTGTTTCATCACCCGTCAGCGCATAGTGTGCCCATTGCGCGCTGCCCATCAACACGTCAATGTTTGAGTTGCCCAGGGCCTGTTCCAACCCATCCAGAACATCGGCGCGCACTTTTGTCGCGTCCTCTGCGCCATCGCTGAGTTCGTCTACACGATTGATGAAAACAACGATCTGCCCAAGCTCGAGCGCTTGCATAAGGCGGAACAGTTTCAGGTCGGCACGAGAAAGCGCCTGATGCGCTGAAAGAACCACCACAAAGAAATCGGATTCTTTAAGGTACTGGCGCGAGATTTCTTCGCGGATCAACAGAGGGTCGTTAACTCCCGGCGTGTCTGTCACCGTCAATGGGAACGGGAAATGGCCGATGTCAAAATAGACCTCAGCCTTGCGGGTGATGTCGCTGTACAGCCCCCGGTCGCTGCCGGGGTCCAACGGGCCATCGTCGGTTGGGTCGTCGCCAGCACAGACGTAGCGGGCCAGATCGTCCGAATTCAGTTGTTCCAGATCGTGATGCTGCCCCAGCAATTGTTCATAGCTGTCGCCCAGACGCCGCTGCGCGCGCGTTTTCATCGCCTCGACTTGCTCTTCGATCATCTCGCGCTTATAGCTGTCCTCATCATCAGGGAACATATTGCGCAACTCTTCACCTTCGGCGATCAGCGACTGCCATTGGTGGTTGTCGAAGAAATGAAACTCTGCCCCTTCGGTCCGCCCTGAAGGATGCCCGAAATGCATGTCGGTGATCACCGTTGTCCACGGGTTCACATCGGATGGCAGGTATTCTGCCTGACCGGTGAAGCCATTGATAAGGCGGGATTTGCCGGCCTTGATCTGGCCGACAAAGGCAATGGATGGTTTCAGATTTGAAAGATCGCCGACAATGCGCGAGATGAACTGACGGGTTTCGTCATTGCTCGTCTCATTCATGTCCTCGGCTATGCGGATTAACTCACGACGATTGGACTCACTCATACTGGGTATCCTAACAACTCTCTACTCAAACAATTCGGTGGTTTAACAACATAGAAGGCAGTCATTCTTCTGCCTCCTGCAACGTGGTCCACAAGTTGACCACGGCCCCCAGTTTGCGCGCCTCGTGTACAGCGAAGGCGATGTTTCGACCGTCATTTACAACGGCCAGTCCTGCGCCCTTTCCACCAGAAGGGCGCATTACGATCAGTTGGGGCAAGCCCAACCCTGTCTTTGTATCTTTGTCCCAGCCAGCCAGATCAGCCGCAAAGCGAGTCAGCAAATCCTGATTGGGATGCAGTTTGGCATCTGGCGCGCACTCCTCAGCGGCCTGTGCCAGTGTCCCATCCTGTGCGGCGGCCAGAACGCGCCCCTGTGCAAAGCGATCTGCACCGTCAAAGAAAGCTTGTGCCAGCGAAGCATTGGCATCGGTTCTTGGCGCGATTTCAGGTGTTTCCGGCGCAGGCTCTTGTGGTTCCGGCACAACCGAAATTGTGGGTTCAGCGGTCAGTTCAATTGCGGCACATGCGGTTCTGATCTCACGCAGGGTGACACCCACGTCATCCGCTTCGAGCACGTTGTCGGGTTTCAGAGACAGCAATTCCAGCGGGGCAGGGGCAAGGGCGATATCAGAGACAAGCTGTGCCAGATTGTCGATCAATTCCTCACGCGGGGCAGTTTCGAAATCCGGGACGGCACCGGATACAACGCGGAACACATCCGTCACGCGTGAGCTGTTCACTTCAAGCGCCAGACAATCCCCATTGGCTGCGGTGAATTCCAGTCGGCGAGGCAATATCGTATTGCGAATCACACGCAGAACCTCGGTCCGACGCAGTTCGGGCGTGTCGCCTGCAATCACTACAACCGGAGACAACCGAGCGACAGACTTGCGCCCGATTTCATCAAGCATCTCGAGTATGTCTGTATCCATCATACCGTGACCCTCATTGCTCTGGTTCAGACCGCAGCCGTGATCGACGTAAGGCTGAGGTGTGACTTTGTGAGGGCAAGACCCACATTCGCGCTGTTGCGGCAGACATAGCAAACCACGTGATCGGGAAATTCACGCGTGCGCAGAAAGATGTTCATTCGGTCGTTCGAAAACACCGCGATCTCGCCGAACCCATCAGCGTCAGAATCTGCATCCGTTTCGCGCAACAACGCTTCAAAGGCGGAAACGCCGCGCCCCTGGAACAGGTTGGCCACCGCAATGGCCAGTTCATCCAGATCAATCGCGTCGTCTGACTCTTTGATGCCGGTTCCCAGCAACATCCCCGTTTCCATGTCGATATACCCGGCTGCAAGGCAGTCGGGTATTGTTTCAATAGCAGCGTTCAACGCATCATGTATCGACATGTAACTAACTGTTTTGCTTTGCTAATAGCCGGTTATCCGGATTTGGTTTCGATTACAAGACATGCCATTCCATCCCGCTGTTTTCGTTGGATTTAGGGATCGAACGCAACGCTTCGTTGGTCTGTTTTTCACTATGCTCGGAAGATATCTGATCGAATTCCTTGAGGAATGCATGGAACACTCTCATCAACTCGCGCGGGTCATCGGGCAGAACTTCGTTTTTGGTGACTTCAGTCCACATCGCCAAAGCGCTCAGCGATGTGCCAGGATGATCTTCTGAAAGCGCGTCCAGCTCAACAACTTGCGGCTCGGCGGTTTCTTGAGGGGTAGTGGCAGAAGACAGTTCGACCAACCCGTTCGTTTCGGGCTCGGGTTCATACTCATCTGACGTTGCCTCGTGCTGCTCAGCCATCAACGCTGCAATGGAAGAGGTCGTTGCCTCGCTTACGTGACCTTCGGCTTCCAGAGGTTGTTCAACTTCAATTTCTTCAGACGTGTCTTGCGTCTCATGAAGCGAAGTGCTCAGCGATGTTAGCACATCGTCAGAATCAGGTTCGTCTGTTGGATCTGACGATCCAACCTCAGCATCAGAAACGATAAGGATGTTTTCGACTTCATCATCAGTGTCTTCATCATCCAGAAGGTCGTATTCGTCGATCTCAGATGTCTGATCCGAAACCGCATCAAATTCCATTGGATCTTTGGCGGTATCTCGGAAATACGCGCGCAGTTCGTCCTCTTTTGTCTCTGCATCCTGATGGAGGTCCTCAGATTCATGTGTCATTTCGGCCCGTAAGCGATCTGCTTCGGCAGAGTCGATACGGGGGCGCTCGTCCTCTTCAGCGCGTCTTTCAACACGCGCTGGACGGACGGGGAAGCTGGTTACCACAGAGTTGTCGCCGTCCGGTTCGTCCACGGGATTCACCAGTTTCAGAGGTGCCGGTGTCTCGGCATCTGGTCGGGTCGCCGTGGGGGACTCGGTGTTTCTTGAAGGCCGCAACGGCTGAACCTTAGGCCCGTCTGAAAGGCCTTTGTCGATCTGATACCGCGCAAGTTGATCTGCTCTTCGGTCCATGATGTTTTCAGTGATCTCCAGGAAGCTGTCGATCATCTTGCCGCCACCGCTGCGCGACCACATCTCGGCATCACCGGTCTTGTCGCGGGCCTCAATCGCATCACGGGCCGAAAACAAGATTGAGCGATTAAACAGATGACCGGCTTCGCGGTTCACGCGACGCAGCACTTTTTGTCGGTCTTTTTGACCCAGCGCATCAGCTCGGGTGACCAGCAGCAAAGAGTTGTGTTGCAGCCGTTCCGGCAAAGAGACCCAGGTTGCACGCTCGGTTTCACGCCAGGCTTGCGTGGCATGGGTGCACCACAAAACGCCATTGGCCTGACCAACTGCGCGTTGCCAGACATCGGTCGAAATTTTCGGATCGGAAATACCCGGTGTATCGATCAGATCGACCGCTTCTAGAATATCCGCTTCCAGAAAGATGCGAATGAACTGCGCATCATTCACACCTACTGTTTCAAGCTGATCCAATTCGATTAGATCTTTACTGCCATCATGGCGCTTCACATAGGCTGACTGATTGCCCCAGCTGAACCAAACGGGAGGCAGTTGCGTGGCTGTAACCTGCGTTGGCAGCGTGTGGGTGCGCAACAGAAAGTTCATCAGGGTGGATTTCCCGGCGCTGAATTCACCCATAAGGGCAAAAACGGGCTTCCGGCGTGACCATTGCTCGATACGCTCCCATGCCTTGGGGGAAACGAAACGGTTCTGTGTGTCTTTTGCCATTTTTCTTCTCACGCCGCTTCGTTGCTAAGGTTTTTCAAGATGTCGCCCAAAATCTCATCGCGCGACTTCTGCAACTGCAGGTTCGCCGCCAAAGCGGGGGCCTGTTTGTTGCCATTTTCCGCTGACGCCGAAATATTCAGCAGCGTCTCTTTCTGCTCGCGCATGAAATCGGTCAGCCCGGCTCGGACGTTTTCCAGAACCGCCGCGACCTGATTTTCTTCTATGTCCTTGGTGATCGAATTTGCTTCGGATGCGATCAATCTTGTGTAGTCAGCCGCATAGGCTTCGAAGCCTTTGCGCTTTTGCCACCACCTGCGCCACCATGTGCTTTGCAGGTCCAGCGCAATGGTGCGCCCGATCCCCAAAGGCGGCGGGACACGCGGAACAATGGGGGCTTCGATGCTGAATTCGCCAAGATGGTTACCTAACAGCTTATGATAAAGCGCTTCCACGTCAGCAGCAGCAGTGGCATATAGTGCGCCCGCCTCTTTCTTCATCGACCGGGCAAAGCTGAAATAGGCTGCCTTTTGGAGGGTTCGCAAACCCGCCGGATCATAGTGCCAAGTGCCCTCTTCGCCATTCTCTTCGAGATGAGCAATCAACGAGTCGGTGGCGCGTTTGACAAAGTTTGCCTCGGCCGAATTCAAACGCTCGATTACCTTGTCGCGCAGGGCAGCCGTCAGTTCGGCGGCCTTCTTCTCATATTCGTTTGAAACAGTCGAAATCGCTTCTTCCGGTGATGCGCCACCTAGATCGCGGACTACGCCTTCGTTGCCGGATAGGGTTTTGGCAACGGCCGTTGCGCGAATCTGGCTAGCAATATTGCGTGCACGGTGGCGGACGCGATCTAGTAAACGTGCGCCTGCGCCGTCAGCAATCCGTTCGTTCATCGCCAGTAGCAAATCAGGAAGCCCGGACAGCGCCCAGATCTTATCCAAAGACGCCGCCTGATCGCCAAAGCCAGCAGCCAGATAGAAGGTGTTCAGCACCTTACGGGATTCATCGGTCAGGATGTCTGGATTGCCTGTCAATGCGGCCTCGGCCCAGAGTGCGCTGCCAAACACGATGCTCGTATTAGCATCGATATTGTTCTGCTTCAGGGTTTCCTGGATGCGATCGCGTATCTCTGGGACCTGATTGACCGGATCAGCCAGTTCATCAATCCGGTTCACGAACAATACGATCTGCCGGTTTTCGAACTGCGCAATGATCCGCATCAGCGCCATATCCATCGTGGTCAATGCTTGGCTTGCCGCCAGAACCACCACGCAGACCTCGGACCCGCGCAGACTGCGCAGGGTGATCTGCTCACGCACCATGAAGGTATCGTTCACACCAGGTGTATCACAAAGCTTAAGCGAGATCGGATATTGCGGAATATCCATGTACAGTTCCGCGGATTTCGTCACATCTGCAAAACGGCCAGTTTTGGGGTCGATATCCGGGTCGTCTTCGTCGCCCAGGCAGACATAGCGCTGAATCAGCTCTTCATCGAAATAGTCATATTGGTGGCTTTGCCCCAGGATCAGATCGAAATGCTTGCCCAGCCGCTCTTCTGATTTGGCTTTCATTTCGGCGACCTGACGGCGGATGTCTTCCATCTCATCATCTGCACCGGCGCGATTGGCCAATTCACCAAGACGTCCACCGCCAACCATGAGGTTGTCCCATTCTTCTTGCTCGAAGAAGGTGAACTTGGACCGCGTATCGCCCGGTGTCCGAGTGTTGATGTTCAGCGTGGTCACAACCGAAGTCCACGGGTTCACATCCGAGGGCAACAGGGCAGGGCGAGCGGCCAGGATATTCACCAGCGAGGATTTACCCGCTTTGACCTGCCCAACCATGGTGATGCTTGCAGAAAAGTTCTCGATCCGCGTTTTCAGCGTCGCAAGCCGGGCTGTTGACCGCGCATCGGCCACTTCTGTCAATTGGTCGATCTGAGTTGTTAATGACGACATTGCCGACGTCATCGGGGCAAGTGCCTCGTTTCCGACAGACAAAAGGTGGTCGTTGCGCGCCATGTGTTAGCCTCCGGTGCCAGTCGCAGCGATTTGCTGGGCCTGCGAAACGCAGCCTGCGGGCATGTTGGTCAGGGTGTCGATGCGGGCGATCAGATCCAGAGCGTTACCCAGAATTTCGGCTTCGTCCCGAGGAGAGATGGTTTCGTACGCGTGGGAATCAGCCAGCACCTCAATTGCGCTGAAGCGATCACCATTTTCGAGGCAGGCCAAACGCCGGCCGGTTGGAAACCCGTCCGATTTCGCTGCGGGCAGGGGCATACGTGCGTTTGCCAGCAGGTAATGTTCACCCGAGTGGGTGCGAAGAGAGATACCAAAGCCTGTATCAGGATAATCCCGGTTCAAAGACTTCAGCTCACCTATGAAGCTTTCGCGAGCGAAGAAGACAGCCTCTTGCTCGGCAGCGGCGGAGTTGTTCATGCTGGTCACATCAAAGACCCTTGTTACTGGAGTTGAGCGGAAGACTCGTACAGGTGCCAAAACGGCGAAAAAGGACTCATTAACTCCTATGACCAAGAAGCCCGGCCAAGGCGGTGTTATTTTGACGCGAATAAGATATTTTGGTGCTTGAATTGTGGCGTAAATAAGAAGCCGCGTGCATAGGAATGCCTCAACCTTGAGGTGTATGGTAAATAGGTGTGCTGTGCTATTGGGTTAAAAGATTGAGCGAGTGCCGCATTGAGCGCATTTTGCAGATAGTTCGGTGCGGTTTTTGAGATGGCGTTAACACATTGTATTTGTAGCGTTAGTTCCGGCACTGCTGGTGCTGGTCCGTGAGGGGTCTGGATTTCTTGCTAATGGCGCAATTGCAGAAAAGGTTGAACTGATAAAGCCAGCTCGGCATGTTTTGAACTTCAGAGACTAACCGATACAACGTAAGCGCGTTTTTCTTGCTGACCGAGAAATCTCTGTCTCATCGAGCGAATTGTTACCCAAGATCCTAGTCTCGGATCGTATAAGTCTAATCCCGAAAAATCGGCCTTCCAGCACTCATACTATATGAGCCGAGACATCCCGACGCTGGTTTTTTGCTAGCGACTTTGCCCAAGGGTATGGAAATCGCGCGGGACCTCCAGATTAAATTCTTGGGTCGGGGTGAATTTTACCTCTCGCGTCCCGGATAAAGCTTTGTTATTGAGCGCTCCAGTCCGACACATAGGTGTTCGGTTGCGGGTGTGGCGAAATTGGTAGACGCACCAGATTTAGGTTCTGGCGCCGCAAGGCGTGGGGGTTCAAGTCCCTCCACCCGCACCACTGTTATTTAACATAATCATCATTATGAGCATTTATACGGCCTCGAGGTTGCCCAGCAGGATAGATGTCATGTCCGCTTCGATCACGCCGTCGATTGCGACAACATCAATTCCCGTATCATAATTGACATTGGACGCGGTGATCCCTGACAAATCTGCATTAGCCTCCAGAAAAACCCATTCGGCTTCATGCGTAGGCGTCTGCCCAACGGCCACTTGTAAGATTGCCAATGCGTCTAGTGCGTTGATTGTACCGTCTTGCGTAGTGTCCGCAGCGATGAGGTTTTCTGGCGAAGCGGGCCCGAAGGTCGGATCCAACCCAACCGCGATCCGCAACACTTGCAGTGCGTCAAGTGCGGTGATCTCGGCACTTGCCGTCGAATAGGATTTGGTGATGTCCAGATGCCCGGAGTAAGTCCCCGAGGGCAGGCCGAGATCGAAATTGCCGTCTTCGTCTGCTATTGTGGTAATCGGGCTGTTTCCGTCAGGTGTGAATTGAATTTCAGCATCCCCTAGACCCGGATTACCGGTCTCGGAGCTGATCGAGATATCGCCTTGTATCCCACCTGAACTTGGTGGTTCGGACACACCAAAATCACTGAAATCAACAGGAATATGGTCGGGGCCGCCAAATCCTGTGCCAAAGATTTCGGTGCTGGTCAGTGGTCCTCCGGTTGCAGAGGTGATGTGGATGACTTCGCCTCGGTAGGTGATATCCGCACCGTCTGCCGTGCTGGTGACGGTCAGCTGGGTCGGCGATCGCAGCAGCAAGTAGTCAAATAAATCAAGCCGGTCTGTTCCCACCTCAAAATCTGTGATGGTTGTAACACCGCTGCCGGATTGCATCACGAAAATATCCGCACCTGCTCTGCCCGTCATCGTGGTGGCCCCTGCCCCTGCAATCAGGATGTCATCCCCTGCCCCGCCCAGCAGGTTTGAATTCAACACGCCACCACTGAGCATATCATCGAAAGCGGTGCCCGTGACGGTGCCGAAGCCTTCCCTGACATCCCCCAGATCTGCAACGTCGACGGTCAGAAGGTTCACGCCTGCATCAATCTGGCTGGTCGCCAAAATCTGCAGCTCATCGCCGATTTGGGCCACGCTCAGGTTTTCGACATTTTGCAACCCGCTCAGCACCGTGTCCGCGAAACTGTCCATATGGATCAGTTGTCCGTTTGGGCTCATGGTGAAAAGCGTGATGCCATCATCGCCACCGCCAGCGACCACAAAGACTCGCCCGTCGACTTCTATAACCGCGATGTCTTGTACGTCTTGGAACCGGGTGTCCAACGTATCCAGCACATGATCGGACGGCGAAAGTGTACCATTACTGTTCACTCGCATAACGCTGAGCGAGTTGCTGCCCGATCCGGCGACCACGATCCAGGATTCGCCATACGCCTCGACAGTTTCAACCGCAGTTGGTGTCGAAATGCCAAGGGTTGCAATGGCGTCGCTGTTGTCGACCGCACTGAGCGTCCCGTTTGCCGGATCGATGTGATACACAGTGATGCCGTCACCTGCTGCATCTGTTCCAACAATAAACTGCCCGGCACCAGACTGAATTGCCTGCATCGAATCGGCTGTTCCGGTGATGAGCCCAGCTAGCGACAAGCTGCCGTCACCGTTGACGATATAGGTTCCGATTTGGCCGGTATCTTCATGCGCGAGCGCCAGACAGTTGGTCGATGCGACAGAAAACTGGGTCACGGCAGACAGATCGCCACCGCCGCTCAGCGTTCCGGTTTCCCGCAAATCTCCGACCGTGCCGTCGGTGTTCAGATCATAACTGACAAGTCCAGTGGCCGTATCGATATCAAGTACCAGATGATCTGTGCCCGCCAGCGAAACAGGCGTTCCCGTGTCGCCCACCTGAAACATGATCGACCCGCTGTAATACTGGGTATCCACCAGTTGCGGGATTGCGCCGTCAACCAGCCTCCATACCGCGATGCCCCCGGTTGGGCCGGTCAATGTGTAGAGATACGTGTCCCCGTTAAACGTTTTTAAAGCCGTATCGCCGATACCTGAATCGAGCGCCGTGCTTCCCGTTGCAACCAATGTTTCGAATTGCAGCATCATAGTCATCACCCCACCGCCACCTCTGGCGTTGAGCACAACGATGATCCGATGCCCAGACCGAAACCATAGCAAGAATGTGGTGAAAACGAGGAGTTCGGTTTGAGTTTAGTTCAATTTTTTCGGGTCCGATCGCCGACGCAGTCAAAGGGTAAGACAGATGAGCAAAAGCCTAAACGGGGCGGATTGTCCCCCTTCCAAGATCGCCGGCAATACATGTGAGGGTAAGATGAATAAAGCACCTGAGACCAATACGCATCCAGCAGCGGATCAATCAGAAACGGACCGCTCGCGCCGCATTCGCCAGTGGATAGATCGCAAAATGGGTCGCTGGGCCGGGCGTGGTTTGGCGGGTGGGCTGGGGTCATCTCTGTTGGCGCTGCCCGCGTTTGCTCAGGCCACGATTGAAGAGCTGTATGCCTACCAGTTCGCTGAAACCATTCCCGGCGTGCAATCGGCCAAGCTGCTGAAAAATGGAGATGTTCTTCTCAAGATGACCGACGGGCGCAGCATGATTGTTGCCGCCGAGAATATTCAGGTTCTGGACAGCGGCGCCATCATGATCGCCGAAGCGGCGGTTGCCGAGATCGCACAGTTCAGCCTGGCTGAAGCGGGCGCTGCTGCTGCAGGCGGTGTCAGTGGGGCTGGGGCGGCCTTGGGCGGTTTGGGCCTGGCGGGGGCTGCCGCTGCTGCTGGTGGCGGTGGTGGTGGCGATGATGCCGACCCTGAGCCGACGCCAACACCTCCTCCAGCTCCAAGCCATCCGGGCCTGAACCTGGCTCAGTTACAGGGAACAACGCTTAGCAGTTCGACCATCAATTCCGTGGCTCCAGCGGGCACCGACAGTGTCGAGATTACCATTGGATCAGTGGTCAAAACCGTGACCCCGGACTCAGATGGGAACTGGAGTGTCTCTTTGACCCCGTCAGAGGCCAGCGGCGTGCCTCAGGGCGTGACGGACATCACCATTCGACATCTCGATGACATGGGGGATGAGCTGTCGGTTGAAACTGTTACATTCGACATTGATACAGTACCCCCGACCTTGGCTATCACCAGCTTCTCGGATGGGGCGGTGATGAACACTGCCGAACAAGCAACAGATTTGATCGTCACCGGAACAACCGAAGCCGAGAACGGGCAAACTGTCACCGTATCGCTCAATGGTCAGATCTATACAGGCACTGTCTCGGGCGGCAATTGGAGCGTGACTGTCCCGGCTGCTGATCTTGCCTCATTGCCGGATGGCACAACTATATCGGTTACTGCCGATGTTTCGGATGGGGCCGGCAACCCTGCCCCCCAAGCAGGTAGCAGTTTCGATACCGATTTCGGCGCGCCGTCCATTTCATTGGACCCGGTCGCTGGCGGTTCGATCGAGCTTATTGATGTCAGCGGCGATTTGATCCTGACCGGCAACACCAGTGCCGAAGATGGGCAGACCGTTACGGTTACGATGGATGGCCAAACCTTTACCGGCACCGCTTCGGGTGGCAGCTGGAGCGTGACAGTCCCAAACGCTGATCTTTCGGGTCTGACAACCGGGACGCCTGCGGTGATCAGCGTCACCGTTGATGATGCGGCAGGAAACCCGGCTATTGCCGCGACGGCTGCGGTACCTGTCGATCTGACAGGCCCTTCGATCAGCATTGCACCTCTTACAATAGGTTCGATACTGAATGCGGCCGAGGCAGGGTCGGATTTGACCATTTCCGGCACCACTGGAAATGTGCAGGACGGTCAAACTGTCACCGTCACGCTCGATGGGCAAACCTACACCGGGACCGTCTCGGGCGATAGTTGGAGCGTCACTGTTCCAGCCGGTGATCTTGCGGCCCTCGCCGATGGAGGCAGCTTCTCTATCACGGCGGACGTTTCAGATGTTGATGGGCTTGCTGCTCCTCAAGCAGATACGCCCCTCACCAAAGATGCCAGCGCACCCACACTCAGCATCGATAGCTTCTCGGATGGCGCAGTCATGAACGCTGCTGAGCAAGCGACTGATCTGACGATTACCGGCGCAACGTCGGCTGAGGATGGGCAGGTTGTTACGGTTGAGGTGAATGGTCAAACCTATACCGGAACCGCCAGCGGCGGCGGCTGGAGCGTCACTGTCCCCACTGGCGATCTGGCAGCATTGTCAGATGCGTCCACCATATCGGTGACAGCTGACGTGTCAGACGCTGCAGGCAACCCGGCTATCCAGGCAACGAACAGCTTTGATACCGATTTCACCGCACCCAGTGTCGCTATTACCAATCTATCGGACGGTGCGGTGATGAATGCGGCTGAACAGGCTACGGATCTGACCATTTCAGGCACTTCAGATGCACCAGACGGGACGGTTGTAACGGTCGAGATTGCGCGGCCCGATGGAACGGTGGATGTCACTGGAACCGCAACCGTGTCCGGTGGCAATTGGACCCTTACCGCACCATCGTCTGATCTGAGCGGGCTACAGCCTGACATCAAATATGATGTCAGTGCATCCGTAACCGACAGCGCTGGCAATAGAGGTCAAACAAATACCAGCTTTGACACCGACTTCTCCGCACCATCCATCACAATCGATGCCTTGCCTGTGGGAGCGGTTCTAGATGTCACCGAACGTGACAGCGACCTTGCAATCTCTGGAACCACAACCGCCGGGGATGGGCAAACCGTATCCGTCACATTCGGCGGGCAGACCTATGTCGCCACTGCCTCAGGTGGGACTTGGACAGTCACTGTCCCGACATCTGATCTGGCCGCATTATCAGACATGACCAGCTATCCAATCTCGGCCACCGTTCCGGACAGCGCTGGAAACATTTCTCCTGCGGCAACCACTTCGGTTACGACGGATTTCCGGCCCACGCTGAGCATGCGCGCAATTGGAACGAATGAAGCGATAGCCCTAAGCGATGCGCAAAGCTCTGGCGTGGTTGTCAGTGGCAGCTCAGCGGGTCTTAGCACAGGCCAAGCCGTTGATGTTCTGTTGAACGGCAACTCGGTCGGTACTGCAACTGTTGGCCCAGATGGAACATGGTCGTTGACAGTTTCGGCGTCTGAATTTGCGGGTGCCGAAGCGGGTGATGATCTCGACTTCACGGCGCAAGCCACCGTCTCGGGTGGACCAGATCCGCTGCCTGTTACGACAGAAACAGCAGCCTATGTGCCTGCAGCCTATGTGATTTCCGAGATTGCACAATCCGGCTCGACGATCACCTTCGCAATCCACGCGGATTCTGATCGGGACATCTCATCTGGTTTGGCCATGACAGCTGAGTTGGAATACGACTCCTCCGTGGTGAGGTTCGATGTGAATTCTGACACAGAAAATGGTGAATTCGATCTGTTCTTAGCCAACACCGGACCTGGCGATGTCGTCAGTTTTGCGGGTGCGGCGACGACCTTCACAGACCTGTCCCAACCTTTGGTTACTTTCACGATGACTGTACAGGATCCCAACCAGCCGATTGTTTTGACGATCAGGACTCCGGACGGAGGGCCGATGGTGCTGCACCTGGGAACGGATGGTGATGACACGCTGACGGCGTCTGATGTCGATACGCTGGTGCGTGGCGGCGAAGGGGATGACACGATTGACCTGTACACAGCCGGGCGCGATGTTGTTGTCTTCGAAGCTGACCCGACAACAAACGGCGTTGATACGATCACCGGCTTTACACTTGGTCCGGCAACAGACGTGACGGATGCGTTGATGTTCAGCGGGTTAGATGTCAGCACATTGCGAGGCGACGGAACCGGATTTGAAACCCTGGCAGTTGGCGATGCGTTGGGTCTCGACACTGGTTTTGTCGGGTTGACGACGGTGCTGACCGATCTCACGGCAGCGTCGTTTGAAACGGCCGTCGAAAGCCTCACAGGTGCACAATCTGGCGATGCGCTCTATGTGCTGGCGACTGACGGTACAGACAGTGCGTTGATCAGGGTGGACTATTCAGGATCGAGTGACGCGAGTGTTGAAACCGTGGCCATCTTTGACGGGCTTAATGATCTAAGCGCGCTATCCACCGACAACATCCTGCATACCGATCCAACAGGTGCGACGGCGTAACCCGCCTCGCAGTCATGCATTTGGATTCGACTTTTTAATTAGACAGCGTGAGGGGAACGCTATGCTACATAACGGCCTGACTCCGGTCACTTTCGAACGGCATGGACATCGCTTTTGGCGGCGGTTCACATCTTACGAGTTTGCTCGACATCTGACGGAGTGCACTGTTGTAGAAGCGGAAATCCTGCAGGTTGCCGCCATGTTTCCGATCGCTTTCCGAATGACCCCGGTGGGTTGCCAACCCGTTGCTCTGTTGTCGATGCAGGTCGATTCCACCACTCCTTTTGTCGCCGCAAATGGCACTTGGTTGGCGCGATATTTACCAACTGCGCTACGATGCCCGCCTTTCGGTGCGGGTCCTGCCTTTTCAACCTCAGAGCAACAGTTTCATTTGCTTGTTGATGAAACCATGGGGCTGGTCACCGATAACCCCGATGATGTTCGTTTCTTTGATGATGCAAAGAGGCTGAACTGCGATCTCATCAAAGTAAAATCGTTTCTCTTTCAGCGCGCCACAGCTGAGCATGAAACGTTAGAGCTGTGTCGCCTGATCCGTGATTTGAATCTACTCTCGCCGCTGAGCGAGGTTTTGAAGGCTGATGGCCCGCATGGTCTTTTTGGCATTCACCTTCAGGCGATACATGGTCTGCGGTCCACTCACCGGGCGCTTTTGACCAATAGCCGAGCTATGCGCCTAATTCATGCGCATCAGGTTTCACTGTCGCACGTGCAGTGGTTGACACAAGTACAGCATCAATTGATCGAGAGATCGCAGCTCCAAACCTCATCTGAGGTCTCCGGGTTTCTGGATGCTGTCGTGAACGCGCAGTTCGAAGAGTTGCCATTCAACTATGATAAGCAAGGGGGCGCTTATGCATATGCTTAAGGCTTTCGCATGCATGTTGGTGTTCGCGCCCCTGGTTTCAGGGTGTCAGCAACCGCCCGGGTTGTCCGGAATCCAGGTTTCATTTTCCAGTGGAACAGCTGGTGCCGGCGCAACGCCGCCCGCTCAAACGCTGACCCAAAGTGCATTCGGCCGCAAGATCCGTCAGGCTGTTGAAACAAGTCCGAGCCTTGCTCAGAGTGAAACAAGATTGGAGGCCGCAGCGGCAGAACAGGATGCCGCCAAAGGCGCTTTTCTGCCGAAGGTCACACTGGGCATCAACGCCCGGTCTGAGCGCGTAGACTCCGATGTCTCAGATGTGTCGCCCTACCTTCGCGTTTCGCAACTGGTCTATGATGGCGGTGCGGCATCAGGCGAGCTGGCTGCCGCCGAAGCCCGTGTTTACGAAAGCCGAGGGGATCAATTGCAGACTGCGGCTGCAACTGCTTTTTCCGCGATCGAAGCTTATGTCGTTGTGTTGGACAGACGCAAGATCCAAGGGATCAACGCACAAAACGTATCAGCGCATGAAAAGCTGGTACGGCAGATATCGGATCGAACTGCTAGTGGGGCTGGCTCTAATGCCGATCTGCTGACTGCACGCTCACGCATGGCGGATGCCCAAACCCGTTATGCCGATTCGATTGCGCAGGTCGATCGCGCCGAAGCGCGCTATCGCGAAGTGTTTGATTCCGCGCCAGACGCCCTTCCGCAACCAATCCCCGCTCCGAACCTGACCCGAAGTGATACCCAAATCGTCTTGAGCAGCCCTCAGGTGCGTCGCGCTGATGCAAGCCTGGTGGCTGCAAAGGCTGAATGGAGCGCAGCTCAGGCCCGCAAGCAGCCTGATATCCGAGTGGCGGCTTTCGCCAATCAAGATACCGATCGAGATGCCAATTTCGGTGTAGATCTTTCGTTCAACTACGAGCTTGATAGCACTGGCCAAAGACGTGCGGCAATCGCCGCTGCGCACGCGCGGGTGAAGGACGCCCAATTCTCCCGCGAGGCGCTAATCCGCGAAATAACTCGAGAGCTTGGGTTTATCCGTTCTGATCAAAAAGCCGGTGCTGAAAGACTTCGGGCTGCAAAATTGGCTGTGCAGGCCAACGCTGAAAGTGTCGAAGCCGCTCGTGCACAATTTACTATCGGGCGGCGCAGCCTGATTGAAATTCTGGACGCTCAACGGGACTTTGTGAATGCGCAGGAGAGGTTAATCTTGGCTGAACAGAGCTTCTTTCTGACCAACTATGCCGCATTGAGTCTGACAGGTGATATCCTTGATCTGCTTGGCTTGTCGGTCGGCACCTGGAGCGCCCAGCAATGACGGCAGGTTCCCCAGCTTCCGATATTCAAATCTCGGCCTATGAAGCCTGTTTTTTGAACATCGCCAGCAGCCTTGAACGGCCAGTTACGCTCGCCGCTTTGCAGGCTGCTCAGTCGGGTGTGGATGGAGATTTGACCGTTCGGGACATTCTTGCGTTGGCGCAAAACATAGGGTTGCAGGCCGGATATGGCGCACGGCCCTTGAAAGACTTTGACGATGCTCTGGTTCCCGGGATGCTTTTGCTGGATGGTAATAAGGCCGTCACCTATCACGGCCGGGCGCTCAATGGGGAGATGTTGATCTTTGACCCCGAGATCGGCAGTGGCCTCTGCGAGATATCTGAATCAGAACTCAGCGACGTCTATGCGGGCTTTGCGATCCTGTTTCGCCGAGATCATAAGGCCGAAGTGACCAATGGTGGACAAATTCGAAGCGGCCACTGGTTTTGGTCTGCGCTATCTGCCAACCGCTGGTCCTATGTCCAAGTGGCCCTGGCCGCCGCGCTTGCCAACCTGCTGGGCCTTGTGACATCCGTGTTCATCATGGTGGTTTATGACCGCGTCCTTCCGAACGAAGCAACCGAGTCGTTAATCGCTCTGACTTTTGGCGTTGGTATCGCTCTTGTCTTCGATTTTATACTCAAGCTTTTGAGGGCTGGCTTTATCGATCGCGCGGGCCAAAACGCTGATATGTTCATGGGGCGCCGTATCTTCGATCAGTTGTTGAATATTCAGATGAAATCGCGCACCGGCTCGACCGGGGCGATGACCAGCACGGTACGTGAATTTGAAACCCTCCGAGAGTTCTTTACCTCGGCAACATTGGTCGCTGTCGTTGATTTACCTTTTATCGCGCTGTTCATCTTCGTGATTTATCTGGTCGGCGGCGATTTGGCTCTGGTCCCGGCGCTTGCTGTACCGGTTGTTTTGCTGGCTGGTCTTGTGGTTCAGCCGATCCTGTCGCGTATGGCCGAGAAAAGCCTGGCGGATGGTCAATCCAAACAATCGGTGTTGGTTGAGGCGGTTTCGGGCCTCGAGACGATCAAAACAACCTCTGCCGGTCGACAAATGCGCAATCGGTGGGAGCAGGCGATCGAACGACAATCCGCCCATGGAGCGCGCAGTCGCGCCGTGACCCAGTTTGCCTTGAATTTGACAGGCTTTACGCAGCAGGCAGCGCAGGTTCTGATTGTATTCTATGGTGTGTTTCTGATCACCGAAGGTCAGGCCAGCATGGGTGCGCTTGTGGCTTCGGTCATGCTGACGGGGCGTGCTTTAGCCCCGTTGGGACAGCTGGCCCAAACCCTGACCCGCGTCAATCAGGCACGTAGCGCCTATCGCAATCTAAATAATCTGATGCAGGCTGAAAGTGAGCGTCCTGAAGGCCGAAGCTGGATCACGAGGACGGGTTTCAAAGGGGCCATTTCCTTCAGCAATGTGCATTTCGCCTATCCAGATCAGAATGAAGACACTCTGAACGGTGTATCTTTTACGATCAAACCGGGTGAAAAGGTGGCAATCCTGGGTCAAATCGGTTCGGGCAAAAGCACAATCGCGCGGCTGTTGTTGGGGCTCTATTCGCCGCGGGTCGGGTCGGTCATGCTGGATGGGCTGGATATTCGTCAGATTGATCCGGGCGATCTGCGGCGCAATATCGGCTCAGTGCTACAGGATATCTGGCTGTTCTCGGGGTCTGTTCGGGATAATATCGTCAGCGGTGCGATAAGGCCACGCGACGAAGATCTGATTGAGGCTGGGCGCGCCGCAGGCGTTGAAGATTTTGTTGCCCGACATCCCAGTGGCTACGATCAACAATTGGCTGAACGAGGCGAAGGGCTGTCGGGTGGTCAAAAACAGGCGATAGCGTTGGCGCGGGCCCTGATTGGTCGGCCTCCGGTTTTATTGCTGGATGAGCCAACCAGCGCGATGGATGTCAAAACCGAAGCGCAGGTGATCCGGCGTTTGAAAGAGGCAACGACAGACACCACGGTCGTGGTGGTGACCCATAGAACCAGCCTGTTGGAACTGGTCGATCGTGTGATTGTAATCGAAGGCGGGAAGATTGGTGCGGATGGCCCCAAAAGCCTGTTGACCCAACACGCGCGCAGATCAGGAAGGCATCTGAATGTCGCGGCATCCTGATCTGAGCCAACTTGCGCGTGAGATGCAGGGGCGGGCACCGCTGCAAGGTTCGCTGTTGTTGTTTGTTATATTGGCCTGTTTGTTAAGCGCGGGTGCTTGGGCCTACCTTACAGAACTGGATGATGTCACCCGCGTGGAAGGCCGGATTGTGCCGTCGGGGGATGTGCAGGTGATCGAAGCGACGGAACCTGGAGTTTTGCAGGTTTTGCATGTGCGCGAGGGTGAGTTGGTTGATCAGGGTGCTGTGTTGATGGAGCTGGATACCACCCAGATTGACAGCCAATTGAGCCAGGAACAACAAAGGGCCTACGGTCTCATGTCGCGCGCTCAGCGCTTGCAGGCTGAAATTGATGGAACGGAGCTGAGCTTTGACACAACTCTGATCAAAGGCGCGCCAAATGTCGTGCGTTCGGAAACTGCGCTCTATCAGGGGCGGCAAGCTGAACTGAGCGCCGAAATTGCCATTCTGGAGCGGCAGAGACAGCAACGGCAGCGGGAATATGAAGAGGGCTTGGTTGATCAGGTTACCGCTGATGAAACTCTGAAGGTGTTGGCTGAAGAGCGGGCCATTATGGCTCCGTTGGTTGAACAGCGCATGGAACCCGCGACCACACTGTTGGCATTGCGCCGTAGCGAGGCTGAGTGGCAAGGCCACAAGGTACGTGCCGAGGCCGTGACCAACCGCTTAAAGACGGGCCTTGAGGAAATCGATGACCGGATAAAAGCCACACGCAGCCGCTTTCGGACCGCAGCGTTGACGGATTTGGCCCTTGCGACCGCCGAGCTTGCGGCACTTGAGCCTGCCCTGCCCGCTTTGCGCGACCGCGCCCTGCGCGCGCAGGTAAAATCGCCGGTCCGGGGAATAGTGAATCGAATACACCGGACAACAATTGGCGGGCTGGCCCGAAGTGGCGAAGACCTGATTGAAATTGTGCCACTAGACGACAGCTTGCTGGTCGAAGCTTATGTCAAACCCGAGGATATCGCCTTCTTGCGTGCGGGCCAGCCGGTAAAAGTGAAGATCACAGCCTACGACTTTGCTCGCTATGGTGGATTGGACGGTGAAATCCGGCGCATAGGCGCAGATACCATCACCCGGTCCGAAAGAAATGATGAAGAGGTATTCGTCGTTGAGATACGCACCAGTAATACCATGCTCGACGGGCAAGGAATTGCCGTTGAAATCATTCCAGGCATGATCGCAGAGGTGGATATTTTATCCGGTAAGAAATCGGTGCTGGACTATATCTTGCAGCCCGTTGTGAAGATCAAAGACCAGGCCTTACGAGAGTAGCGGGGACTACACGATCTGCCAACCAGTACGCAGCCTATTTCCAAGCGACATCGCCGAGAAAGATATAGCCCGCCCCGTATATCGTCTTGATCAAGCGCGGGTTCTTGGGGTCTTCACCAAGCTTGGTTCGTAGCCTTGAGATACGCACATCCATGGCGCGGTCGAAGCTGTCCCCGGCCGCGCCACCCAGGGAGTCCTGCATTTGTGCACGGCTGATCAGGCGTTTGGGGCTTTCCAGAAATAGGCGCAAAACCTCGCCTTCGGCGTGGCTGAACGGTGTTTCAGCCCCGGATTGGTCCTTCAGAAGATACCGATCAAAATATGCTGTCCACCCGTTGAACTCGGCGAGATTGGTGTTCGAGGTTTGACCGCGCGGTGCGCGTAACCGCGCGCGAATACGCGCCACAACCTCGGTTGGATCAAAGGGTTTGGTGATGTAGTCATCCGCTCCCAATTCCAGCCCGGTCACGCGATCCTGAACTTGCGCGCGGCCCGACACAATGATCACGGCCGCACCTTGTTCCAGCGCCAATCGGTGTACCAGGGCCAGGCCATCCGTATCCGGCAGGGATAAATCCACCAAGCAGACGTCAGGTGTGATCTGGTTTAGTGCGGCCTCGAACTCGCGGGCCCGGGAATAGCTTTGGGTTCGAAACCCAGCCTCTTCCAAAGCATCAGTCAGGATATGCCGAATCTCGGGTTCATCATCCAATATCGTTACCAATGGCTGGGTCATCAGGCGGCCTCAGTTCGGACAAGGGCGGACAACTGTGCCTTGGAAAAGGGTTTGCTCAGCACAGGCGCCATGGCCAATGCCTGTCGGTGCAGAGGATCGGTATTTGGTAATGATGTCATGAGTATGCAGGGCAAGCGAGATTTGAGTTGCGATAACAGATCAAGCCCGGTTGCTGTGCCCTCAAGTCGAATGTCGGACAGCACCATGACAATACCTTCAACGTTCTCGGTCAGAGCCAGTGCCTCATCTGTCGAGGTCGCCTCAATCACAGAAAAGCCAAGGTCGATCAGCATGTCCCGGAATTGGCCGCGCAGATCGTCACTGTCTTCCACCAATAGCACAAGCCCCTCTTGCGCGGGGGGTGCTGGGCGGTAGGGCAAGCGCAAAATCACCGATGCGCCTGAGGGCGTATTGCGCAGGTTCAGGTCACCGCCCGCCAGCTTTACGGTGTCATAAACCATTGGCAAACCAAGCCCCGATCCATCACTGCCTTTCGTTGTGAAAAAGGGGTTCAAAGCTTTCTCCAGTGCCTCAGACGAAAAGCCGGAACCGGTATCGGAAACTGTGATTTCGATCCAGATATCGCCGATTGCATGTGCGCTGATCGTCACCTGCCCGGTTGTGCCACAAGCATCACGCGCGTTCAGAACAAGGTTCAGCAGCGCATCTTGAAGCATCCCTGGATCGAGCATAAGCGCCTGATCCGGCAAAGTATTCACAACAGACAGCCCAACGCCACGCGGCAAAGACGGGGTGGCCACTATCCGCAAATCCTCGAGCAAGCGGCGCAGATCGGTGGCTTTCGGCTGAGGTGTGCGATGGCCGGTCATATCCGCAATCCGGTTCAACAACTGACCACCACGCCGCGCTGTTTTTTGGGTTGCGGCGATCAGCGCATGTGCGTCTTCTGGCAACGCCATCTTGTCGAGCTGGGATTGCATGCCCAGGATGATTGTCAGCAGGTTGGAAAAATCATGCGCTAGGCCATTTGTCATCTGTGCAGCCATTTCACGGCGGCGGGTTTGTTGCAGGGCGACACGGGCTTGGGTTTCTTCGGTGATATCTACCGACATCACATAAACGCCCCCTGCCCCGTCAGGTGTGAAAGACACGCGGATGCGGCGCGAGTCTTGATCTTCGGTGAACTCGAACACCGATGTTTTGCCGTTGTAGGCATTTTGCAGGTGAGCACTGACCCGGGCAAAGGCGTTTGCCCCAAGCGCTTCAGATATGTGAAGGCCCAAAATCTCGGATGGCCGCCCCGGCATGACAGAACTGAGCCGCCGGTTCGAGTAATCATATCGCCCCTCGCTGTTCAGATGCGCGATATGGGCCGGCATCATCTCGGTCGTCAGACGAGTCCGGGCTTCGATCTCGGTCAGCTCGCGCTTGGCTTCTTCCAGCGCGGTGATGGTTGCTGCCAGTTTCCGGTTGGTGGCCGAAAGCTCTTCGGCATGGGTAAGCAGCTGGCCTGACAATTCCTCGGACCGCGCGCGCAGCAGGTTTTCGGCGCGTTTTGCGCTGGTTATGTCTGTATAGACTGCCACCCAACCACCCTGAGGCAGCGGTGCGCCTTCGATCGAGATCACCTGACCATTTGCACGCTCGCGCTCCATGTAATGCGGCTCGAACGCCAGCGCCTGTTCGACACGCACTTCGACCATGTCATCGACACTTCCCTCGTCACCGTACTCTCCACGGCTCGCCAGAAAGTGGATCGTGTCCCGAAACAACGCGCCGGGTTGCACCAGTGCATCGGGAAGGTCAAACATTTCTTGAAACCGTCGGTTGCTAAGGACCAGGCGCAACTGGCTGTCATAGATGGAAAGCGCCTGGCCGATCAGGTTCAGCCCGGCGGTTGTCATCGCCTTGATCCGTTGTTCGGTGATGCGCAAATTCACCCTCCCCTATTCTACCCGTAGCACCTGACGACCAGCAGGTGTAGAGGGGATCAATGCCGCATGCGCATCTTGGGCCCATCGGGCGTATTGGAATGCAGTGACAGTGTGTGGTCCATGTTCCGCATCCGATGGCGCAACATCTGCCTACAAAGGCGCGCAAGGTCAGCCGCATAGGTGGGATTTTCTGCGACGTTCTCGAATTCACCTTTCCCTTGATGATCGAACAAAAGCGGCGGCAAATCGGCGGCAAATTCAACCAGGGTAAAGCGGTCATCGCGCAGGATACCCAGACAGGACTCGCTGTTTTTGGTGCCAAGACGTTGTTGCCATAGGGTCGGGTTTTCCGGCTCAGCAAAATCCAGTTCGCTGAATGAGTAACCCCTCCAATCTTTGGGCACTTCGCCTTGCAACAGGGGGGTCAGAGACCGGCCGTCCATCTCATTTGGGATCGATTGCCCAGCCCAATGCAGGATCGTTGGTGTGATGTCGATGGATTCCGTTGGCACGGTGATTTCGGCCCCAGCCTGCGCCTGATTGCCGGGCATCCGGATCATCAGCGGCGTATGATACGCCGCATCATAGACAGTCATCTTGCCCCAACTGTGACGGTCGCCCAGCATCTCACCATGATCGGCGGTGATAACGATCAGAGTGTCGTCATATTGCCCGCTGTCTTTCAGATACTGAACGACGCGGCCAATGTGATGGTCGACCTCGGTCGCCAACCCAAAATAGATCGAGCGCAGGATCTGAATATTCTCGTCTGTCGACTCGACCTCATCGAAACCGTGAACAAAATCAACTGCTTTGTAGAGGTCGAGGTTCGGATCAAAAAACGGGTGCTGCGCTTTTTCGGCCTCGGGTGTCCCCAATCGCCGCGGCAAAGGCAAAGTGACGGGGTCATACATCCGATTGTAGGGTGCCGGTGCAACAAGCGGTGGATGCGGGCGGATATAGGTCAGATGCGCAAACCAGTTCTGATCTTGGTAAGGCGCGATGCCGTCGAGAAACGCGTCGGTCAGAAAGGCAGTGTCGCTGTCCTCAGCGCGATAGAGCGCTGGGTCATTCAGCTTTGGCGCCTCCCCAGAGGGTGAAACCGGTTTACAGACATCCATATAGGTGTCGAACGCATAGCCCTGTTTCATCAGATGCGCGCGCCAGGGATAGGATTCTTCCAGCCGCATCTCAACGATCTCAAGAAATCCATCCATTGATTGCTCATAGGATTTTAGCACCGGGTCATTCACATCGTGAACACGCGGGTCTGCCGAGGTGTCGGTGTAGCCGAACAGCATTGGCATATAGCCTGCTTTGCGCATCTCGGTGGCGATGTTGGGAATGTCATGGCGCAATGGCGTGCCATTGCGGACAGATCGGTGGTTCATCGCGTATTGCCCGGTGAGCAACGAAGCGCGTGATGGGCCGCAGGGATTTGTCACAGAGTAGTGACGTTTGAACGTCACAGATTCGTCCATGAAAGCGCGCAGATGCGGTAGATCAACATGATCTGCCAACGCGCCGAACAAGCAATCTGCCCGTAGCTGATCGATGATAATGAATAAAACTTTTCCGGCTTGGCCCATGTCGCGCACTCCGAATCCGCACCCGAGTTTCAGGTGCGGACTGTGTCGCGGAACGGCTACCCTCGCAAGGGTTTAGTCCAGTTCGTACTTGGTCTCGTAGTTTTCCTTGAGCGCGGGGTCCTGATCTTCTTTGCGCAACAGGCAGTTGCCGATCGACAGGACCTCGATATCGGTGCCCATGAAACAGCGGAACGCATCCGTGGGCGTGCAGACAATTGGCTCACCCCGCACGTTGAACGAGGTGTTCACCACCAGCGAGCATCCGGTCAGGTCTTTGAACTTCGAGATCAGCGCGTGATAGGCCGGGTTCGTGTCTTCATGCACTGTTTGGATACGGGCAGAATAGTCCACGTGCGTCACAGCCGGAATATCCGACCGTTTGACGTTCAGCTTGTCGATGCCAAACAGGGCATTTTCCTCATCCGTCATCTTGCGGCGGATTTTGTCCTGAACATCGGCCACGATCAGCATATAGGGGCTGTCGCCATCCAGCTCGAACCAGTCGGCTACGTCTTCGCGCAGAACAGATGGTGCAAATGGGCGGAAGCTTTCGCGGTATTTGACCTTCAGGTTCAAGGTCTTCTGCATCGACTCGGATCGTGGATCGCCTAGGATTGAGCGCGCGCCCAAGGCGCGTGGTCCAAACTCCATCCGGCCTTGGAACCAACCAACAGCCTTACCGTCCGCCAATGCCTGCGCGGTTTGGTTAACCAACTCACCGTTTTCGTAAGTGGTGAATTTGGCTCCGACACGGGTCAGTTCATCGGCGATTGCGCCATCTTCGTAACGCGGGCCAAGATATGACCCCTGCATCTGATCGCCAGGGGTGACCTGACGCGGATTGCCCAGCTCCTGGTGCCAGGCGGCATAGGCCGCCCCCAGTGCCCCGCCTGCATCACCGGCAGCAGGCTGCACCCAGACATTGTCAAACGCACCATCGCGCAGGATTTTGCCATTGGCCACGCAGTTCAGTGCTACGCCGCCCGCCATGCACAGATTACGGATGCCGTGTTCTTGCGCCAGATTGCGGGTGATGCGCAGCATGATTTCTTCGGTCACGGCCTGCACGGATGCGGCGATGTCCATATGGAACTGTGTCAGCTGATCGGTTTCAGGTTTGCGCACGGGATGGCCGAACAGGTCCTCCAGCGCTTTGTTGGTCATGGTCAGACCGGCTGTATAGTTGAAATACTTCTGATTGAGGCGGAATGAGCCGTCCTCTTTCAGGTCGACCAGATGTTCAAGGATCAGGTCCTTGAATTGCGGCACGCCATAAGGTGCCAAACCCATGACCTTGTACTCACCGGAATTGACCTTGAAACCGGTATAGTAGGTGAGAGCAGAATAAAGCAGCCCCAGCGAGTGTGGGAAGTGCAGCTCTTTCACCATCGTCAGTTCGTTGCCGCGTCCAATCCCGACGGTTGTGGTGGCCCATTCGCCAACACCATCCACGGTTAGAACAATCGCTTCGTCGAAGGGCGAGGGATAATAAGCGCTGGCGGCATGGCTGACGTGGTGTTCCGAAAACAAAATCTTGTCGACGGTGAAATCGGGATCGATCCTACGAAGCTGTTTGTTCAGCAAATCCTTCAGAAACAGCTTTTCCCGCAGCCAGACCGGCATCGCCATTCGGAACGAATTGAAACCGCGTGGAGCAACGGCGATGTAGGTCTCGATCAGGCGTTCGAATTTTAGAAACGGTTTGTCATAGAAGACAACATTGTCCACGTCCGCCAGGGTGATCCCTGATTCGGCCAGAACGTATTCAATCGCCTTTTCCGGGAATCCGGGGTCGTGTTTCTTGCGGGTAAAACGTTCTTCCTGCGCGGCGGCAATGATCTTGCCGTCGCACAGCAGTGCTGCTGCGCTGTCATGATACAGCGCGGAAATGCCCAAAATGTAAGTCATGTGATCAGAACAGCGTATAGATGAACGGCGCGATTGCCGAACCTTGGCTGAGAACGATCAGGCCACCAAAGATGCCCAACACCACAAGGATGGGCAGTAGCCAGAACTTTTTTCTGACCCTCATAAATGACCAGAGCTCGGAAACGAATGTCACGTCTGGTACTCCCTTCTTTAAAACTGTTGTTTCATGCTGCCCGGCTGATCCTTGCGAACAACCCAATAGCTTTCTGCGGAACTGTCTAATTTCTCAGACAAAAGGTCTTTTCCCAACAGGCGCGCCACCAGTCCGAAGGGCACGAATGTCGTGATGAAAACCAGAAACATGACGATGGGCGCCACAATGGATCCCAGCAACATTCCAAACTTGAACCAAAGCCGATTGGGCTTGGTCAGAACCTGCGGCGCAAGGAAAGTTGCCGCAAGAATGGCCCCCGCGATTGCAAGGGGTATCCACCGCACAGAACCGCCACCCCAAAGGGGCCAGAGTGCGATTATAAGAAAGACTGCCGTGAAGACAAAACCGAACCCTCGTTCAGACCCGATTTCGACGTCAACATTGGCTTGATGGTCAGACATGAAACACAACCGAATAACAACAAACAATTACGTCCATAAAGATACCATTACCTTTGGTTGAAACAAGTGAATTAGGTCACTCACCTTCGGGAAATTCGCCCATTGGCGCTAACCAGTGTCACACGGGTGCCATTCCGACCGGTCAAATCAAGGCGCAAATACACAAACCCGTTGCAGCCGATCTGCTTTTTCCGTCACATGCAGGCATGACTCCGCCTCAGATATCGTCCTCGCAGGAAAGCGACCGCACGGTTGTGCATATCTCAGGCGCAATGCTCACGCAGTCGGTGGAACAAGTTGAGCGCGGCTTTAGCGCAATTCAGCCCGTCGGCGGCGATGTGACGTTCGACCTGACCGAGATGGAAGCGCTGGATACCAGCGGCGCGTGGCTCGTGGCTGACCTGTCACAGCGGTTCACCGCTCAGGGCGCGCAGCTCCAGTTTCTGGGCCTCAAACCTGCGCATGCCGCCTTGATTGATACTGTGTCGCATAGCATCCCCGAACAGCCCGGTCGGCTGGATCCGCCCAGAACCTTTACAGATTGGGTCGAAAGTGTGGGTCGCGGCACATATGGGGCGTGGCAGGACACAATGTCGATCCTTGGGTTCCTGGGGCTGACCCTGCACCGTCTGGCCCGAACCGTCGTTATGCCCTGGAGGCTACGACGCGCCGCGCTTGTAACGCATATGGAGGAAACCGGCTTCAAGGCGTTACCGATTGTGGCGCTGATGGGATTCCTAATCGGCGTTGTGCTGGCCTTTCAGGGGGCCACGCAGTTGAAACAGTTCGGGGCCGAGATTTTTGTGGTCGAGCTGATCTCGATCTCGATCCTGCGTGAACTGGGTATTCTGCTGACCGCGATCATCGTTGCGGGTCGGTCCGGATCGGCCTTTACCGCCTCAATCGGTTCGATGAAGGTGCAGGAAGAGATTGACGCCATGCGCACCCTTGGCCTGGACCCGATTGAAGTTTTGGTGATCCCGCGTGTTTTGGCCCTGCTCATCATGCTGCCCATTCTGGGCTTTGTTGCAGATATGGCCGGGTTGTTCGGCGGCGCGTTGATGAGCTGGATTGATCTGGGCATCAGCCCGGGCATGTTCCTCACCCGCCTGAACGAAAGCACGGGGGTCTGGCAACTGGCCATTGGCCTGATCAAAGCGCCGTTCTTTGCTTTGGTCATTGGTGTGATAGCCTGTTGGCAGGCGATGCAGGTCAAAGGATCGGCCCAGAGCGTCGGGCAGCGCACGACCGCATCGGTGGTGCAATCGATCTTCATGGTAATCGCTATTGACGCCCTGTTCTCGATCTTCTTCTCGCAGTTGGGGATCTGAGATGGACGGTACGGTGCAGCATCAATCAACCCCGGCAGACACGCAGCGAGATGCCGTGATCCGCGTGCGCGGATTGCGCAATCAGTTTGGCCCTCAGGTTGTTCATGACGATCTGAACCTCGACGTTTGGCGCGGCGAGGTTCTGGGCATTGTTGGCGGCTCGGGTACCGGCAAATCTGTATTATTGCGGACTATCGTGGGTCTGAACAAACCCGCCGCTGGCAGTATCGAGGTTCTGGGCGTTGATGTCTTGAACGGCCCAGAACAGGATCGCCGGCGCATTGAACGCCATTGGGGCGTGGCGTTTCAGGATGGAGCGCTGTTTTCATCTCTGACCGTCTTGCAGAACGTGATGGCCCCGCTGCGCGAGCATACGGGGATCAGCGAAAAACTGATGGAGTCGCTGGGTGGCCTCAAGATCAGTCTTGTGGGGTTGCCGCAGTTAAGTTGCGGTAAGTTCCCATCGGAATTGTCAGGTGGCATGCGCAAACGGGCAGCGTTGGCGCGTGCCTTGGCGCTGGATCCCGAAATTGTGTTTCTGGACGAACCTACAGCTGGGTTGGACCCAATCGGAGCCGCCGCCTATGATGATCTGATCCGCGAATTGCAGCAGGCGCTGGGATTGACCGTTTTCATGGTGACCCATGATTTGGATAGTCTTTATGCGATTTGCGACCGGATCGCTGTGCTTGCAGAAAAGCGCGTGCTGGTTGAAGGTCCGATAGAAGAGATGACCAAGGTCGATCATCCTTGGGTGCAGGAGTATTTCACAGGTCCCCGCGCCCGCGCGGCGCAGGATAAAGGGCAGGACAGGTAGAGGCGATGGAAACCCGAGCGAATTACATTCTGATCGGCGCGTTCACTCTCGCGGGGATATTGGGTGCTTTTGGCTTTTTTCTTTGGCTAGCGAAGTTCGAAGTGACCCGCCAGTACGCCTATTATGACGTGTTGTTCGACAACGTTTCGGGCCTGTCTGCGGCGGGTGGTGTCAGCTATAATGGCCTTCCGGTCGGGCAAGTGATCTCGTTGAATCTTGATGAAGATGATCCATCGAAAGTTCGGGTCCGGATTGAGGTCGACGCCGACATCCCTGTCACAAAGGAAACCATCGCTCAGCTGCAGTCTCTGGGCGTGACCGGCGTTGGCTACGTGGAATTGACCGGCGGGTCCAGCACGGCTGAGCGGTTACCCAATGACAGTGTGATCAAAAGCAAACGCAGTACCATTCAATCCCTGTTCGAAGGAGCCCCCAAAGTTCTGGACGAGGCAGTCAGCCTTTTGAAGGAATTGAATGCCGTTGTAGACGAAAAGAACCAGAAAGCGGTTTCCGACATTCTGGCTAACCTCGCGTCGGCCACTGGCCGATTGGACAAGACGCTGTCGGATTTTGAATCCATCTCAGGCAATATCGGAGAGGCCGCCAAGCAAATCGGAGATTTTACCACAAAGCTGGACCCGTTGATCAGCGCTGCGGAATCCACGTTGCAGACGGGTAGTGAGACATTGAAATCCGTCAAATCAGCGTCCGACACCGCCAGAGAAGCGCTGGAAGAGGCGAAGGTGACATTGGCAACCACGAACCGGACCATCGAAGAAGATGTGCGCCCGTTTATACAGCGTGGGTCGAACCTTGCGGATCATCTGACGCGGTTGTCGGAAGAAGCCAGCGTGTCACTGGGCGTGATTACCGAAACGGTTGTGAATGCCAATACGACGTTGGGTTCGATCACCGCTGCGATGGATTCAACCAAAGGGGTTTTGGCCTCGGCCGAGCGTGCCTTTGACTCGGCCAACCGTATCATCGAAACGCAAGTCGGCCCGGTTGCACAGGATATCAGCCGCGCCGCCAATCAGGTGACCAAAACGGTCTCGCGCATCACCGTCAAGATCGACCAGATTTCGGATGATGTGCTAAGCGCGTCGAACTCAGCGAAAGAACTGCTTGGAACCATCGACGGCATTGTCCGAGACAATCGTCGCCAGCTTTCGGATTTCCTGCGGGTCGGTTTGCCGCAATTCGTACGCTTTGTTGAAGAATCTCAGCGCCTGGTTATCAGCCTAGACCGCCTTGTCGACAAGGTTGAGCGCGACCCGGCACGCTTTTTGTTGGGCACCCAAGCATCGGAGTTCCGTCAATGATCAGGCCTTTCTTTATTACTCTGATGGCGGTGGCCCTTGGTGGCTGCGCGGGATTGGGTACGTTGAAGCAAGCATCCAAACCCAATGACCTGTATCTTTTGACCCCCAAAAGTACGTTTGCGTCTACGTTGCCGCGTATCCAGATGCAGATCGTCGTTGAAGAACCCACAGCAACCGCCGCGGTGAACACCGACCAGATCGCAGTTCAGCCGACACCGCTACAGGTTCAGTATCTGCCTCGCGCCCGGTGGGTGGATCGCGCACCGCTGATTGTACAGGCTCTGTTGGTCGAAAGCTATGAGAACTCAGGCAAGGTGGCCGCAGTCGGGCGGTCGACCGTAGGCCTGCGCGCAGACTATATCATCGTGCCGGATTTGCGTGAGTTTCAGGGCATCGTAACAGCTGAGACTGAAAACTCAAAAACCGTGCGCGTTGACGTTCGGATGAACATCAAAATTGTCGATGCTTACGAGGACAAGATCATCGCCTCTAGCTCATTCCAGGAAAACGTGGTTTCAGCCAGCGATCAGACACCGGATCTGATCAATGCGTTTGACCTTGCCCTGGGTCGAGCAATGCGGGATTCCGTGGAATGGAGCGTGCGCCGGATCAATACGCACGCCAATAGTCAGCCCAGATCAACGATCAACTGATGCCACTAGAAATGCGCAGCTGACGCGCGATCCCATTCTGTTGTGTAGTTATCCGGTGCCGTGCCAGCCAATAGCGCGCCTTCTTCGACGAAAGTATAGATTTCGGCATAAGAACGCTCGGTCTCATCTGCCATGCGACGGCGGATATCGCCGGGGTGCAGGTCCGCGACTGTGGCTTTGCCCATTGCGCCCAGCAGTTCCCGGAAGCTTTCGAGTGTGGCATCGTGATACCGGTGCACCCGCTGGCGTTTTTGCGGCACGTTGACCGCCCTGCCCCGGATCGGGTCCTGGGTGGCTACGCCTGACGGGCATCGGTTGGTGTTGCAATGCAAGGCCTGAATACAGCCAACCGCAAACATCATCGCACGGGCCGCATTGCATATATCCGCACCAAGGGCGAATTTCTCGACCATGTCATAACCAGTGGCGACTTTGCCCGAGCAGATGATCCGTATTTTGTCACGTAGCCCAACCCCTAGAAGGCAGTTATTCACGAAGACCACTGCCTCATTTACGGGTAAGCCCAAGCGGTTGGTGAACTCGACCGGGGCGGCGCCAGTCCCTCCTTCAGCCCCATCGATGGTAATGAAGTCTGGCAGAATACCAGTTTCCAGCATTGCTTTGCAGATCGCCATGAATTCGGATGGGTGGCCGATGCACAGTTTGAATCCAATGGGCTTACCACCTGACATTTCGCGCAAGTGTTGCACAAACTCCATCAACCCGGTTGGACCGTCGAAAGCCGAATGAATGGGTGGTGAGATCACATCCTGATGCTCGGGCACGCCACGGATTTCGGCGATCTCTTTGTCGACTTTTGCGGCGGGCAAAACGCCGCCATGCGAGGGCTTCGCGCCCTGAGACAGCTTAATCTCTATTGCTTTGACAACTTCCTTCTTGGCCTTTTCGGCGAACAAGTCTTTGTCAAAGCCTCCGTCGGGTGTACGACAGCCAAAATAGCCTGTACCGATCTGCCAGATAATATCTCCACCCTCGGCGAGGTGATGCGGCGACAATCCACCCTCACCCGTGTTATGCGCAAAACCGCCGTCCTTGGCTCCGCCGTTCAACGCCCGGATCGCATTGGCGCTGAGAGCACCGAAGCTCATGGCCGAAACATTCAAGCGCGATGCGCTATACGGCTTTTCGCATTGCGGGCCGCCCAGCATCACCCTTTCTTCGCTCTTGTCCACTTCTTTTGGGGCCAGAGAGTGATTGGAGCGATGGTAACCTACGGTCGTGATGTCGTATTGAGTGCCAAACGCCTGTGTGTCGACCTGGCCCTTGGCACGTGAATAGACAAGGCTGCGAATGATCCGATTGTACGGCCGCCCGCTTTCGTTTGTTTCGACGAAATATTGGCGGATTTCGGGGCTGACAAATTCCAGCATATAGCGGAAATGCCCCAGCACGGGGTAGTTGTTCAGCACGTTGTGCTTGGTGGTCAACATGTCATACATCCCAACCACGGCGTAAGGGATCAGCAGAACTAGAAGCCAATGCGCGGGAGACCAAAAAAAGCCCCAGACGGCCACCAGTGGCAGACAGACGAAACTCAGAAAGTAATAAAGCCTGCGTACAACCATTTCTGATCTCCGTGGGTGAAGTATGTACCAAAGGTGTTGAAGCCAAAGTGAAACAGCTTGGCTTTTGATTGCAAGCCCTTCGGCCCATTGAAATCAAATCGGACGCGAATGTGAAACCTTGTTAAGGCGTTGATTGATCCCGCGTTTCGCAGGCGGTATTCGGACCATACCAAAGCAAAAGGCAGCTAACTTGACGAGACCAGACACCAAACGCGGACTACACGAACAAGCCCTGATGTTTTTTTCTGTGTTTGTTGGCGGCGCGCTGGGGTCGTTACTGCGAGAGGCGTTTGCATTCGAGGTCTCTGGCGCGCCTGTGCTGACCGCAACCTTCGGCATTAATGTGTTTGCGTGTTTCGTGTTGGGCTGGCTCTACGCGATCCGCCATCGGGTTCATGCCCATGTTCTACATCTGGGCGCGGTTGGGTTTTGTGGCGGCCTTTCAACCTTTTCTTCTTTCGTGGCCGAGCTTGAGCGTTTGGCCGAAGCCACGTTTTGGACTGCACTTGCCGCTGCAGGGCTGGAGATTGCATTCGGTCTGGCCGCAGCCTTGGCGGGCGAAGCGCTCGGCCGACGGTTTCATGCAGGAAGGCGCAGTAATGACTGATCTCTACCTGCACGCCATGTTTGGTCTGGGTGGTGGTCTGGGCGCAGTGTTGCGCCATTGGCTTGCGTTGCGGGTTACGCATGCGCTGCCTCTGTCGACCCTTATGGTGAATGTAATCGGCAGCCTGCTGCTTGGCCTCTGGATCGGCTATTTGGGCGGTCCCGTTGAGTTGGGGGAAGAGCAGAAGCGCCTGGTTTTTGGCTTTTGCGGCGGGTTCACAACATTCTCAAGCTTTGCCTATCAAACGCTGGAATTGCGCCGCCAACGCACGCTTGCACTGGCGGCTGGCAATATCATGGTCAGTCTTGTTCTGTGCTGGGGTGCTTTGTGGCTGGGGTTGGAGCTGATCCGATAGCCGAACGGGCCACGTTTCCTACATCGGATGCATGTGCATGCGAACCGCGAGGTTGCCCAAAATCCAGACCGTGCCGAGGATGATGATCAATAAGACAAGAGTTGAGAACAGGATCAGGTCCAAATCCTCTCGGCTGCTGCGTCTGCGGTCGATATGTAAGAAATAGACCAGTTGAAAGATCAGCTGAGCGAGCCCAAGCAGGCCAATGGTTAGATAAACACCGGTTGTTTCAATCCCCCAGCGATAGGCCACTCCGAACATCGCGAAAGTCAGCAGTAACGAACCGCCATAGCCGATCACGTAACGCCGCCGCTCGCGCCGGTGCATTTCAGAGCGTTTATCCATAGGTTAGCCCTCCGAAATAGACGATCGTGATGATGCCGATCCAGATCAGGTCAAGGAAGTGCCAGAACAGCGCCAGCCTGACCACACGTGATTTGACGACATCGGTCATGCCCATAACCCGCAGTTGGATACCCAGAACAATCAACCATAAGCACCCCGCAGCAACATGCAGACCATGTAGCGGCACGAGGCCGTAGAAGGCCGAGAGGAACCCGCTGCGCTGCGGGATGCCGCCCTTTTCAGCCATGGCTATGAAGTCCCGAATCTCCAGAACAAGGAAGCTGATCCCCAGCAAGAGAGTCACCCCAAACCACAGGATGATCCGTGGTCGCGGCAGATTGTATTTCAGGGCCAGCATGGCCAATCCAACGGTCAGGCTGCTGGTCAGCAGGATCATGGTTTGCGCAAAGATGCTGGTCAGGTCGAACAGCTCATGTGGCCCTGGCCCGCCTGCCTGAGCGTCGATCATGGTAATATAGATGGCGAACATCAGGCCGAAATAGACCAGATCGCTCATCAAAAAGACCCAGAAGCCGAAAGTTACGACCTCAGAAGCCTTATGAGCGCTGGCATGTCGGTCACCGAGATTGATGCCTGGATAGCTGTGGGTCGGTGCGCGTTTCATGTCACCGCCTCCATGTCTGGGCGCGCGAGGCCGCGGTTTTTCGGGGCTGTCTCATGGTCGCGGTCCACGGCGGATTCGCTACGTACCAATGCCAGCCAAGCCTCATGTTCGCGCTGGACTTCTTCTGCCGGGATGGTGATTTCGGTACTGGTGTCGAAGGTCCATAGGATGAAGGCCAAGATCATAACAACGGTCATCAGCGCGGCCAGCCACCAAATCCACCAGACCAATGCAAACATCCAGATGCCACTGGCCACACACAGGATAATTCCGATACCGGTGTTGCGTGGCATCTCGATATCCTCATAGGCATCAGGGGCTGGATAGGCCGCGCCGCGTTCCTTAGCGGCAGCGAAGTTGTCGCGGTCAGTGACCTGCGGGATGATGGCGAAGTTATAAGGTGGCGGTGGTGCTGGGATAGACCATTCCAGCGTGCGCGCATCCCATGGATCACCAACGGGAACACGGGTTTTATCGCGGTTGCGGATGCTGACCCATAGCTGCACCAGAACTGAAAACAGCGCCGCCGTGATGACCAACGCACCGATGACGGCGACAATCATGTAGGGGTGAAAGCTCGGGTCCTCCCAGCTGAAGGATCGCCGGGGCATACCCATCAGGCCGACAAAGTAAAGCGGCATGAAAGTCAGCATAAAGCCAACTGTCCAAAGCGCGACTGTTACCCTGCCCCAGCCTTCATGCAAGCGGAACCCGAAGGCTTTGGGGAACCAGTAGTTATAGGCGGCCAGCAGGCCGAACAGGACCCCAGGCAGAAGCACGTTGTGGAAATGCGCCACTAGAAACAGAGTGTTATGCACTTGGTAGTCAATGGTTGGATTGGCTAGGATCACGCCGCTTAGGCCACCGATAACAAACAGCATAAGGAAGGCGAGACCATACAGCATGGGAACTGAGAACCGGATGCGTCCCCGCCACAGCGTCGCCATCCAATCATAGACTTTCACGCCCGTCGGGATGGCGATCAGCATAGTTGCGATGCCGAATACTGCATTGATCAGTGCACTCTGGCCCATGGTGAAGAAGTGATGCAGCCAAACAGTGAAGGACAGTACTGCAATCGACATGGTTGCAATGACCAGCGAGGTGTAGCCGTAAAGCCGTTTGGCCGAGAAGGTCGCGAAGATCTCGGAATAGATGCCATAGGCGGGCAGAACCAGCAGATATACCTCGGGGTGGCCGAACAGCCAGAACAGGTTGGCGTAGTTCATCATATTGCCGCCAAGGTCGTTGGTGAAGAAGTGGAAGTCGAGATAGCGATCCGCTGCCAGCAACAGCGCTGCAACGCCCAAGGGCGGCATGGCGAAGACTATCAGGATGGAACTGCAGATGATCGTCCAGCAATACATCGGCAGACGCATGAACGTCATACCCGGCGCGCGCAGCTTGTAGATCGTGACGGCGAAGTTAATCCCCGTCAGCGTTGTTCCGATCCCTGAGACAACGATGGCCCAAATCCAGTAATCTGGCCCAACACCGGGGTTGAACGCAGCTCCGGTGTAGGGCGGATAGGCCGTCCAGCCACCGGTCGAGAACTCTCCGACCACCAGCGAGACCATCAGCATCATACCGGACGATACCGTCAGGCCGAGGCTGATCTGGTTCATCACCGGAAAGGCCACATCCCGCGCGCCGATCATCAGCGGAATAACATAGTTGGCGACTCCGAACACAAATGGCACGGCGACGAAGAAGATCATGATCGTCCCGTGGGTGCTGAACAGTTCGGCAAAGTGTTCGGCTTCGAGGAAACCGTCGCCCGGTCCGGCGGCTTGCTGGGCGCGCATAACAACGCCCTCCAGAACGCCCCGCGCGAGCATCACGATGGCGAAGACGATGTACATGATGCCGATTTTCTTGTGGTCAGCGCTTGTCAGCCAATCGCGCCACAAGGGCCCCCAAAGCCGGAACCAGGTTAGCAGACCAACCACGGCGAGCGCCCCAACAATGACAATGCCTGCGGCGGCATTGGCTACAATCTCATTCGCGTTAGGGTCCTGAATCAGGCCGGTGATCGGCAATGCATCCCAGCTGAGGCGACCAAAAAACCCACTTTCTGATGTCATTGGTCGACCTCCTGCCCATATGCAACTGTTCCGGGTTGTTGATCCAGTGTCAGTGCTTTGCCGCCATGGTATCGGTGGAGAATGGTATGGAACAGATCCCCGTCATCCAGTTTGAAATACAAGGCACGGTCTGGCATCTCGGGCGTGCCAAGCGCGGCCTGAACCTCATCCCGGTCGGTGCGCATGGCAAGGGTTTTATACGTTTCCGCGTCAAGCACGATACCGCCCTGACGGACCTTGTTGACCCAGGTCTCGAAATCATCTGGGCTCATCGCAAGCGTTTCGAACTTCTGCTTGGTAAACCCGCGCCCGTTATACTGGGTGTTTTCGCCTTGCATTACCTCGGGTTGGTCCGCGACCAGATGCAGCTTGGTTGTCATACCCGGCATTGCATAAATCTGCCCCACCAAAGCTGGGATCATGAAAGATTGCATCACCGTATCGGTGGTCAGTGTCATGGCGATCTGTTGTTTGGTGGGAATGCCAAGCTCTCCGACAGTGGCGATGCCAAGATCGGGATAGATGAACAACCATTTCCAATCCAGACCAACAACCTGCACTTGCACGGCAGGCTCGTCACCGAACGGGGCTGAATACGGATCAAGCCGATAGGTTGTTTTCCACAGATAGAAGGACAGGATTGCGACGATGGCCACCGGTACGCCCCACATCAGCATCTCAAGCCGGGCGGAAAAATCCCAATCGGGCCTGTACGCCGCGTTCCCTCCTTTTCGACGTCGATAGCGCAGTGCGATCAATGGAACCAAAACCAGGACAGGAACAACGGCAATGAGGATCAGCGCTGTTGCGCGCAGAAGATGCGTTTTCTGCACTGCCGCGATAGGGCCCTGAGGGTCCATGAAGCTGTCACTGGCCCCTGCCATATGGGTCGACGCGACCAGAATTCCGAGGGCTGCCAGAACCACATTTGTCGCAAGGGACGTTCTGTTCGTGGTCATGCCTGCCCTCTTTGCTGCTACACTGGTCACAACTATCGGCAGAGACCGCGCATTTCTCAAGGTTTTTTCGACGGGAAGGCGGCATGTCGCAGAGGTGGTTCAATCCCATGGATTTTGATGCGGGTTTCAGTCATCCTCGGCATCAACGATAGTGAATTGCCCAAACGGGCTTAGAGCAGGTGATACCAGATGCACAGGGTGCTTCTTTTCCTATTTTGCATTTGTTTGGCCGGCGGCTTGGCCGCACAGGATCGTGCATCGATCGAACGGCAATTCCAGTCTTGGCTGGATCAGACCGCTTGGCCGCAGGCTCGTGCCAAGGGTGTGTCGCGCAAGACGATGAATGCGGCCTTTGACGGCGTTACGCTGAATTGGGACCTGCCCGACCTTATCCCTCCGGGAAGCAAAGCGAAGACACCCAAAGCCCAAAGGCAGGCAGAGTTTGGCTCTCCCGGGAGGTACTTTAATGCGGGGTCGGTTCAGGGGGCCACATCTGTGGGTCGGCAAATGGCGCGCCGCCATGCGGCTACCCTGTCTCGTGTCGAGGCGCAAACGGGGGTCCCAGCTCGCATCATTTTGGCGATCTGGGGTCGCGAAAGCGGGTATGGTCAGGTTCCAATTCGGCTTGATGCGTTTCAGGTTCTGGCGACCAAAGGGTTCATGAGCACGCGATCTGAGTATTTCACAACCGAGTTGATCGCCGCGCTGCAAATCGCCGAGGCGGGTCATGTGCGCGAAATGAAAAGCTCTTGGGCCGGAGCTTTGGGGCAGCCGCAATTCATGCCGACCAACTTTCTGACTTATGCTGCGGATGGAAACGGGGATGGTCGGGCCGATATCTGGGGGTCTGCCGATGATACAATCGCGTCGATTGCGAACTATCTGGACCGGCACGGCTGGGTTGAAGGTCGCGACTGGGGGTTTGAGGTGACGGTGCCAACCTCGCTATCTTGTGCGCTTGAAGGACCAGACCAAGGGCGTGCCATACAGGATTGGGCCGCATTGGGTGTCAGTCGCGTTTCGGGCAAACCCTTCCCAAACCACGAACTCAAGGGTGAGGGCTATCTGATGATGCCTGCTGGTCGCAACGGTCCGGCGTTTCTTGTGACACCAAATTTCTACGTGCTGAAGGAATACAACAAAAGCGATCTTTATGCCCTGTTTGTGGGCCATGTCGGAGACCGGATTCAGTATGGTGTCGGAGATTTCCGGGGCCGTTGGGGCGCGGTCGGGGGCCTCTATCGATCAGACATCGCAGCAATGCAGCGAGCGCTGGAACAACAGGGGCACGATGTCGGCGGCGCCGACGGGCTGCCGGGGTTCAAAACCCGCCGATCAATCGGGCGATGGCAGGAGGCCACGGGCCACGATCCCACCTGTTTCCCCGAGAAAACGATGAAATCACGTCTGAAGAACTGACAGTGATCGAGATTTCGCCCGTTCGGTGAACAGTGCGTGACAATTCAGCCAGATAATAGATCGGATTTTGACTCTGCCTCCACAAGATGGCACGATTTGACCTATTAGTACCCGAATTGTTGGGCGTTATTGATTGATCCGGTTTCGCAGCATATGAGGACACACCGGTCAGGCTGCAATCTTCCGGTTAAGTTACGATTTGAGAGGCACCATGACACGCAAGGTCACCAAAGCGATTTTTCCCGTTGCCGGGTTGGGCACACGATTCCTGCCTGCGACGAAATCTGTTCCCAAGGAAATCATGACCTTGGTTGACCGGCCTTTGGTGCAATATGCCATCGACGAGGCGCGCGCTGCCGGAATCAAGGAGTTCATCTTTGTCACCTCGCGCGGGAAATCTGCGCTTGAGGATTATTTCGATCACAACCTGGTTCTGGAACAAGAGTTGAAGAACAAAGGCAAAGATGAACTTTTAGAGACTCTGAACGCGACCAATATGGAAAGCGGGGCAATTGCCTATATCCGTCAGCATAAGGCGCTGGGACTGGGGCACGCTGTCTGGTGTGCGCGTCGTCTGATAGGAGACGAGCCCTTTGCCGTGATGTTGCCAGACGACGTGATCGCAGCCGACAAACCCTGCCTGCAGCAGATGATCGAAGCTTATGAGGAAACCGGCGGCAATATGGTTGCTGCGATGGAAGTTCCGCAGGAAAAAACAAGTTCCTATGGTGTGCTGGACGTGGGTGACAACGTGGGCACCGTGGTGCGCACGCGTGGTATGGTGGAAAAGCCCAAAGCGGATGAGGCGCCCTCGAACCTTGCCGTCATTGGACGCTATGTTTTGGGTCCGTCGGTGCTTTATAATCTGAACTCGATGAAATCCGGCAGCGGTGGCGAAATTCAGCTGACCGACGCGATCGCAGAAGACATTCGGAACGGTGTTCCGGTATTTGGTTACAAATTTGATGGTCAGCGCTTTGACTGCGGCTCAAAAGCCGGGTTCCTGCAGGCTACTGTGGCCTTTGCACTGGCGCGTGACGATTTGCGCGGCGATCTGAGCCAGTATCTGAATGACATCGTTGCCACGGGAAAAGCGGCTCAGTAGGCGCTGGCCCTTCCCCTTAACGGCGAATAAGGCGATACATTCAGATAGCTGAAGCTCAAAGGCATGCGCATCATGAATACCGTCTATCCCGTCATTCTCTGCGGTGGGTCAGGAACCCGTTTGTGGCCCCTGTCCCGCAAAAGCTATCCCAAGCAGTTTGTGCCGTTGGTGGGTGAGACCAGTTTGCTGCAGGATTGCGCGGTGCGGCTTCGCGGGCCGAAGGCTGCGCCTTATGCTAACCCCTTGATACTAACCAATGAAGGCTTCCGCTTTGTTGTGCCTGAACAGTTAATGGGCGTCGGTGTCGATCCTGGCCCGATCCTAATCGAACCCGAAGGGCGCAACACCGCGCCTGCCGTTCTGGCCGCCGCCCTGCAGCTGTCAGACAGTGACCCAGAGGCCATCATGCTGGTCGCGCCGTCTGATCATGTGGTTCCCGATACAACCGCCTTTCACGCCGCCGTTGCACGCGGGATCGAAGCGATTTCTGCACGCAGTGATCTAGTTACGTTTGGTATCAAGCCCGACCGGCCTGAAACCGGGTATGGCTATTTGAAACTCAGCCAAACGCCGGACGCATCTGGTGCGGCCATTCCCTTGCACCGATTTGTCGAAAAACCTGATCTGGACCGCGCTGAGGCGATGCTGGAGGATGGCAGCTACCTGTGGAATTCGGGCATCTTCCTGTTTGCCGTGCGAGACATTATCGGGGCCTTCGAACAACACGCGCCCGAACTGATCGATCCTGTCCGGCAAGCGGTGGAGCTGGCCCAAAGCGATCTGGGCTTTTTGCGCCTGGACGCCAGTGCCTGGGCCAAGGTCGATGATATCTCGATTGACTATGCGGTGATGGAAAAGGCGGCAAACCTGAGTGTTGTCCCTTATGCCGATGGCTGGTCCGATGTGGGCAGCTGGACCGCCGTGCATGAGCTGAGCGCTCCCGACGCAAGCGGTGTGGCCACGACCGGAGAAGTTACAACCATCGATTGCCAGAACGTTCTGATCCGTTCGGAATCTCCGGCGCAAGAGGTGGTTGCCATGGGTTTGGAAAACATCATCGCAGTCGCCATGCCCGATGCGGTTTTGGTGGCAAGCATGGACCGGGCGCAGGATGTCAAACAGGCGGTAAGTGCACTGAAGGCAAAAGGTGCGCGGCAAGCAGAATCTCTGCCTGTCGACCACCGGCCGTGGGGGTGGTTTGAAAGCCTGGTGATTGATGACCGGTTTCAGGTCAAGCGTATCCATGTAAACCCTGGTGCAGCGCTAAGCCTGCAGTCTCATCACCATCGCTCGGAACATTGGATCGTAGTCAAGGGCACGGCCAAAGTCACGATTGATGATGAGGTTCAGTTGGTCTCGGAAAACCAGTCGGTTTATATCCCGCTAGGTGCGGTTCACCGGATGGAGAATCCGGGCAAAGTGCCCATGGTTCTGATCGAGGTGCAGACCGGCAGCTATCTGGGTGAAGATGACATCGTCCGGTACGAAGATATCTACGCGCGCAATTAAACATAACCCGTCGCGCGGGGCGGGGAATCACGCCTGCAACTTCTGTTTCGTGAACGTGCTGCGCCATATCGTACTATTGTCCATATTTAGGAAACAAAGACCTAACACTGGGTAAATCGGGCGATCTGCCCGGTCAGACAGGATTCATGCGCAATACGGCAGGGTGGCGCGCAACAGAAATGTCTGACCGACAGCCATAGGAGGATGCGCCCCGTGTCACAGAACTCACCCCGATTGAACCTTCCTTTCCTGCAACCCTCTCAGGCGCAGAAACACGTCACCCACAACGAGGCGCTGCGCCGTCTGGATCTTGTGGTGCAACTGACTGTCGCCTCGACAGATGCAACCACGCCTCCGGCGGTGCCGGAACAGGGTGAGTTGTATGCATTGGGGGCAAGCCCTTCCGGCGATTGGGCTGGTCACGGCGGAGAGTTGGCGGCCTGGCTCGACAATAGCTGGCATTTCGTCTCGCCAGATACGGGTTGGCGCGCCTGGGACTTGGCCGCTGACTTACAGAAGGTCTGGGATGGTGGGACTTGGACCACCCCTCCGATCCCGACGCAGAATCTGGATGGGGTTGGTGTAGGCACCAGCTCAGATTCTACCAACCGCCTGTCCGTCCGCAGCCCGGCCACATTGCTGAGCCACGATGGTGGTGGTCATCAGTTGAAAATCAATAAATCCGATGCTTCGGACACCGCGTCGCTGCTGTTTCAGTCCAACTGGACCGGCCATGCCGAGATGGGATTGAACGGTAGCACGGGTTTCTCGATCAAGGTTTCCCCGGATGGCGGCAGCTGGACGGATGCGCTGAGCATCGACCCCGCCACCGGTACCGCCACAGGCGCGGCGGTCCAGAACAGTGCGGATGACACAACCGCCGGACGCCTGATGCGCGCCGATTATGGCTATGGTCCGGGCAATTTGCTGGGAACTGTTTCCGAGGTTTCGGGTACCCCCACAGGGGCCGTGATCGAACGGGGCAGCACCGCAAATGGCGACTACATCCGCTTTGCCGATGGCACGCAAATCTGTACCGCCGCCTTACCCGCAACGGATTGCACAAATGCCGAAGGTGCGCTGTTTTCAAGCGCCTTTGCCACCTGGGCCTTTCCTGCCACATTCGCTGATACCCCAGCCCTCAGCGGTAGCGGCGGGGCCACAGCGCGCTTTGTCGGGTTTGATGCGCCGTCCACATCTCAGGTCAGCTACAAGGTGCTATCGGCCGCCTCTGACGCTTCGACACTATCACCGACGGTTACCGCCATAGGCCGCTGGTTCTGATTGAAGTAGCTGGCGCGCAGGCCAGATAAGCAAGCGCAAACGTCAGTGTATTGGCCCGTCAAAGATCAATCGGACAAGGCACCGCTGCCGGGCTGCGCCTTGTCCGGTAGCCGTAGCAGATCGATTCGCGGCAGGTCAGCAATGTCTTCCAGTTTGCGATAATGCAGGCGAAGATTTGGGTTTGTTTCGCGTACTTCCCAAGAGATGTATCGCAAGCGGTTCGTGCCAAACGAAGGCGCGCGCTGCTTGAAACCATGAACTAATGCTTCTGATCCAATAGGAATTCGGCCAGACTGGCCCCACTCTTTCCCTGTTTTCGCTCATCAGCGCGGACCGTTGGGTATGGCCTACGGGGTCGCATCGTCTGATTCCGTCTCAAAAATCAGCAAGAAACTGTGTAATGCAGGGGCAGTCCTGAGTCAGGCATTGAATCCCTTCGCAGTTTCTTTGATTGTATGCGCGCCGCAGGCGGTAATTGGTGAGAAGGATTTTTTAGAATGCGTATTGCGATGATCGGCACTGGCTATGTGGGCCTGGTGTCGGGCGTGTGTTTTTCGGATTTTGGCCATGACGTGATCTGCGTGGACAAGGCCGAAGCAAAGATCGACATGTTAAAGGCCGGAGACGTGCCGATTTACGAGCCCGGCCTTGATGTGCTGATGGCCAAGAACGTCGCCGCTGGACGGCTAAGCTTTACCACCGATCTGACGGCGGCTGTCGATGGTGCCGATGCGGTGTTCATCGCCGTAGGCACGCCGACTCGGCGTGGCGATGGCCATGCGGACCTAACTTACGTGATGGCCGCAGCGGAAGAGATCGCTCAGGCCGTGACTGGTTACACCGTCATTGTCACCAAATCGACCGTGCCGGTAGGCACAAACCGCAAGGTGCATTCGGTTGTTTCCGCAGCCAATCCCGATGCGGATTTCGATGTCGCCTCGAACCCTGAATTCCTGCGCGAAGGGGCCGCGATTGACGATTTCATGCGCCCTGATCGCGTCGTGGTCGGCGTTGAAAGTGACCGCGCGGCTGAGGTCATGGCCGAAATTTACCGCCCGCTCTATCTGCGTGACTTCCCGATCCTGACCACCGATCTGGAAAGCGCCGAGATGATCAAATACGCAGCCAACGCTTTTCTGGCGACCAAGATCACTTTCATCAACGAAATCGCAGGATTGTGCGAGCGGGTCGGCGGCGACGTGAAAGAGGTCGCACGCGGCATTGGTCTGGACGGTCGTATCGGCAACAAGTTCCTGCATGCCGGTCCAGGCTACGGCGGGTCGTGCTTTCCCAAAGATACCGCCGCGCTGGCGCGGATCGGGCAAGAGCACGCGTATCCGATGCAGATCACCGAAACCGTCATTCGCGTGAATGACGAGATCAAAAAGCGCATGATCGAGAAGATCCGCGAAGCCTGTAGCGACAGTTTCAACGGTAAAACCGTTGCGATGCTGGGTGTGACGTTCAAGCCTAACACCGATGACATGCGTGATGCGCCATCGCTAACCATCGTTCCTGCCCTGATCGGCGGTGGGGCCAAAGTGCGTGTGGTGGACCCGCAGGGTAAATCCGAAGGTGAAGCGCTGTTGCCCGGCGTTGAATGGTCTGATGATCCCTATGCCGCCGCTAAAGGCGCCGACGTGGTCGTACTTCTGACGGAATGGAATGAGTTCCGGGCGCTGAATCTAACGGATCTGGCAGAAGCGATGAACACACCCCACATGGTCGATCTGCGCAATATCTATACTGAAAGCAAAGCGCTGAAATCTGGCTTTAAGACCTATGTAGGTGTCGGGCGCTAAGCGCCTGACCCTCCTAGCTTACATCTTGGTATAAAGCGGAACGGAGCTGTCCGCCCCTTCGGCCAACGCTTTGCTTTGGTCCGACCGCACTTGTTCATACAGCGCCAGAGCTTCGGGCGAAAACAATGCGTCCGGGGCCTGGACGGGTACGAAGTTGCTGTGCGCATCCGATCCCCGCGCCAACATGGCGTAATCACGATCTGCCACCAGTTGCTGTGCCCCGGGGCTGAGATAGCGGATTGCCAACCCGATCCGCCGATCGTTTGATGCGTTTGGGCCAGAGCCATGGATCGTCAGCCCGTGATGCAGTGACATCTGGCCGGGTTTCAGTTCGATATGAGTTTTATCGTCCTCAGAAACGTCGACGGCCACCTCTTGACCGCGCGACAACAGGTTTGTCTCGGAATAGGTGTCGGTATGCGGCAGGATCGGGTTCTTGTGGCTTCCACGTACAAAATCCATGCATCCGCTTTGAACCGTGGCCGGTGACAGCGCGATCCAGGCCGTCACCTGATCAGGCGTCTCGCCCATGCCCCAATAGGTCAGATCCTGATGCATCCCAACCGTTTGCTTGGTCTGTGGCTCCTTGATAAAAAACTCGGCGGACCAGATCATGATGTCTGGGCCCAGAACACCTTCGACCGCGTCCAGAATACGCTTGTCTTGAGCGATCCGGGCTGCCAGTGGGATCACCAGATGGGCGTTGACCCGCTTATAGGTGTTCAGCGGCAATGGCAGCTCTGCCGCCAGCCAGTCTTTTTCGATCTGTTCCAGTTCGGCGCGGAACTCCGCAGCTTCGTTTTCGGAAAAGACAGAAAGAGGGAACAGAAAACCATCCTGCCAATACCGGTCAGACTGTTCTTGGGTCAGTTTATGCGCGTTTGACATCTAGGCACCTGTCGCTGTGTTTCGAAAGAAGTCACGCTGGGGCATGGCCCGAAACAGTGCTTCTTGATTGTAAGGCTAAGTTTGGTTCGGCCCTTATGCCTAGCGCTTCAGCGACATTGTGTTGCCTGTAACAACCACGTGCTTAGAACCGAAACTGTCTTTGTCACGGCGCGCAGTGGCCGCTTTCCGGCAGGAGTGGCTGTTGGATCACAGAGCCGCTGTCCAGACGCGATACCGCCCCTGCCCTGTCACTTCGCGCAGCAAGCCGCGGCGACTGAACCGGTCGATATTGCGTTGTACTGTTGCGCGCGACGCTTTTGTGAGTTCCTCGGCCAACGGGGCCGAAACCATCGGCCATGCAGTCAGGACATCAACTAACAGAGGCGGGGTGCGACCTGATAAACCTTCTGTTGCTTCGCGGGCCCGCACCTCCCATGCACTAACCCGATCAAGATGCAGCAATGCGGCCAGGGCCGCCTGCCCTGCCCCGGTGATCCATACCGCAAGTTTCTCTTCAGGTTCGCCCATTCCGCGCAGCGCGCCGGGCCCGGATAAGGCCAACGGCATGAACATGGCCCCGCCACGACCCATTGAGGCTGCGTGGCGTGCGGCGATAATCGCAGCTTCGGTATCCTGTCCGATCCCGTCCGAGACGGCGCGCCAGGCGTGAAAGGCAATCGCGGCCTGTGTCACCGGATGCAAGCCTTCCACATTGCCCATCACCTCGGCCAAATCGGCCACGGCCTCGGGTACCTCTTCGATCCCCTGGGCCATTCGGTCCAGAAATGCGCCTAACCCGGCCTGCCATCCACCAACCGAAGGACCCGCGCCCGAGGTCAGGCGGCGCACGGCCCACCCTGCCCGGTAAAGGGCTTGTGCGTCATCGCTGGTCGCCCCAATGCGCAAGCCTGTCCACAGGGCTAATCTGTCGACACCGATCCGGTCGCCTGTCCACCAGCCCAGATCCGAGACGTCCATCAATGCCAGACGGTGGGTCCACCCATCAGGTCCCGCCCGCAAGCGTTCATCTAGCGCGCCAAAGGTTAGGGCCAGATCGGCCAGCTCAGCGGAGAGTGCGGCCTGCGCCGCCCGCCAGTCGCGCGAGTCGAACAAAACCCGATTGTCCTGCCGGGGGCCGGGCGGCAAAAAATCCTCTGCTGCGTCCTCATCCTCAGGAGGCAGAAACCAAAGGTCATCCTCGTCGGATGGGTCAGAGTCATAGATGCTTGGCGGTGTGGCCTCTTCGGCCTCATCCTCGGGCAGCGGTATGACAGACTTGGACTTCATGCCCGTATTCTTTGGGCATTTCGGGCGGTTCACAAGTGGATTTTTCTAACCCGTAAATGTCTGGGACAGAGCGTCCAGCTCACCACTCAGATCGGTTTTTGGATTGCTGCCTAAAAGCATGTAGCCATACCCATCCTGAGCCCATGTTACCGTGGCTAAGCCGCTGAGCACCGCCGATTTGGCTGGTTTGTTCGGGGCGTCAGGTCCTTGACGGATCACGCAAAAGGCCAAGGGTTGCCCTTGTTCATCTGCAAACACGATCTGGATCAGCGGCTTGCCTTTGAATGACAACACCTGCGCCCGCCTCAGCTCAAGCCCCGGCAATGCCTCCAACGCATCTCGGTTCAAGGAACGGCCCAGCTGTTCTTCGGCCATCGCAAACTGCTTGTCCAAAGTTTCGGTCGACGCATCTAGCGGAGCGATTGTGTCTGGCACATAGAGTGATTGATAAATCGCGGCCTGTTGCGCCCAGCCCAAAGGTGCGGGTCGCATGGCCCACCAGGTCGCAGACGCGGCGATAATCGCAACGCTGGCCGCGACAGCGGCAAGCCGCATCAAACCCGTGCCAGCAGGCACGGAGGTTTGAGCGGCGAGCTCAGGAAGAACAACTTCGGGCGCTTGCACGGGAATGGCTTCGAAAACCCCCTGCACCATACTGGCAAACGGGTCCAGCGCCATCAGTCGCTGTTCAAGCTCTGGGTCCGCCTCGACCGCCTGCTCGATCTGACGGGCCTCGGCCTCTTCCAAATTGCCTTCCAGATACGCCAGAAGCGTCTCGTCGGAAAACGTCATTTGCCACTCCGTTGTGCGGCGCTTGCCGCATCTTGCTGCATTACGGTTTTCAGTTTTTGCCGGGCGCTGGACAGCCGGCTCATGATTGTGCCGATGGGAACCTCCAGCAACGCGGCGGCCTCGCGGTAGCTGTAGCCTTCGACAAACACCAGCATGACCGTCTCTCGCTGCGCTTCTGGCAGTTGCATCACTTGAGTAAACACTTCAGTGGCGAAAATATTCGTTTCTGAATCCGGACCTGTTGCAACCAGTTCGGATTCGGGCGTTACCGACAGCGCCTGTGCCTTGCGTACAGCGCGAGATCGGATCTCGTTCAACCAGATTGATCGGCAGATTGTCATTAGCCACGAATCCAGTCGATCGTGCGATGTCACCTGATGATGACGCTCAAGCGCGCGCAGGCATGTGGCTTGAACCAGATCATCGGCCACGTCCGACGCACCCGACAGCGCCAAAGCAAAACGCCAGACGCGTTTAGAATGCGTCTGCACTGCGGTTCTGACCGCCTGTTCCGAGCTTATTTCACCCGCCATCGAATAAAATACGACCTGTGTGTGTTTCATGTTCACGGACCGGGCCCGCGCGCTCAGGACTGGCATAACCCGAGGAGGAATGAAATGAAACAACTGATACATGCGGTCACGATCGCGTCGGCAATTATTGCAGGCCCTGCCCTGGCCGAAGGCTGGACCTTGGTGCCGGACGGCTCGCACCTCGCTTATGGTAGCATCAAGAAAGACAGCGTGGGTGAGGTCAACAGTTTCACCTCACTGAGTGGGACGGTTAACCCAGACGGCCTGGCAATGATTGAAATTGACCTGTCTTCGGTCGAGACCAATATCGATATACGCAATGAACGCATGATCGAATATGTCTTCCGCAAAGCAGGCACTGCGACATTGACGGCTGAGATCGACATAAGCGAATTGAGCGCGCTTGAGGTGGGGCAGACCACAACAGTCGACAGTGAGGCGGTGCTTTCACTGGCCGGAACGGATGTTGAATTTGACGCAGAATTGTTCGTTGCGCGCCTGTCGGAAAGCTCGGTGTTGGTGACAACAAACGATATGGTTTTTGTCAGCACCGAAGATGCTGGTGTGAATGCCGGGGTCGACAAGCTTATGGAACTGGCAGAGCTTTCGGGCATCACCCGTACTGTCCCGGTCACCGCGCGGCTTATGTTCAAGCTTGATGGCGAGCAGGCCAGCGCCGCGCCTGCGACCGCAACCGACGTAGCTGCGGTGGCCATCGGCGGGGATGCCAAGGCTGGCAAGAAAGTCTTTCGCAAGTGCAGCGCCTGCCACAAGTTGAAAGAAGGACGCAATGGCGTCGGCCCCTCTTTGTTCGGCGTCTTGGGCGCGCAGGCCGGACAGGTAGACGGGTTCAGATACTCGGCGGCCTTGCAGGGCACGGGCATCACCTGGGATGCCCAAACCCTGTCCGATTTCCTTGCTGATCCACGCGGCACGGTCCCCGGCAACAAGATGCAGTTCCGAGGCCTCAAGAAAGACGAAGACATCGCGAACCTGCTGGCCTATTTGCAGGAAGAAGCGCGGGGTTGAGGATACTTAGGCCAACCGACATTCGGTTGGTTTAGATCCGCTGCCTGACCGCCAGAGCACAGGTTTGAGCGTTGGCAACGCGCTGGGTCCATCTCGGAGGCTTCTTAGTTGCCCTGATAGTAATGTTTATTTTACATCAATATGTTGCGAAAATCTCAAATTCATCTTTGATCATGAGAGGGACAGCGCTGCGCGGAACTGTTTGCCTCATTCTGTCATGATTTAGTCAACATTCGGGCCCACTCATCTGCATTGATCATGTCAGCTCAGAGCAACCGGTGCGTGCGTGCAACATCCCCACACGCGCTTCCGTTTTCTGCGTGTTGCAAATGGACCATTTCCGGTTCAAGATTTTGCTAATGGCAAACAGAAGAACAGTTCGATTTTATCAAAGGTCACTACGGAATGTCAGCAAGCGCACATAATCAGATCGCCAACTATTTGGTTTCGGGCGAAGCGGGAGTTCCGCGCAAATGGTCCTCAAACACGATTACGATCAATTATGCGGGTGTTGACTCCAGTGTCCACTGGATGGTCCAATTGGCGTTGGACACATGGGAATCCGTCACAGGCATTGAGTTCGCATGGACAAACAACGCATCGTCCGCAAACATACGGTTCGATGACAATGACCCGTCAGGCGCGTATTCTTCTTACAGATATTACATCGAACCCAATCAACATCGTATGTTCGACTCTATCGTCAACATTCCGACGAATTGGATCAACAGATACGGCAATGGAATTGACACATATTCATTCCAAACCTATCTGCACGAAATCGGTCACGCGATTGGGCTCAGCCACCCGGGCCCTTACAACGGCGCAGGTGTAACCTTCGGCACCCACGCCATCTTTCCAAATGACAGCTGGCAAGCCAGCGTCATGTCTTACTTTTCTCAAGGCGAAAATCCGAACGTCAACGCCTCAAATGCTCTTGTGATCACTCCGATGATCGCGGATGTGCTGGCCATGTGGGAGCTTTACGGCAAGCCCAACGATCTAAGGACCAGTAACACTACTTATGGCGTGGGGTCGAATGCTGGCGGAGTTTACGATCAGATCGCTTCCCTCGGCTACCGCGTCGCCTTCAACATTGTCGATGATGGTGGCTGGGACATAATCAACTTCGCTAATGATACAAGAAACCAATACGTCAACCTGAACGCAGAGACCTATTCGAACGTTTATGGGCTGATCGGCAATATGGCGATTATGCGCGATACGATTATCGAACAGTATATCGCGGGTAGTGGAAACGACACCATCATTGGCAACACTGCGCAAAACACCATTAGTGGGAATGGCGGGAACGATACCATCCGCTCGTCCTCTAACGGGTCCAACAACAACAAGATCTTTGGCGGTAGCGGCAATGATGTCATTCACGTTGCCAACGGCCAAGGCGAGGATGCGGTCTTTGGGGACGCGGGCAATGATATTGCTATCGTCACGAATAACTCTGGTTCGTTCTCGGGTGGATCGGGTACGGATACCGTTCGCTTTATTAGTGGATTGGAAAAGTTCCTGTTTCTCGACAATGGTGGAGAATACGAATTTCTGAACGTCGTCACACGCCAGACATTTACCGTGAACAATGATGTTGAGCTGTTTCAATTTCTGAACGGTGCCTATGGGTACAACTTGGCACAACTCGCCTTGCTTTGCGTGCTGAAGGATCGTGCCAGTTGTCTCTATGGTTGTGATCTGTGTAGCTGAGGCGAGTTGTG
>JBCBUG010000013.1:0-102426 GCA_039818265.1 Pseudomonadota bacterium | reverse complement strand
CTGAACCGCATCCACGTTCTCCGCACCCAGATCTGCCTTGGCAACGCCGCCGTTCATCTTCATCGCGCGCACGGTGGCAACCAGAACAACGGCCGACGGAGCGATGCCAGCTTTGCGGCACTTGATGTTCATGAACTTTTCAGCGCCCAGATCCGCACCAAAGCCAGCCTCGGTCACAACATAGTCAGCGACTTTCAGCGCGGTCTTGGTCGCGATGACCGAGTTACAGCCGTGCGCGATGTTCGCGAAGGGGCCGCCATGCACAAAGGCCGGGTTGTTTTCCAGCGTTTGCACCAGGTTCGGCTGCATGGCGTCCTTCAGCAGAACGGTCATTGCGCCTTCAGCCTTGATGTCGCGGCAATAAACCGGGGTTTTATCGCGGCGGTAAGCAACGATGATGTCGCCCAGACGCTTTTCAAGGTCTTTCAGGTCGTTGGCCAGGCACAGGATCGCCATGACTTCGGATGCCACGGTGATGTCAAAGCCTGCTTCGCGCGGGAAGCCGTTCGAAACACCTCCCAAGCTGGCGGTGATCTGACGCAGGGCACGGTCGTTCATGTCGACCACACGACGCCATGCAACACGGCGCGTGTCGATTTCGGCTTCATTGCCCCAGTAAATGTGGTTGTCGATCATCGCGGACAGCAGCGAGTGCGCCGAGGTGATGGCGTGGAAGTCGCCGGTGAAGTGCAGGTTCATCTCTTCCATCGGAACAACCTGCGCGTAACCGCCACCTGCAGCACCGCCCTTCATGCCGAAGTTCGGGCCCAGCGAGGCTTCGCGGATACAGATCATCGCATTCTTGCCGATGCGGTTCAGGCCGTCACCCAGGCCAACGGTGGTAGTCGTCTTGCCTTCGCCTGCCGGGGTCGGGTTAATCGCGGTCACCAAAATCAGCTTGCCGTCTTCGCGGTCCTGAACCGAGTTGATGAAGTCCTGACTGACTTTGGCTTTGTCATGGCCGTAAGGCAGCAGATCGGCAGAGTCGATGCCAATCTTGGCACCGATTTCCTGGATCGGCTTCTTATTCGCTTCGCGGGCGATTTCGATGTCGGATTTGTAGCTCATTGGGTTTTGGACTCCCTGCAAAAGTAGACCGAACGAATTCAAACAGGTCAGCATGTGCGACCTGACCGGAATCGGATACTTTCTTTACGGTAAATAAATATTCCCTTTGGTCAACCTCTGAATTGCATTCCAGAGACTTTGACAGAACGATCATCTATCGCGCGATGGCACCTTCGGATGACGTGTAACGCTTGCGACCCGCGCTGAGCCCCAACAACCAATCCTCGACAATGTGTCGTTCCGGGAATGCTTTTTGCGATGGGCTCTTAAGAAGATAATATCCCGACTGCGTTCGCACCGATACGTCGTGGATTGGCCTGACCAACGCACCACTTTCGAGCAGCGGGTCAACAAGATGAGCCCAACCCAAAGCGACCCCCAAACCATCGACCGCTGCTTGTATCGAGAGAGGGTAGGTGTTGAAGGCGACAGCGCGTTCCATCAAATAGGTGGAGATCCCATTGCCGCTAAGCCAGGTATGCCATGTCATCCATTCCGCATGGCTGCTGGTCACTTCAATTAGATCCAACTCAGGCAGCGCGGCTAGTACTGCCGCCTTCGGATTACTTTTGAGATATTCAGGGCTACACACCGGGAAAACGGTTTCCCCAAACAGAAGCTGCGCCTCAAATCCGGGCCAATCCCCTTCACCACGCAATATCGTCAGATCCATAGAATCGGACAGGCACTCCGCGTCGCTGTCCGAAGAAACCAGCGAAATACGGATGCGTCCATTGGATTTGTTAAACTTGCGTAGCTGCGGCATCAACCAGAGCGAGGCAACGGAGTTGGTCGCAGAGATCGAAACCGTGTTGGCCCGATGTTTGGCCAACATATCACGGCTGACGTCTCGTATCAGATCCAGCGACTTTTCAACGGTCGCCAGCAATATGGCCCCTTGCTGTGTTAGCGAAACCGACCGATGACCTCTGACAAACAAGGGTACATTATAATGTTGCTCTAACAGACGCACTTTGCGACTGATTGCCGTTTCCGAAATGTTGAGCACCTTGCTGGCCTGCGCAAAGCTCTGGGCCTGGGCGGCCGCTTCAAAAGCCAAAAGGTAGTCGAGCGGCGGAAGGACCTTCCTGGTAACTGGTGCTTTTTTTGGCATCTGACGGCGGGTTCCCGATCTGAAGCGGATTGCAATCAAAGAACATTCGCCTGCATCGGCTGGAGACCGATCAGGCAACTGACTGTTAAAATAGTAAAAAACCGATTTAGCCTCAAGATTTTATGGGCAACGCCCCTCAAATTTCTGTTCTGCGTCTCGCGCAAACTTAGGCAGAATGACAAAATTCGGGGCCGGAAGAGCCCTTAATCCAAAATCGAACGTCACTCAGGGAGCAAACATGAAACTTTCAAACCTACTTTCTGCTGCAACCTTGGCAGCGGTAGCGGGCACCGGTGCGATCGCAGAAGACAGCAGCGATCCGATCGTCATCCCAATTCACAACTGGTCCAGCCAGATCGTGATGTCTTACGTGGTCGGCCAGTTGTTCGAAGAGATTGGCGACAATGTCGAATACGTCACGACTGACAGTCAGGCGGTCTACGAGTCGGTGCGTCTGGGCGACGTTACGCTTGAGATGGAAGTCTGGGAAGGTGCGTTTGGCGCATCCTTCCGCGCAGCTCTGGAAAAGGGCGGTCTGCATGATGCAGGCGACCACGATGCTGTCACCCGCGAGGACTGGTGGTACCCGATGTGGACCAAAGAGTCCTGCCCCGGCCTGCCGGATTGGAAAGCCTTGAACGATTGTGCGCATTTGTTCGCGACAGCCGAAACCGGCGACAAAGGTCGGTATCTGGACGGCCCCGTTGATTGGTTGAAGCATGGTAAAGAGCGTGCCGAAGCGCTCGATCTGAATTTCACCGTGATCAACGCGGGTTCGGCTGCGGCTCTATGGGCCGAGATCGGCGCCGCAGAGGCGGACAAGAAGCCGGTTCTAGTCTTTAACTGGACACCCAACTTTGCCGAAGCAGTCTGGCCCGGTGAGTTTGTCGAGTTTCCGGCCTGGGAAGATGGATGCGATAAGGACCCATCCAAAGGTCCGAACCCGGATGCGCTGTATGATTGCGGCAACCCGGCGACCGGTTACCTGAAAAAGGCCGCTTGGGATGGTATGAAAGACAAATGGCCTGCTGCGTACTGCGTATTGACTGAAATTTCCTTTACCAATCCACAGATCGCGGAGATGGCCAAACTGGTCGATACCGACGAGCTGGAACCGGAAGAAGCAGCGGCTGAATGGCTGGATGCGAACCGCGCTGTTGTTGATCCCTGGATCAGCGCCTGCAGCTGATAACGTGGCCCGGCACAACGAAACTGGCGCGGCCTTACTGATATCAAAGCAGTAAGGCCGTGCGTAACAAGAATGAAAGGCAGCCATGTCCGCCACAGCGCCTGTAATCTCAGCCCAAAATGTCTGGAAATTGTTTGGACCTTCGCCCGAGAGCTATCTAAAGTCCATGCCGGCTGGCCGTAGCTTCGACGAGATTCGTGCGGACGGCTACATCGCCGGAGTCAAGGACGTCTCGATCGAGGTTGGCCGGGGCGAAATGCTGGTCATCATGGGACTGTCTGGATCAGGCAAGTCAACTCTGGTGCGGTGCTTTTCGCGCCTGCACGACATCACCGGCGGTACGATCAAAGTTGATGGTCAAGATATCATGGGCCTGAGCGAGCGTGATCTGATCGAATTGCGACGCAATAAAATGGGTATGGTATTCCAGTCCTTCGGCCTGCTGCCGCACCGTACGGTCTTGGATAACGTGGCCTTCCCGCTTGAAATGCGCGGTCAGGATCGCCACGACCGACGCGAACGTGCGCTGGAAGTCATCAAGCTGGTCGGCCTTGAGGGTCGCGAAGAATATTTCCCACGCGAGCTTAGCGGTGGGCAACAGCAACGGGTCGGCATCGCCCGGTCCCTGGCGATTGAACCGGATATCTGGTTTCTGGACGAGCCGTTCTCGGCCCTTGATCCGTTGATCCGCCGCGAAATGCAGGATGAGTTCCTACGGCTGCAAGAGATGCTGGGCAAGACCATCGTCTTTATTACTCACGATTTCGACGAAGCGCTGCGTCTCGCAGATCGGATCGCAATCATGCGCAACGGCGCGGTTGAACAGTGCGATACACCCGATCAGATCGTCATGAACCCCGCCACCGAATACGTGGCAAAATTTACCGAAGACATCGACAAGGCTCGTGTGGTGCATGCAAAAGGACTGGCGAAACCGATCAATGGGCAAGCTCTGGAAGGCACGCCTATCAATGGCGGTTCGACCATCCACGAATTGGCGCGTGTTCTGGTCAATGACAACCGCATCCTGTTGCCGGTCGCCGATGACAAAGGCGTTGTCACCGGCGTACTGGAACGCGATGCCGCGTTGAACGTACTGCTCGGAGCCGAATGATGGCGACGCTGTCCACTGATCTGCTCGAGGCCTCGGACAAGCCGTGGGGGCGTACCCGCGTGCTCACGGCATTGTTGGTCGTGGCCTTTGCACTGATCCTTGCCAAGGCCGTCGGTGTGATGCCCGAATGGCTGAACCGCATTCCCGAATCGGCCATCCCGCCCACAGCGCAGATTCTGGATGCGATCTTCAGCTTCATCCAAAACGACCTTGGCCTGATCTATGTGACTCGCTTCATCGCCGAAGGCCCGCTGGAGTTTTTATTGGACACATCGGCCAACCTTTTGGAAGGCAAGCGTCGCTGGCCTAACCTCGGACCGATCCCATGGTCTGCGATCGCCGCTGTTGCCGGTGTTGTTGGCTATGCTGTCGGGGGATGGAAATTGGCAGCCCTTGGAGCAGGCACCTTCATCTGGACGGCGGCAATCGGACAGTGGAAAATCGCCATGCAAACCATGTCCGTGATTGTTGTCGCGGCACCTTTGGCGTTCCTGCTGGGTCTGGTTCTGGGTATCGCCGCGTGGAAATATGGCTGGTTCGAGCGGATGCTCAAGCCCATCTTGTCCGTGTTGCAGACCCTGCCTTTCTTTACTTACCTGCTGCCTGCGGTGATCTTCTTTAAAGTCGGGCCAACTGCCGGTGCCGTGGCAACGATTACCTTCGCCATCCCGCCGATGATCCTGATGACAACACTGGGCCTTAAAAAGGTCAGTCCTGAAGTAATCGAAGCGGGTCAGATGTCTGGATGCACCCGCTGGCAGATGCTGCGTCATGTCTATGTTCCGGCGGCACGTACCGAAATTTTGGTTGGCGTCAATCAGGTGATCATGCTGTGTCTGGCCATGGTGGTTCTGACCGCCTTCATCGGAATGCCCGGACTTGGCGCCAAGCTGCTGGCGATGATGGGCAGCTTCAAACTCGGCCGCTCCTTCGAGATCGGCGTTACCATCGTTCTTCTGGCCGTGACGCTGGACCGCATGTCGAAAGCATGGGTGGTCAAGCAACCGGTTCACTTTGAACGCGGCACTCCCTGGTGGAAGCGGCACCAGATCTCGCTGGTCGCGCTGGGTCTGTTTGTCGGGTTTATCCTGCTCTCGCAGCTGTTCCCGATCCTTGCCGAAGTTGGCCGCAAGCAGCACCTGAGCCAAGGCAAGGAAATTGACGTTGTAATCAAGTCGTTTCTGGCGATCGATGCCATCAAGGGAACAACCGAATGGTTGCGCTGGTTCTTGAATGTCAAAGTTCTGATCCCATTCCGGAACACGTTGCTGGCGATCCCCACCCCCGCCTTCATCCTGCTGGTCGTTGCCTTTGCCTATTGGGTCGGCGGACGCCGACCGGGCATCTATGCGGCGGTGTTTTTCACCATCGTCGCATTCTCAGGCTGGTGGGACCGGTCGGTGATTACTCTATATTCAGTGATCTCGGCCGTCGCGCTCGCCACCTTGATCGGCATACCGCTTGGCGTGATTGCCGCCCGGTCCGAGCGCTGGTCGAAAAGCATCCTTCTAGCCTGCGACACCGCGCAGACTTTCCCCAGTTTCATCTATCTGATCCCTGCAATCATGCTGTTCGGCGTCAATGATGTGGCCGTCGTGTTCTCGATCCTGATCTTCGCCGCCGTGCCATTGATCCGGTACACCATTATTGGCCTCAGCAGTGTGCCCCCGGAAATGACCGAAGCGGCAGACATGTCCGGGTCCACGCGGCGCCAAAAGCTGATGTCGGTTCAATTTCCGCTGGCGCTGCCAACAATGGCCGTCGGGTTCAATCAGGCGATCATGTTTGCCTTTTTCATGGTCATCATCGCGGCGTTCATCGGCACGCAGGATCTGGGACAGGAATTGCAGCGGACACTGGCAGGCACCGAGCTGGGTAAGAACTTTGTGCTTGGCCTAAACGTGTCGCTGATGGCGCTGACCTTTGACATGGCCATCAGCAGCTGGGCGGAAAAGCGTAAAAAGCGACTGGGACTAGACTGAGATGGCACAGCTACAAAACAGACGCAGTGTTGCCCGTTTCGACGATACAGGATTTGTCCGGATGCGGATGGAAGGCCTGCCAGACGAGCAGATCTGGTGGAAGAACGTGAGTTTTGATGAGGAAACCGGGCAAGGCAGCTATCTGATGAAGATGGCGCCAGGCACACGCTCGAACCCCCACATCCATCACGGGCCAGAAGAGTTCTTTGTCCTCGAAGGTGATCTGACCGATCACGATGGATATTGTTATCGCAGCGGGGATTTCGTCAGCCTCGCCGCAGGATCCAGCCATTGCTCGCACACTAAGGCGGGCTGTCTTTTGGTAGTCACGCACCGAGGTGCGACGGAATCAATTCAGGAAGGTGCACTATGAATGTGAAGCCGGTTTTCGAACTTCCCTTCGAACGTAGCGGGGTTCTGGCACCCGGCCTTCCGATCCTGCCCCACGGGACAGAGCGCCACCCCGTTCCCGGAATGGGATCGCGCGCTGTTTCAGTGTCCAAAGGCGATACCATCACTCTGCTGGATCGCGATGGGATGCAACCGGCCGAAATGGTCTTTTTTGCCCCAGATCGGAGTTCCGACGCAGCCATGCTAGGCGCGCAGGGGCATGGGCGGCCCGAAGGGTTGATTGCAACGCTGACAAATGGCTCGGCCTCGGGACAGAAAGTGCTGCGCGCACTAGAGATCGCAGGCTTCGATATCGGACGCGGGGATGCAGTCCGGGCTTTTTCGGACGGGTCGCGCCCGGGCGATATGGTGCATTTCGTAGCAGAAAACGACGGCCTGCTAATTGTCGCCGCACCGGGCGAAGCGATGCGGCCCGAGAACAACAACCCTCCGACCGACATTATTCTGTACATTCAGAGGGCCGCGCCCGGCCTCGAGAAACCCGAAGTTGGTCCGCCCGAACCGCTAGCCGATCCTATCAAGGACATCAACATCCAACCGGGCAATGCCAAATCTTATGAGGTCAAGGCCGGGGAGTTCATCCAGATCGTCGATATCCGGGGCCGCGAGTGCTCGGACTTTCAGGCCTTCAGCCGCCGCGCCTTGGATCAAGGGATCGAGCGCGAAATTGACCCGACGACAACCCGCAGCCTGATGGGCAGTTTGTATCCTCAACCAGGGATCTTCTCGAAATACTGGTCGGTAGATCAGGAGCCTTTGGTCGAAATCATACAGGACACTTGCGGACGGCATGACACCTTCGGCCTTGCCTGTACCGCGCGGTATTACGAAGACCTTGGCTATCCCGGTCACGTGAACTGTTCGGACAATATCAACAAGGATCTGGACCAGTACGGTATCAAGCCGCGCGGAGGCTGGCCGGCGATCAATTTCTTTTTCAACACGATGCTGGACGACACCAATTCCATTGGCATGGATGACCCGTGGTCCCGTCCCGGCGATTTCGTCCTACTGCGGGCACTCACCGATCTGGTTTGCGTCAGCACCGGCTGCCCCTGCGACATTGATCCGGCAAATGGTTGGAACCCAACAGATATTCAGGTGCGAACCTACAAGGCGACCGAGGATTTCAAGCGATCCTACGGCTACAGAAAATCTGCGGAGGCGGATGTGGAAGAAACCAAGAAAACAGCATTTCACGACTGCTTTGCACGGCACACCCGTGATTTCGTCGAATACAACGGCTATTGGCTGCCTAACACGATGACCAATCATGGTGCCATTGCTGAATACTGGGCTTGTCGGGACAAGGTTGCCGTGATGGATCTGAGCCCATTACGGAAATACGAGGTAGTTGGACCCGACGCAGAGGAGTTAATGCAGCTTTGCGTGACGCGCAACATGAAAAAGCTGAGCGTTGGTCAGGTCGTCTATACAGCCATGTGCTATGAGCACGGCGGTATGATCGACGATGGTACGGTTTATCGTCTGGGTGAAACGAACTTCCGCTGGATTGGCGGGAATGATACCAGCGGATTGTGGCTGCAGGAGCAGGCGCTCAAACGCAATATGAATGTCTGGGTGCGCAGTTCGACGGACCAGTTACACAATATCGCGGTGCAGGGGCGGCACAGTCGCGACATTCTTTCCAAGATATTCTGGACGCCGCCTCAACAATCAACGATCGAAGAACTGCCATGGTTCCGGCTTACCGTCGCACGTGTGGGCGATGTGCAGGGGACGTCAGTGGTTATTTCCCGAACCGGTTATTCCGGTGAACTTGGATACGAAATCTTCTGTCACCCGAAAGATGCCGTCGAAATCTTTGATCGCGTTTGGGAAGCCGGTCAGGAATTTGGCATCGCACCGCTCGGACTTGCGGCACTCGACATGTTGCGAATCGAAGGTGGATTGATCTTTGCCGGGTCGGAATTCGACGATCAGACGGACCCGTTTGAAGCAGGCATCGGCTTTACCGTACCGCTGAAATCAAAAACCGACGATTTCATTGGACGGGCCGCGATCGAAGAACGTAAGGCACACCCGCACCGCAAACTGGTTGGCTTCGAGGTCGATGGCGGCACTGTCCCCTCGCCGGGCGACTGCGTGCGCATTGGAAAAGCGCAGGTTGGCGAGATTACCAGCGCAATGAAATCACCCGTCCTTGGTAAAGTAATCGCATTGGGCCGGGTTTCTGTCACCCATGCCACCATTGGCTCAGACATTGAAATCGGGCAGTTGGACGGTCAGCAAAAACGGTTGAAAGCCAAGATCGTTCCATTCCCGCATTTTGATCCGACAAAGGAACGTGTGAAAGGGATATACGCAGAAGCGACGTTTCCGGACGCTGCAGAGTAGCAGCTAAGCAAGGTGAACTATCTCGCCCGCCAGCAGCTGAAACCATCATCCCGATGGATTACGGCTGTCAATGCACTAACAATCAACTTGGACCCGTCAGATTAGGCTGCTACCAGCGTTTGTTCCCAAAGCCAGTGTTCACAGGTGGTAAATGACAAGAGTCGCGGGCGTAAAGGATAACACAAGCTAGATCCCTCAAAATAATCCGCTCATGCTCAAAGATCCTCTGACGTTCATGAACGCGAAGATGAGATCGGCCCATTCACCATCAAGATACACCCGTCAACAAGTCACGTGGCATCACGTAACCATTCGACCTTCGGCAGGGCGCTGAGCGGCACTATTTCTCCGGTGTTTCACTTATCTGCCCAGCGTTGAAACACGGATTGACCGTCGTCGGCTTGCTTTTTTGATTAAAGCACACGAAGAACTTTGATAACAAAAACGGTCAAGAGCGTCTAAGGCTTGGCCTTTTCGAACTTCTCGCTAACGATCTCGGGTATTCTGTTCCTTTGGATTTTCCCCGATGGACCTTTGGGAAGATCCGGCAAGATATGAACTTCGTCGGGAGATTTGAAACGGCCCAGCTTGGTTTCACAAATCTGCAATAGGGTCAGCGACGTCAGCTCGGATCCGTCCCGGATTTTGACGGCGGCCTCGACAGTTTCACCATAGCTGCGACAGGGGCGCGCAAAAGCTGCAGCTTCGACAACATCGGGATGGGAGTACAGTGCCTCGTCGATCTCACGCGGGGCGATGTTTTCCCCGCCTTTGATGATCAGTTCTTTCAGGCGACCGGTGACATAGACATACCCATCCTCATCCATACGCGCGAGGTCACCCGTACGCAGCCAGCCGTCGGCTGTAAACGTTCCTGCAGTCGCATCCGGGTTCTTGAGGTATTCAAGCATGACATTAGGTCCGCGTATGACCAGTTCACCCTCGGTCCCATGTGGAACCGGTTGCTGGTTTAGGTCCAGAATCGCGGCGTCATTTCCAAACGCAACACCTGGTGAGCCGATCTTACGCACGCCCGGCGGAAGGGGGTTCGACAGGATCTGCGCTGCGGTTTCCGTAAGCCCCATCGTTTCGACAATGGGAACCTCGAACCGCTCTTCAAATGCGCGTTGCACATCAGGGGCCAGCGCGGAGGACGCGGACCGCCCGAACCGCAACTGCTGTCGCGTCTGGGCATCCGGGTTGGTGTCGGAATGCAGCAGATGAGAGATGATGGTCGGGACCACCGAAAACCACGTCGCCTGCGTTTTCCGGACGTTGTCCCAGAACCGGCTGGCCGAAAACCGTTCGCACATGGCCAGCGATCCGCCCGAGACGAGCGTTCCCATCACAGTCACGCAAAGCCCGTTGATGTGGTAGATCGGCAAAACGCAAAAGCCACGGTCCACGTCTGACAGCTCGTGCGCGACGGCGGTGGTCCAGCCGCCAGCCAACAGGCTGGAATGGGTGTGAACGACACCTTTGGGACGGCCGGTCGTGCCTGACGTGTACATGAGCAGGGCGTGATCGTCAGGCATCAGGTCATAAAGCTCGGCAGTAGCGTCACCGGCGTCGGTGACTTGCAAAGCCGTGGTTGCTGATGGGTCGGCGGTTCGGTCAAACAACGCGTTTTGATCCGGGTGCACAAAGGCAAAGCGCGCGCCGCTGTGTTCAAGTGCGTAGGCCACGGCACTGTCGCCCGCAACAAGATTGATCATGGTTGCCCGGAACCCACCACACAGAACGCCGAACAAAGCAATCAGAGCCTCGCGGCAGTTGGGATACACTAGGGCGACGCTTTCACCTTTTTGCACGCCTAGCTGGGTCAACATGCTTGCCACGTTTCGGGACGAGTTGCGCAGTTCCGCCCAGCTTAGATTCGGCGCGCCATCGGGGAACACAAACCCGGTTCCGCCCTGATCAGCCCTCTGGTCCAGCCAGTCGCGGACTGTGCCTTTTGGCGGTTCCATCATTGCCCGGCCTCCTGCCAATACGCACCGAAAACATCCTCTAGCGCGGGTTCGCGGGGGGCTATTTCACGCACGATTTTGGTGGTTTGGACAAAGTGCCGCCAATGCAGGTTGGTATCGATTGAGTTTCCGCCCCAGCTGCCGCATCCCATAGAAAGCGAAAAGGGCATGCCATTGTTAAAGCTGCCACCGGTGGCAAATGTATGCGCCTGATTGACTATGACCCTGCAGGTCGGCAGCTCGCGACCAAGCTCGACCGCGCGCGCGTCGTCGCCGGTGTGAATGCCGACCGAATGCCCGGCCCCCTGATGGGCCAGAACGCGCGCTGCGGTGGCTTTAGCGGCGGCATAGTCCGAGGCACGGTACAGGGCCAGAACCCGGCTTAGCTTCTCCCCGGACAGGGGGTGATCGGGGCCAATCCCGTCGGTTTCAACCGCCAGAAACTTGGTGCCTTCGGGGACTTTCCCGGCCACCCCCAGCGCCTCAAGCATCTTGTCGGCGTCCTGAGCGATGGCTGACCGGTTGAGGTGCCCGTCCGGCCAAAGCCGCAAAACGATCCCTGCTTCGTCAGAGGCCGGAACCAGCGCGCCGCCCTCGGCAGTCATCGCAGTGACAAAATCGTCATAGACCGCGTCCACCACAACGACGGCATTTTCGGACGAGCAGGAGGTCGCGTTGTCGAAACACTTCGAGGCCGTGATCTTGGCCGCTGCGGCCTGCAGATCGGCAGTCTCGTCGACAATCACCGTGACATTGCCAGCCCCAACGGCCACCGCCGGCGTACCGCAGGATTGTGCGCGATGAACATTGTTTTGGCTGCCGGTGCAGATCACCCGGTCAACAGCCTCCATCAACCGTTGTGTCTTGGCCTTTGACCCGGGCGCAGGCAGCATCTGCACCAGATCGCGATTAAGCCCAAGCTTGTCGAATTCGGCATGAATGTAGTCAAGCAGCATTTCGCAGGACGCAACACCTTTGGGGGACGGCGCCACCACGATGGCATTGCCGCCCTTGAGTGCGTTGATGATGTTGTTGGCCGGCGTCGCGGCAGGGTTGGTCGACGGCACAACCGCACCAATCACGCCGATGGCGCGCGCGATCTCGGTGATACCTGTTGCCGGATCATCGCTGATAATCCCGTGCGTATTGGCGTCGGCTATATCGCGCAGCAACCCGAGCGTCTTGCGGTGGTTCTTGGTGATCTTGTCGGGCACGTTACCCAGGCCGGTGGTTTCCACGGCCAGTTCGGCAAGGGCCCGGTTGCGTTCCGGTTCCATGATGGCCCATCCCGCTGCAAGTGCCGCTTTGTCATATAGCGCCTGACTACCACTGGCTTCGAAAGCAGACTGAGCGGCACGCGCCCGTTCGACGATCCGGTCCACTTCGGCAATTTCGGGGGCAATCCCGTCCTGAGCGTTCATCTTGGTCCTCGATAGATTGACCGGGGCGGACCTGTTCCGCCCCGTTTTAGAATGTCCGGGTCAGAGACCGGCCAGCAGTTCGTTCAGTGTTTGTTGACGCTGGCCCCACATCTCTATCACCTCGTCACGGGTCATGATGTGCATGGGCGACCCGCCGGCCTCCATCTTCTTGGCGACACGCGAATTGGCAAACATCTCAGGTACTGTCGCGGCCAGCCTTTCAATCACTTCGGGCGGTGTTCCTTTTGGCACCATCACACCCCGGAAATTGACCGACGAGTTGTCCACGTCCAGCCCCTGTTCCATCATCGTTGGAACATCCGGCAGGAACGCGTTGCGTTCAAGATCGGCGACACCCAGAATTTTGACATTGCCCGCTTCCTGCGCGCGGAATGCGTCGGACAGGTTGTTGATGCCGCCCATAACCTCACCGGCAATCACGGCCTTCATGGCCGCCGCGCCGCCACCCTTGGTCGGGATATAGGCCATCTTGGTTCCGGCTGCCTTGTCGATTTGCAGCGCCGCGATGTGGTGGCCCACAAACAATCCGGCACCGGATACCGTCAGCTTGCCCGGGTTTTCCTTGGCATAGGCAATGACATCCTGCATCGAGTTGAACGGGCTGTCGGCGCCCACGACAAATACCGCCGGATCCGCACCCCAGTTCGCGATAGGTTCGAAACTGTCGGTCGAATATTCCACGCCACCCTTGATAGACTGGGCGATGAAATGCGGAACATTGTAGGCCGCCAGCGTATAGCCGTCTGCATCCGCCTGCGTGGCGAACCAGTTCCAGCCCACGCGGCCACCCGCGCCGGGCTTGTTGATGATGGCGATGGGCATTCCCAGCGCGTCCTCGTTTCCGGCGGTCATGGTCACGATCCGCGCCTGGAAGTCCGTCGCGCCGCCAGCCCCGTAGCTGACCATCATCATGATCGGCCGTTCGGGATAGTCCTCGGCCGCCGCCGCACCCGTCAGGCTCATGAGGGCCAAAGCCGCCCCGGCTATCAATCGTTTCATTTTGCGTTTCCTCCCTGATTAGGTTCTTCCGCTGTTTGCGCGGTCAGAACAGAATTTCCCTTGGCGTGTAGACGTTCAGAAGCATGGAAAAGAGGCCGTACATCACCGCCACGAAGACGCCCGTGATGATCCCGCGCCGGATCCAGCTTTTGACGTCCGAATGCGGCGCCGGGTCATAGATCGACAGCAGGATGAAGAAGGCGATTGTCGTCGCGGTGTAAAAGCCCAGCGACTTGGCCGCCCAGAACACATAGATCAGCGTCACGATAAGACCCGGCAGCATGTTGACAAACATCGTGCGCGTGACGCCGTTGCCAACCTTGGACAATCCCATGACTGCCTTGCCGAACGTCCATCCGGCCAGAACCACAAAAACGGTTGCGATCAGACGCGGGAACAGGAACGCCTCGACCGGTTGCTGGGTGTAGCTGACCCAGGTCACCCAAAGGCCGACCGCAAAGACAAGACCTGATCCGAATACATGCTGCGAACGGTTCATGCCTGTGCCTCCTCTTTGGTGGTGTAGCGACGGTGACGCAGCTCCATCCAAACCGAATATGCGACCGAGGCCAGCACAATGGCGATCAGGAACAGGTTCAACCCGCCACTCAGGAAGTATGCGGCCTTGCCCACGGTGGCGTCAGCAATCATTCCGCCCTGAATGAAGTTGGCTTCGGCGATGGGTCCCAGGATCAGGCCCAAAACCAGTGGCGCCGCGGAGAAGCCGAACCGTTCCAGAAAGAACATGCCTATCCCCAGGCAGGCCATGACATAGACGTCACCCATCGAACCCTGAACCGAGTATGCTCCGAAAACGGACAGCGCCAGGACGATTGCAGCCATCACCGATTGCGGCACCTGCGCGACACGGGCTGCAAGACCGGCAACGTAAAGGCCAAAGATGCACATCAGTACCTGCCCGATCAGCATCGAGTTGATGAAGGTCCATGCCACGTCCGGGTGGTTGTCGAACAGGTCTGATCCCGGGAAGATGCCGTGGATCAGCAATCCGCCCAGCAGCACCGCAGCGGTGGGGCTTCCGGGGATCGAAAGGGTCAGCAGCGGCACCAGAGACGGGCCGACCATGGCATTGTTGGCGGATTCCGCGGCAATGACGCCCTCGGAATGACCGGTGCCGAACTTGTCTTTTTCGGATGAGAACTTCTTGGTCTGGTCATAGGCCACAAGGCCCGCGATCTGCCCACCGACACCCGGGATCAGGCCGATGATCGAACCTGTCAGGGTTCCGATGCTCAGGGCCCGCGTGCGGCTGAACAGCTCCCGGAAGGCGGCCATTATCGAGTGGCGCTGCACCTCGATGACCTCGGCTCCGGCGTTGTGGCGACCTTTGGCGAACATCGTCAGAACCTGCGGAATTGCGAAAAGTCCGATCAGGGCGGCAATGATGTTGATACCTCCGCCCAAGGCGGGATGAAAAATGAACCGCTGCGCGCCCATGATGTCGTCGAAGCCGATGGTCGCAAGCCACAGCCCGATGCAACCCGACAGCAACCCTTTGACAACCGACGCGGAATCCAGCGTTCCGATCACCGTTACACCCAGAATGGCCAGCCAGAACAGGTGCGACGGACCAAAGGCCAGCGCCCATTTCGCCAGAACCGGTGTCAGGAAGATCAGAAGCAAAACGCCAAAAATGCCACCCACGGCCGAGGCCAGAAAGGACAATTGCAGCGCCCGCGCACCCTGTCCCTGTTTCGCCATGGTGTGCCCGTCCAGCGTCGTGGCGATATTGGCAGGCGCTCCGGGGATTTTCAGCAAAATGGCGCTGACCGCGCCGCCCGCAACAGTCGAGGTATAGGCAGCGCCTAGCAGGATCAGGCCCTGCGCGGCCTCAAGCTGGAAGGTGAACGGGATCAGCAATGCAACCGCCATCGTGGGTGACAGGCCCGGCGTCGCCCCAAGGATCAACCCGCCTATCGTGCCACCCAAAAGCAACAGGAACGAGAGCGGCGTGAACACATCTCCGAAGTAGTAAATGAATTCCATTCAGGGCCTCCCAACCCGTCGGTTCACACTTTTACTTTTGTTGACAAATCAGGTTAGGCGATGAAAATAGTATTGCAAATGTTTTCATAAAATCGACTGTGCGAGAGGGTTTTATGGCTAAATTTCAGAAGGATAAGGTGGATATCGTGGCCGTTGCAAAGGCCGCTAAAGTTTCACCCTCGACCGTTTCCCGCACCTTCAACCACCCCAATCTGGTCAACCCTGCGACTCGGAAAAAGATCAACCGGGCCGTTCAGCGATTGGGCTACATCCGCAACCGCGCGGCTCAGACGATGCATGGAAAACGGTCAGGCACGATCGGCCTAGTGGTGCCAACAATCAATCACGCCATTTTTGCCGAAGTCATTCAGGCCTTTTCAGATTCCATTGACAGTGCCGGGTTTACCCTTTTGCTGGCATCACACGGTTATAATCTCGACCGAGAATACGCGATGGTCCGCAAGCTGCTGGAGCATCGGATTGACGGGGTGGCGCTGGTAGGGCTGGAGCATTCCAAAGCCACTGTTCAGTTGATCAAGCAGCAGAGAACACCGGCGCTCGCTATATGGAACTACTCAAATGACAGCCCGCTGCCGTGTGTCGGAGCCGACAATCGCTTGGCCGGGCGCCTTGCGGCAGAACACCTGCTTGCATTGGAGCACCGTGACATTGGGCTGATCTTTCCCAAAACCACAGACAATGACCGGGCGCATAATCGTCTTTCTGCCGTACGTGACGCGCTTTATGAAAAGGGTATTTCCATTCCGAATGAACGTGATTCTGAAGCCCCATACAGCATATCTCAGGCTAAGCAGGCGGCCACATCTCTTCTGACTGAACGTATTCGCCCTACCGCTTTACTTTGCGGAAACGACGTCATCGCACAGGGCGCTTTGTTTGCGGCCCAAAACCTCGGCTTGAAGGTTCCTAATGACCTGTCAATCATCGGTATTGGAGATTTCAAGGGGTCCGCGGATGTTGAGCCAGGGCTCACCACAATTCGCATTCCGGCAGAAACCATTGGACAACTCGCCGGCGAAAGATTCACCAAATACATTACGTCAGACGATTCAGAACACTTCAGACTCTGCTGCGAATTGGAGTGCATCGTCAGAGGAACAACAGGTCCGGTGCCGACGTGCTAAGGCATCCGCTTTTGACCTGAAACATATCCCAAACTAGGGGATCTGTTGCAAACTTTTGGCTGTTGACGAGGTCAGATGCTGCGGGTGAATTTACTTGAGCCCGGATTTCGGGGGGTGAGTTATGATTTGAAACCCTTCGTCAGGTGACGGAGGAACAAAATGCCGCGCGATACGCCGAAACTGATCATCGGTTGTGGCAAAGGCATGGGCGCCTTCTTTGTTGCGCCCGTGCAGCCTGTTCAGACAGACCTCGTCCGGCACATCCAGAAAATGGAGTATCTGCGCCGCCCCTGTACCTTTGATCAGCCCACGCGCCCACCTTCGGTTTTCGAGAGTATTTGCCGGGAAATCGAGGACGACCGAAACCCCGGCGACAAGCATTGATGTTACACGTGGGCCCATGATCTGACCAAGTTTTGATGCGCATCTCACATAGTCCTGTAGTGAAGACATCTCGTCACCAAAAAGGGCGCTCAGCCATTGATCTTCGGATATGAGAACTGCTAAATTGTGGCGCGACAGTTCCGCCGCCAGAGTGGATTTACCGGAAGCGACTTTACCGCACAGCAAGTGGAGTGTTGGGACCGCGTGTGACATTGAGCCTTCCTATGTGTTTCTACTTGTCTGATCGCCTAGCCGCTCCGCAAGCTGGTCGAACACCAGTCGGATCCGCTTTGCGGTGTGCAATTCCGAGTGCGTGGCTAGCCAAATCGGAAACTTGAAGGGCTCGCGGTCTGGCAAGACTCTCTCAATACCGGGTGTTAATGCGGCTATATCATCCGACATCACACTGACACCAAATCCGTGACGCACCATCTCCCACGAAACGATCCCGCTTTGCGAACCGATCCGGAAGTTCTGCCTTGTGACGTCAATGCCAGCTGGATTTAGAAAGCCGATCATTGTGTCCACATCTCCAAACCCCACGAAGTCCAGTTTGGCGAGGTCGTCTGCGTTTTTGGGACGCCCAACCTGGTCAAGATACGAAGGTGCCGCATAAAAGTTTGCTGTCGCCTCTGCCACAAGTCTTGCAATCAAATCTGGTTGCGTCGGGCGTACATGTCTGATGGCAATATCGGCTTCACGCCGCTGAATATCACGTATATCATTTGCAGCGACAACATCGATCTCAAGACGTGGCGCCGCAAGCCTGATCTGCTTCAGGATCGGCGGTAACTGAAACGCTGACATCACGTCGGACGCGGTTATCCTGACTTGCCCTTCGATAGCTTGTGACTGGCTTGTCGCGGTCAGTGAGATCCTGCTCGCAACATCTGCCATTTCCCGGACGTGCAACAAAAGCTCGGTGCCGGCAGCTGTCAGTTTCAGCGATTTACCAACCCGTTCAAACAAGGTGATGCCGAGTGACTGCTCCAGGTTGGCAACCTGGCGACCTACTGTAGGCTGAGTTTGCTCAAGCACACGTGCCGCCGCGGAAAACGAGCCTTCTTCCGCGGTCGCGAGAAAAGACCGCACCTGGTTCCAGTCGAAGTTGATGGCCTTCCAATTCATGCATTTATGCATAACAATTCTGCGAACTTTGGCAATTCCATAAGGCCGCGTTTGAAAGTATCGGGTGCATCAACCACCTATTAAAGCGAGAAATACAATGGCTACTTTGTCCAAGGACGCCGCATTCTGGAGCAAGATATCGCGCAAGTACGCTGCTGATCCTATCCGGAACATGGAAGGATACCTGAACACGCTCGAGCGCACGAAGTCTTATCTTAAAGCGGAAGACAACGTGTTAGAAATTGGCTGTGGGACGGGTTCAACGGCGCTTCTACTTGCGCCGCACGTTGCCCATGTTACCGCGACGGATCTTGCGTTAGGTATGATCGAGATTGCCAATGAAAAGCGCGCGGAAGAAGGCCTGGAAAACGTAACATTCAAAGTGGCTGAAGTTCTGGAGCATCAAATTGATGAGGGATCGTATGATGCGATCCTGGCACACAACCTGCTTCATCTCGTGCCTGACCTCGAAGATGCGCTCGCGCATATATTTTCATTGACGAAGCCCGGTGGGGTTTTCATTTCGAAAACTGTATGCGCTCCGAAGAACGGCGGCTTCAAATACGCGATGATCCGTCGGATCGCGATCCCGATCATGCAAGCTCTTGGGAAAGCGCCCTTTGTCAACTTTATCTCCGCGCAACAACTCGAACGGAAAATTGTCAACACCGGCTTCGAGGTAATAGAGACCTCGGATCAGGCCGGAATGCTGCCTAGTCGATATGTCGTCGCGAAAAAGCACTGAGAAAACCGCGTGCAAAATCACGTCTTTCGGAAAATGCGCACCCTTAAACGAGATCGTCACGGCCTGCTCCTGTCATATTCCAGCCCGCGTTAACAGAACTGCGTTCGATCTGACAGGTGGGGACGGAGTTCGCGACAGAACCCTCGGCGAATTAATAGTCTGGCAGATGCGGGTCTACGAGCATGGCGAACTCTCCGAAAGTGTATTGGGCGAACCAGTCAGGCAGAATATACGACCCCACAAAAAAATCGGGCACATGCCGTCATTGTTCTTCCGCGACAAGTGCATTGAAATGGTCCGCAATGTGTTCGATTCCGGTCGGCTCGCCAACCATTTCGTGCCCCATCGCCGACAGGAAAAACAGAGCTGGCCCGTGTACGTGAGCGGGCGTCACCCATGGCAGAATCTTCAGGGCCAGTCTGCGGGTCAAATCCGGCAGGTAGGTGATTTTCGCAGGTTGCCCCAGCGCTGCAAACGCGGCCTCGGCCAGTTCTGTCTGGGTAAAGATGTCCGGACCTCCGACCGGGACAAATGTGCGCCCCTCCTCAATGGCCGACATGACGACCCTGGCCAGATCGGAACCGTCAATCGGGTTGAGCCTTAAGTGCCCGGTTCCGAACAGCCAGACACGGCCGGACTTAGCCATATTCAGAAAATCCGCCATGTCGGAAAAGAATCCTGACGGTGCGACAATAGTGGATGTGATGGGCGCGGCGTCCAGACGATCCGCAAATGCCTGCTTTGCGGCCACAAGCGGAACGTCCGGCATCTTGTCGGCGTTCAGCACGTGAATATAGGCGAAATGACCGACCTTGGCTGCAAGGGCTTCTTCAAGCAGATTTACGTTGGCCTGATAGTCGACCTCTTCATACGTCAGACCGTCGCGCTGTCGTGTAATGCCCAGCGAAGAAATCACCAGATCGACGCCATCCATGGCGCCGCGCAGCGTCTCGGGCCGGGTGGCCTCGCCTACGAAATACTCGCTGGCGTCCAGTCCGGAGACACGCGCCTGTTCACTGTTTCGGACCAGGGCACGGACATGCCAGCCGCTGGACAGGTACAGTTTCGCAATATGTCGACCGAGATATCCGGTCGCCCCGGCAATGAACACGGTTTTCATTTGCGCGCTCTTTCTCTTGGGTCTGAAGGCGCGCGGGGTGCATAGGGCTCTTCCTGAACCGCGTGACCCATGACCATCTTGATGAAAAGGCAGGGAATGAACCATTCCAGTCCATCGCCCAGTGACAGAAAATTGTATTCGGCGATCACCGCGACGACGGCGAACAGCGTTGCAAACGGCCGGCGCAGGTAAAGCGGCACGGCCAGCACAAGCCAGACGGAACCCTGCAGCGCCAGATACCAGATGACCGCGTTGGGTACGGATCCGCCCAATAGAGCCGCGGCTACAATGGGGTGAATGTGGATCGCGGTGAACAAATGCACGTTCTTTGCCGCCCGAACAAAGGCACCTTCGCCGGGGACGGCCCTGCTGTGATAAAACCGTTTGCAGGAATTGAGCATGTTCGCGACCGCGCCGCCGCCGATGTCATATGCAAAGAACACGAAAACGGCCCATTGCCAGAGTTTGTCAAACGGTGGGCTGCCCATGTACGTGCTGATCACGAGCAAAGCCGTGATCAGGCCTGCGCCACCATATCCCAACCAGCGTTCCGCGCGGGTCGCGCTACTGCCGACAAGCGGATCGGTTGGCCCGTCATAGCTCCAGCAGACTTCCGCACCTGCGTCGTTCATCGGTTCGACCCGCATCGTTCTCTCCATCTATCTCTGGCCATACGGAACAGACCTGCCCTGATCATTGGTGGCTTGTCTCTTTCGTAGACCGAATCGTTTATGACCGGACGGTCAGTCATATACATCTTGTTATGACTGGACGTCCAGTCATAAATCAGCGAAACTACACCCCGAAGGTTATTGAAAGCAGATCCATGCCAAAGATTGTCGACCGTGAAGAGATGCAAAACGGTATTCTGGATGCCGCAATGCAGGTCTATGCGCAAAAAGGCTACCACGCCGCAACCATTGCCGATATTGCCGAGGCCGCAGGGCTCGGAAAGGGCACGCTTTATCTGTATTTCAGGAACAAGGACGCCATCGCAGGGGCAATGGTAGATCGCTATTTCAAATCCATCGAGACGCGGTTGACCGAAGCTGAAGCCCCAACGACCCTTGCGGACTTTGCAGACACACTCTCAAACGCAATGAATGTGCAAACCGAACAGGCCCGGTTTATCCGCGTGTTTTTTGAAATCTTTGGACCAAGCTTTGCCTCCGATGTCTTCAGCGCCAAGGTCGCCGCGTTTTTTGACAGCCTCGGCGCATTCTACGCAAATCAGATCCGGCAGCTTCAGGTAGCAGGCGAGATACGTGCCGAGGCGGATGCAGACGACCTGGGACGCGCGTTTGCCAGCATCGTGGACGGCATGATCCTGCACAAGGGGCTGTTCAGCATGTCTGATGCGCGCCACTCAAGATTGCAGAAACAGACAATCGAGATATTCATTCGCGGCCTGCGCCCCTAAAGCGGGCCTGCATCCATATCCCAATAGGGCACGTCTTGCCCGACGCGCTCCACAACGAAATCCAGAAACGCCCGAACTTTCGCAGGCATGTGTTTTCGTTCGGGGAAGACGGCGTACAGCGCCTGCTCGGGCAGGCGATAGTTGGACAGCACCCTGACCAGACGGCCATTGGTCAGGTGGGCCCCGGCAATAAAGGTCGGCAGGCGACCGATGCCAAGCCCGTCAAGCAGCGCGGTGCACAGGGCCTCACTGTTGTTCACGCGCAGAACGCCGGACGTCTGAACCCGCACGTCGCCCTCGGGACCGGCCAAGCGCCATTCTGAAGAGTCGCGCGAATAGGCGTAGTGAAGGCAGGTGTGTGTCAGAAGATCCTCAGGTGTTTCTGGCGTTCCGGACTGCGCAAGATAGTCCGGCGCAGCGACGATCACGCTGTGGATCGGAGCAAGTTTGCGTGCGATCAGGGCCGAGTCCGGCAAGGTTCCGGCACGTAAGGCGACGTCGATGCCTCCTTCAACAAGGTCGACAAATTTGTCGTCCATCGTGAGATCTAGTCTGATCCCTGGATATTGCCTGAGAAATGCGGCGATCAGCGGAGCAACGTGCAATTGCCCGAAAGACATGGGTGTGCTGAGCCGGAGCAATCCAACCGGTTGCCCCTGCAACGCCGCAATCGCGTCTTCGGCGTCCTGCGCTGCGGTAAGCGCCTGCGCCGCATGGGCCAGATAGATCTCACCCGCCTCGGTAAGTGAGATGGACCGCGTCGACCGATGAAAGAGCTGCGTTCCCAGATGTGCCTCTAGTACACCGATCCGCTTGCTGATGGCTGATTTCGTCAGACCCAGATGCCGGGCGGCGGCTGCGAACCCGCCATGGTCCGCCACAGCAACAAAAACGGGGATTGCGCCAATTTCAGTCATGTTGCGCTTCCTTTGGGCGAATTATTCTCACCTATAAGTTTCAAATTCACACGATTATCACCGTAATGGAAGGTAAATAGGTTGTGGGCAAGTCCTGCTAACGCCGGAGGCTGACATGCCCAAGATGCTCATCAACGGAATACTGCGTGATAAACCGCCGGCCTCGGACGGCCGTTTTCACCGCCTGCAAAGCCCATTCAGGAGCCACATCAGCGCGCAGCCGGGCGCCCCTTTCCCGAACACGGCGGGCCGGTATCACCTGTACTTGTCCAAAGCCTGCCCCTGGTGTCATAGCGTCGATCTGGTTCTGACTTTGAAGGGATTGCGCGATGCGTTCAGCATCACCTGGATGGACCCGATCATGTCGGAAAACGGATGGGTCATCGACCAGACCCTGTTCAACGACCAAAGCGGCGTAGAACGCACCCGCTTCCTTTACGAAGCCTATCAGCGCGCCAAACCGGATTACACGGGTCCGATCAGCGTGCCAGTGCTGCTGGACAAGGTGACGGGCCGGATCGTCAGCACCGAATCGGCCGAGGTCGTACGCATGCTTCAGACGGCGTTTCCCAATGCTACGGAACCCGATCTTCGCCCGTCCCATCTTTGCGACGAAATCGACCGGATCGCCGAACAAATTCAGTCACCGATCCGCGAAGGCGTCTATCGCGCCGGGTTTGCAACCAACCAGATCGCGTATGGCGAGGCCGTAACAGCGCTCTTTGCCTGTCTCGACGCGATTGAGGAAACGCTTGGCCAACGCCGGTTCCTGGCCGGAGACGTGCTGACAGAGGTTGACCTGAAACTGTTTCCGACACTTCTGCGGTTTGACCCGGTCTATGTGACCCACTTCAAGACCGACTACAAACGCATCAGCGACTATGTCGCCCTGCCCCGCTATCTGGCCGACATCATGGGGTTGCCGGGCGTGGCCGACACTGTGGACATGGCCCATATCCGTCAGCATTATTTCCTCAGCCATCGTCACATCAACCCCAGCGGAATTGTCCCGATCGGCCCGGCTTCCATGCCCTCAGCCGATGTGCCGGAAATGGGGGCCGCGTGATGCCTGATATTGTCAGAAGATCCCCTGTATCAGCGCTGATCATGGCCATCGGTGTCCTGGTGGGGGTCAGTTTCACTTTGTCCAAATTCGTCTCGATGGCGGGAATATCAGCTCTGACCGCTTTGTTCTGGCAGGTTTTGCTGGCCAGCATCGCGCTGTTGGCGTTGTGCTTGCTGTCGAAGAAGCGCGTGGTGCTCAACACGGGGCACATCCCCTATTATGTCGGTGCCGGAGTTTTCGGTGTCAGCGGCCCCGCTGTGATCGGGTTTCTGGTGCTGGAGCACGTGAGCCTTGGGTTCTATTCCGCCCTCGTCACGCTGTCACCGCTGTTTACCTTCGCGATAACGGCACTGATCGCGCGCAGGATGCTGCCGTTGCACCGCCTAGTTGGTATTCTGATCGGCCTTACTGGGGTCAGCCTTGCTACCATGGGTGGGTTTGACCTGATGGGTGTCGAGCCGGCGTGGATTGCCCTGTCGCTTTTGGGACCCTTGTTTCTGGCCTGCGGCAACGTCTTTCGCAGCTATGCCTACCCGCCCGGCGGCGATCCGTTGGGGCTGGCGACCGGAACGCTTCTGTCACAGCTGTTGTTGATTTCCGCCCTGTTACTGGGACGCGGCAGCACAATCAGCGACGTCTCGGTGCCCCCTGCCCTGCTTGGCGCAATCCTCGGCATCGGATTCATCACCGCGCTCAGCTATGCGCTGACCTTCGAAGTACAGCGGCGCACGGATGGCGTTGGGTTCGCGCAGGTCGGCTATTTTGCCACGCTTTCCGGCATCGCAATCGGGGCAATTGTCTTTCGCGAACCTCTTGGCCTTGGGCTGCTGGGGTCCCTCGCAATCTTGTTCCTTGGGCTAGCCGTCACCAACGGCTACCTGAAACTCCCGCCGGTCCTGCACCGACGGTCACAGGCTAAACAGACTTAGACCCACCGATAACGTTCAAACACAAAAGGAAACCAGAAGATGCAAATCACGGCCCCCACCACCGCAGCCCACGCGCCCCGGATCGCGTCCCTTTATACCGCGGTTGACGCGCTCGACGAAGCCGGTGTTGTTGAACATGTGACCGAAGACGTGCAATTCCAGCTTGGCAATTTCGAACAGATTGACGGGCGCATAGCCGTGCAAGCTGCGAACGCGGATTTCTTTGCCACGATCCAGGGTATGCAACACACCATCACCGGCATCTGGTCTAGCGGCGATACCGCGTTCTGCGACGGCACGGTCCACTATACGCGCAAGGATCAAAGCACGCACGACGTGCGCTTTGCTGCACGTTTCAACTTTCGCGAGGACAGGATCGCGGATTACCGGGTGTATGTGGATATCTCGGGTCTTTGATGCCTGTGATCAGGGCGGTGCGCTTTGCCTGCCGCTCTGGCCGACACGGGCAGAAACAGCCATAATTGCGATGTAGCTTCGGAAGAGGGTTAGATGACCGATCGCAGCATTCTGGAACAGCTCATGACGATGTCTACCACGGTCGCGGGGCAAAGATCCTGAAGATGAGAGAGGAGATCAAGAAAAAGACAATCCGAAAACGTCGGTTGCAGCATCAAGCCGCTGCAGCCTAAACTCAGACAGAAACCGAACCAGAGCCTCCGTTACGAAACTGCTTGCGCTGTCCGGAAAACTCTGACGACGGACACCTAGGACTCGACTGCGCCCGGAAGCGGGCCTGTCCAGATGTCTAGTGGCTCCATCCGACCGCGAAGCGTATGTTTGCCAGCTGGGCGCAATCCCATTTTCTCTGCTCGTTCGCGCGTTTGCGGATCTGGTTCCAGAAGTGCACCGGAGAGGGCAATAGCCACGTGTTGAGATTTGGCGAACTCCTGCAGGCGACTGGCTGTGTTTACCACGTCACCGCTCACTGCGAGTTGTTTGTGGCGCTTGCCACCGATAACACTGGTCTGGACCGGGCCCGCATGCCCACCGACCCGTATCCCGAGACCGGGCCAGTCCGGACTTGTGCCAACCGCCGCATACAGCGCCTCGATGAAGCACAGCGCGCGCATAGCGTCGTCCGGGCCGGGTTCCGGCAGCCCAAAGACAACCATCGCGCCATCTCCGGCAAAATGTGCGATGATCCCGCGCTGTGGTTCCAGGGACTGTTCGACAAGCCCGTGGAACAACCGCAAAAAATCGGCGGTGCCCTCAGGGCCGAGGCTCTCGGAATGCGTCGTGAAGTTAGCGACATCAACAAACAAAACAACGGCGGGCCTTGCCGTGGCTTCAAACCGGGGGTCGGCCGCATCTGCCAACCGCTCAACAAGCAGGGGCGACTGATAGAGCGCGAGGTTCGCAGCACGCCGACGATGTTCCATGAGCCGCAGCCCGGCGCCGGCACCAGCTCCGAGCAGCAGCGAGAAGACTGCTGTGACCCCGTCCAGCCACCAACCAACGACGAATGCAGCTTGCAGCATGAGGGCCAGCACGCTGAACACTGTAGCGGTCGCCAAAACCCCTAGCCAGGGCCGGTCCATTCTTGCGGCGAAGAATCCGAGCGTGGCTGCGATCAGCGCCACTGCGATGTCCAATGACCATGTCAGCGCGTCACGACGCAGAAAACGCTGCTCGATCACGTTTGCAGCCAAAGTTGCATGCAGCTCAACGCCGGGAAAGGTAGCATCGTAGGACGCAGCGTGCCGGTCTCCGAACCCGGTTGCGGTGGCCCCGACAAACAAGATCTTGTCCCGCAGGTTTGCCTCCCCAAGCTCTGCGAAAGAATAGGTCGGGATCGTCCCTTCTTGCCCGTAAAAGTTCAGGGGGATAGCGCCCTGCCTGTCCAGCGCGACCAAGGTGTCCCCAACTGTCAGGTGCCCGCCTGTTTCGGATGACCGCAACTGTAGGTCCAGCTTATCATCCGCCGCCTTGAGGACCGCAAGGGCGAGCGGCGGATACCATGCGTTGCCGTCCTTAGTTGCCAGATACTGCGCAGCAATAAGCCGACGTGCTGCTCCATCGGGATCATGGCGCAGGTTCACATGTCCGATCGATGCCACACCGCGCAAGGTTTGAGCCGGTCCCAACGCGGGCAGCGGGTTGTCCAACTCAGGGGCAATCACAACTGAAAAATCGCCGCTCTGGAGATCTTGCAGAGATGCATCAGCGGGCGCCTCGGCTACCCCAAGTACTGCGTCTGCACCTGCCAATGCCTCAGCAAGACCTTCGTCACCCGCACGAGGATCAATCAACAGAAAGTCCAAAGCAATTGCTGCGGCATCCGCCTCTGAGGCAATCGTCACCGCCTCTGCCAAGGCTGATCGAGCCGGCGGAAACGTTTCAAGCTGTGCCATGGCAGCATCGTCAAATGCAATGATTGCGACACCCTCCGGGGGTGTCACCGGGCCGCGCCAAAAGAATCTGGCGTCGAGCAGCCTGCCTTCAACTCCCTGCCAAAACGTACTTCGGTCCCCGGGGTGCCAGATCGCGATCAACAGGCTCGACAGCAGCACGATCACCCCAGTGATGCGTCGTACGCGTCGAAACCCGTCGCGTGCTACCATTCCGCCCCGAGAAGTGCGTCGAATTCCTCAATACGCGCCGACCCCCAATCCGTGACCGCCCCAACTTCGCCAGAGGAGGATACATCAATGCCTTTGCCTGGGCTTAGTTGCGCAACGGTGTCATCTGCAGAAACAAACACCGTGCCTTCACGTGTGAAGATGGCGCTTGCACTGTTTTCGACTCGCATCGCCCACTCGGTGGAACGGACCGCGGCAACAGCAGAAGGGGTTCTGACCTGGACGCCGTTTCCGTCTTCCGAAGAAAAAAGAAACCCGGCGATGCCATCGATCAGTCGCAGTCCAAAGGGGCGCGTTTCATGATCCAATAGACCAAGCACGTCGATCTCGCTTTCCGGGCCTACAACAACTTCAAGCCCATCATAGCAGGCCATGGTAACCCTTGCATCGGCTTCCGTGCGCAGCTTGGCATTCAACCCCAAACCCAAACCAACAACTGCAGGTTGGGCGCCTGCTCCTCGGGCAGAAACGACTGCCTGCCCATCCGTTTGCATTATGACACAGATGCCTTGTGTTTGAGCGCCGACCGAACCGGCCAACCCAATCCAGGAGTAAATAAGAAGGATAATAAGCAAGCTTTTTTGAATCATTGCGGCCTCGCGGCTGAAGATACTCACCAGACTGAAGAGTACGACACGAGAGGTCAACCAAAGGCGGCCTTACGTTTCTGTCGCATGGGTGGGAAACTGCTGGTTTCAATCAACGCCCGCCCTCGTCCCCGATTCAGATTGGACACGCAAAACTCACGAAATGGGGAATGTCTGCGTTCGCGTCGGAATTGATGAAAGAGTTTACAGCAGACTCTTTGATTTCGGCTGTAATAGAAACCACCCTACCCACTTTGTGCTCATAATCTGGCAGTAATGATCGTTACTTTTGCCGCATCACCAAATCCAAATTATATTTGATAAGTATCCCTTATCACAACTGATTGATTTCGCCGGAAAATGCGCGCAGAATGTGCCTCATGAAGCCTCTTGCGCCTTACCTCCCCAGCCCCTCCCCTGCCCTCTCCGCAGAAGATCAGGAGGCGCTCACCGATCTTTATGTGCGCGGCACGCCAGCCAATACGCTGCGCGCTTATGAGCGCGACCTGCTCTATATCACCGCGTGGAAGGCTGCGCGGTTCGCAGCGACGCTGGACTGGCCGGAATCTGAGGCCACCGCCCTCACCTTCATTCTCGATCACGCTCGCGATCTGAATGACGCACCAGAAACGGATGTGGCGCGCGAAACCGCAGAAGCGCTGATTACTCAGGGGCTGCGGAAGTCCCTCGCCTGTCCTGCCCCTTCGACGCTGGACCGGCGCATCGCCTCCTGGCTTGCCTTTCATCGAATGAAGAACCTGACCAGTCCTTTCGGTGCGCCGCAGGTGAAGCAGGCCCGTGCCAAGGCGCGCCGGGCTGCAGCCCGGCCCCCTGCCCCAAAATCGCAGCACCCGATTACCCGCGATGTTCTCGAGCAGTTGCTGACCACCTGCCGGGGGTCGCGGCGCGATTGCCGCGACCGGGCGATCCTGATGCTGGGTTGGGCTTCGGGCGGGCGGCGAAGGTCCGAGATCACCGGATTGATGCGGGAAGATGTGTCCTTGAAAGAGTTCGAGGCCAAGGGTCTGGTGTGGATCTCGCTGCTGGAAACCAAGACCACCCAAAAGAGGGAAACCCCGCGGCTGGTGCTCAAGACCCGCGCGGCACAGGCGCTGGTGCATTGGATCGAGGTGGGCCAGATCAGGGATGGGCCGCTCTTCCGACCCATCTCCAAGGCTGACCGGGTGCTCAAGCGCCGCCTCAGCCCGGATGCGATCTACCAGATTGTTCGGCACCGGTTGAAACTGGCGAGGCTGCCCGAAGGCTTCGCCTCGCCCCACGGGCTGCGCTCGGGGTTTCTGACCCAGGCCGCACTGGACGGTGCCCCGATCCAGGCCGCCATGCGCCTGTCCCTGCACCGCTCCATGGCACAGGCGCAGAAATACTACGATGACGTCGATATCGCCGAAAACCCGGCCGCAGACCTGTTGGGGTGAAACTTTAGCTGCGGCGTCCCGCACGAGTGATCCAGTCAGCTCCACCGTAAGTGATCGCCAACACGTAGACTTCTCGGGCTTCGTCATCGACAGTAAAGGCGATCACCGCGCGGCGGGCCGCTGGGATGGCGCGCAGGCCCGGCAGGATATGATCACGCAGTGTACCGATATGGGGCAGAGTACGAAGGCTTTGCGCGACCTCGGCAATCTCCGCCAGCTTACGGCGCGCGATATGTGGGCCGGCATACTCTTCGATCAGTTCCGAAATGTTTGTCAGATCATCCGCCACTGACGGATGATAGCGCAGTCGATACGTCACCCTTTGCGGTCCAGACGGCGCATTGCAGGAGCAAAAACGTCGTCATGTTCGACAAATTCCGAGCGCGGGGTCGCCGCCCGACGGCGGATTTCGTCGGCCATCGCGTCCAAAGCGATCTCGCGGACCTCATCATCCTCAATCATCCGCTCAACCGCCGCAGCAACAGCGGCCGAGGCCGAAGCATAAACCCCCTGCCCCACTTTATCCTTGAGGAATCGGTGGTGACGATCGGTGAAGCTGAGCGTGGTTTTGATGGTCATATCGGGCCTCCAAGATCATACTTGGTCATACCTATAGCCCAAGTCAAGCCCGATTGCCTTGTGGTGCAGGCCTTTGAGGCCACAGGATAGGATCTGTTGCAAAGTTTCTCACTGACCGAAGAGTTGACACCGAACCCGCGGTTTATGCCGCCATGCGATTGTCACCGTATCGCTCCACGGCACAAGAGCAGAAACACCATGACGACAACGGTATCGCCGAAGGCCGAGCGAGCGCCTTAAAAAGGGGTGAAGAAGCATTGGTTCAATTGATCTGCAGCATCGGTTTTTATGCTGTCACGGCATAACACCTCAAAGACCAACTCCAGCGAAAACAGAACCACATCGGTATCTCGTTGGCGCAGAGAACCTGTAATTCGAACGCCATTCGCCCTGCCCTATCACGTCAAAAAAAATAGTCGACGGTTATCAGGAAAATCCGCGCATTCAGTTTTAGAGCGACGCGAAGCATTGCGTTCGATTAGTTACTTTGCTGAAGAGTAGGTAAGATGTGAGCGCTTTGCTGGACTTGAAACTAGGCTTTGCTGGGCTCCAAGAAACAACAACGCACCTGAGGTCAAGCATCCTTCAAAATACTGGCTCGGAATCTGAACTCTTATTGGTTCAATGCAACCTCTAAGCGCTTCTCACGCGCTCAGCAGAAACGTGAGTTAACAGCTGTTAACTTCAGAGCGCTTGTGCAGGTCTCGCAGCGACCCACAAGTTATTGATTTTTCTCTTGACATGAATCGGAATACGAGTGCCTAAATGTACTCAAGTTGCGCAACCAAACAAAAATGAGCAGGAAAACTGCAACTATGCTACAGACCACACCCATTGCTGCGACGACGCAGTCTCACGTTACACGTGAAATTTCCGATCGTCTACAAGTTGCACTGACTACCCACTTAACTCAGGCCTATTCTCCAGAGTTGTCAAAGACACTTCGCCTCTTCAGTGCGACAGAAGTGGCTGACCTATTTGGCACGACCGGTCAATACTTGCGAAAGGGCCATGCTGAGGGCTCTCTTCCAGAACCGAGAGTTATCAAAAACGGCCGGCGCTTCTACTCCGGAGCCGAAATCAAAACGATGCGCCAGATTCTTGAAGGCAGCTCGAGAAAGCCTGGCAAATACCTCCCTGGCCGCCGCGACAACGATCGGCTTCAAGTCATTCAACTCATGAATTTCAAGGGAGGTAGTGCAAAGTCCACCTCAGCTATTCACCTTTGTCACTATCTTGCGCTTCAAGGTTATCGCGTTCTGGCTATCGACCTTGACCCACAAGGCAGCCTGACTGGGTTCTGCGGAATTCAGCCTGAGATCGAGTTTGAGGGAAATTCAATCTACGATGCTTTGCGCTACGAGGATCCGGTCCCAATGTCTGAGTGCATTCGGTCCACTTACTTCCCCGGCCTGGATCTTTCCCCCGCTCAGTTGATCCTGTCTGAATTTGAAACGGAAACTGCTGTCTACGCCCGAAAAGGTGTCCCTTTCTATAATCGGCTCGCTAATGCAATCGAGACGGTGGAGGAAGACTATGATGTGATCATTGTCGATAGCCCGCCTTCTTTGGGCTTCCTGACGCTGGCGGGGTTATTCGCGGCAACGTCTGTCATCGTACCGCTGACACCGAGCATGTTGGACGTAGCCTCTACGCAGCAGTTTCTTGAGATGACTTCGGCGTATCTGGAAGAGTTTGAAAACTCGGGGATTCCGATTATCCATGACAACTTCCGGTTCCTCATAACACGGGACGACCCCTCAGACACACCATCTCAGCAAATTGTTAGCTTAATGCGGGCGTTGTTTCAGGATCGAGTAATCGGTGCAACTGCTCTGCGAAGCACTGCCATTGCCGATGCCGCGATGCTGAAAATGACAATGTACGAAGTCGTTCGATCGGAAATGACGAGATCGACCTATGACCGCGCCCGATCAAGTATGGATGCCGTTGGGCACGAAGTATCAAACATGATTCAAACCGCATGGGGCCGTTGAAATGGCACTTAAACAAAACAAAACCAGCATGGCTGCAGCGATTGCAGCGGCAGCCGGAAACCCGCCAATTCCACCCACGAAAACGGAACGCGCCAATGCAGCACTTCCACGCGGTACGATTGCATCGGTCCGTGTTGGAGCCGGAGGCATCCAAGACATAGATACCTCACTCATTTTGCCGTGGGGTCCAAAAGATAGACTTGGGATCGAGTTAACACCTGTTAACTCCGACCTTGAAGCGAACGTCGATTCAGCTGTTCTGGAACTTGCTGAAAGCATCAAAGACGCAGGAGGCCAACAGGTTCCCGTCCTGTTGCGTCCTTCTGAGGAAGTCGACGGTCACTTCGAGGTCATCTACGGCCGCCGACGCATCTTAGCTTGTCAGTATCTAAACCAGCCTGTTCGCGCGTTGGTAAGGACGCTTGATGATAAGGAAGCACTTCAGGCAAAGGGTCTGGAGAACTCTTCCCGAGTTGACCTCAGCTATTACGAGAGAGCCCGGTTCGCACGCGAAATTCTAAACCAGGGATATGACCGCTCGGAAGCGATCACAGCCCTAGCGGTTTCCAAGAACACGCTGTCACAGTTGGAGCGAGTCACAAATGATATTCCGGACGATCTCGGGGATATGATTGGCCCAGCACCGAAATCTGGGCGACCCAAATGGACAGCTCTAGCCGATGCGTTGCGGAAAGGAGTGATAACAGCAGACAAGGCTAAGAAGCTCCTAGAGACGCTCAACGTTGCTAATTCAGACGATCGGTTAAACGGACTCCTAAGTAGCTTGGCTCCCAAGAAAGCAGCACAGGAAGTCCGACCGGCGCCCGACGTTGTCATCAAGACCAGCAATTCTGCGGTGAACATGACCATCAAAAGGGCAGGGGACAATGAAGCCTATACAAGCTGGCTTTCGGACAACCTTGGACAAATCATTCAAGATTCCTACGAGCGTTTCAAAGAAAGCGCCGAGGATTAAGCGAGTTAACATCTGTTAACTCTACATGAGGCAACGAGCAAAAAGGAGAAAAGCAAAAAGAAACCCCCGAAACCTGAGGCTCCGAGGGCTGAAAACCAACTAGTGGTTATAGATTAGACACCTAAACCCTAACAGCCCGCGAATCACGACACAATAAAAAACGCCTCTGGGTGAACAGGTTTTCTTTGTCTGCTGACAAAATCTCATGAAAACACTAACAGCATTGGCTCCAAATGGAGCAACCTTGTCGGGAACTGCAGGGCAGGGGAGTAGTACGCCCAAAAAATGGATACTTCTTCGCGCCGTTGAAGAGGCCAGAGAACCTCTTGGGTTAAAATCCACAACTCTCAATGTCCTGAGAGCGATGATTTCCTTTGTGGGCGGCGATCAGATTGCTGCGGACCAAGATGATCATCACATCTGCTTCGCTTCCAACGCGGCGATCGCCAAACGAACGCATGTCAGCGTGCAGACAGTTGAGCGTCATATCTCGACGCTGGTTGAGCTTGGACTTATTCGTCGCATCATGAGCGCAAACGGCAAGCGTTGGGCACGTCGGAACCGACAGGGCAGGGTGGTCACTGCGACAGGGCTGTCCTTGATGCCATTGTCTGAACGGCATGCAGAGTTCATCCAGGAAGCCCAGAGGCATGCTGATCGCGTTCTCGAGTTCACGGTACTCCGTGACAAGGTTTCCGCCGCTCTAGCACGCCTTAGAGAACTCGTAGCAAATGACACCGCGATCTCTGATTTGATGACCACCGTACGCAATGCTCTGCGTCGCAAACCAGATGCGAATGTACTCAGCGAGCTGTTGGCAGAAATCTCTGTGGAAATCTCAGAGATAACACAAAATGATGCAGAAAATTTGAGGGCCAGTGACAGTGAAATTGAGGGGCACAAAGAGGACTCTTTGAATCTGGAAGTTAAGAAAGAAAAACTTTCTCAGATTCAGGTTTCTCCAGACCAAATGGAGCGCAGTTTTCCACGGCTATGCTCAGAACTACGCTTTGCAAAAGATCAGCACCACTGTGATCGGCTTATGGATGATATCGCAGAGTATCTACGGCTTGGCCAAACCTGGTATGCGATGAAATCGAAGTTTGGCCCAGCGGTTCGCTTCATTGTTCTCGGATACATCTTTCAACGTGCTGAGAATATACAGTCTCCAGCGGCTTACCTGATTTCGTTGCTGGCTAAGATCGAAATGGGAGAACTGTCTCCAAGCGCAATGCTATTGCGGTCCTCCAATGCCTCGTAGGTTTTATGAAACAGGACGAGATTTCAGGCAATCCGACTTTCGTTGTGGATGCCCAACCCATTTGCCTAGGACGGAAACCTGCCGGCCGGGCCAGAGCGGAAACTCGGTTGACCACAGGCTTACACGATCATGGTCTCGCCCGCGATTTCATCTGAGACATGCACGAAGGATCGTTTCCAGAATTGGCGGAGACGCGGGTCACGCGGCTCCGGGCGCAGCCAAGAGCCTGGTCAGCGCCAGGGCGCTGACGTGTTATTGAATAGAAACTCCCATATGGAAGAATTTTGTGTTTGAAAATCATTTTTCTTCCATCTAAACTGGCATCCAAATAAACACAATAAGATACAGGGGCTTTCAAATGGCAGACAATGATGGGATTGAGAAAGATTTCGTCCATCTCGCAAGGGTGGCGCTGTCAGGACGCACTCAGGACGTCCAAACTTATTTGCATCGAATTGCGAAGCGCCGCGGCCTGAATAAGGAATTCTCTGGCGCCTTGATAGAGCTACTTCGTAAAAACCCAACTCGCTCATCCCCTCTGCGCAAAGGCATGGAGAAGGCTCTGCCAACCGACACAGATTCTCGTTTCCAGCTGTTGCGGGTTGAGGAAACTCCGTTTCTGCAAATGGAGCCGGTCTACACGGAGCACGTCCAAAGTACGTTGTCCCGCCTTGTTGAGGAGCGGCAAAACCTTGGCGCACTGGTTGAAGCAGGATTGGAGCCGACAAGAACGGTTTTATTCACAGGTCCTCCCGGCGTCGGAAAGACTCTGGGCGCACGCTGGGTTGCACGCGAGCTCGGGCTCCCGCTCATGATCCTCGATCTGTCTGCGGTCATGAGCAGTTATCTTGGGCGCACAGGATCCAATTTGAGGCATGTGCTGGATTACGCAAAATCCATTGATTGCGTGCTTCTGCTTGATGAATTGGATGCGATTGCAAAGCGCCGTGACGATTCTGGAGAGATTGGAGAGCTTAAGCGCCTGGTCACGGTTTTGCTTCAGCAGCTCGACGACTGGCCTTCGTCAGGCCTGCTCATCGCAGCCACCAACCATTCCGATCTGCTTGATCCAGCGGTGTGGCGCCGCTTCGAACAACCTGTCGACTTCGCTCTGCCGGAAGAAGCAGGGATTCGGGCATTTCTGGGAGCGCTGTTTGAAGAAGTCGCTCCGGACATGTCCGCCTGGGTCGACATCCTTTCGGTCTCTTTGATCGGGCGATCCTATAGCGATATCGAACGAGAAGTCACCCTTGCACGGCGTTCGGCTGCGCTGAACGGCAAAGGGTTGGATCATTACCTTTCCCAGCTCGTCGCATCTGACGAACACTCAAAACATGAGCGCATCGAAATCGCCGTCCGGCTGGTCAGAAATGGCCTGGCAACCCAGAGAAAAGCGCATGAAATCACGGGCGTCGCGCGCGACACGATCCGCACACATTTAAAAAACGAAGCAGTTTTAGAGGTTTAAACAGGTAACGATGAGCAAGCAGAATTTTCTTTTGGGCCGGGGTGAACGTCTCACCGACGATATCGTCATTAAAGGTGGAGGCGCTCCCAAGGAACCCCCTTACACATTCAGCGAGGCTCGCAGCAGGCTTTCGCCAATGGTCACTGAGACCTCGTCCCGCATTGATGAACTCCCTCAAGCGGCTTGCCCGGGTGATGAGGCAGTCATCTCGCTGACGCTAAATCCGGAATACATCGCAAAATCCTATTTCCCCCATGAACTCATGCGGGATGTTGGCATCGAAGTGATTGGTAGCCGCCCCAAAAAGACAACCCCTGCAAAACGGTCACGGGGCAGGGAACCAGAAGAGGCCGTAACGACCGAACTATTCGCGAAAGGCCGCAGGTCCGCCATCCGGTCATGGAGCCAGCAACTTCCGGATTGGCACGTAAACAGAGGAAGCGCGAACGCACTCATTTCGATCGAAGAGGTCTCAGCACCAGTTCCGCACGCCAAAATCAAAGGATCTCTGCCCAAACAAGGGCGAATGGCTCTGGAAACCGTGCTGCATGCCAACGAGCTTGAGCGCGGTATGCTTCAGGCGTTCGTCGCATATCTTGAAGGCCAAGAAATCGAAGTGGAACTCGGCCGACGTTTCTTCGCCAAAGGTCTGTGTTTCCTCGAACTCGACGCGCCTGCGGAACGAGCAGATGACATTGCGCTCTTTACGGGTGTTCGAACGTTGAGGCAAATGCCCGGCTTGAGGATTCTACGGCCAACAATTCGCTCGGCGGGGATCCCAACGACCGATCTGGAACTGCCCTCCGAAGGGCCCGTGTCAGAAGATGTCCGGGTGGCGATCTTTGATGGTGGCATACCGGAGAACCATCCTTTGACCCAGTGGGCGATACCCCATGAGCTTCCCGGAATGCTCCCAGCGACAGATGACGACCTTTCACACGGGGTTGGTGTGACATCAGCGGCTTTGTTTGGCCACATCAACACCAAAGAACCTTTGCCGCGCCCCTATGCAAACATTGATCATTACCGGGTTTTGGACGAAGAGCCGGGACAGAACCCGCACGAGCTCTACGAAATCCTCGAAAGAATTGAAGGCGTGTTGTCGAGCCAGGAGTATGATTTCATCAATCTGAGTCTCGGCCCCTGCCTTCCCATCGAGGACGATGACGTGCACGCATGGACCGCCGTGCTGGACGACCGTCTATCTCGAGTATCGACATTGGCAATGATTGCCGTCGGGAACGATGGGGAAGGGGATTCTATACTCGGCTTGGACCGTGTTCAGGTTCCTTCCGACTGTGTGAACGCTTTGGCAATTGGCGCCTGCGACACACCGGGAAAGAACTGGCAGCGTGCGCCCTACAGCTCCAAGGGACCTGGGCGCAGTCCGGGCCTTGTGAAGCCGGATCTGGTCGACTTCGGAGGCGAGTTCAGCCGCCCCTTCGTCGTTGTCGCACCCGATGCGACGCCTTCGCTCACAACGACGGGTGGTACATCTTTCGCCACGCCAAGTGTGTTGCGGTTGGGCGCCGGCATTCGCGCTCACTTCGGAGGTAACCTGAACCATCTCGCCATCCGTACTCTCCTTGTGCATACAAGCGAGGAAGGTGATCAAGATCACAAAGAAATCGGTTGGGGGCGTGTTGCACGCAGTTTGGACGACGTAATCCTTTGTGACGACGACACGGTCCGGGTCGTTTACCAGGGCGAAATTTCCCCGGCCAAATATATCCGCGCAGCAATCCCGGTACCGTCAAAGCAGATGAGCGGTATGGTCTCTATCAAGGCCACGCTCTGTTACAAGACCCAAACAGACCCGCACCACCCTGGAAACTATACCCGAGCTGGTTTGGAAGTGACCTTCCGCCCCAACGACACAAAGTATTCGCGCGACGAACAGGTACATCCTAATTCCGACAGCTTCTTTGGCTCGTCTCTTCCGGGTGCGACGGAAGATGAATTGAGGCGCGATGCCTGGAAGTGGGAAAACTGCCTTCATGCAGTCAAACGCAAACGCGGTAGTTCGCTGATCAATCCCTGCTTCGATATCCACTACAACGCCCGGCTTGAAGGACGCAACTTTGCTCCTCCTGAAAACCTGAGCTACGCGATGGTAGTTTCTGTACAAGCCAAGGGTGTCGCCGACCTCTACGATCAGGTTGTACGTCAGTATGCTACACAGATCGAGCCGCTGCGTCCGATTTTGGAAGTGCCGATCCGCACATGAAGATTTGCGATGCACATAAAGAAATCCAGGTCTCCATCTCTATCCCGGACATTGCTTCGCTTAGGTTCTGGACCTATTAATTTGGTTGCCGTCATCCCGCCTGCGTGATTCAAACCCCTGAGTTTCAGGGGTATAACATGAGCGATCTATTCTGGTTGACTGACGAGCAGATGGCGCGGCTTCAGCCTTACTTTCCAAAGAGCCATGGTAAGCCGAGGGTTGATGATCGACGCGTTCTGAGTGGAATTGTCTTCATCAATCGCAATGGGTTACGTTGGTCCGATGCGCCGCGCGAATATGGGCCGCCAAAGACACTGTACAATCGCTGGAAACGATGGAGCGATATGGGTGTGTTCGCTCGGATCATGACCGGGCTGGCTGCGCAGGGAACCGATCATAAGACCATCATGATTGACGCAACATACCTCAAAGCGCACCGCACGGCTTCCAGCCTGCGGTTGAAAAAGGGGGGCGTGGCAGGCTGATAGGGCGCACCAAGGGTGGTATGAATACGAAACTGCACGCTGTTACTGACAGTCTGGGACGCCCCATCCGCTTCTTCATATCCGCTGGGCAGGTGAGCGATTACACGGGCGCCAGGGCTCTGGTGAACAGTCTGCCATCGGCTGACTGGCTGCTGGGAGATCGAGGTTATGACGCCGACTGGTTCCGCGAAGCCCTTAATGACAGGGGAATAAAGCCCTGTATCCCAGGTCGAAAGTCACGCGACAAGCCCGTCCGATACGACAAGCGCCGCTACAAACGACGCAACCGCATTGAGATCATGTTCGGAAGGCTGAAAGATTGGCGGCGCGTCGCCACCCGATATGACAGGTGCCCAAAGGTATTCCTATCGGCCATCGCTCTCGCTGCTACAGTCCTATTCTGGCTGTAAATCAATGAGTCTGGAGCCTAAAGTCATCTATTGGTTATGAATCCTGACCCTAAGAGTGCGGTATTTGAAAGCCATTTTCAAACACTCTTGTAAAGGTCTATTAGAGGTTTAACGAAAATTTTCGATTTGTCGCCTTCGCGTCGTTGATCTTCTTGGTGGCGCAGCGGCAAAAGCTCGGAGCCAATGGCATCGCTCGGTCGAATTCCGAATTCTTCACGAAACAATCTGGAAAAATGTGCTTGATCGTAGTACGTCCAATATGCTGCAATTCTAGCTATTGCACCCCGGGTTGGTTCGGAACGCGCCAGCTCCTTTCTTGCGCATTCTAGACGTTGCTTTTGGATCGCCCGTTGCACACCACCATCCTCGTCAAACATGCGATAAAGCACAGCTCTAGAAACCCCAATCATTCTGCAAAGTGTTTTTGGGCCTAGTGTCGGGTCTCGAAGATTGTCCTTGATCGCGCGCCGGATCGCAATTTCACGAGATTGAGAGAACTGCTGATAAGCACTCTTATGATACAATTCTCGCGAAAACAGGCCTCGAAGTAATCCGCGAAAACCATCCCCGAGGGCAAAAACATCATGCGTAGAGCAACTTGTAGCCATATCCACCACCATCTCACTGTTGCTTTGCAGCATTCGCCCTATTGGCGAGTCAGATGCAATCTGCAGAAAAGCAGGATGTCGAGAAGGGTCATAGCCGATTTCATTGTACGGTACCGATACTCCGATGTAGTCGGTTTTTGGGTTTCAAAGCAAATTGACCTGTTCAAATCAAACATAGTCAATCGCTTCGGTGAGATTTTGACGCTATGATCGCCAACGGCACCATGGGACATACCATGGTAATTCATCACAAAAATCACTCGCTCTGCGAACTCCAACGAGGACTTGGATGCGTCACGACGCAGTATACAAGGATCATGCGAGTACCTGCCGAACACCGCGCCGCCTAAACTATATGCCACCGACTTCGAAGATATCTGTGTTACGTCGCTGATAGTTGGCTCAACCTCGAACAGCCCAGAGTTGAATGATCGCCAGGCATCCCAACGATTTCTTTCCTCAATAGTAGAAAGATCCAGCGATGTGTACGGAACTAGGTGTTTGCCGTTCATGGGTTTGACTGCACAAGGCCAACAATTTGAAGCTTTAACATTTGATATGTGCTAATGTTTCCAACTAGTGTCAGGCGCGTTAGGCAATTTACATTCTCAGTGTTCTCAAGTGTTTTGAGTGCTAGCGCCGAAGCACGAACGCCTAAATCCTCAAACCAGACTGCGAGCAATTTTGGATGCCAATCCAAATCCACTTAAAGCCTACTTCCTACAATCTTGGAGAACGTTTTTTCGTCGGATAGTTGCTGGTGTTGCTGCTGCTTCGTTTGCGAGATGTCGCGCAAAGCACTCTAGCGGTGCATGCATTTGTTCACCAGGAAGATAGTAGATGTAGTTCATCAGTTTGCCGCTTTCGGTCTCAACGAGAATTGCATCTGCGCGCGCGGAGGCTGCGGTGATTTCCACATTGTCATTATTGAAGGAAAGGTACTGCTGGTCAGGTTCTTGCTCAAGGTTACTTGATAGGTCAGGCAAGTAAGCAATGACATCAGCATCAATCAGGTTTTGCGGACGCCGCGTGCCCTCGATGTTATGGTTCCAGTATTCTAAACGATCGTAGAACGCGTCTAAGCTGTCATCAGACAAATTCGAAATCACTGCAACGACAATTTTCGGGTTGGCGTTCTCCTGAGCCAAAAGAACATTGGCGCTCAAGGTTGCTACTAACATCAAAATATATTTGGTCATTCCAAAATCCTTTCTGCACATTTTTGAACTTGCTTTCGAACCTGAGTTACTTGGAAACCAAACTCGACTTAGCGAGTTCTGCCTCTAAGGGGTCAGGCAGCATTGGGACGCTGATTGGGTGCGGGCACAGTTGGAGTCCAGCTGGGTTGCCACAGCCTCGCTTCGTATGCCTTCAAAACCGGGCGCGCAGGGCTTCCGTACCCCTTCGATCCAAACAACAAGAGTTGAGGAAAGAGCGTTTGGATTTCTTCTTGCATTGCCGGATCCAATGCGCTCCACCCCTGCTCACCTGGATGAAAACTTTCGGACAAAGCCCCATTCGCATAAATGACTTCGTGGGTGTCAAAGAGAATATGAAAATACTCGACTTGGCCACCATCCACGATTCTAATCGAGTTGCCGTTGATCAGAGATATGGCCGGAGCGAAAACCTCAGATTCCCCGAATAGCAGTTCAACCTGATGTCCGCTCAACAGCATCCGGTGTTGTTGAGAAACGTACAAGTCCTGGTGGTTGCCAATACTGCCCTCAGAGAATAGGACCGGGGCCAACGTTCCGGTTGCAGCGCGCCGGGCCGATCCAATCCAGCGGATAGTTTGCGGGCCGTGGTCAAGTGTTTGGATCGAATCTCCAACGCGCAGCGTCTCAACTGGCCGTTCGCCCGTCGCAGTTCGGATTAGAGCGCCTCGCGCGAAACACACGAACGGATTGGGATTCCCCGGTACGCTGGCCCGTATCGCACCCGAAACACTTCCGGCACTGGTTATCTCAATAGACTGAATCTGACCCAAACTCAGCAATGGACTCGGCAAGCCCGAAATACCGAATGGCATAAGGTACAGGTCGCCATCTGTAGACTGGACAACGAACAATTCACTGTTGAATGTAGTCGATGCACTTGTGCCGTCAGTGTAGGTAAACGTCGCCCTAACTGCTGCGAAGGAGTCGAAAATGTGCACCACTTGAGGCGCGCCGAAACTGTCCTCCTGAGTCACAAACGCCTGGTTTCCGCCTGGGCTAAATGGGCCCGGTGGACGTGTGCCCTGAATATTGTCGTCATTGTTGTAGACCGGAAACCCGCTACCAAAGCCTATCGGATTAGATGACGTCCATTCCAAAACATGATCTGCCAAAGGATCAGTCGGACTACCGAATGTTTGGTTAATGAGCAGGTTTTCGAATTCTGCTACACCGTTACCTTCAGTTGGGTCAATGTCGGTGAAGTTGCCCAAATAGATGACGTCAAACACAGTGGACATGTCTTGCCTCGGGTAATCAGTTCATGTGATTTCACCAAGGAATACCTATTCGCCAAGCGTTGCGAAAACTGGGTATTTCACTGACCGAATCGATGCGAGTTCACTGATCGAATTACGTGGTTTGGCATAGCTCCATTTTCCGTGAAAGCTCTCCCCTCAAGTCTATCGAAACACAGCCCGTTAAGAAAACGGCGGGGATTTTAGTGAACTGTTCCGGAGAAGTGTAATGTATCGGCGTCAATTGGTTCTTTCATTTCTGGCATTAACGGCAACCACCGCCTGTACACGTACGTGGGAAACTGCGTTTGATGAAAACCCATCTGTCCAGAAGTCATCAAACTGGCATCTGGAAGATCTTGTCGTGATAGTTCCAGATACGCTGACTCTGTCTGATGAGGACCAGCTTGCACCAGACGCAGATATTGTTTGGCACGGTGAAGCGCCAGGAGATACACGTTCGCAGGTCGAGGCGATCCTTGATGAAGCGGCAGAGAAAGGGACAGCAAAATTAAAAGGCAACGGACCCCGCGTGACGGTCGAAATCACTCTGGAACAATTTCACTCGATCACTAGACGGGCAAGGCGTAGCCTATCCGGAATTGGTGTGCACAACATCCAATTTGGCATTCGCGTTATCGACATCAAAACAAATCAGGTCCTTGCAGAGGAAGCTGGTATCAACGCCGCGCTACCCGCATACAGCGGGCTGGCGGCCGTCGAAGCAGATGCCATAGGGGAAACGCAGCGGGTCCGTGTTGTCAGACATGTATCGGCCGTGATCTCCGCTTGGCTGGGCACCGGTCCAGATGTGCGCTCAACATTTGAGAGGATTGGGCGATAGGAGCTCAATCCCTACTCTAGTTATATGGTCTTTTGGCTAAAGGCGCTCCCTTTCGGCCCGCAACCCGATCGCAAGCCAGGAAATCTTACATTTCTTGTCGTCCAGTGTGACAGGTAGATTGATCAATATTTGAAAACCGCAAGACGACACATCGCCGGTTCGGGCGAAGGTTTGTTGCGGTTGCAAAGCTAGCCTTTCCCCGACACTCAGATTGAGGTCTACGATAGGAGTGGAGAGGAACGAAACGTCGAACACGATTCCAAGCTTCTGTGAATTAGAACGACGAGAACGGTGCGACGCAACTGACGCTTCCTGTTCGAAGAAGACGGTTCCCTTAGCAATTTGTACATCCTTTGTCGCAGCAATGATTTGCTGAGTTTGCGAAATCGAACAAGGGTATTCCCGGGTCTTTGAATTTGATTTCAATCTGACAATTTGCCCTTTCATGTCAGCATCCCGCAACTATTCACTGACGGCTGCACTTTTCTCAAAGCGTTGATCCATCGCGTCAGTTCAGATGGTGTAAGAAGCAAAGACTCCTGCGAATGTGAAAAACTCCCGTCCGCACCAGGGCACGCTATTAGTCCGACTGGCGTCCACAGGGTTGCGGGGGACGGCAGGACCAAATTGAAATACTCGGAAAAGGGCGCGGCATGGGAACTTGCTCCAAGCTGTTCACCAAGAAACCGGGCTTCGAATACCGCCTGTTTCTTACCCAACACTCGCATTAGGACTGATCTGTCTCGAACAAGAACTCTTTGTGCAGGACATAGGTAGGCTGGTTCGACACGATCACCTGGTAAAGGATTTAGGCGTATTGACGGATTGATCTCTGCTTCCGGCAAGACTTTTCGACCGATCGCACTGACTTCCTGAAAACCGTATTCCAGCGTCATAACGACGTCTCCGGGGGCCAGTTCGCTGATCTTTTGCGCCCCATAAGGCGTGTATACCGACGACCCTATGTGCATTCCCCCGGGCGCAACGTACGGCACTAGCTCCCAGTCATTGGGTCGATGAGTTGCCTGAGCTATTGTGAGCGTCTGAGTCGTGAGATCCAAAGACTGTGAACACGACTTGTTCATGCGCAAGCTTTGAAATCCTCTGCGTCGAGGGTGGTTTCCACATGCTTCCTCAGTTCAGCAACCCTAAATCCAGTTTCCGACCTTGAATGGCGTTCCCAAATCGTTTGAAATTTGCCGCCCAGCAAGCGCAGCTTGTCGCTACACTTCCGATCAACATTCCTCGTAAAGAAAGAAACGGAACCTCTGGCCCCTGTTTCAAAAACGGTTGGGACCGCGAATGAGAGTTTGTCTACACTCCAGAGCAGACCCGCGCGTCTTGCCGATAACACCCTATCATTGTGATCATTGTTATCGATTGCAGTAGCTTCATCTTTGTCGCATGCTTTACGATACACTTTGAGATGCAGGGCAAGCTCCCGTTCGGACAAACCAGTTTGTGCCGCTACGCATAAATCCTCATAGACAAACGAAAGTGGTTTCTCGATCTGAGCATAACGGTAAGTAGAATCGGCTGTTACAAATCTCCCATATTCAGAGAATAGACCGACAGAGGCATGCACAAATTTCGTCCGCGTGACGGCCTGCAATATCTCATCAAAATGGCTGCATTCTGGCCAAGCAATGTGTGCGCGGGCAAAGAAATGATCCAGCTGATGGCTGAGCTCCAGCGCATGATCACTGTAGCGCATCCTTACCCATCCGTGGCGTCGCAATGCATCGGTTGCACGCCACACTGCTCCTCTCGACATCTGAACCCGTGAAGACAACTCGGCCAGTGAGACGGGCCCAACAACTGCAATAGCCTGCAATACAATCAAAAGCCGATCAAACGTCGCCGAAGGAGAGGCACCTATGGCACCAAGGTCAAATGTATATGTCATCAAACGACCTCCGACGCCTTAGCACCGCTTCGTGCGCTCATCAGGTCGGGCGTGTTGTGCATGGTAGATAAAGCAGTGACCTTCCAACATTTGTGACGGCACTGCTGCGCCCTCTGGTAGAGCACAAAGGGTGTAAACTTGGCTGCTTGAAGCCGACGCATTCTTAACATAATCGCACCTCTTGAACACTGATAACGCTCTTGAACTTTGAGTTAACGCTGCATGCGATACGTCAGTGACTAAAGGGCAACTTCATGAAAAGATGGGAAAATGTCATGAACTGCATGCAAATGCAGTTCACGTAGCATGAACGGCAGAGGTGCACGGCACATCATATCGGTATGCGAAACAATGCAGAGGTATGACTTTGCGGCTCTCCCCAACAAACTTCTTTCCGATCAGAAAGATCGTCTTGACGATGCCTTTCAAAAACGACCCAAATTCATGTAGCCCGCCCAGTTACTACGGCGCTTAGCCCTCAGTTACACTAGCAACTGTATTTCTCAGGGGGTGTGAGCCGACCAGTTTTGCTGAGATTTGAGGAGTGCGTTTGCGATTGTGACGTGCTTTCTAGCGACTGCTGTGATGATGACTTCGTGTGGCTTGCCCGCGTCACGCAAACGGTCTGCGAAGATCTTGAGATGCGGGAACTTCCGATACTGATTTACTCTATTCGACGCGAATGCCGTGGTCTCGCAACCATTTTTCAACGGCTTTCTTTCTTGATCTGGCTACGGTGAAGTCTTGATGCTCGGTCGACTGAATTATTATCTTCCCAGACTCTTTGCGCGCCGACGCAATGTGTGCTGAAGAAACCCAAAACGACCGATGTGTTTGAATGCCATCGTCGTCTGAAACACCGCTCAACGTCTGAGACATTCGTGCTCTAATGAAGTCCTCCCCGCCCGAATGAACGATCCTAATGTAGTGTTCAGACGCTTCAAAATAATGAATTGCGTTAAGTCTGTACTCGCGATCTCCTACTCGAACCTTTCGGCCGTTCGCTTTATGCACAAGTCTGAGGTTATTTGGCGTTATGCATTTCCCAAGTTCTTTTTTTGCCGTTGGCTCGTTTTTCGGTAGGTGAGAAAATACAAAGTTGATAAATATGAATTGAAAAGACTGTTCAAGAATGTAATATACGAAAAAGTGAGCCAAGGGCGGATGTCGAAATTCAATCTTCTGATGTTCGAATAGCGCGATATAGACTTGACCAACATACATCAAAACCAGGACGATAGGGGCACTTAAAACAGGAAGATAAACCTTTTCCAAGCGGAATACTTTGTTAAGAACTCGGATGATAAACAGAGAAGCAAAAATTAAGACTTGATACGTGACGACAATAAACACCCAATAGGCAAATGAAGCATTTGGAGAAAGCGATGTGTTCGTAACTATCGATGGCTCAAAGAACGCCATAAAAATTGCAATCGAAAACATCAACGCCCAATAGAAGACATTCCTTAACCAATTCAGGAACAGCTTGTCAGAATACCTTACAGTTTGGCCGCTTATGAATATACATGTAACAGTACTGAGACCGCCATCATTGTTGTTCATGGGTTTCCTTTGAGCCAATAGGAGAAAACCTGCGTTTTCTGATCTGGCTCTCGACTTTACGGGGTATCTGCCAGGTGGACGCTGGCGTATTTTTCGGTCCGAAGGTGCGTCTACAAGGGTATGTGCAACACTGTTGCAACGTTTCGGACGACGCAACGAAACCTACAATTGTTCATACAGCTAACTGCTGCAATGGTGGACCTATGCAACGAATCACTTGTTGGATTCTCGTCTGGCTTTGCATTCGAGACATTGAAGAAACGTTAATCGTTTACTCGAAAAACACTTGCATAAAACAACTGGCACGTTTGAGAGATAGAGCATGTCTGGGTTAGATCTGGTTTCGGTGTATAAGGTTGATCAAAACCGGGCAGGGTCCGCGTGAGTTCTGATAACCCTGCCCGGTCCCGGCCTAAGGGGGTCACAGGCCGAGAACGGCGACGTCTGTGCGGGTGGCCCATACCCACTTATGTGCGAGTGAGTGCAGTAGGTTGGAGGACGTCGACGCTCTCGTGACTTTGTAGCATGTGTCTTGAACCTATCGTATGCACACAGTTCGTTGAGCGAAACCTCGTCCAGAGTAATTTGGCAATTTGTCTTCTCTGTGCAAATTGCTCGGTTTAGTTATTGCATCGAAGATCTATTTAATGACAAGTTCCGTCGGATTCACTGACCTGTCCCCCGAAACTTCCCTCGTCGTGATTTAGAGTTTGCTCAACCTTTTGAAGGAGCAAACGAATGCAAAATAGCCGTTTCACGGAAGCCCAGATCATTGGGATGATCAAAGAACAGGAAGCCGGGATGCCGACTGCGGAGGTCTGCTGCAAGCACGGTCTCAGCCAGGGCACGTTCTACAAATACAAATTGAAGAATGGCGGCATGAAGTGAAACTGAGAGCGATGGAGCACGAGAATGCCAAGCCCAAGCGGCTGCTGGTCGACGCCATGATGGGCAACGTAGCGCTGAAAGTTTTTTTGGAAAAATCTGACGACGCCGAATGAGCGGCGAGAGGCTGCGCACAGGGCGATGCGGGATCATGACATCTCTCAACGCCGGGCCTGCCGACTTGTCCGTGTCGATTCGAAGACGGTCCGGCGCGAACGCCCGCCGGATAATCTCGAGATACGCAAGGAGATTAAAGCTGTCGCTGCCAGGCGCCGCCGGTTCGGCTATAGGCGGATTGGCGTGATGCTGGAACGCAAGGGGATGATCATGAACCACAAGAAGCTCTATCGCCTGTACTTGGATGAGAAGCTGGGTGTCAGGCGACGACGGGGCCGCAAAAGGGCGCGGGGATCGCGGACACCAATGCCGAAGGCACTGAGACCGGGCGAAGGCTGGTCGCTGGATTTACTGTCTCACACGTTCGGGGCTTCACGCCGGTTCCGCATTCTGGCGGTGATCGATGAGTGCTGCCGCGAGAACCCGTGCCTGATGGCCGACACGAGCATCCCAGGGGCCAGAGTCGTGCGGGAGTTGGATATGCTTGCCTCGGTCTATGGCAAACCGACCAGCATTGTCAGCGACACCAGGACCGAGTTCACCAGCCCGGCAACCCTGAAATGGGCCAACGACAACGGTGTCGAGTTGCACTACATCGATCCCGGCAACCCGCGGCAGAACGCCTTAATCGAAAGCTTCAACGGCAGCCTGCGCGATGAGCTCCTGAACAAGGAGATGTTCGACAACCCGAAGGATCCCCGGCACGAGCTGACGCTCTGGCGATACGACTACAACAACGTCGGGCCGCACTCATCGCTCAGCAACCAAACACCCGCAGAAGCGCGCCGGACGCTTGAGCAGTTTTAGGGCTCCCCGCCCGGCGCGCTTACCCAATCAAGCGACGGAGATCATGAAGACCAAGCCCGCAGACTCTAGTTTTGAATGAGGGAGCCTCGGGGGGGAGGTAATCACCCATCTCATCCGAAGCTTCGGTTAAGGTCTCAAAGATCAATCAACTTTGTCTTCTTAGAGGGGGCGGCAGATTCCTACGCTTGCATCCATCGATCAATGCCGGGTTGGCTCGCCCCTTCGTTTGCAGCATTTGAAACTTCGCAGCGCCGCCCATCCGAAATAGGACTTGGGGCTTGATGCAGTCGATATAGGCTTGCTAATCGGGTCACACTGTGCCGACGTGAGCAGACATTTGGTTTATCGGCGTTGCGTTCCATAAGACTGGATCCGATGATATCGCTTGGCTTTACTTTAAACCGTTCACGAAACAAGGTTGAAAAACGCGATTGATCGTTGAAACACCAATATCTGGAAACTTCAGCGATAATCCCTCTTTTGGGCTCCAACTTGGTTAGGTCAGAGCGTGCACCGTCTAGTCTTTTACCTTTGATTGCCCGACTCACTCCACCTTCAGATAGAAATATACGATGCAAAACAGATCTTGAAACCCCGATTGAGTTGCAAATCAGGGCAGCGTCCAACCCCGGGTCTCTAAGGTTTTCTTCAACAAACCTCCTTACCGCGACTTCCCTAGACTGAATATAGTGTTGGAATACGGAATCGTCTCGCAGGTTTCTAGAAATTAATCCTTTTAGCAAACCGCAAAACCCGTCGCCGAGCGCAATTGCATCTTGCATTTTGTAACTTTGGGCGCCTTCAAGAACCAGTTCTAAATTGCTTTGCAATATTCGACCCATCGGCGAAGATCGGTCAATATGCAGAACGGCTTGATGCCTAGAAGGGTCATAACCTAAATCTGAGAAAGGTATCGAAATGTAGGTATAGTCGCATTCATCTGTGTTGAACCGAAGCGATTGATCGAAATTAAATAGACAGAGTTGACTGGGTGAAAACACTGTGCTCCGGTCGTTCACCAAACCTGTCGTAGTGCCGCTATGATTAAGTGATAGCACAAGGCACTCTTCACGTTGCAACGATGAGTGTGCGAGATCTCTTCTAAAGATAGTGGCACAGTGTCTCTGGCGACCTATCACGGTATTCCCCATATTGTAGAATACCGACTTGGCGTACATTTGTTGTAGGCTTGGAATGTTGGGCTCAACATCCACGAATCCCGAGTTATAGTCACTCCAGGCAACCCAGCGGTTTTGTGGTTCGAATTCCAACAGGTCCAAAGAAACGTGAGGCAGCGTAAGCGTTTGACTCATTTTTCGCCGTCACCATTTGCCATAACCGTTTCCCAACAGGCATACAATGTTGGGTCATACTCAATTTGGATTGGTGCGAACCTGAGTGCAGAAATTCTCATTGATGCTTTCTCAAAGTGATACGACATTCAGTAACCGCATATTTTTGATGGTCGCGATATCTGATACCAACAAGCAGAGTTGGCTCCATATGACTGTTTCGCTGAGTGGAATGGTCGCTTCGAAAGAACCGCATACACATCGTGTGCGATCTAAGGCCGTTGTCCAGAAAGCACCGTTCACGACAGACCGTGAAGCCCTGTCTGCACTAGCGCTCTGTTCGAGAATTATGTCAAATCAACCGGTTATTCGAAAATGCATTCGGGTTCTAAATTTTTTCGTTGGGCACAAGTTCTTGAGTCGATTGATTTGACGTAGTCATCAATACACAAAGAGTTGAACCAACCATAAAGCCAGTTCCAATCCATGGCGACCCGGAATTTTTCCAAATCCAATTCAATGTGAGTGATCAAATACGCGAGGGCAAAATTGGGCTGCTCTGGGCACAGACAACAGTTGCTTGAACATGTTCGAAGCCACCGACACAACAAATCAACTTGTCGATGTCTTAACCGGCCGTCAGGTGGCACCATTTGAATTATGCTGCTAAAGCGCCCAAGAAGTTCCGTTCTTTGTGTTGCAAGTAATACACTAGTATCATTATGTTTCAGTCTTTCGATAATTCAAAGACTCTGGGGAACAGAAACATGACTGAAAGCGTCGTAAATAAAGGCGCAACGGCCATTTGGTTCAACCAAAAAGTGTATTGCGTCTGATGATTCACCTGATCTAGCACTGGCTATGCACTTTCTGGAACTCGTCGAATTAGTGGGCAAACATGGGTTCTTTGTCGAGCTTCCAGGGAACGATCGTCTAGAAAGTGAAAGCTTAAGTCGTGGAGAAATTCAGCGTCTGTAACTAGCCTGTGCACAACCTTCTAAAGGAGCGATCCGAAACAAAAGATGTTTATCTAGCCACCTCCAAGCCATGCGCTTCCAACCACTTTAAGACCTGGCTTCGTCGACTTCTGGCAACGGTAAACTCAGCGCCGTCGTTCATAACAACATACAGTTTTTGCTCGGAGTACTTCGCTCCTGAAATTGCAGTTCCAAACACATAGTGTGACCGGTGCGTCCTCAGACCGTCTTCTTCAGTCAACTGCTCAACAATATCCGACAGATTTGCCCGAACCAAATGGTCTTCATTTTCTTCGACGACACGAACGTAGTGCTCTACTGAAGACAAGTACTGTAGTCTGCTGCGAACATATTTTTTGCGGCTAATCCAAACGTACTTTGATGGATCGGTAGGCTCCTCAAGAATTTGTTTCGGGAGACCAGGTACTCCTTTTCGAGCTAGTGATTGGTTTCCAGAAACAAGCGGTAACACCAGAGTCAAATACAAGACTTGGAAAATCTGTTCCACCACAAAGAAATAGGCAGCATACCAAAAAAAAGAGCAAGAATAGTCTATCGGCATACCGACAAAGTTGCTGTACGTGATCGGGCCGGTAATCAGCAGAGTCACAACCACAAATACACTCAAGATCGGCAATGGAAGAAAGGCAACGCCAAAATACTGAAGAAGTGATCCAAGCAGGCAAAGGTAAACAAAACTAACGAATAGGTATTTAAGGGCGATGATCGCCCAAAAGGCGCTTGTCGAATCTGGTAGTTGAACGGAACTCGTTCCTTCAACGGGCGCGTAACTCGACAACAATAAAACAGAAAGCGCAAAAAAGAGCCAGAAGTACCCGCTTTTCAACCACTCACCAAACAGACGTGGCTGAACCTCAACAGTCACGCCATTAAAAGCCACACAAGTAATGCTCCAACTTTTTAGTTCGATCGTTGAGGATGAGAGAGCATGTTGTGTCATTGCATGGTTACTCCGCCTTAGAGTCGTCGAGTATGTCGACACTCTCGTCAATAAGCGAACTCCCATTCATCGAACTGGATGAGTCAACAGGGGTTGCAGTAGCTACGCGCAATCGACGGTCTTTTGGAGAAGCCCTCGACAAGTCCAAGCCGTTCGGCAGATGTGTCTGTGGCATACCTTGGAAGCAAACAGGTCTTTGCCTTCTTTGAGTTACCGAAAGTTGATCTTCATTTGTTTCAGCGATCGCAATCATGTGACTATCGTCCTTGATCCAAACGATGAAATGCCGGCCGAACAATTTTAGCTCACTTTTGCTTGGCTTCTTTGCTACGAAAACAGAAGTCATTGGTCATTGCCCTCGCATTTTGATTGCGCGACAGAAAACGATCGCTATGTAGGTCACTGCTAAAAGCAGGAACATTGCTGCAATCGGTCGTTCGAAGAAAGGCCAGATGTTCCATTTGGACGACATGAGTGCGCTGCGTAGATTCTGCTCCAACATTGGACCGAGAATGAACCCCAAAATGACTGGCGGGAAAGGATACTCAAACTTCAACATCACATATCCAAGCGTGCCAAAAGCAATTAGCGTGTAGACGTCAAACATGCGGTTGTTGACCGCAAAAGAACCGACAAAACACATCACCATTACAACGGACAACAGGTAGTGTTTCGGGATCGCCAGCATTGCGACGAATCCGCGTACCCCAAAATACAGCAAACACAGCATCACTACGCTGGCGACCAGCAAAGCCACGAAAATCGAGTAAACAAGTGCTCCATTGTTTGCGAATAGCAACGGCCCTGGCTGGATTCCGTGGATAAGAAAACCCCCTAGCAGCATTGCCGTCACGGTGTCTCCTGGAATCCCTAGAGTAACAAGGGGGATCATCGCAGCCCCAATACCCGCATTGTTTGCCGTTTCACTTGCAATTATTCCATCTGGAATCCCGGTGCCGAATTTCTCGGGTGTCTTTGAACTGTTCTTAGCGGCAAGGTAGGAAAGCAAATTTGATGTCCCTGCGCCGATACCGGGCAGTATTCCTACCCCAATACCAATTGCTCCGGATCGCACAGCGTTTACCCATTGACCCTTGATTTCAGCCCAGTTGGTCCCGAAAAAGCCAGGCATCTCGAACTTTGGTATGCCATTTCTCTTTTCTAAGAACGATGTTTCGGCTTCCTTGAGCATCTCTGAAACCGCGAACAATCCCAATAATACGGGAACGAGTGCGAAGCCAGCGTCTAGATCGTTTATGCCGAGGGTGAACCGCTTATATCCGTCAATTGGTGCGACCCCTATCATAGCAACCATTAGTCCCAACGTCGCACTTGCAAGTCCTTTGGCTAAGTTATCTCCGGACAAACCCGCCACCAAGGTCAACGCGAACAGCGCGATGGCAAAATACTCGTAGCTCCCAAACTTAAGGGCAAATTTAGCGATAGGAGGTGCGATGAAGAACAGGACCAAGCATCCCATCAGGGTGCCAATAAATGAATAGAGAATCCCGAGGCCCAAGGCTCGGCCCGCCTCTCCGTTCTGCGTCATCGGGTACCCATCAAAGGTTGACGAAATTGACGATGGCGTCCCGGGTATGTTGATGAGGATTGCCGTCACGAGACCTCCCGAGATCCCGCCTACAAACAAAGCAACCAGAAGGGAGATTGATGGAACTGGTTCCATTCCGAAGGTGATCGGTAGGAATAGTGCAACAGCCATAGTGGCGCTCATTCCCGGAATAGCGCCAAATATGACACCTATTGTAACTCCGATGATGATGAGTAGCAGTGGTGAAAACTGGAAGATATTCAGGGTACCTGCAATCCAAAGTTCCATAGCTTACCCCCAATAACCCGATGGCAACACCAGGCCGAATCCAAGTGAGAAGGCAAGGTAAATAGCCGTAGAAGAGGCAACAGCGACAAGCGCAAACATTCCAATTCGACGTTGTTTTTTGGGGCTAAGGACCAAGAACTGAAAAAAAAGATACAAAACAGCCGCAGGAAGAAAACCGATTATCGCCATTCCGGCCCCGAAGGCCAATAAAAGCAATAGCGATAGAGAAACTGCGCGATGTCCTTCTCGGCCTGTTCCTTCCATTTTCAAGGATTGATCAGTTCTCAATCCCTGAACCAATATGACCAGACCCAAAACTGAAGAGAAGGCTGCGGCGATCTCGGGGAAAAAACCAGAATCGACGCCGATTGGTATTCTGCGATCTATTTGGCTCGCGAAAAAAAACACCACCGCCGACAACAACAGGACGACTGTACCTGAAAAAACTGTGTTCGTTCTCCGATGCATACTTTGCCCCCTTGCGAACTTCCTTCGGGCGGTTCAGATCAGCATTTGCGAGCGATCACATGCGATAGATTCGTTGCCTAGCGCGGCCGGTGAATCAGCATTGGATTGCTTCAGGGCTAAAACCAAAGCGCTTTTGCCATTGTTCCTCAGAATTCAAAGGCGTTGATGATCGCTTCTTGATCACCCAAAAACTCAATCGCATCAGCGGTATCGAGAAAAAACGGTTTTTGCCGGTACGTTTCATAGAGTTCACTCTGATATTCCTCGTTGTGCAAGATAACGTTACTGGCTGCCTCTGAGAGAGATCGGACAGTCTCGGGATCTGTATCCGGAGGAAAAGCAAAGAAATAAGCGTATTGGAAGCCAACGTCTTCATACCCCTGCTCCTTAAATGTGAATACATCCGGAAGTGCCTCACTTCGTTTTAGTGCGACGGTAGCCAACGCACGTAATTCCCCTGTTTCCAAGTATGGGGCAACCTGACCCAAAGGGTTTTGCGAAACGTCAACATTGCCGCCCAGAACTGCGGTCAGGCGATTAGAAGATCCACCTACATCAACGAAGTTGAAATCAGCTCCGGCTTTGTTGATCATCGAGCCGATCAAGTAGGTCGTGGCGCCAATATTGGTCGTCAGATCTATGGATCCAGGGTTCGCTGCCGAGTCGTGCATAAGTTCATCCAGACTCTGCCAAGGGGCATCACCCTTCACGACCAGGACAGCGCCAGGCTCGCGTCCGACAATGGCGGCAACCTCGAGATCTTTGAAAGAAAAATCTGCCAAGCCTGATGCAAAGTTGACGAGCATCGCAGTGTGAAAAAGCAGGACTGTATGGCCATCGGGTTTGGCGTCCAGCACCTGTCGGGATCCAATGCTGCCTCCCGCGCCGCTGACGTTTACAACGGGCAGCGCGACACCCAATTCAGGCTCGAGATACTTCGATAGAAGCCGGGCATTAAAATCCGTGTCGCCACCGGCGTTAAACGGCACAACGATTTGGACAGGCTTTTGGGGCCAGTCCGCTGCCTGTGCCGTCAAGGAAGACGCCGACAGAGTAGCCAAGCCTATTCCGACAAACACGGTCATGCGGGCACACAAAGAAACTTCTTGTTGCATTGAATCTTCCTCCCTGCAGTCACTTTACATGATCCAGAACTGGCGTCCGAACACGTTAATGTTAGAAAATGCTAAAGAGGAAATCCAATGTTATGCCTAAGCCAATTGATACTTTTTCAGCATCAATTTACTAAAAGTTATTTGGCTTCGCCCCTAAATCACGGGCCCGAGCACCCATGGTGCAAACTCGTTTTCTCCTATATTTTGACGTTCGCTTTGGCTTTTGCGACCCGAAGCCAATTCGATTAGCGCTTCAAAAATTCTAGCGCCACATTCATCGATGGTATCAGTTCCATCTAGAATTCCGCCGCAATCGATATCCATATCTTCCGCAAGCGCTGCAAACATCTTAGAGTTGCTTGCTAATTTTAGTGTTGGGGCTGGCTTGCTTCCAAAAACACTGCCTCTCCCTGTCGTAAACGCCACTAAATTTGCCCCGCTTGCAATTTGGCCTGTGACCTGCACAGGGTCGTATCCAGGTGCGTCCATGAAGATCAGACCCCTTTTGGGAGACTTTTGCGCATAGTACACGACGTCAACCAGGTTCGAGCTGCCTCCTTTGGAGAGCGCGCCAAGCGATTTTTCTAAGATCGTGGTTAGTCCTCCGCGCTTGTTGCCGGGTGAGGGATTGGCATTCAATGATGCACCCTGAGTTGAACCGTAGTCTTCCCACCAACGCATTACATCGACCAATTTTTCGCCGATCTCTTGACTCTCGGCTCGTCGCGTCAATAAGTGCTCTGCACCATAGGTTTCTGGTGTCTCAGAAAGAATGACAGAGGCGCCATGGGACACAAGCAAGTCGCTAGCCACGCCAAGCGCCGGATTTGCGGAAACGCCAGAGTACCCGTCCGAGCCTCCGCAGATAAGGGCTACGCACAACTCCGCGACTGGAATTGGTTCACGCTGGATCGCGTTGCTTTCCGGCAACCAAGACTTGATCAGATCTGTTGCAGCATCAATGGTTTTTTTCGTTCCCCCGGTTGATTGAATGCTAAGTGCCTTAAGATTGTCTCGCTTGTTCGACTCTACCATCAACCCGCCGATCTGGTTGACCTCGCATCCCAGACCGATAATCAGAATGTGTGAAAAGTTGGGATGTTTGGCATAACCGAGTAGTGTGCGTTGCAAAATCTCGAGTGGTTCGCCTCGGCTCATTCCGCAACCAGTTGAATGAGTGAGCGCGACGACACCATCCACATTTGGGTAGGCCTTCAGAGGATCGTGATTGGCACCGGGAATTGCTTCAAAATATCTCGAAACCGCCGCTGCGACATGCGCAGAGCAATTCACCGTTGTAATTATTCCTATATAATTGCGGGTTGCGCTATTTCCGCCTGGCCTTCGGTATCCCATGAACGTACGGTCGGATACAGCTTTTGTATTGTCATTTTTTTTAGACGCAAAAGCGTAGTCCCTTTCGAAGTCACCCATGGTCAAATTGTGAGTGTGTACATGCTCCCCTTCCGCGATGTCTGAACTGGCGAAACCGATTATTTGGCCATAGCGCAATACGGGCATGCTCTCTTTGATGGAGCATAATGCGATTTTGTGCCCCGGAGCGATTGGCTCACGAACAACAATACCGTGAGCGACTGTCTCACCTGCAGAAATGGCCTTAAGCGCGATGGCCACATCGTCTTTAGGGTGTGTAATAATAGTTGAAGAAACTGACACAGCGGCCCCTCATGCAATGTCTAACACTGCCGATACCTATTGTGTGTTAGCGATCACATCCAATGTTAATTTTCTATCAGCTGATGCAGTATGTATATGAAAGCTCTGATGAATTTAGAACCTACTCGATATTAGAACCAGATTGGAAAGCGTTAATTAGAATCTCTCTAATACGTTGCACGACAGGCTGCTCCGATGTGGCGTTCGACCAGCCCAAATAGTGCTCGGAGTAAACGAGTGACGGCAGTTCAATCGGCCTCAACTCAACATTTGAAAACCCGAGCATGCTAGCGGACTCAGGTACAAGCGCGATCCCGATGCCGGCGTCAACCATCGCGAGCATTGTCAACGTGTGACCAAAGTACTGAACAAAATTGGGGCGCACTTTGTGAGCAACAAACAGCCCGTTGAGATTATCGTATCCATACCAGCCGTCAGAGGGAGCATACATTAAAAAATCTTGGCGATGCAGATCGTGGATCGTATGCCTTTGCTTTCCAACGAGTTCGTGTGACTTGTGCACAGCAAGCATATATGGTTCCTGTCGCAAGCAATGAAAGTTTGCACGGCTGCGATCTTGAGGAATCCGCATGATTCCAAGATCGATTGTTCCAGAAGGCAGCGCCTCTAGTTGGTCTATCGTTTGCATTTCTTTCAAAATGACCTCAACCGTTGGGGCGGCCTGACCCAGTACCGCCACGACCTGAGGAAGTAATCCAAGCGCAGCGACCGGGATGAAACCCAAAACAACTGCACCTTCGTCGCCGGACTCGGCACGCCGGGCTGACAAAGCTGCAGATTCGGCACGACGTAAGATATCCTGCGCATCTGCAAAAAAACGACGCCCAGCAGCGGTCAACCTAATGCTGCGCCCCACTCGATCAAATAACAGCACACCAATTTCACGTTCCAACAACTGAATTTGACGGCTCAATGGTGGCTGAGTCATGTTTAATCGCTCAGCCGCGCGACGAAAATTTAGCTCCGTGGCGACAGTTATGAAACTGCGAAGGTGATTTAGTTCGAACATTTTTTCCTGCCAAACAATTACGACGTTTTCCAAGGAACTTGGCTCGGCCCAACCACAGTTGACGGTAACCAGAGGCAATTTACAATGTAAGGGCAATCAAACCGTTGACGGCACTAATCCTTGTTGAACAAGAAAGTTGTGCAGCAACGATGATTGCTGACTTGTCAATGGCCATGCGGAAGGTGGGCGCGTTGGGCCACAATCATTGCCCATCATCGCGAGCGCGGCTTTGACCACTGTAACGTTCGAACCGTTCATTTCCTCTGCACGGATTTCTTCAAACGGGCTCATTCCGGCTACTAGTGTATTGGATAATGGATAATCTCCAAATTCCAGTGCGTTGTGAATTGCGACTGATCTCTCTGGCCAGACATTGATCAACCCCGAGGTGAAGCCGCGTGCACCGACAGCATAGAATGGAGGTGCCCATAGTTCCGCCAAGCCACCAACCCAAATTATATGGTCGGGGCAAGACTCAATTGCTTTCGCCAAAATTGTTGGGTTTGGTGTCGCCCATTTTACACCCACCACATTTTCAATCGCACAAAGCTCTGAAATAGCATCCAATCCAATCTGATCATTGCGGAGATAGAGTATCAAGGGCAAGCCGTTTGATGCGCCGGAAACACGTTTTACGTACTCGACGTACCCTCGCGGCGAAACGAAGGGGTCTGGGGGTTGATGAACCATCAGCCCCTTTGCGCCCGCAGTTACTGATGCTCTAGCTAGATGACATGCGTCACGAACAGATCGTCCGACGCCAGCCGTAAGGGGAACCCTATCCGCGATCCACTCAGCGGCGGAAATCACAAAATTTTCAGCCTCCTCGATTGTCAGGCCGTAAAATTCACCCGTGTTCCCATTGGCAACGAGCGAATGAGTGCCCGCATTGATCGCACGATCGATAATGGGTTCAAGTTTTTTTGGATTGAATTCGTCCTCTCGGTCGAACGGCGCAACGAGTATGCCCGAAACTCCGGTCAGAGCTTTCTGAAAATCGTGTCGTGACATGTGGAAATCCAGTATTTTTGCTAGTTTTGTGTGAGCTACGCAACCATTCATGAGACATTTGTGCGCTCAAGGTCCAATCTACAGAAGCTTTCTAATGATACTAAAATCGTATCGGAACTTGCATTGGGTCAGTATGAACCGGATCAGCGACGGCACTATATTTCAAATGCGGAAAGGAAAATGTTTCCCTGTTTTAGCGCTTAGGGAGACTCTGTTGCGCAAATCGGCTGAGGGTCGCAGTTCCCCTTTTCCCTGAGCGAACTTATCCTACGGCCTCGGTAACTGGGACGCCAAGTGCGGTGAAGCGGTTGAGGACGGCGACGCGGATATGGAGTTCCGCAACTTGGCGGTCGAAGTCCCTTGCCGTCAGGGATTGCCCGAGCAGTTTCACACAATGCATCTTTGTTTCGACGCGGCTCCGGCGGTGGTATCCGGCCCATCGTCGCCAGAGCGCGCGGCCCAAGTATTTTGACGCCCGGAGGGCCTCGTTACGCGCCACAGCACCAGCGCTGCTGGGCTTCCAGAGCTTGGCGTTTCTGCGCGGTGGGATGACAGCGGCGGCACCCCGATCCGCGCGATGGCATCGTGGCATTTGCGGGTAAAATAGGCTCCGTCCGTGGTCACCGAACCGATCTCTTGGTCAGGCGGGATCTGCTTGAGAAACTCGGGCAGCATGAGCGCGCCACCAACGCTGCTGCCGGTGACTTCGACGGCCCGAATTTCCAGCGTTTGCTCATCGATCCCGAGGTGGGTCTTGCGCCAAAGACGGCGTTTGGGGCCACCGTGCTTGCGGGTATGCCACTCGCCTTCACCCTCGACCTTGATACCGGTGCTGTCGATCAGGAGATGCAGCGGGCCTTGTGATCCGCGATATGGGATGTTCACAGCCAACGTCCTTTGTCGCCGGCACAAGGTGCTGAAATCCGTAACCGCCCAATCCAGACCGATCAGCCGCAGCAAACTTTCAACGAACCCGGTCGTCTGCCGCAGAGCCATCCCGAACAACACTTTCATCGTCAAGCAGGTTTGGATCGCAGCATCGCTGTAGGTTTGCTGCCGACCTCGTTTGCCGGACGGTTCCGCCGCCCAGTTCATCTCAGAATCAAACCAGATTGTCAGAGAGCCACGCTGTTTGAGTGCTGCGTTGTAGCCCGACCAGTTCGTGGTCTCATAGGTTGGTGGTATTGGTCTGCTCATGAACACCAGTTACCACGCTGGATTCATGAGATGAATCGCGACAGCTGATTTGCGCAACAGAGCCCAGCAAACCCACAAATTTGCTCGGACACAATCAAGTAAACGAACTCCAACGGCCTACGTTTTGTGTACGACAGTCTCAATGATTATTGTGCTTTTGCCTGACCTGTTGCGATCCAATTAAACAGACGCCAAGATTCCCTATGCGAGCATCTGAGAGAAGTAATGCTTCTTCCGGATGAAATCCAAGTTACAAAAGAGGGTAGTATGGCGACGCGAACTATAGCAGGCATATTCCGCTCAGATGCAGGCTTCAGTCAGACAGATCATTTCGAGCCCGGGAATTCGTTCTCCTCCGATCTGATTACCCAGATCACAATAGAACTCGGAGCAGACGACACGATTTTTGACGGCGACGGGAACGTTGGTACACCTGAAAATGAGACTCTAAATGATCCAACACAAACATACGACGATGGAGGCGGTCCCCGTGCGTTTGGCTATGACTTCACTATTGAAGTAATAGGCTCAAATGGTGTTACTTATCAATTAGTTGCTTTCGACTATGATTTGAATAACGATGGAGACGTTGGTACTGGATTCGTTGGAGAGGAAGATCCCGGCGAAAACGGCTACTTCATGGCATTCACTGGCGCCTTGCCCCCGCCTGGTATTACACTAACGACTACGAATGTCTTTATTGACAATAGCCCCAGTCTACCGATCCAAAATGTAGTGATCTGTCTCACGCAAGGTACAATGATCCAAACTAAGCGTGGTGTTTGTTGCATTGAGAAATTGAGCAAGGATGATCAGGTTCTTACCCTAGATCGTGATTACCAACCAATCCGCTGGATTGGGACGCGTAGACTGGACGCATACTGTCTTGAAGCAAGCCCAAAGCTTAAACCAATTCTGATCCGTGCCGATGCTTTGGGTTTGGGATATCCGGCTACGGATTTGCGTGTATCCCCGCAACATCGTATTCTAGTCCGTTCAGAAATCGCACGACGCATGTTTGGCTCAAGGGAAGTTTTGGTACCTGCGAACAAACTGCTAGTTTTGGACGGAATAGATGTTCAGCGCAGCAATCCTGAGGGTGTTGAGTACTTTCATATTCTTTTTGATCAGCACGAGATAATCCGAGCCAATGGTGCATGGACTGAAAGCCTGTTTACAGGCCCCGAAGCTCTTAAATCTCTGTCGGCAGAAGCTAGGTCGGAGATAAAGACGCTGTTTCCACAAATCTGCGATCCAGACTTCGAACCAATTGCCGTGCGATATATCCCCGAAAAAGGACAACTCATGAAAAAACTTGCGCTTCGGCATGCAAAAAACAATAAGCCCCTATACACCACTTGTTGATCTCCGAAGTCTGATTACTTCAATGCCATCGCTCCAAAGGTGCCTACGGTTGTCGGCGCGGTACCGACAGCGAGGATCTGTAGAAATCATGCTAAAGCGCCGTCTTTTTTAGAGTGCAAGACGGTCTCGGCTGAACTTGTCTGTTCTAATAGTCTGTGAATAATGATGCGAGTGTCTGATCAGAATAGCGATGTGAGATGTGGCTTCGCGCGGAGTAGATTTCTGATGGCTCGCAACACAACCGCGATTGAAAGCTCATGTGTGCCGTCCACGTTTTTAGAGACACCCATCTAAGGTTCAAGCGCCCGACTTCTGCTATTTTAGAGACCAGCTTAAGTGGTCAGCACGCATGAGGAATGATGTTCGACCTGGTGGAAACTAATGCGGTTAGAATTGCTTTATCGCATCTAGAGCATCGAAAAAGGATATGGCTAGGCAAACAATCAAAAACACCAAGGGTTCGGACAAACTTGGGGGAGCGCTGGACAGTGCCTCAATTATCTGTGGTAGAGGCCCTAATGTGCTGTTTGGTTTCGCTGGCACTATCGGTGGCGCTGGCGCGGGTACGCTCACAGTTTTAGCGGGAAATGGCGTTTTGTCGATTAACCCACTGCTCAGATCTGATTGAAAGGGCACGATATTGAATGACAAGATCAGCGGAATGCAGTTGGCGCAATAAAACACTGCTCGAAATCGACCGCTTCAGTAAAAGGTCGCGAGCTCTAATTCCGATAAGCTATCAACATATTAGGTGAAGAAAATGGCGAATGAAATAGTATCCGCAACCATATGGCGAGGCATAAAAAAAGATATCAAAAATGAACTGAAATCCTATGTAAAAGATACAGCAGCGCTTATTAAAAAGGGATTGCTACCTGATGGTCAGTCTCCAATAGAAGCCAAAGATGAAATGAAAATAGTCATCTCTCATTTCGACAAGTTTTTCAAATCGTGCGACTCGGGGCTTACGCCTGATCAGCCCCACTTTAGTGGTCCAATTTGATTGTTAGTGCGTGACCGGCCTTTGGTCCATCTGGACGATGGTCTCAGGGGCCGGTGGGCGGTAGCCCAAAGCACTATGTGGTCGTTTGGTGTTGTAGTGTTGCCTCCATTGTTCGATCAAGATTTGTGCTTCACGCAGGCTGTAGAAGATTTCGCCGTTCAGGAACTCATCCCTGAGCCTGGCGTTGAAGCTTTCACAATATCCGTTCTCCCAGGGGCTGCCTGGTGCGATGTAGGCTGTCTTTGCGCCGACCGCCTTAATCCAGTCCTGGACGGCCTTAGCAACGAACTCGGGCCCGTTATCGGAACGTATGAACGACGGGATTCCGCGCAAGATGAACAAGTCGCTCAGGGCATCAATCACATTGCCTGAGTTCAGCTTGCGATCCACACGAATGGCCAGACATTCCCGACTGTACTCGTCGATGATGTTTAATGTGCGGAATGCCTTCCCGTCGTCCGTCCGGCAATGCACGAAGTCATATGACCAAACATGATTGCGGCGCTCGGGTCGCAGCCGAACGCATGACCCATCATTGAGCCAAAGCCGCCCCTTCTTTGGTTGTTTCATTGGCACTTTCAGCCCCTCCCGCCGCCATAATCGTTCGACACGCTTGTCATTCACGTACCAGCCCGCCTCTCGTAGCAGGGCTGCAATCCGGCGATAGCCATATCGACCGTATTGTCGCGTCAACTCGATCATATCCGCCACAAGACGTTCTTCATCGGCGCGACCCGCAGGCACTTTGCGCTGTGTGGATCGGTGCTGCTTCAATACCCGGCAGGCGCGGCGTTCAGAGACGTTCATCTCAGCTCGAACATGATCAATACAGGCACGACGTCGAGCGGGGCTCAGAAGTTTCCCTTTGCGGCCTCAGCCAGGATGACCTTGTCCAAAGTCAGATCCGAAACGGCCTTTCTTAGCCGCTCGTTCTCTTTCTGTAGACGCTTTAGTTCCTTCAATTGGTCTGTGCCCATTCCGCCGTATTTCTTCTTCCAGCGGTAATAGGTCTGTTCAGTGACGCCAATCTGTCGGATCGCATCCAGACGCGGCATGCCTTGCACCGTCAGAACCTCAAACTGCCGTAGCTTCATGACAATCTCTTCGGGCTTCGGTCGCTTGTTGGCCATGGTCTTCCTCCGTTTTCCTAAATATAGCGGAGGACCACTTCTGTGGGGGAAGACCATCAGTCCTTGCAACAACGATGCATTCCAGAAATTCCATAGCGGCGCCTCATTTAGTATACAATGGCATACATTATAAAGATCGCACCAAGTTTGGCTAGTTGTGAGGCATCAAATCTCCGTCGGTAACGTAAGCAGAATTTATTGCTCAGTACGGGTTCTGATGGAATGGACATCCCCTGATCTCTCATCTGGTAGGTTCTGGAGATGGAAAGGCAGTTTATCGGATCAGGAATAGGAACAAAGTTTCGAGGTTGTGAGCTTGGCTTTGACCAGGGCTTCGGCAAAAGTAACGGCACAGGCGACGCCATCGACAACGGGCAGTTTGAATTCTTCCGATAGGTGGGACATTAGGTCGGTCATTCCCGCACAACCCAAAACAATTGCTTCAGCCCTGTCCTGCTCAATAGCGGCACGAATTTCGAACCGTATCTTGTCGATGGTCGCCGGATCGTTTTCCTCAAGCTTCAGAACCGGTACATCCGTTGCCCGTACTCGGACGCAGCGACGATCCAGACCGTATCGCAACAAATTGGCCTCCAGCCCCGCCAAAGACCGGGACAATGTGGTGATGACACTGAATTTTGGACTAATCATGGATGCCGCATGGTAGGCAGCTTCCCCGACACCGATTACAGGCGCCGAAGTAACGCAGCGCACGGCGTCGACCCCAGTATCGTCGAAACAGGCCACAACAATTGCATCTGCGTCTGGATGCGCGTTCACAACCTCCAGCAGTCCGGGAACGCAAGTAGAGACATCCAGATAGCCCTGTATGCTGGCGGGACCGTCTTGGGAAGTGGCCGCGATAATCATGGTTTCAGGATGCGCAGCCGCCCGCGCTGCCTCTTCTATTTTTCGCGTCATGGAACTGGTAGTGTTGGGATTGACGACTAGAAGTTTCACAACATCCTCACACTTCTCCGCCCAGGTAGGCAGCTTTGATCCGCGGATCGGTCAAAAGTTCCTTGGAGTTTCCTGAAATGACCACATTTCCTGTCGTGAGCGCATAGGCGCGGTGTGAGATCGACAGCGCCATGCGCGAGTTCTGTTCGACTAGCAGCACCGACACTCCTTCGTCCCGGTTGATCGCCACGATTGAGCGGGCAATATCCTGAACCAGCTTGGGCGCGATGCCTAGCGAAGGTTCATCCAACAGTAGTAGTCGAGGCTTGGCCATGAGAGCACGCCCAATCACCATCATCTGCTGCTCACCGCCCGAGAGGGTGCCCGCAGATTGGCCGTAGCGCTCTTTCAACCGTGGAAACCGTTCCAGAACTGAGTCCAGCGTTTGTTGCACATCCGCTTTGTCCGAACGGGTGAATGCTCCCATCAGCAAGTTGTCTTTGACTGTCATGTAGGGAAAGACCCGCCGCCCCTCTGGAACCATCGCAATGCCTTTCGAGACGATCTCGGCCGGGTTGTTTCCGGCGATATCTTCGCCCTCAAACGCGACCGAACCGGACTTGATCTTCGCCAACCCTGTAATCGCCCGCAGGATTGAGCTTTTGCCCGCATCATTGGCACCGATCAGGGCGACGGTTTCGCCCTGCTCAAGGTCGATCGATACTCCTTTCAGGGCATAGACATGATCGTAGTAGAGCTCGACATCTTTGAAATCCAACATCTTTGTCATGGTTCAGATCCCGATCTCGTCATCAGCGCTGCCCAGGTAGGCTTCGACGACCTTTTCGTTGTTCTGGATTTCTGCAGGTGTGCCCTCGGCGATCATTTCGCCAAAGTTCAGCACAACAATCCGGTCCGAGATATTCATCACAGCAGGCATGTCATGTTCCACCAGCAGAACGGTGACACCCCGATCGTCACGCACCTTCCGCACCAGATTGACCATTTTCATGGTTTCATCGTGGTTCATCCCGGCGAAGGGTTCATCCAGCAGCAGCACTTTGGGATCGGTGGCCAGACCAATCGCGATCCCCAGCGCACGCAGATTGCCCTGCGGAAGGTTCGACGCTTGTTCGTTGGCAATCTCAGTCATGCCCAGGAATTCGATCAGATCGTCGGCATACTGGCCAAAACTGTCGACGTCTTCATGTGCCGTTTTCGTGCCCCAGAAATACCCGGCCAGCGAGGCACGCGCACGCAGGTGCTGGGCGACGATGACGCTTTCGCGCACGGTCATTGACTTGAAGATCGTCGTTTCCTGAAACGTACGGACAACACCCTTGCGTGCCACCACATGCGGTTTCAGGTTAGAGATCCTTTCACCCTTGAACAACACCTCTCCGGTCGTTGTCGGCAGGAAAGATGAGATCATTTTGAACAGCGTGCTCTTGCCAGCGCCATTTGGCCCGATGACTGACAGGATCTCGTTTTCGTTGACGTTAAATGAGATGTTGTTGTTTGCGGTCAGACCACCAAATTTCTTGGTGACATGGCGGACTTCCAGAAGATGACTCATTTGTCCTCTCCTTTCTTGCCCGGCAACCGCAGGCTGAGCAACCCATTGGGCAGGAAAAGCATCAGGATGATCAGCAGGCTGGAATAGGCGAGCAACTGGAAGCGACCAAGTTCGAACAGCAGATCCCATCCAAAATACAGAACCAGTGTGCCCAACATCGGGCCAAACACATAGCCCAGACCACCGAGGAAGCAGTTCAGCATGAAGTTCACACTGTCAGCGACCTGAAAGCTGGACGGATAGACCGATTGTGCAATCGATCCGAACATGGCTCCGCCAATGCCGCCCAGAAAGGAGGAAATAGCAAAGATGATGATGCGGATATATGAGATATTCACGCCAATGGAGCTGGCCAGTTCCTCGTTCTGCTGCATCGACCGGCACAGGTGGCCGAGGCGCGAATTCACCAGCCGGTACATGGCGGCAAAGGTCAGCACCATCAGCACACAGGCCGAGTAGTAGAAGGCCAGCCGTGGATTCTCGAGCGTCGCGAAATCCGGGATCAGGGTAAGACCCAAGATCGACACGCCACCCGGCAGCGGGATCGAGGTGATCCCCTTGGCCCCATTGGTGATTGGTAAGGCTAGCGCGGTCAGGGTGACGACCTGCGTCAGTACCAGCGAGATCATCGCAAAGTACACACCCCGCAGCCGCAGGATCGGTAAGCCAATCAACACGGCGACCCCTGCCGCAAACAGACCCGCCAACGGCAGAGACAACCAAAAGGACATGCCAGCCTTCGTCACAAGAATGGCCGAGACATAAGCTCCGATCAGGGCAAAAGCGCCCTGCCCGATATTGATGCGGCCGATATAGAAAGTCAGCCAGACACCGGCACTGGCAATCGAAAGCAGCGCAACCGAGGTCAGCGTATAGTAAAGGTCAGACCGCCCGGACGCCGCGATAAAGCCGGGAACCACAACGAAGATGGCCAGTAGGAAAAACGCCAATCCGGCCCATTGGATCATGGAAAGTTTTGGCACTTTGTTAACCCCACGGTTTGCCCATCAGACCCTGCGGGCGGATGGCCAGGAAAATCATCAGTGAGACGAAGATCAGTAGATATGTGATGTCGCCATATTGCGACAGAACCGCCAAACCGATGGCTTCCATAAAGCCAAGGATGATCCCTCCGGCGATCGCACCAGAAATCACACCCGCGCCGCCGATCATTACCATCATGAAGGCTTTGATCGAGGTCGGCCCGCCCATGCCCAGATTGACGCCTGTGATGGTCACCAGCAGGCCACCGACCAGCCCGGCCAGCATCGCGCCCAAGGCAAATCCTATCATAGAGTACCGGGCAACATTCACGCCCATAAGCTGGGCTGCGGTTCTGTCCTGCGCCAGCGCACGCAATGCGCGGCCAGTTTTGGAATATTGCATGAACAGAATGAAGGTTACGATTGAGAGAATGGCCAGCACACAGATCAGGATGCGATCATAGGGCATAATCAGCCTGAAATCCCAATTGAAGACACCGTCGACAATCTTGGGCACGCCGCGCTGTTTTTCTCCGAAGACAAGCAGGATGACCGCGTCAAACAGAAACGCCAGTCCCGCCGCCAGCAGCATTGTGCTTTCTTCGCGCGACGATCGTCGTATCACTGGCGCAAACAAGAACCGTTCGATGAGTGCGCCAAGTACTGCCAGGGTGATACAGGACGCAAGCAACGCCAGGACGAATGGCCAACCAAGTTGCCCGTAAAAGGTGTAAGTGACGAAGCCGCCGAGAACGTACATCTGTCCGTGAGCAAAATTCAGTACGTTCATCAGGGCGAAGATCAGCGTCAGTCCTAAGGCGATCATCGCATATTGCGCGCCCAGATAGATGCCATTTGCTAGTATCTGTTCCATTGGAGTCCCGCGTAAGGTTCGGGTATCCCGGGCTGATCATCAGCCCGGGAGGGATTGAGGCTCGTTAGGCGATTGCCTTGGTTGGGAGTATTGCCTCAGTCGACTTCAGCGACAAAGAGCGTTTCGAACTCTCCGTCTTGGTAGACATTCACCACCAGCGGGACCGCGATCTGACGCTTTTGTCCGAAGGATGTCGTGCCGACATAACGCATCTTCGCATCGCCCTTCATGAAGGGATTTGGCGCTTCGAACGTGTCCATTGTGGTCTGGAATGCGTTTACATCGTCGATACCTGCCGGATTGGCGTTTAGCGTCGCCAGAATATACTCCAGCGCATAAACCTTGGTATTCGACTCGTCGTTATATTCGCCGAACATATCAGTGTAGCGCTTGACGAATTCCTTCATGTCATCTGACGCGATTTCAGGGGTCGAAGCGCCACCCACGGAAATGAACCCGTTGGCCAGATCACCTGCACCTTCACGCAAAACCGTCGCGTCCTGCGCCGTTTCAGTTGAAATGATGCCCTGGAAACCAAGCTCGCGGGCTGATCGGATCAGTTGAGGTGCATTGGCCGGTGAAACACCCGATAGAACCAACAGGTCAGGCTGCGTCCGCATGACAGGTGTCAGAACGGGGGTAAAGTCTGTGGTGTCCACCTGATACGTCACATTGTCAGAGACAACTTCAAGACCCAACGCATTGGCCGCTGCGATCCCTCCATCCCGCTGGCTCAGCGGATCAGACTCATTGGCGGCAACAAAAGCCACCGTCTTCACGCCTTTTTCGTCCTTCAGATACTTATAAATCGCTGGACCTGACTGGTAGTTCGCGACCATGCCCAGAACCGCATTGGACGCCGGAGCGGTATAAAGTTCTTTCGGGAAGGCATATGGGAAATACATGATCCCTTGAGCCTCGGCCACAGGGCGCACGGCGGCAGCGCCGTCATCCACATTCGGCCCAACCACATAGTGGATGCCTTCCGGTTCTGTCGCAAAACTTCGCCCCTACCTGTCCGTTCGAGTGCATTTCTGTTAGCGCGCACTAAAACATGACAGGAGCAGGCCATGACGATCTCATTTAAGGGCGCGCATTTTCCGAAAGATGTGATTTTGCACGCGGTTTTCTTCTACCTGCGCTACGGTGTTTCCTATCGGGATCTGGAAGAGATCATGGCGGAACGCGGCGTTGATCTGGATCATGCAACGCTAAACCGCTGGGTTAGTCGATATGCCGGCCTCATTGCTGAAACAGCGCGGTATAGAAAGCGTCCCACAGACCGTTCGTGGCGCATGGATGAAACCTATGTGAAAGTGAAAGGCGAATGGGTTTATCTTTACCGAGCGATCGACAAACACGGCAAGACCCTGGATTTCATGTTGTCCGAGCGCCGGAACAAGGCCGCTGCGACGAGGTTCTTCGCCCGCGCTCTCGAGGTGAACGGATTGCCACGCAAGATCGTCATCGACAAAAGTGGTGCCAATACTGCTGGAATCAAGGCGATCAACAAGATGTTAAAAGGCTTTGGTTGCCCGATCCCGATCGATATGGTCAGGCGGAAATACCTCAATAACATCATTGAACAGGATCACCGTTTCATCAAACGAAGGATCAGACCCATGCTGGGATTCAAATCGTTCGCTTCAGCCGCATCAGTCCTGGCAGGTATAGAATTGGTCAACATGATCCGCAAAGGTCAATTCACGCCCGGACTCCGACCGTTTCAGCAGTTTGCCCAACTGGTAGGATAAACTGCTCACCAATTCCACCGATGCTCTGCCATCCAAAAAGTTTGCGACAGAACCAATGGAGCGATTTCTTTGCCGATCCCGTGGCAGAACTGGTTGATAAGGATCACCGGACGCTCTGCGGCGGGATCGTCCGTTGGTCTGGCAAATCTCACGAGCTAATCGCCTTCGAACAAGGCCGACTGGTGCGAAGTCTCGATAGCTTCCACTCAGTTCAGGTCGAAGATCTGGTGGTGGAATTTGGCCTCAACCCAGCTGAAATCACCGAAGTGGTCGGAGATTCAGACGATCAAGCCCTATGGATCAGATATCTGTGAACCAGGTCGGCGGCGGCACCCTTCTTTGCAATGTTTGAGGGTGTGAATGTGCAGATTTCACATAATTGCAATTACGCCGCTTCAGCGTGAGTACACACGCTAGTACATACTCGGCTATAGGCGCAAATCGGTCAATCTGAGGCTGCGCCAGAAGAATAGTAGAATGCAATCGCTTGCGTCCTGTTTTTAACCGAGAGCTTTTCATAGATGTTGCTCAGGTGAAACTTGACCGTGTTGGTTGAGATTTGCAGGTCTTTCGAAAGATCGCGGTTCGATAAGCCCTTGGCCAGCGCTTCAAGTATGATGCGCTCTTTACGTGACAGGGTATGAATCGGGTCTCTCTGCATTTTCCGAACGTCGATGAATGGGAACACCATTTTGCCAGCCGCTACGTCTGCGCAGGTTTCCAACAGGCGCTCAACCTCACCCGACCGCGAAGCGAACCCTGCCGCGCCAGCCTGCATTGCGAGGCGCGGGACTTCCCCCGCTTCATCGCCGTAGACGACAAAACGGGGCGCGTTTTCCTGTTCACGTAAAACTTCGATCAGTTTGGCTGCACCCAGCACCGGCAAATTCCAGGAAATCACGCAGACCTTTACCGGTACTCTCATGATCGCGCCCAGGAAGCCTTCGGCGGTTGCAGATGTAGCAACCAGAGAGAATCGCGGATCGCGCTCAAAAATCTCTGACATGGCCGACAACACCAGTGGATTGTTGTCGGCAAGCATAACGTCGATCGGTTGCTCTGAAGGGTCTGACATTGTTTTTACATCCAAATTTCCAATTTACTACCTATTAGTATAGGATAGTTCTTGGTATACATCGGCATTCTTGCCAAAACGGGTAGGTTTTTTCCCATCTTATTAGAAGACCTAAAGCAGTAGTAAGTTACGTTGCGCAATGAAGCAAGCAACGCTTTTCTGATCCACAACACGATATTTGGGCGTGGTCGACCACCCCGACGATCAAGGAGGATCGAATGACTTTCCAGATTTACCCCACGCTCGAAATCCCCGAGACGCTGGCTGCTGGTCCGGGACCGGGTAACACCGACGCTCGCGTTCTGCAGGCCTTCTCCAACGCCGGAGTTGCGGATCACATGCAGGGCGACGTTCTGCGCGGCATGGTCGAATGCAAGCACATGCTACGCGAGATCTGGGGCACTTCAAATACATATACATTCGCGGTCGCAGGCACCGGCTGGAGCGCGCTGGACACGATGTTCTCGGCGGTCATGCCCGGCGACAAGGTTGTTGCATTTAACAACGGCACATTTTCAGGCATCGACACGCTGACCCTTCGTATCAAGGCGGCGACGCCGGAAGAGCATGCCGCCAACCCTCTGGACCCGCAGGCCGCCAGTGTCACCGTCATCGACGTGCCGCATGGCCAATCGGTGACCGGTGAAATGGTCGAGGCCGCACTGGCCGAGCACAAGCCCAAATGGGCGTTTATGGCGCATTGGGAAACCGGTTCGGGCCGGGTGAATGACATTCAGGGATTCTCGGATGCCTGTGAACGTCACGGCGCAATGGGTCTGATCGATTCAGTTTCGTCTTTGGGTGTCGAGGATTTCCGGATCGACGACTATCAGGGCATCGCTGGCTGGGCCTCGTGTCCGCAAAAGGGCCTGTGTTGTTTGCCATTGACCTATGCGCCTGTCAGCTTTTCCGATGAATATATCGACAGCCTTAAATCAACAGGTGCCTATAGCTATGTCCACAATCCCGTTTTCGAGGCCCGTCACTGGGGAATCGTCGATGGGCAGGACGTCGAGAAAGGTACCTATCATCGGACCCATTCCGGCTACGCTGTGGCCGCCTTCCATGAATCACTTCGTCTGACGCTGACTGAGGGATTGGCAAAGCGGTCAGCTTCGTACCGCACACATGAAAAGGTGCTGCGCGACGCCGTAACCGCAATGGGATGCGAAGTGACTTCGGACATGCCCAGCCTTCTGGTCCTCAACCTGCCACCGGATCTGGCCGGGCGCGAGATGGAGCTGGTCCAGAATTGCCGGGCGCGTGGGTTCGGTATCTGGCCGACGCTGAGCGCCCCGGTGCAGGTCCGGATCGGCATCCTCAACCAGCTGAACCGCCAGGCGATCAGCCAGATCATCCGTCTATTCGCCGAAGCCATGCGCGAACTGGGCGGCACCATCGATTTCGAAGAGATCGAGGCGTTGCTCGAAAGCCGTTACGGCACGTCGATCGCTGCTTGAACGCACTGCATAAGCGGGAGGAATGCAGATGGATATTCATGAGTATCAGGCGAAGGAAGTTCTTTCGAACTTCGGTGTTGCCATACCGTCCGGCGCGTTAGCCTATAGCCCTGAACAGGCAGCCTATCGCGCCCGAGAGCTTGGCGGAGACAAGTGGATTGTCAAAGCACAAGTCCACGCAGGCGGCCGCGGCAAGGCGGGCGGCGTCAAGCTGTGTAACAGCGAGAATGAGATACATACGGCCTGCGACGAGATGTTCGGCCGCAAGCTAGTGACCCACCAGACCGGATCGGAAGGCAAGGGCATCTATCGTGTCTATGTCGAATCCGCCGTCCCGATCGATCGCGAGATTTATCTGGGTTTCGTTCTGGACCGTTCCAGCCAGCGGGTCATGATCGTAGCCTCCTCGGAAGGTGGAATGGAGATTGAAGAGATTTCTGCCGAACGCCCTGACAGCATAGTGCGCTCGATCGTGGAGCCCGCCGTTGGGTTGCAGGAATTCCAGGCCCGCGAGATTGCTTTCAATCTGGGCCTTGAACCCCGTCTTGTGCAGCAAATGGTTCGCACGTTGCAGGGTTGCTATGCCGCCTTCAGTGAGCTGGACGCGACCATGGTCGAGATTAACCCGCTGGTCGTCACTGGCGACGATCGGGTTCTGGCGCTGGATGCGAAGATGAGCTTTGACGACAACGCATTGTTCCGTCACCCCCAGATTTCCGAATTGCGCGACAAAAGTCAGGAAGACCCGCGCGAAAGCCGTGCGGCGGACCGGGGGCTGTCTTATGTGGGCCTTGAAGGCAATATCGGCTGCATCGTGAACGGTGCTGGTCTGGCCATGGCCACGATGGACACCATCAAGCTGGCGGGCGGCGAGCCTGCGAACTTCCTCGACATTGGCGGCGGCGCCTCGCCGGAACGTGTCGCCAAGGCTTTCCGACTGGTTCTGTCCGACAAGAACGTTCAGGCGGTGTTGGTAAACATTTTTGCCGGTATCAACCGCTGCGACTGGGTCGCCGAAGGCGTTGTACAGGCACTGCGCGAGTTGGAGATCGACATCCCTGTCATTGTGCGACTTGCCGGGACCAACGTTGAAGAGGGTCAAAAGATCCTCGCCAAATCCGGCCTGCCGATCATCCGTGCCACAACGCTGATGGAAGCCGCAGAACGGGCGGTGGGTGCCTGGCGGAACGACCTGACACAAAACACCAAAGTGAGGGCTGTATGATGAGCATACTACTCGACCGCGACACGCGCGTAATCGTTCAGGGCATAACCGGACGTATGGCGCGCTTTCATACCAAGGATATGCTGGAATATGGCACTAATGTAGTCGGCGGCGTCGTTCCTGGAAAAGGCGGCGAAACCGTCGAGGGTGTGCCCGTTTATGACACCGTCAAGCAGGCTGTCGAAGCCACCGGTGCGGATGCGAGCCTTGTGTTTGTCCCGCCCCCGTTTGCAGCGGATTCGATCATGGAAGCCGCAGATGCGGGCATCCGCTATTGCGTTTGCATCACCGACGGCATTCCGGCTCAGGACATGATCCGCGTCAAACGCTACATGTATCGCTATCCAAAGGACAAACGTATGGTGCTGACCGGCCCGAACTGTGCCGGAACGATCAGCCCCGGCAAAGCTCTGTTGGGGATCATGCCTGGGCATATCTACCTACCCGGCAATGTCGGCATCATTGGCCGCTCGGGGACGCTTGGCTATGAGGCTGCGGCGCAGTTGAAAGAGCGCGGTATCGGAGTTTCGACCAGCGTCGGCATCGGGGGTGATCCGATCAACGGTTCCTCGTTCCGTGACATTCTCGAACGCTTTGAGTGGGATGAGGATACAGAGGTTATTGCCATGATTGGCGAAATCGGTGGGCCACAAGAGGCTGAGGCGGCTGAATATATCCGCGATCACATCACCAAACCCGTCATTGCCTATGTTGCGGGTCTGACCGCGCCAAAAGGACGGACCATGGGCCACGCCGGCGCGATTATCTCGGCTTTCGGTGAAAGCGCATCGGAAAAGGTCGAGATTCTGTCCGCCGCCGGTGTGACCGTCGCCGAAAACCCTGCCGTCATCGGTGAAACGATTGCCCGTGTCATGGGAAAGGCTGCGTGATGGTTAAGCCTTCGGTTCTTGTCACCCGTCGTTGGCCTGCTGCGGTCGAAGCGCAGTTGACCGAGGACTACAACACCGTGCTCAATACCGGGGACAAACCAATGTCCCCGGCCGAAATCCGCGATGCTCTGAAACTCTATGACGCTGTTCTGCCCACGGTCACGGATACGCTCAGCGCCGAGGCGCTGGACGTTCCCACAGCACAGACCAAAATCCTCGCCAATTATGGCGTGGGATACAGCCATATCTGCGAACCATCGGCGCGCAATCTTGGGATGACCGTGACCAATACACCGGATGTCCTGTCCGAATGTACGGCCGATCTGGCCATGGCATTGCTGCTGATGGTTGCCCGTCGCGCTGGCGAAGGCGAGCGCGAACTGCGCGCTGGAAACTGGTCTGGTTGGCGCCCGACCCACCTTGTCGGTACGAAGGTCAGCGGCAAGACGCTTGGCATTATCGGCTTTGGACGGATCGGGCAGGAATTGGCGCGGCGCGCGCATCACGGCTTTGGCATGAAAATTCTGGTTCAAAACCGCAGCGCAGTGTCAGCCGAGGTACTGAAGCAGTTTAACGCTACGCAGGTCGAAACGGTCGATGATTTGCTACCACAATGCGATTTCGTCTCGCTGCATTGCCCCGGTGGATCGACGAACCGGCACCTGATCAATGGGCGCAGGCTCGACCTGATGAAGCCTGACGCGTTCCTTATTAACACCGCACGCGGCGAAGTTGTGGACGAGCACGCTCTGGTACAGTCGCTGATGTTCGACACGATCAGCGGCGCGGCGCTGGATGTCTTTGACGGCGAACCCCGGATCAGCCCAGACCTGCTGCAGTGCGACAATCTGGTGATGTTGCCCCATCTGGGCAGCGCCACGCTCGAATCCCGCGAAGCCATGGGGTTCCGTGTACTCGACAATCTCGGCGATTTTTTTGCGGGCCGCACTCCGCGGGATCAGGTGATCTGATGCAAGCACTGGCGCGGAATATTCAGCCCACCCCGGAACCTTCGAATTATGCCGAAGGGTTGCGCTCGGAACTGCGAGTGTTGTGGCGCAACATTTTGCTGAAACGGGCGCCCCATGTGGCGACCTGGGCCGAGGCCACGCCGTTGAAACCCATCCCTACCGGGCCTGAAGCAACGCCATACTTGCAGGCCCTGTCGATCTGGTTCCAACTTTTGCGCATCATTGACGAAAACGCAGAAGTCCGGGACCGTCGCCTGACCGAGACCCAAAACGGGGCCGAAGCGGTCGAAGGCGGATTCGGCGAGGTATTGTCTGACCTGTCCCTGTCGGATCGCCAGACGGAAAAGCTCACCGCTGATCTGTGCGTCGGTCCCACCCTGACCGCGCATCCGACCGAAGCCAAACGGGTCACCGTTCTGGAAATTCACCGTCGGATTTACCGCAACCTCGTCGGTCTTGAAACCCAACGCTGGACCCCGACCGAACGCGCCGAACTGCTGAATGGCCTGGAGGGTGAGATCGATCTTTTGTGGCTGACGGGTGAACTTCGACTGTCGCGCCCGAGCCTGCATGATGAAATCGAATGGGGGTTGCAATTCTTCCGGGATGCAATCTTTGACGCCGCCCCGCAGGTCATGGATCGGTTTGATCAGGCCTGCCTGCATGTGCTGGGCCAGACCCTGAACGAAACACCCGATATCCGCTTTCACAGCTGGATCGGCGGCGATCGGGACGGCAATCCGAATGTCACGACAGAGATGACCGCGCTGGCTTTGCAACGCGGGCGTGAAACGGTTCTGGACCTTTATCGACAGGCCCTTGATCAGTCTGCAAGCAGGCTGAGTATCAGTGCACTCATATTGCCGCTGCCCGAGCTCAACAGGGCGCGAATACAAAAAATAATCGACCGGTTTCCGGATGCTGGCCGCAATCGGAACGAACCGTTCCGGCAGGCTCTCAATGCAATTCGCCATCGGCTGACAGATGGCGGCTATGATCACATCTCACAATTCGTGAGCGATCTTGATGCGCTTGATAACGCATTATGCGCGGTCAATGCCGATATTCTTGCACAACGGCATATCCGCCCCCTGCGCCGAGCTGCGACGGTTTTTGGGTTCCGAACCACAACGTTGGATATCCGCCAGAATTCGACCGTCACGACCGATGTTCTGGCCGAAATCTGGTCGCAATCCGGGCAGGCACCGGACTATGGCACGCCGGAATGGTCTACCCGCTTGCGAACAGAACTGGCGGATCAGAATCTGCCCTATCAAAACCGCGACGCGCTGAGCGATCAAGCGCAGGAACTTCTTGCCCTTCTGGCACTGGTTCATAGCGTGCGATCCGGGCCGGATCCCAAGGCAATCGGGCCATTCATCCTGTCCATGACCCGTTCTGCCGACGATATTCTCGGCGTCTACCTGCTGGCCCGCTACGCCGGGTTTGGATCCGAAACTCTGGATATTGCGGTGGTCCCACTGTTTGAGACAATCGCCGATCTGCGCAACGCCCCGGCGATCCTGCTGGACGTTCTGGGCGTTCCGCTTGCCCGCCGCAGCCTCAAAACCGACGGTAACGTGATCGAGGTGATGCTGGGATATTCGGACAGCGGCAAGGATGGCGGCTATTTCTGCTCGACATGGGAGCTGGAGCGCGCCCAACGCCGGATCGCGTCGGCACTGGCCTCGCAAGGCTTCAAAGCCACATTTTTTCATGGTCGCGGCGGCTCGGTCAGCCGGGGCGGCGCACCTACCGGACGCGCCATCGCCGCGCAACCCAGCGGAACAATTGCCGGGCAGTTGCGCGTAACCGAACAGGGCGAGGTTGTTTCAACCAGATATGCCAACCGCGGGACGGCTGCAGCGCATCTGGAATTGCTGCTTTCAAGCACGCTGCGCCATACAGCCAACCCCGGCGAAACCCTCGCCCGGCCCGAGTTCGACGACGCGCTGGATGCACTGTCGGAACTGTCGCAGACGGCCTATGTCTCGCTTCTTCAGATGCCGGGCTTTCTGGATTATTTCCAGCAAGCCAGCCCGGTCGAAGAGCTTGCCCGCCTGAAAATCGGATCCCGCCCGACCCGCCGGTTCGGCGCAGCCAGTTTGGATGACCTGCGGGCCATACCATGGGTTTTTGCATGGTCGCAGAACCGTCACCTGATCACCGGTTGGTACGGGTTTGGCGCCGCCATGACCAGCTTTCGTAAATTCCGTGGCGCGCACGGTGATGAGATCCTGCAGGACATGTTTGAAGACTCTCGCCTGTTCCGCCTCGCCGTCGATGAGATGGAAAAATCGCTCTATCAGGCGGATATGGATATCGCCGCACAATACGGCGCATTGGCCCCCGATGCAGAGACTCGCCAACGCATCTCGCGAGCTATCAAAGCGGAATACGACAGTGCCTGTGGCGCAGTGCAGTTTCTGACCGGCGGTCAGACCATCGGTCACCGTTTTCCTCGTCTCTGCGAGCGGTTTGATCGTAAACGGGCCGAACTGGCCCGCATTCACGCGCTGCAAGTCGAACTGCTGCGACAAGCCCGAAGCGAGCCGCAGGCAGGATCGGTTCCTGTGCCTTTGCTGCAATCTATGAATGCCATTTCCGCTGGCCTCGGCTGGACCGGCTAACCCTTTTCAGGAGGTTTTAACGTGAACGCCCCGCAACGCACCCAAGGTTTTTTCACCCAATCCCTTTCGGATCGTGACCCAGAGCTTTTCGGCTCGATCACATCCGAGCTGGGTCGCCAGCGCGATGAGATCGAGTTGATTGCGTCCGAAAACATCGTCTCCGCCGCCGTGATGGAGGCGCAGGGTTCGGTGATGACCAACAAATACGCCGAAGGCTACCCCGGCCGTCGCTACTATGGCGGCTGCCAGTTCGTCGATATCGCCGAGAATCTGGCCATCGACCGCGCCAAGGAACTTTTTGGCTGCGGCTTTGCCAATGTGCAGCCGAACTCTGGCAGCCAGGCCAACCAGGGCGTGTTTCAGGCACTGATCCAGCCCGGCGACACCATTCTGGGCATGAGCCTGGACGCAGGCGGCCACCTGACCCATGGCGCGCGCCCGAACCAATCGGGCAAGTGGTTCAACGCGGTGCAATACGGTGTCCGCAAGGAAGACAACATGCTCGACTACGATCAGGTCGAGGCGCTGGCGAAGGAACACCAGCCCAAGCTGATCATCGCAGGCGGCTCGGCCATCCCGCGTCAGATCGACTTTGCCCGCATGCGCGAGATCGCCGACATGGTCGGCGCCTATCTGCACGTGGACATGGCGCATTTCGCCGGTCTGGTCGCCGCAGGCGAGCATCCCAGCCCCTTCCCGCACGCGCATGTGGCGACCACGACAACCCACAAGACCCTGCGTGGGCCTCGTGGGGGTATGATCCTGACCAATGATGAAGATATCGCTAAGAAAGTAAATTCAGCGATCTTCCCCGGCATTCAGGGTGGCCCGCTGATGCATGTCATCGCAGGTAAAGCCGTTGCCTTCGGCGAGGCTCTGCGCCCCGAATTCAAGACCTATATCAGCCAAGTCATCACCAACGCACAGGCGCTGTCGGATCAACTGATCAAGGGCGGTCTGGACACGGTGACCCATGGCACCGACACCCATGTGGTGCTGGTCGACCTGCGCCCCAAAGGCGTGAAGGGCAACGCGACCGAGAAGGCTTTGGGCCGCGCGCATATCACCTGCAACAAGAACGGCGTGCCGTTTGACCCAGAGAAGCCGACCATCACCTCGGGCATCCGTCTGGGCTCGCCCGCCGGCACCACACGCGGCTTTGGCGAGGTCGAATTCCGCCAGATCGCGGACTGGATCATCGAAGTGGTCGACGGTCTGGCCGCCAATGGCGAAGACGGCAATGCCGAGGTCGAGGCCAAGGTCAAAGCCGAAGTCGCCGACCTCTGTGCCCGCTTCCCTATCTATCCGAACCTGTAAAACCAAGGATCATAAACCATGAGCTTTCACCCAATCGAACAGGCTCCGGCCCGTCTGAACCGCAGCGAACTGGCTGTTCCGGGCAGCCAGCCCGGCATGTTTGAAAAAGCGGCCAAGTCTGATGTGGATGTGATCTTCCTGGATCTGGAAGACGCCGTCGCGCCTGACGAAAAGGAACAGGCTAGAGCGAACATCATCAAGGCCCTTAATGACATCGACTGGGGCAACAAGACCATGTCGGTGCGGATCAACGGGCTGGACACGCACTATATGTATCGCGACGTGGTAGACGTTGTCGAACAAGCCGGTCAGCGACTAGACCTGATCATGATCCCCAAGGTGGGCACCGCCGCGGATGTTTACGCCGTCGACATGCTGGTCACCCAGATCGAGGACGCCAAAGGCTACAAAAAGCGGATCGGGTTCGAACATATCATCGAAACGGCGCTCGGCATGCAGAATGTCAGCGAGATTGCTGCCGCGTCGAAACGCAACGAAAGTCTGCATTTCGGGGTTGCCGACTATGCGGCCTCGACCCGTGCGCGGACAACCATCATTGGCGGTGTGAACCCAGATTACTCGGTGCTGACCGATGCCGATCCTGAGGGCGGCCGCATGACCCATTGGGGTGATATGTGGCACTACGCGCTTGCGCGTATGGTGGTCGCGGCACGTGCAAACGGGTTGCGCCCGATCGACGGCCCGTTCGGTGATTTTCAGGACCCCGCTGGCTATCGTGCGGCAGCAAAACGCGCAGCTGTTCTGGGTTGTGAGGGCAAATGGGCAATTCACCCCAGCCAGATCGCGCTGGCCAATGAGGTCATGTCTCCTTCGGATGCCGAGGTGGATAAGGCCAAGCGGATCCTTGTGGCGATGGCCGATGCCGAAGCGGCCGGCAAAGGCGCTGTCTCGCTGGACGGTCGCCTGATTGACTATGCCTCGATCCGGCAGGCGGAGGTGCTGGTTGAAAAGGCGGGTCAGATCGCTGCCGCATGAGCGCACTATGACCGAGCAATCCTCAATAAATCTGTGGGATAGCGCCGCAGCCATCTTCGCTGCGGCGGTCACCGCCGCAGATCCGGCAGACTCGCTGCGCAGACGATTGCGGACGGCACCGTTTCCCGCACCAAAACAGGGCGGGCGCAGTATCCTTATCGCTGTTGGAAAAGCTGCGCCTGCCATGATGGCAGAGGCATTGCAACATGTTCAGGGCGACCTTATCGCCCTGGCCGTGACACATGCTGAAAACCAGATCGACGTGGACGGAGCGACCGTGTTGACCTGCGCGCACCCCGTCCCGGACGAACGCGGCCTGAAGGCCGGGAGACAGATCATCGCCCTGCTCAAAGCAGCACGCGAGGAAGATCAGACTATTGCGCTGATCTCGGGCGGGGGGTCGGCCTTGGTTCCCGCGCCTGTCAAAGGGTTGACCCTGTCAGACAAAATCACGGTCAACGAGGTTTTACTGTCCTCTGGGCTCGACATCGTGCGGATGAATCTTGTGCGTCAGCATCTGAGCCGGCTCAAAGGCGGCGGGTTTTTACGGCACGGCTCCCCCGCTCCGGTGACGGCCTATATCCTGTCGGATGTCATCGGCGATGACCTGCGCGCCGTTGCCAGTGGCCCAACCGCTTTGCCGATCGGAAGCCACGCAGACGCCCGCAGGACCTGTATCGAAGCCGATATCTGGCATCGCCTGCCAAAGTCCGCCCGCGCCCATCTGGAACAGAGCGTTCCCGAACAGCCCATAGCGGTTGAAGCGACCAATCATCTGATCGGGTCGAACGCAATCAGCCTTGAGGCCGCGCATGCTTGTGCGGCGCAGACCTGCCGGGCTGAAATCGTATCCGACGCGTTGATCGGTGATGTGGCCGATGCAGCGGAACAGGTTTTGCAGGCGGCTCTTTCCATAACACCTGACCGCCCGACCGCGCTGCTGTTTGGCGGTGAAACCACGGTGCGCCTGCAAGGTACGGGCCGCGGCGGGCGCAATCAGGAATTAGCCCTGCGCGTCGCCCAACTGGCGCAGGATCGTACAATCCCCAGCAACTGGGTTTTTCTCAGCGGTGGCACGGATGGGCGCGATGGCCCCACACCCGCCGCTGGCGCGATTGTGGATGCGAGGACATTCGACCGAATCCGTGCGTCAGGACATGACCCTGCTGCGCTGCTGGCAAACAATGACAGCCACAAAGCGCTAACACTGTCGGGCGACCTTCTGATGACCGGCGCGACCGGGACCAATGTTGCGGATATTCAGATCTTGCTGCTTGGTTCTGACGCGTAAACGCGCGAAGAAATAGACGATCTTAAGGTCCGATTCAGCGAAAACGATGTCGGATTTGAGCGTATCAATTTGTCGATTTTGCGTGAAATCTGGAAAAAAAGGTCCGATTCATGCGATATTCCGGTTTCAAAGTCATCCAACAGGCGCTTACCGGCCACAAAGGCTGGAAACCGGCGTGGCGCGACCTTGAGCTCAAACCGCACTATGACATAGTGATCATAGGCGGCGGAGGTCATGGTTTGGCGACGGCACATTATCTTGCCAAGATCTATGGGCACCATAAGGTCGCGGTGATCGAAAAGGGCTGGATCGGCGGCGGCAATGTCGGACGCAATACGACGATCATTCGCTCAAACTATCTGCTGGATGGGAACGAGCCGTTCTATGAGTTCTCGCTGAAACTGTGGGAAGGTCTGGAACAGGATGTAAATTACAACGCGATGGTCAGCCAGCGCGGGATCATCAACCTGATCCATACGGATGCGCAGCGTGACGCCTTTACCCGGCGGGGCAATGCGATGATCCTGAACGGCGCGGATGCCGAATTGCTGGATGCCGATCAGGTGCGCCGGGAATATCCGTTTCTGAATTTCAACGATGCGCGGTTCCCGATCAAAGGTGGTCTGGCGCAGCGGCGCGGCGGCACCGTGCGTCACGATGCCGTGGCCTGGGGATATGCGCGCTCAGCCGACAGTTTTGGCGTCGATATCATCCAGAACTGCGAAGTGACCGGGTTTCGGATCGAAGATGGCACATGTCTGGGGGTCGAGACCTCAAAAGGGTTTATCGGCGCGGGCAAGGTTGGTTGTGCCGTTGCTGGTAACTCGGGGCGGTTGATGGGGATGGCGGGCATGCGCCTGCCCATCGAAAGCCATGTCTTGCAAGCCTTTGTTTCGGAAGGCCTGAAGCCGGTTTTGCCGGGTGTCATCACCTTTGGTGCCGGGCATTTCTATGTCAGCCAATCCGACAAGGGCGGTCTGGTCTTTGGCGGCGATCTGGACGGGTATAACTCCTACGCACAGCGCGGCAACTTGCCCGTGGTCGAGGATGTCTGCGAAGGCGGCATGGCGCTGATGCCGATGATCGGCCGGGCGCGTCTGCTGCGGATGTGGGGCGGCATTATGGACATGTCGATGGATGGTTCGCCCATCATCGACCGGACCGGAATTGACGGGCTCTATTTCAACGGCGGCTGGTGCTATGGCGGGTTCAAGGCAACCCCGGCCTCAGGCTATTGCTTTGCGCATCTTCTGGCGCGGGATGAGCCACACCCGACCGCAACCGCCTATCGCTTTGACCGGTTCCGCACCGGGCACATGATTGACGAAAAAGGCATGGGCAATCAGCCCAACCTGCACTGAGGGGACCAGCACCATGATCATCCATCATCCCTTGCTGGGCCCGCGTGACAGTTCCGAATTTGTCTATCTGGGAGACGCGTCGCTGATTGACCGCCCCGACTGGCAGGACGACGACGCGGTGACGGCGTTTCACGATTATGCCTATCTGCGCGACAATCCCGCCGGTCTGCATCGCGAGCTGTGGTTTCACGAAGGCGGCGACCGGTCTTGGCTGGTCGTGACACGCAATACCGTGACGCATGAGATCACAGGCGTGGAATTGGCCCGAGACGTGGCCCGGGCACAGGGACGCTCAAAATGACGCAAGACAACCGGCTGAGCGGCGGTCAGATTGACCGCACCAAAACCCTGAATTTCAAGTTCGACAACCGCAGCTACGCGGCTCATCCTGGCGATACACTAGCCTCGGCCCTGCTGGCCAATGGGGTGCGCCTGATGGGGCGGTCGTTCAAGTATCACCGCCCCCGCGGTGTGCTGACTGCCGGATCGGAAGAACCCAATGCCATCGTCGAACTGCGCTCGGGCGACCGTCAGGAACCCAACACCCGCGCCACAACGATCGAGATGTTTGACGGGCTTGAGGCCCGATCGCAAAACCGTTGGCCCAGCCTGAAGTTCGACGCGCTGGCGATCAATGACAGGTTTTCGAACTTCCTGTCGGCTGGGTTTTATTACAAGACCTTTATGTGGCCCGCTGCGTTCTGGGAAAAGTTGTACGAGCCGATGATCCGCCGCGCCGCCGGTCTTGGCTCGCTTTCGATGCAAGAGGACCCGGACGAATACGACAAGGGGTTCCGGCATTGTGACCTGCTGATCATTGGCGCCGGTCCGTCCGGTTTGGCTGCCGCCTTGACCGCGGGTCGGGCCGGGTCGGACGTTATCCTGGCTGACGAGGATTTCGCGCTTGGCGGGCGGTTGAACAGTGAGACCTTCACGCTGAACGACAGACCTGCGGATGAATGGGTTGCGCAGACGGTGGCTGAGCTATCCGCAATGCCTAACGTTCGACTGATGCCCCGTACAACTGTCATCGGGGCTTTTGATCACGGCATTTACGGCGCGGTTGAACGCACCGGTGACCACCTTGCCACTTTACCTTCGGGCAAGCCCCGGCAAATCCTGTGGCGTATCTATTCCCAACGCGCCCTGCTGTGTGCGGGCGCGACCGAACGACCCATCGCATTCGAAAACAACGACCGCCCTGGTGTCATGCTGGCCAGCGCGTTGCGGACTTATGCCAACCGGTTCGCAACCACGGCAGCGCAGCGCGTGGCGATCTTCACCAACAATGACGACGGCCACCGGACCGCTGCCGATCTGCACAACAAGGGTGTCAAGATTGCAGCCGTTGTGGACGTTCGACCAGATGTGCCGATCAACTACGACTACGAAGTGCTCGCAGGTGCTCAGGTCGTTGATACCAAGGGCCGTCTGGGTCTGAGCTTTGTCGAGGTCAAACTCGCTGACGGGTCTAAGCGCACATTGGACTGCGGTGCGCTTGGCGTGTCCGGTGGCTGGAACCCGAACGTACATCTGACCTGCCATCAGCGGGGGCGCCCGATCTGGAACGAAGATCTGGCGGCCTTCGTTCCGGGCGCAGACCTACCGCCGGGCCTTACGGTCGCGGGCGCAGCAAACGGGATGATGTCGACCCATGGCGCGTTGCAATCTGGTGCCCAGGCAGCGGTTGAAGCGCTGGAACTCGGCGGCGCGCTGCCCGACTTGCCCAAGGCCGAGGATGCCCAGGTCTCGCAAACGCCATATTGGTATGTTCCGGGCTGCGCGCGCGCATGGCTGGATCAACAGAACGATGTGACGGTCAAGGATGTGAAGCTCAGCCATCAGGAAGGGTTCCGATCGGTCGAACACCTGAAACGCTATACCACGCTGGGCATGGCAACCGATCAGGGTAAGACATCGAACATGGGCGGTCTGGCGATCATGGCGGAACTGGCCGGTAAATCCATCCCCGAGACGGGAACGACGATATTCCGCCCACCCTATACACCGGTGTCTATCGGCACGCTTGCCGGGCGCATGAAAGGGCAGGAATTCCATCCAACCCGCCTCACGCCCTCGCATTATTGGGCCAAGGAACGGGGCGCGGTATTTGTTGAGGTTGGCAACTGGTTGCGCGCGCAGTGGTTCCCCCTGCCCGGCGAGATGCATTGGCGTGAATCCGTCGACCGCGAAGTACGGCAGACCCGCGCCTCGGTCGGCGTGTGTGACTGTACGACGCTTGGAAAAATCGACGTGCAAGGCACCGATGCTGCGGACTTCCTGAACCGCATCTACTGCAATGGCTTTGCCAAACTGGCGGTGGGAAAAACCCGCTATGGCCTGATGTTGCGCGAGGACGGGATTGCCATGGATGATGGCACCGCCGGACGTATGGCCGAGGATCATTTTGTGGTAACAACTACCACGGCCAATGCGGTCAAAGTCTATCAGCATATGGAGTTCGTCCGGCAATGCCTGTTCCCGGACATGGACGTCCAACTGATCTCGACCACCGAAGCCTGGGCGCAATATGCCGTTGCTGGTCCCAACTCGCGCAAACTGCTGCAGAAGATCGTGGACCCGGAATTTGACATTTCGAATCAAGGTTTTCCGTTCATGGCCTGCGCGAATATCACCGTTTGCGGTGGCCTGCGGGCACGTCTGTTCCGGATTTCGTTCTCGGGCGAGCTGGCGTTCGAGATTGCGGTTCCCTCGCGCTATGGCGATGCGTTGATGCGGCGTCTGATGCAGGAAGGTGAAGAGTTCAATGTTGTTCCCTACGGCACCGAGGCTCTGGGCGTCATGCGGATCGAAAAGGGACACGCCGCAGGGAACGAACTCAACGGAACCACCACGGCGCTGAACCTTGGCATGGGCCGGATGGTGTCCAAGAAGAAAGACAGTATCGGTTCAACCCTGTCCGAACGTGAGGGGCTGAACGAGGCTGATGCGTTGAACATGGTCGGCGTTAAACCCGTGAACAGCGAGGACAAAATCACCGCTGGCGCGCATCTCATGGATGCATCCGGGCCGGTCGATGCCGCGCATGATCAGGGCTATATTACGTCGGCTGCGTTCTCGCCTTCGCTGGATAGTCACATCGGCCTGGGTTTTCTGAAAAACGGCGGTGACCGTCAGGGCGAAAAGATGCGCCTTGTGTCGCCACTGACCGATCTGACCGTCGAGGTCGAGATTGTCTCGGCTCATTTTGTCGACCCTGAGGGAGAACGGCTTCGTGCATGATCTTGTTGCAATAACCGCCCTGGGCGGATCTGAGCCCCATGTCGATACGGTTGGAACCGTCACATGTACCGAGGTGCCTAAGGTTGCACTGGCCTCGGTCGCCGCACGCGCTGGCCGCGAAGCAGAAGCCCGCAAGGCGCTTGAAAAATTAATCGGTGCATCAGCACCCGATGTTGGCCAGTTCGGCGGCGACGTTGTCTCGGCATTCTGGACCGGACCGGATCAGTGGATGGTCGAGGCCCCGTTCGATACTCATGAAGAACTGGCGCATCCGACTAAAGACTGTGTCGGCCACACTGCGTCCGTTTCCGAACAGACCGATGCCTGGACCCGGTTCGATCTGGAGGGCACAGATGTTCGGGCAGCTCTGGAATTGCTATGCAATCTGAATTGCCAGAAAATGGGAGCGGGCGAGACGGCCCGCACTTCGATCCATCATCTCGGGTGCTTTGTTCTGTGCAGATCCACCGGTTTGTTCAGTCTGTATGGCCCCCGTTCTTCGGCAGGATCTTTGCATCATGCCATTGTGGCAGCGATGAAATCCGCGCTTTGAGCGTCTCGCTCAGCTTGAAGGCAGCGGTGCGTTGTCTTCGACACGGAAGCGGTTGATGCGGCGGCGGTCTTCGCTGGGGCTTAGTCCGAAGGCGGATCGGTAATGTGTCACCAATGGTGTAACTGAGCTGAAGCCGATGGCGGCTGCGATGTCGGCAATGGGGTCTTTGGTATAGACAACCATCTGACGTGCCGCCTTCATGCGCATGGCGCGGAAATAGTGGCTGGGGCTTTGACCTGTCGCCTGTTTGAAGGCGCGCTCGATTTGGCGCGGCGTGACACCGGCCTGCTGTGACAGTTCGGCAATCGACAATGGATCGCCAATTCGGCTGGCGTATAGCTCAACACATTTTGCCACAAGCGGCGGCAGCTTTTCACCGGTGTCGGGCTTGCTGGTGTCTGGAACCTGTTGGCGCACACCTTCACCCCGCATCAACGGGTGCTGAAACCAGCAAGCCACCTCATGAGCGACATCACCACCCAGACGATCCTCGATCAGGTGCAGCGCCAGATCGAAGGCGGCCGCGGCCCCCGCCGCGGTGTAGCGTGAGTTGTCCGTTACTATAACTTCGCGCCGGGCGTCCATGTCCGGAAACTCAGCCTCAAAGGCCGCCTCGTAGCACCAGTGAACCGATACCGGATGACCATTCATGACGCCTGAGCGGACCAACGGAAACACGCCCGCGCTTATCCCGCCCAGAATGGTTCCATGGCGCGCAAGCATGCGTAATACTCCATCACCCTGGGACGGATTCTGAAACTTTGAAGTCGGGCTGCTGAGCAGGAACAGAATATCGATTGACTGGCAGTTGGACAGGTCGCTCTCGGCCTCGAAGCGGACATTGGCGCTGGACCTGACTTTACCCCCGTCTTCCGTCACCAGAGACCAGCAAAACGCCTCCTGCCCCGCAATCTCGTTGGCAGCTCGCAAAGGCTCGATCACCGATGTCAGACAGGCCATCGGAAATCCATCAAACAGCAGAAACCCAATCTCGATATTTTTCTCTTTCAGCATGATTATTTTACTATCAGGAATATCAGGTGCTATGGTAGCCCAATTGGACTTGGGTAATGCAGTGCGGCTGCTTGCGCATCCAATTGGGACCAGTATAGCAAGACATTGAAAGCGAGACATTGAAAAAACGCGCTGCAGAAATGACGTCCAATCTGACGCAGGATCCACATTCCGTTCGGGCAGATGAACGTGAAAAGGTGCTCGAAGTTGCCATCGGTCGCGAAGTCCGCGCCTTTCGCAAACAACAAAACATCACTGTCGCAGAACTTTCACAACTGACCGGCCTGTCTATCGGCATGTTGTCAAAGATCGAAAACGGCAACACTTCGCCCTCTTTGACCACGTTACAATTACTGGCCGACGCCTTGTCGGTACCTCTGACAAGTTTTTTCCGCCAGTTCGAGGAACGGCGGGAAGCGGTACACACCAAAGCCGGTGAAGGTGTGGAGCTGGAACGCGAGGGGACACGAGCCAATCACCAATACAATTTGCTGGGGCATATTGGCGCCAACGGATCAGGTGTGATTGTCGAGCCTTATCTGATAACGCTGACGGAGGAATCTGACGTCTTCCCAACATTCCAACACGGCGGAATTGAAACGATCTATATGCTGGAGGGCGCTGTTGACTATCGCCACGGTGAAAATATTTATCCGCTAAAACCCGGTGATACACTTTTCTTCGATGCGGATGCTCCGCATGGCCCAGAACGGCTGGTTAGCCTGCCCGCGCGCTACATTTCGGTGATTAGCTATCCACAGACAAGCTGACCTGTTTGCGCAGCAAGAAATCTGTGGGTTTATCGTAACCCTCATGGCTTCCGGTACTTACAATTGTAAATCCCATCCGGGAAAAAACGCGATGGTTCTCAGTAAGTTCGATGCGAGTTTTTAACTCAAGCTTGGACAGGCCAAGGTCTGCGGCGCGACGCTCGGCTTGGTCGACCATCGCCCTGCAAATGCCGCGCCCGCGCATTTGTTCCTGAACCGCCAGTTTTCCCAAGTACAGACAATCCGGCTTTTGCGTCAGGAACATGCACCCAAAGAGCGGACGGCCGATAACCCAGATTTCTCCCCCAGATTGGCAGTGGGCCTGCATACCTTCGATGGTGAGCCGATGAATAGAGGATGGTGGGTCTATCCTGCCGTCCATGTATTGGAACGACGTGCGCAGCAGCGCGAGCACGTCGTAAAACGCCAAGGTATCATCCCCTAGCCGCCAAATTGTTTTGCCCTGATCAACCACGACCCATCCCGGCGCTCACCTACTTTGACAAAGGTGGTTCCGTTTCCAGATCCGGCCATACACCGGGCGAGGTTGGCAGTCCGTCGTCAAATTGGCTGAGGTAATCCAGCATCATTGGACGGTTGTCGATGAACCCTTTATAAGTGGCCAATTCAACCGGAAGATCGCGAATAACACGATGAAGGCGGCGACCCCATTTCGGTACCGTCATCAGATCCTGAAAACTGCACAGATAACAGCGGATCGGGAACACCAGCGCGTTTGACCGCGGCAACCGGAAGAAGGTCTGCAACTCGACCCGCAGATGCTGCTTATGAGCAATGTTCTCAGGCGTCAAAGTTGTCTTTTGGATACCCCATTTATGATAGTTTTCTGGGCTCGTATCCAGCAGCGGGTTCACGGTCATGGTCCAGTTCAGACGCCGTGCCGGAGCCCCTTGTTGAATGTTCAGCAGGAATTTCAGTGCGCGCTTGAAAATTCCCATCTCATGGGCTTTCGGAACTGGCGCATGCCATTCGAAAAAGTTCATGCCGATGTCGAAATCCAGGCTCCAATCGGCTTGGGTCGTTACCATCCCGGCGTCCATCCACAGCATCTCGTCCCGCTGATCCAGCACCGCGAAATCACCCTGTGCCTGACGCGTGATGTATTCCATCGGCCCGTACGGCAGCGTGGTTTCATCCATGAAGGTGAAACTGTGATCAATGCCCAGTGGCTTGTTGATCCAACGCCACTGATTGCCGTTGCGGTGCAATTCGAACAGGTCGGGATAATCCTCTGACTTGCTGACCATGATCAGCTCGAGCAGGTCCCAACCCGCCAATGTCATGTGTGGAAGGGACTGACAGCGCAGAGGGTCCTGATCCAGAACGATGGCCCGGTCTTTCATCTCGGATACATAGTGTTCGTCTACATCGAACCGCATTTCATAAACCGAGCCCTCGGGTCCGCCCCGGTGCTGTTCCATGTTGACGGAATACATGTAGCTGTCTTCGTGAAACGGGAAAGGAAAGCGTTTGATCGCCCATTCCGAGTTGTGGAACGTATAGTCGTCACGGAAGGACTCGTCGTTGAATTGAATGGTCATGTGGGCCTCCTCTCAGCGGTCCAGCACGAGGGACTTGCCCTCGAAGCGCGATACGCAGGGCATGATCTTCTTGCCTGCGGCTTTTTCTTCGTCAGTCAGCCAATGATCGCGATGAACGAAATTGCCGTCGTGATCCAGCACAACGGTTTCGCATTGGCCACAGGCTCCGCCGCGGCACAGATACGGCGCATCCACGCCTTCGCGTTCGATGGCTTCCAGCAGGCTTTCGTTCTCACCCACATGAATGACTTTGTCCGATGTCGCCAAGCGCACTTCGAACGGTTTGCCGGGCTGCGGGGCCAGAAACTCTTCATAATGCACGCAATCCTCGGGCCAGCCTTCGGCGGCAGCAGTTTCGCGCACCCAATCGATCATGCCCTTGGGGCCGCAGACATAGACATGCGTGCCCAAAGGCTGCCCGCTCAGCAGGCTTTTCAGATCGATCTGTTGATTTTGGTCGTCATAGTACAGATGTGTTTCGTTTGGATGCCGGTCAGTCAGTTGATCGGCATAAGATGACAACGCATTGTTACGGCACGCATAATGCAGTTCCCAATGACCGTGCAGTAGTTCAAGCTGTTTGATCTGCGCCAGAAACGGGGTGATACCGATACCACCGGCAAGAAACAGGTGTTTGCGGGCCCGCAGATCAAGTGAGAACAGGTTGACCGGATAGCTGATGGTCATCTCATCGCCCAGTTTGACCTGACGGTGCATAAACAACGAACCACCCCTGCCCTGATCGTCGCGCCGGACCGAGATGGTATAAGACGACTGATCGAAAGGGTCGGACATCAGGGAATAGGGGTTAAGCCGCGTGATGCCGCCATCCTGCATTTCGACCACGGTATGTGCACCGCCCGAAAAGGTTGGCAACTGTCTGCCGTCAACGCGCTCAAACCGGAAGCGCGTCACCAACTCGTTCAGCGGGGTAATTTCGGTCACTTTGACCTGAATTTTCTCGGCACCACTCATTCGTAGATCCCCTTTGGCTCGGGCACGTTACCATGGTCCTCGGCATCAACGCGGACACCCTGATAAGCGGCAAGACGGCGGGAATAGTGGTCGCGCACAAACAGGTTGAGGCCACAGTGCGAACAGACAAACGGATCAACCTCGACATCTTCGGTGATGCCCTTGCAATGTACACATTGCATCCGGCGTGCAACAGAACCGCGATGTTCAGTTTGAATCGCAGTATGCGGCAGGCCGACGGCCATCACTTCGTTCATGGCCTGACCCATCATGCCTTCGGTGCCGGTCAGATAGACCTGCAATCCCATATGCGCGTCCTCCAACACGCGGCGAATACGGTGCAGCGCGGCTGAATAAGACGGACCTTCGTAGAATTGCGAAGGGTTCAGCGCCTGCAGCTTTTCCGAGAAATCCGTGCCTTTTGGGATATAGATCAAGTGGGTTTTAGCCATCAGATCGGGTGTCGCTATGTCAAGGATGGCTTCGGCCCCTTCGGCCTCGGCGATCATGAGGTTATGTTCGCCCGGGCGAACCTCTAGCGTGCCCCAGACCGGGCGGCTTGCGATTGACTTGGGAAATTCGAACTTTGACATTGTGCCCTCAAACAGGAAAAGGGCGCCACGGTGTGTCCGTTGCGCCCCCTGAAAATCAGCCTTTTGCGGTTCTGATCGATTTGTCCTGATCATAGAACGGCATCTCTTCCGCAGTCGCCGCTATTTCTGTCCCATCGCCGTTGCGGACCGTCAGCTGGGTACCGGGTGACGCGCAGGCAACCGGCATCCGCGCGATACCAACATTGTGCCCATTGATTTCGGAATACATGCCGAAGGTGACAACACCGACCTTTTCGCCTTTCTGCAGCAGGTCAGCACCCTCTTCCGCCGGGGTGGTGCCGTCCAGTTTGACACCATAGATCTTGAACCGTTCTTTGCCTTGCGAGGCGTAGTGGTTCTCGGCGCCAATAAATCCGGTCTTGCCCGGTGAAACTGTGAATTCCAGACCCAACTCCCACAGGGTATCGCCGCAGGTTTCGTCGTCGAATGGATAGGTTTCCGAGTTGTCCCCGGGATAAAACAGCAGGTAGCTTTCGGTGCGCAGCAAATCGAGCGTCGAGAACTGGACTGGGACAATGCCCATGTCCTTGCCTTCGGCCAGGATGTTGTCCCACAGATGCACTGCGTGCTTTGCCTGACAGAAAATCTCGTACCCGCGCTCGCCGGTATATCCGGTTCGCGAAATCATCACCGGGCAGCCAAAGAGTTTGGTCTGCATGATACCAAAATAGGCCAGATCCCGAATTCCGGGAACGCGCTTGGCCAGGAAATCCACCGCTACCGGCCCCTGCAGCGACATATCGTGCAAGTCATCGTCAAAAATAACCGAGCAATTCTTACCGGCGGCCACCGATGTCAGCTGTTCCATCCCCGTCCCGGTGCCGTGCACGACAAGCCAGGTGTTCACCGACAGGCGGTAGATGATGCAATCATCGACAAATTTGCCTTCAGCATTCAGGATCGACGCATAAGTCGATCGACCCGGCATGATTTTTTCCACATTCCGCGTGGTGACGCGGTCAATGACATAGGCCGCATCTTCGCCGACCACATGAACCTTCTTCAGACCAGACACATCCATCAGCCCTGCCTTAGTGCGGATCGCTTCGTAATCTGCTTTGGCGCGCTCCGGGCTGTGGTCGTAGAACCATGCGGTCCCCATACCGTTCCAGTCTTCCAGCTCGCCGCCGATCTCGGCATGGCGCTGCGCAAGGGCGGATGTCCTCCAAAGAATGGCCATTGTTCAGCTCTCCCGTTGATTGCTTTTTGCTGACCATATTGAGGCCGAAGTCGGATCGAAAATCAACACCTCTGTGCAGATTTTTTTCCTGTTGGGAATATTTGCCTGCAATTTTTGCACCCTGGGTAGGGTGCGCGAGTGTTTCATAAGTGATTATTTATCAATGCTATAGCCACTTATTTGGCATTAAGAAACATGCGCGAATTACTGGCCTCAAAGATGTTTGCCCCACATATCTATTGACAGGTCGCGAATGAAATTGTCCCCTGAGTGTACAATTATTCCCAGCAGGAAATTCTTCGCAGAAAGACCTCCTGCTGCAACAACAGGGAGACTACGAAGTGGATGGTAATCTAAATGCACTCACGACGGTCTTTACCGAGTTCTACTACTGGGTAACGGTCGTTTTCATGTTCCTCATCCATGTGGGATTTTGCATGTACGAGGTCGGCGCCAGCCGGGCTCGTAACCATATGCACACATTGATGAAAAACATCATGATCATCCCACTGGTGACGGTCACGTTCTTCTTCTTTGGATGGTGGATTTACTGGGCCTTTCCAAACTTTCCGTTCTGGGGTGGTTTGGATACCGAAGCGGGCGCTGCAAATCTGCCATGGGCCGACACAATGGCGACCAATCTGGGTGACAGAATCACCGGCGTCTTCTGGGCGGCATTCCTGCTGTTCTCGTGGACGGCAGCCTCGATTGTATCTGGCTCTGTGATCGAGCGGATTAGATCTTCGGCCTTGTGGGTCCATGCCGTGATGATTGGTTCAGTCTGGTGGATCATTGACGCCGCGTGGGGTTGGCACTACGGCGGTTGGATGGTGCGCGTTCTTGGGTACCACGATGCTTACGCTTCCGGGGTTATTCACGCAATCGCAGGCGGTTACGCACTTGGGGTGATCATGGTTCTGGGTCCCCGCCTAGGCAAATTTGCCAAAGACGGTACCCCGCGGGATATTCCGCCACATAACCCTTGGCTACTGACAATCGGGATATTCCTGATCTACACGGGTTTCTGGGGCTTCTATGCCGCATGCAATATTCCCGCGATATCTCCGGAAGCAATTGACGGTCAGATTACGGGCGTCACGTGGACTGCGACCAATATCTATCTGGCTCCGACCACGCTGTCCGCGATTACCTTCAACTTCCTGATGTCTCTGTCTGGCGGGTTGATGGCAGCGTATGTTGTTTCCAAAGGTGACGCGTTTTGGACGTTCTCGGGCGGACTGGCCGGTATTATCACCGCATCTGCGGGTAACGATCTTTATCACCCGGTGCAGGCAATGATCATCGCCGCGATCGGTGTCGTGATCGTGTACAAGCTGCACTATTGGGTCGAGCGTCGGTTCAAGCTGGATGATGCCGTTGGTGCCGTTGCCGTGCATGGTTATGCAGGATTCGTTGGCCTGGTGATTTCTGGCTTTGTCCTGTGGGGCGTACCTTCTTCGCCATATGAAGGTTACGCGACGATTAACCCGGTCGGTCAGATCACAGGTGCGGTCATCATGTTCTTTGTTCTTGGCTTCTTGCCTGGTTGGATTCTTGCGAAAATCCAGTCGGCCGCGGGTGTCCTGCGTATTCCGGAAGAAGTCGAACTTCAGGGCCTCGATTACGCAGAACACCATGCCTATGAAGACGCCAAAGCCGCGATCATTGCAGCCGACAAAGAAGAACTGGCTGCCCGACGCGTACCAGCTGAGTAAGGGAGAAAAAGAATGTCTACAAATGGATATACAAGCTGGGCCGTTGATCTGGCCGAGGTCGGACCGATCTATCCCTTCCAAGGTTACGAAGTCCTTATGGTCATCGTGGGCGTCGTATTCTGGATCGGCTGGCATCGCATCCAATTTGTCCGAGAAGGTGAACACCTCGAGAAGGCCCGCCACACTGGCGACGAAGAAAAAGTGAAAGCACAGCTGGAACGATACTGATCCGGCTTTGAAAGCTGGCAATGGGCATAAATCTAATTTCTTGCTCATTGCCTCTCAGGAAAATTTATTTCCTATGATTATTGATGTCCGTTTGAATTGTTGGTACCGTAGAATCATAGTGAAACACACAAGGAGATCTGCCAGCCATGTGCGGAATTGTTGGATTATTCCTCAAAGACCAGTCTCTTGCGCCCCAACTGGGCAATATGCTGACAGACATGCTGATCACGATGACGGATCGCGGCCCCGACAGCGCGGGTATAGCGATTTATGGCGAGGAATCAGGTGATAAGACCAAGGTGACACTGCAGTCGCCCAATCCCAAGGAGGACTTTGCCGGTCTAGCCGAAGAGCTGGGGCAGCAATTGGGCGTGGTGGTAAGCCAGACTGATAATGACACGCACACTGTGCTGGACGTTCCGGCCGGGCAGTTTGAAGCGGCACGGGTCGCGTTGGCAGAAATCCGGCCTTCAGTCCGGATCATGAGCCGGGGTGAGATGCTGGAGATCTACAAGGAAGTAGGCCTCCCCAAAGACGTGGCCGCGCGCTTTAACATCAGCCGTATGAGCGGCACACATGGCATTGGCCACACTCGCATGGCTACAGAGTCTGCCGTGACGACGATGGGCGCGCACCCGTTCAACACTGGGCCAGATCAGTGTCTGGTTCATAACGGCTCGCTGTCGAACCACAATTCATTGCGCCGCAAACTGCGCCGTGAAGGTGTAGTGATCCAAACTGAGAATGATACCGAGGTTGGAGCCGCCTATCTGACCTGGAAGATGATGAACGGGGCCACCTTGGGTGAGGCGCTGGAAAGCAGCCTTGAGGATCTGGATGGCTTCTTCACCTTTGTCGTCGGCACCAAGGATGGGTTCGGCGTGGTCCGCGATCCGATCGCCTGTAAGCCTGCGGTGATGGCCGAAACCGATCAATACGTGGCCTTTGGCAGCGAATACCGGGCGCTGGTGAACCTGCCGGGTATCGAAGAGGCCCGCGTCTGGGAGCCGGAGCCAGCGACGGTTTACTTCTGGTCCCACAATGACAGCCCCTCGACCAACGAAAAGGCCGCATAACATGCAAACTTATGATCTTGAAGCAGACGGCCTTCGTGGGTTGAACGCCACCTTGCAGTCGCAATCCACCGAGACCAACCAGACCCATTGGGAAGTCGTGAACCCCAAAGGCAGCCACGCGATTGCCGTTGGGCTGGATGCGCCTATCGAAGTGACGGTCAAGGGCTCAACTGGCTATTACTGCGCAGGAATGAACCAACAGGCGACGGTCAAGGTCGAAGGCTCGGTTGGGCCTGGCGTGGCCGAGAACATGATGTCCGGTCAGGTCGTTGTCGAAGGCGACGCAAGCCAATATGCTGGCGCCACCGGCCACGGCGGTTTGCTGGTCATCAAGGGCAACGCAAGTTCGCGCTGCGGGATTTCGATGAAGGGCATCGACATCGTCGTACATGGAAATATCGGTCATATGTCAGCCTTCATGGCGCAGGCCGGTAATCTTGTGGTCTGCGGTGATGCAGGCGATGCACTCGGAGACTCGCTTTACGAGGCGCAGCTGTTCGTGCGCGGCTCGGTCAAGAGCCTGGGCGCTGATTGCATTGAGAAAGAGATGCGCCCCGAGCATCTGGATATCCTGAAGGACCTGCTGGACCGCGCGGGCGCGGATGCCAGCCCCGAAGAATTCAAACGTTACGGTTCCGCCCGTCAGCTTTATAACTTCGACGTCGACAACGCCGCTGCTTACTGAGGAAGAAGGGTATGAAAGACATGGACGATCAGATCCCCCGCACCCTGCCGATTCAGTCGGCGACATTCACCAATCCGATCAATGCGGAAATCCGCCGCGCTGCGGCCACCGGTATTTATGATATCCGTGGTGGAGGAGCCAAACGCAAGGTACCGCATTTTGATGATCTTTTGTTTCTGGGCGCCAGCGTCAGCCGCTATCCGCTGGAAGGTTATCGCGAACGCTGCGACACATCCGTTACGCTGGGCACGCGCTTTGCCAAGAAACCGATCAAGCTGGATATTCCGATCACCATCGCGGGCATGAGCTTTGGCGCGCTGTCGGGACCGGCGAAAGAGGCCCTGGGCCGGGGCGCTTCGGCGGCGGGCACCTCGACCACCACCGGCGACGGCGGCATGACGCCCGAGGAACGCGGCCATTCGACCAAGCTGGTGTACCAGTACCTGCCCTCGCGCTATGGCATGAATCCCAACGACCTGCGCAAGGCCGACGCGATTGAAATCGTGGTCGGTCAGGGCGCGAAACCCGGCGGCGGCGGGATGTTGCTGGGCCAGAAGATCAGCGACCGCGTGGCCGAGATGCGGACATTGCCCAAGGGCATCGACCAGCGCTCGGCCTGTCGCCATCCGGACTGGACCGGCCCGGACGATCTGGAAATCAAAATCCTTGAGTTGCGCGAGATTACCGGCTGGCAGGTGCCCATCTATGTCAAAGTCGGCGCGACCCGCCCCTATTATGACACCGCGCTGGCAGTGAAGGCCGGGGCCGATGTGGTGGTGATGGACGGCATGCAGGGCGGCACGGCTGCCACGCAGGACGTGTTCATCGAACATGTCGGCCTGCCGACGCTGTCCTGCATCCGCCCAGCAGTTCAGGCATTGCAAGATCTGGGCGTACATCGCGAGGTGCAACTGGTGATCTCGGGCGGCATTCGCACCGGAGCCGATGTGGCAAAGGCAATGGCCCTTGGCGCTGACGCGGTGGCCATTGGCACCGCCGCGCTGGTGGCGCTTGGCGACAACGACCCGAAATGGGAATCCGAGTACCAAAAGCTGGGAACCACCACCGGGGCCTACGACGACTGGCACGAAGGCCAGGACCCCGCAGGTATCACCACACAAGATCCCGACTTGGCGGCCCGTCTGAACCCAGTCGAGGCCGGACGCCGTCTGCGAAACTATCTCAAGGTAATGACGCTTGAAGCGCAGACCATTGCGCGGGCCTGTGGTCATAATCACCTCCACAACCTTGAACCCGAGGATTTGTGTGCTCTGACGATGGAGGCCGCCGCAATGGCGCGTGTCCCGTTGGCCGGGACAAGCTGGTACCCGGGCAAGGAAGGGTTCTGAACTGATATTGCGCGGCTCCTTAACGGGGGCCGCGTTTTTTGCTTTGGAAATTAAAAATTCAACAGGGAAAGGAAAGCCATCGTGACGACAGATCTCGCAGCTTTCGCAAAAGAAAAAGGCGTCAAATACTACATGATCTCGTTCACCGACCTGTTCGGTGGGCAGCGGGCCAAGCTGGTGCCCGCGCAGGCGATTGCCGAGATGCAGGAAGACGGCGCAGGTTTTGCCGGGTTTGCCACCTGGCTGGATATGACCCCCGCGCATCCTGACATGCTGGCGGTACCGGACCCGTCATCGGTGATTCAGCTACCATGGAAGCCTGAGGTCGCCTGGGTTGCAGGCAACTGCGTGATGGAAGGCAAGGATGTCGCCCAGGCGCCGCGCAACGTGCTGCGCCGTCTGATCGACGAGGCCGCCGAGATGGGGATGCATGTCAAAACCGGCATCGAGGCTGAATTCTTTCTGCTGACCCCAGATGGTGAGCAGATCAGCGATCCGTTCGATACCGCCGAAAAGCCCTGCTATGACCAGCAGGCGGTGATGCGCCGCTATGACGTGGTGCGCGAGATCTGCGATTACATGCTCGATCTCGGCTGGGGGCCGTACCAGAACGACCACGAGGACGCCAATGGCCAGTTCGAGATGAACTGGGAATTTGACGATGTTCTACGCACCGCCGACAAGCATTCATTCTTCAAGTTCATGACCAAATCTGTGGCCGAGAAGCACGGGTTCCGCGCCACCTTCATGCCCAAGCCTGTCGAAGGGCTGACCGGTAATGGCTGCCATGCTCATATCTCGGTCTGGGATGCACCCGGAGCGGACGCCAAAACCAACGTCTTCGCCGGCGAAGGCGACGGTCCGACCGGCGAGGTGGGACTTGGCGAACAGGGCAAGTATTTCTTGGGCGGGATCATGAAACATGCCAGTGCGCTGGCAGCGATCACCAACCCGACGGTGAACAGCTACAAACGCATCAACGCACCGCGTACCATGTCGGGCGCGACCTGGGCCCCCAATACCGTGACATGGACCGGCAACAACCGCACCCACATGGTCAGGGTGCCCGGTCCGGGCCGGTTTGAGCTGCGCCTGGCCGACGGAGCCACCAACCCCTATCTGCTGCAGGCGGTTATCATCGCCGCGGGTCTGTCCGGCATCCGCTCCAAAGCCGATCCGGGACGTCGCTGGGACATTGACATGTATGCCGAAGGCCACACCGTCACCGACGCCCCCAAACTACCGCTGAACATGCTCGACGGGTTGCGCGAATACGACAATGATACCGAGTTGAAGGCCATGATGGGTCAGGAATTCTCAAGTGCGTTTCTGAAGATGAAGCATCAGGAGTGGAACTCGTTCGTCAGCCATTTCTCACGCTGGGAAAAGGACCACACGCTCGATATCTAAGAAACTTTGGGGCTGCAGACCACTGCCGCCCCGATACAGACGCTCGGATGGAGGCCCGTGCCTAATGAATGTCCTGATTTTCCAGCATTCGTCCGGCGAAAACCCCGGAGCGTTTCTAGAGCACATTTCATCATGCGGTGATACGGCCAAAGTCGTGCATCTGTATGATGGCCAACCAATCCCGCAACTCGACGATTTTGATTTGCTTCTGGTTCTGGGCGGCCCGATGGACGTCTGGGAAACCGAGGCGCATCCGTGGCTCGTGCCCGAAAAACAAGCGATCAGGACGTGGATTCAAGACCTCAAGCGACCGTATTTTGGAATATGTCTTGGGCACCAACTCCTGGTTGATGCGTTGGGAGGGAAATGTGCACCTATGCAGAAGCCTGAGATCGGTGTGCTTGCCATCAATCTGACTGACAACATGCGCAGTGATCCGCTGTTCGAGCTCCTGCCCCATCAATTCCGGGTGCTACAATGGCATGGCGTTGAGGCCACGGATCTACCGCCCAACTCATCGGTTTTGGCGCAATCTGAGGCTTGCGCTGTACAGGCTTTGCGGGTCTCAGGTCGCGCCTGGAGCGTGCAGTTTCACCCCGAACTTGTCCAGGGCACGATCCAATCGTGGATGACCGATCCGGCAAATCATCAATGCGCTGTGGATTGGCTTGGATGCGCAGTTGCGGTGCAGACGATGATCTCTGATAGCGACAATATTGCTGCGGAACAATTCAAGATCACATCCAGCCTCTATGCCAGATTGCGACAGATCTGATCAGCCATGAACCTCAAGGTTCTTTCCGCTGTCGGCTTCGACTCTCCAGTCTGGGACATCGTTGACCAGCATTAACGCGGCACGACGCAGAGTTTTGCGCATTTTGTCCACCACCGAACCGTCCATTCCGCAATCCGCCAACGCGGCGTCAAACGTATCCAGCCAAAGCTCGGCATCGGCCTCGCGTATCGGCACATGCGCATGAATTTCACGCAGGTCCATATGACCAAATCGCTCACGATAATAGGCCCGACCACCCAGGAACCCGCTCAGAAATTCAAACTGTGCCTGTCTCGTATGAGACAACCCGTGTCCGCGAAAATGCAACCTGTGCAATGAATGTACGGCCGGATCGGTCTCCATGCGGTCGTAGAACCGTTCGACCAGAGCCCGAAGTCGATCTTCACCGCCGATTTGATCCAATGCAGATGACATACGTCTCTTTCCCGAGTTGTAGCCGTCAATAAATATTGCTTAACAGGAAAATAAGTTTATCACCAGTGACATGTTGGCGCGGTTAATATCGAAAGATCGACACGGAATGCCCGGGCATGACCAGATACATGAGGCGACCGAATGAGCGCACTTGCACTGGGTCTGCTGGCCGCATTATGTTGGGGCTTTCACGATCTTGCCGTGCGATATGTCAGCCAGTCCGTGAGCGTAATCGCCGCGTTGATGGCCGTGCTGGTTGCGGGGGCTGTGCTTCAGTTCGGACTTGTGGCGATCTGGTCCGGGTTTGCCCCCATGCCCGTCGAGGCAGTGTCCTATGCAATTGCGTCGGGCGGCTTTTACCTGCTGGCTGGCCTCAGCATGTATGCTGCGTTTCAGCGCGGGCCTGTACGTCTGGTCGCCCCGCTTGTCGCCAGCTATCCCGTTTTGTCAGTCACCCTTGCAATATGGCGCGGTTCCGAAGTCAGTATATGGCATTGGCTGGCAATCATCGCCATTGGTGTCGGCGTGTCCATTGTCTCGGCACGATCCAAGGGTGACGGAGCAGAATATCCTGCAGCCAGGCCGACAATTGCCTTTTCAATTCTTGCTGCAATTGGGTTTGCTGCGACATTCGCTTTGGGACAATATGCAGCCGAACTTGGCAATGAGTTCACCGTTTCGCTGATTGGACGCTTGACCGCCATCCCGGTCCTGGCCGCAATTGCCCTTGCATCCCGCAAGTCGCTTTGGCCGGGCACGCGGGCCCTGCCCCTGTTGTGCCTGATGGGCACGCTCGACGCAGTGGCACTTCTGTGCGTGGTGTCCGCCGGAGGATTGCAAAACGCACAATACGCATCCGTCGCCGCCTCGATCTTCGGGTTGTTAACGGTTGTATTAGCCTGGGCAATCTTGCGAGAGAGAATGTCAACATCTCAATGGCTTGGATGCATCATTGCATTTACCGGGATTGGTTATCTCGCGATCTGAATATCTTTTAACCCCATTGCAATGCTATGGGTCTGATGCGCCGTCGTCGCACTGTTCAGGACGCAATCAATTTCACCCGGCCGGACCGGTCCGGGGTGATGCCACGCGCCAGGACGACTGAGGTCTTTATATCCCTGCAATTCACCGCGCAAACTTAGAATATCGATATGCGCAGGCGCGTCAGGCAGCAACAACACAGCATATACATCCACCGCCGCGTTCAATTGCTTGACCTGAGTTCGGCACTTATCCTGGGACATATCCTTGCCCCAGAATTGCTGGTCCAACGCCATGCCGGTTTGTGCCGCGCGGGCTACCAACGCGCGGACGCGCGCAGAATTCGACGCCGAATGACCAATAGACACGATCACCATGCGCGCGGCACGGCCCGCGTAACGCCAATAATGCTGCGCGTTGGTGCAGGCAGATAGGCTCACGCGGTCAGACCTTCTGGTTCTGCCAATTTGTTCGCGCGGCATGCGGCGGTGAGGGTGTTTGCCAGCAGGCAAGCGATGGTCATGGGGCCGACCCCGCCGGGCACCGGTGTGATGGCTCCGGCACGCTCGGCTGCGCTGGCATAATCCACGTCGCCCACAAGCTTGTTCTTGCCATCGCGCTCGATCCGGTTGATGCCTACGTCGATCACGGTGGCACCTTCCTTGATCCAGTCGCCCGGCACCATCTCAGGACGGCCAACAGCGGCGACAACAATGTCTGCGCGACGCACGACGTCAGGCAGGTCTTTGGTACGCGAATGCGCAATCGTTACGGTGCAGCTGTCGCCCAGCAACAGCTGTGCCATAGGTTTGCCAACGATGTTTGAACGGCCAATCACAACCGCATCCATGCCCGACAGCGAGCCGTGATAGTCGCGCAGCATCATCAGGCACCCAAGCGGCGTGCAGGGAACCATCGATTTCTGCCCAGTGCCCAGCAGGCCCACGTTCGAGATGTGAAAACCATCGACATCCTTGGCAGGATCAATCGAGTTGATCACAAGATCTTCGTTCAGATGCTTTGGCAGAGGCAGCTGAACCAGAATGCCATGGACGGCGGGATCGTTGTTCAGCTTATCGATCAGAGCCAGCAGGTCCGCTTCCGAGGTGTCGGCGTCCAGCTTGTGTTCATACGAGTTCATGCCGACCTCGACGGTCTGCTTGCCCTTCGAGCGGACATAAACCTGGCTGGCGGGGTCTTCGCCTACCAGAACCACGGCAAGGCCGGGGGTGATGCCGTTTTCTTCTTTCAGCTTGGCAACCTGATCGGCCACTTGCGCGCGCACTTTTGCCGCGAATGCCTTACCGTCGATAACCTGCGCTACCATCCTTTGATCCCTTCTTTCAAAAAACGGATCGGGCGCAAGATGCGCCCGTTCAGTCAGTCAGAGCCGAGCACACGCTCTTCGCGGGCAATCGACCAATCAATCAAAATACGCCAGAGTTCTTCAGCAAGCTCAGGGTCCATACCCAGTTCATCGGAACTCTTGCGCACGCGCTGCACCACCTCTTCAACACGATCCGGGATTCGGGCGGGCAGCCCCTCGCCGGGTTTCAGCTGAGACGCACGGTCAATATAGCCTGCGCGCGTTACCAACAATTCGATCAGTTGGCGGTCCAGCCTGCCGATCTGAAACCGCAATTCCTGCATCGAGCGGCAGTCTTGCGGCGGTATCAGAGTGGGCATGTTTCTCTCCTCATGGCCCGGGGGTATCCCCAGACCACGAGATGTATCATTCAGGCGCTTAGAACAAGCCCTCGATCTCGCCTGCGTCGT